>CP058931.1:0-937500 GCA_024760505.1 Nitrospira sp.
GTTCAATGCCATTGCGCATCGGTTGAACACTCGACCGAGAAAATGCCTTGACTGGGCGACGCCCCTGGAAGTGTTTACGCAATTGCGTCATCAATCACCCGTTGCACTTGGAACTTGAAACCGCCCCCTTTATTGAAAGGCTATATCACCAGATCAAACCGACCATTAAGGAGTGGCATTTCTCCATCGGAATTTTCCAAAACAGTGTAGATCCATTTTTTTGAAACCGTCCATGAAAATCCGGAAGCGCCTCAGGGGAAGAAGAACTGTAGACGATTGTTGATCACGTAAAACAATTGCATGGTTTAGCGCCCCTAAACATTGGCCAACTTATCTCAATACATTTGCTAACCACTTCTATTCCCTGACTGGTTGCATTTTCCCTCCACTTGTGAGTGCGAAAGAACCACACTCGTCCCGACAAGTATCCAAAACAGATAGGAATGGCTTCCGCCGAAGCTGTCTTCGAAAAAAATACGGATCGAAAATCCAAGAACCATGAGAAATACTCCCATCTGTAACCACCGATATGAGGAAGTCATAGCTTTTGTCCAGTCCTTATAGATAGTAAATCCCACTTTGGCGAGCAACCAAAGAAACAAGACCAACCCTGGTAACCCAGCCCCTGTCACCACCATGAGATACCAGTTATGCGGTTTTTCGGGAATATCGGGAATTCCGAGATTCACAGCTTCCAACTCAACGATATTTTGCCCATGACGCTTTTCTAAAATAGGCACGCCATAACCCACACCAACGATTGGCTGGTCCAGAATATCTGCAGCACTAAGATTCCATACTGCTAACCGAGCTTTAATAGTCCAGGGATTGAAGGTTTCACGATGTAGTCCCAATTGACCAAGGACCACTCCAACCGAAAGGAATACCACCATTCCTATCATCAGCAAGCGAAATGCGTGACGTTTATGGACAAGAAATCCTCCAACAATTAATTGCGTCAGAGAGGCTAACCAGACACCACGACTATAGGAAAGCACTAGGGCCAAGAAAGAGAGAAATATGCCATAACCTACCATCACCCGTTTCCATGAACTGGTCACCGCCAAGAATCCCGTGATGAACAGAGGGAAAACCATCAACACATTGGTACTCAGCCAGGTAAAATCTGCGCCACCTGCTTTCGGAAAACCCGCACGGATCGTGCGATCCAAAAGATTCCCTCCCCGGTGCCAAAAATCAAGAAGGGAATAGGTGTAACAGGCAATGGCCCCCACCAATAAGACGGGGAGAGCCTTCTTTAGAAAATATTCATTTCGTTGTTCCCGCACAATCAAACAGGTGCCATAGAACACCGCCAACTGTGCTACAATTTTTTGCCATTCCTTCAGACTGACCCAAGGATCAATTGAAAAAGGAATCGTAAACGCAACCCATCCCACAAAACAGATAAACGGAACAAGGAGCGGGGCATGAATCCAGAGCGGCTTTCGCTCCAATACACAAAGGAGTATTGCCATACCCAGAAGAGGGAAAAAGAAATATTCTTGAATATGAAACAGTCGGGGAGAAAAACCCAAAAGAATGACTACACAAAGCCCCCACCCAAGGGCAGGCCAAAGATCAGAACGGTGGAAAGTCCTTGAAGAAGAGGTGCTGCCAACCTGTCCCACATCCAAGTCGATACTCATTGGATCAGATCATTTGAGACAAGCTAGATCTCGCACAAGAAATGTTTTCAAAATAATCCTCATTAGTCCCGTTCAGGGGTGGGCAAAAATGCTTGAAACGCTCTTGCCCTACACGCAGGCAACCGAGCATCCCGCAATCAAGAAACACACATAAATGCTTACTATCACGCCGTACCCTACCCATCTTAAACGGCATTCTCGCCTCGAATCAGATTCAAGACTCTTCCCATCGACTAGAAGTCTTTGCTAAAGGCCACGGGAAATCAGATCATGAATATGTATCATGCCAACGACTTTTTCCTGTCGATCAAGGACGGGTAGCACGGAAATGGGCTTCTCCCGTTTCTCCATAAATTGAAGAACTTTGACGGCTTTTTCATCCTGATAGACCCAACTGGGCTTTGGGTTCATGACCGCTCCAATCGTGAGAGCGAAAAGGTTCTGTCCCCCCTCCAACACCCGACGAATATCAAAGTCAGTGATCAATCCCAATAAACGATCTTCCTCATCAAGAACGGACACGGCGCCGGCACGTTTACTCGTCATTTCACACAACATGAATTGAATCGTGTGAGAAAGGCGAATAACCGCATTGGCTTCACCGGTTCGCATCAGATCCCCAACGTTCAAAAGCAGTCGTTTTCCTAACTGTCCGCCAGGGTGAAACATGGCATAGTCGGCTGGTTGAAAGTTTCGCAATTTCATCAAAGCCATGGCCAGCGCATCCCCTAAGACCAGGGCGGCAGTGGTGCTACAGGTTGGTGCCAGATTGAGCGGACAAGCTTCTTCTTGTATGGGCGTCACAAGAACAAGATCGCTACTTCGTGCCAGAGTGGAGTTTGCCTGCGCCGTAATGACAATCATTCGTGCACCAATTTTTCGAATAAATGGAAGCAGTGCTAGCAATTCTTCGCTTTCGCCTGACTTTCCTACCGCAATTACTATATCTTCTTTCCCCACAATCCCAATGTCCCCATGCAGCCCCTCGGAGCCATGTAAAAACACCGCAGGTGTGCCGGTGGACACCATCGTAGCCGAAATTTTATTCGCTATCAGGCCGGATTTTCCCACCCCTGTGAGGATCACTTTTCCCTGACAGGCTTGCAACATCTTTACTGCCTCCTCGAAAGGAAGACCTATGCTCTCCTCAAGGTGCGCAATGGCTTGACCTTCCAGCCTGATCACCCGACGAAGTTCTTGAAGAATATCCATAAGAATCTGATCTTGTTATCTCTAGTAAAATCGGCTGTTCGGGAAAAAATGTTTCAAGTTGAAATCATCATTAGATAAACAGCTACCCTTGGCTCTTTCTCAGAAAAGGCGCAGGCTTCGCCCCGCACCTGAGGAGCACCTTCGCTATACTGTAGAACCCCAACAAAGAGATTTCCTATTGACGCACAGTAAAAAGGAATGGAATCGGTGATAGGAGGAACTCTTGCCCCTTTTTGGGAAAAGGCCTTTTTCCTTGGGAAAGGGTCTATGCCTAATCAAGTGTATCAATACACAAAATCGTAATTTGGGTCAAGTTGAGCTAGGGCTCACCTTCCTGGCTTGGATCATGCCACCCCACCTTCCTGTAAGGGCTATTTTCTCCTTCGCCGAACCTGGTACAACGAAGGAAACCGAGACATATTGAAAGGCCCACACCGAGGATGAAAACTCCAAAATTATCATCTGCCACGACTCAAGAAATTACCAGAATGTATAATGTGTTGGACTATGATGGGCTTGGCCCGGTTTATTGCGACGAAGGTGGAGACGCGTTTTGGGAGGATCGTCGAGGCCCCTGCAAGAAACTGGGGATCGCGATTGCGAGAGCCCTCCGCAGCCGTTTGCCGGCTATGGGGCGAAGTTTATATGTGGGAGCAGGAGTCCCAGAGATTCCAATTTTGCTCATGGAACGGCTGGAATTAAATCGAACCGTATGTCCCTATAATCTTCGACAAGCAGAAGTGGATATTCTCAACCAAGCCGGGGGCGAAAACGGAATCCATTTTTACTGCGGGTCGGCAGAGACTGCGACAGGCAAGGTTGATCATCTTTGGATTGTCAGTGTTCTGAATGACCCGGAAGAATTCCCCAATCTGTCAGTCCTTTTTTCTTACGGCCGTGCGGACCCTCTGGCATTTGACGTATCGGCCTTTTCACACGAACGGGAAACAGGAGTTCGCTTATTTGCCAATTGCATGGCCAACCTTACCCTGCCAGGGTTGCTCACGACCTCGGTGGAAGAAATGCCCTGGGTTGAACACTGGTGCCACTTACATGGCATTCCCTATCAAGTTGAGGATCGGACCTATCCAACAGCCCTGGTAGGCGATCCGGTATGTTTTATACACATTGGATGAGAACAACTTCTCTTTTGTTATCACTCCTGGGGGTTAAAGGAAAGAACCAAGGTTGTTATGAAACCGATTTTCCTTGGATTGATTGGCGTAGGGCGACACGGCTACCGTTATCTTCACCATTTGCTCTCCGTCGAGACGGGAGGGAAATTGATTGCCATCAGCCGAAGAAACATGGCTGAAGGCATTCGACTTGCCACTGAAAACTCCCTCCGATTTTACCCAAACTATCAGGATCTTTTAGCCGATTCGGCTATTCAGGCCGTTTTGATCGTGACCCCTCCCTCACTCAATCTTCCCATTGCCTTAGAAGCCATTCAACATGGCAAAGCGGTTCTTCTGGAAAAACCGCTTGCCCTTACCCAGATCCAAGGCCGCCAAATCGTTGAGGCCGCCACCAAGGCTAGAATCCCTGTTATGACAGCCCAGACTCTGCGGTATGAGCCAGCAATCCGGCAATTGCAAGCCATCGCCTCATCCTTAGGCCAATGGCACTATCTTGTTTGCACTATGCGATTCGAATGCCGCCAAGGGTTGCCTGAAAAAAACACATCATGGAGCAATTATGGGGCCCTTATGGAGTTTGGGATTCACTTGCTGGATTTGGTCCGTGTCCTCACTCAGGATGAGATCCATTCGGTCTCGGCTGATATTAGTCGACCAACGGCCCAGGACCCCGAAAATCGGGCTTTTATCAAACTGGTTACGCAAAGAGGACTTCCCTGTTATCTCGATATTTCACGCGTCAGCCAGGGACGAGTCACCCGCGCAGAAATTATGGCGTCAAAAGGACAAGCCTTAGCCGATTGGACGACCAACATCGTTCGAAAAATTTCCGGAGGAAATGAGATATTAGACTACCCCTGCCCTTCCAGTGCAACGTTGATTGAAGTGCTTCGAGACTTTTGTCAGGCGATTCGAACCGGAGGCCCAATGCCCGTTACCGCAGAAGATGGGTTACGAGCAGTCGAAATTGCCGATGCATGTTACCGATCGGCACAGACCGGGAAACCCGTTTTCCTCAATTAATTCCTGTATCTTCATGACCGGCCTCCTGGCATTTGTGCTCTCCAAAGCTCATAGGCATCATGGATGGATGATCCTTTTATACGATAGGCTACTTCGGCTTCGCCGAAGATTTTTTCAATCAATTCCCAATCCTGTCGGGAAATATTATAGCGTTGAAAGAGTTTAATAAGAGCTGGCTTCTCCCACATTGGTATTTTGTGGTTATAGCTCACGAGGGCCTCTAACAATTTGGATGTCAAACCACTCTGATAAATTGACTGTAAAAGCCCTGCACTTTCCTTTTCAAAACGCTGTTCAACCGCCGCTGATAAATATTCGCTCAACTCTGAGGATTGAGATTTCACTAAGGCCGACTGCATTTGAATAAGGCCATGAATCAGTTGATTGGCCTGTGAGGTCCCCTCGGGTGGAAGAACATTCGCACTTTCAAACGTGGCTAAGAGGGCCATGACGGAACCAACCAAGGCCGAGCCAGTTCTCTTTGAAGAAAAATCTGGCGAAGGTTGTGGAGACGAGGCAGCCTCGCGGTCAGCAAAAAATAAATGACTCGGCACCCACGGTTTATAGGTAGAGGCTAAGCGAACGTTTATCCTCTCCTTCTGAATTGACTTCAAATTTAAAACTTCGGAAAAGGACTCATTCTCCAAACCTCTCTCACTTCTACTTAGACCAACCTCCCACAGGAACAAGACAGTCGCCCCTATCCATACCGTCAAGAAGATCCACGAGGATTTACGAGTGTCACCCTGGCAGAACATCAGATTCACGCCCTTCACTGGTTCTTTGGAAACCATTTCCTTGCTGTCTTCACGTTCTCAGCAAAACCGATGTATGGTCAAAGGACCGTTAATATGTGTCCAATTGGCAACCGGCAGATTCTTCCTGTGTGTTGGGAAATTTTTTTGCTTCAGGAAAAAGACCTTCCCCTTCCTAACAGACAATTTTGATAAAATTCCATTGTCTTCTTTCCTCTTTTTACCAAATGATAGCCGGTACCGTTTTTGCTTCTTTTTAGAGAAACAATTGATGACTTCAATTTCTCTCTCAGTATCTTAATCATGAACAAACCCTTATGCACCTCTCAATTGCCTTCTCTCAAGCGAAAAATGACCTTAAACCTTCCCCGCTCACTTCGTTATTACCAAAAGGGCATCTTACACCCCGAAGCCTGGTTTTCAATAGTGGAAAACGATTACACCAAAATCTTGGGTGCCGTGAATTGGGATTCGCTATTTCCGGAACAGAACGCAGGCTATCAAGTACTAGACATTGGATGTGGACCCGGCCGATTTCCGAGAATGTTGCAGGCATGGCTTCCGTCAACCATACGCCTTCATTATGATTATTTGGACCCTTCCCACTATTGCCTCTCCACCTGCAGCCAGTCTCTGCGCCTGCCATTTCTCCCCAGACATGCCTGGCAAACCACCTGGGATAATGCTGAAAAGTTCCTGACTCCAGGTTCTTACGATGTGGCATGGGCGATCCAATCCTTCTCCTGCCTGGATCATGCCTCTCTCCATACTTCATTGTCCCGACTTATCGGTGCTCTACACCCAACTCGGGGAACCGCGTGTATTGTCCTTGCCAAGCAAGAGGCTTTTTTCTCACGACTGCATCACACCTTCTTTCAAGAATGTTCCCCTCACGCTCCAATGCCCTATCTTTCTGCAGAGTCCGTAGTTGCTGTGTTAGAAAAATTAGAAGTTTTTATCACTATTCGAGAAATAGCCAGCACCCATAGCATTTCAATCCGGCATGATCGACTGTTAGAACAATACCTCCAACAAGTCGTCATGGATTCAGCCCCCTTGCCAAACTGGATGAAGCAGCCCAGATTACGCCAGCTTGTAGAGTCCTGCCGTCATGGAGACACCTATCATTTTACCAATCCATATTGGCTCATATTGTGTACACCCCCATCCGCAGGAGCCGGAGGGAGGCTTCGGCTCCAGCAATATCTCGCATCGGTAACATCTTGTAAGCTCGCCTCCTAGGAATCTCACGGGCCAACACCATCCTTGCCATGTCAGTGGACAAGACTGTGTGGCGTCTCCCTCCTGCGCAACCATTTCTCTTCTGCTGCTGACTCCTAGGAAAATCATCATCGCCAGGGCTGCACATGCAATCTTTTGTCCCACCAACATTGACCATTTTCCTAGCATTATGAGACATTCAGGAAACGAATCATCGACTGCCCCTATTTTCCATTCATCAACGGTTATGATCGAAGGAGCATTGTTTCATGTCAAAAACCTTGAAGAAAAATAGCCTCCCCCTGACCGAGGGACCGGACCGTGCCCCCGCTCGTGCGATGCTCAGGGCTGTAGGCTTGACCGACGACGACTTTACCAGGCCCCTCATCGCGATCGCCAACACCTGGTCGGAAATCACCCCTTGTAATTATCATCTACGCGATCTGGCGGCGAGTGTGAAACAGGGGATTCGTGAGGCGGGAGGGACCCCCATCGAATTCAACACAATCGTAGTCTCAGATGGTATCAGCATGGGGACGGAGGGGATGAAAGCCTCTTTAATCAGCCGAGAAGTGGTGGCGGATTCCATCGAATTAGTGGTTCGCGGACATCTGTTTGACGGAGTCATTGCTTTGTCGGGTTGCGACAAAACCATTCCAGGATGCGTAATGGCGCTGGCCCGTCTGAATCTTCCATCAATCATGCTCTATGGAGGCTCCATTATGCCTGGAGAATTCCATGGAAAACCGGTATCGATCCAGGACGTCTTTGAGGCCGTCGGATCACACGCCAAAGGGAAAATGACAACGGAGGACCTGATTGAATTAGAACGACGAGCCTGCCCAGGAGCCGGCGCCTGCGGTGGTCAATTTACGGCCAATACCATGTCAATTGCGTTTGAGTTTTTAGGAATTTCCCCAATGGGATTCAATGGCGTGCCAGCCCTCGACCCCAGAAAACACCAAGTGGCTAAGGAATGCGGAAAAATCCTGATCAATCTCCTGAAAAACGATCTTCGCCCACGGGATATTATTACTCGCCCCGCATTGGAAAACGCCATCGCGGCAATCGCCACTACCGGTGGATCCACCAATGGCGTCCTCCATCTTTTAGCCCTGGCCCATGAAATGTCGCTCCCATTAAATATTGACGATTTTGATACCATTAACCGCCAAGTCCCGCTCCTGGCTGATCTGAAGCCGGGAGGTAAGTTCATGGCAGCCGACCTCTATCAAGCAGGAGGCACACCGTTGGTGGCAAAATGGCTTTTGGAATCTGGCCATCTCCATGGAGACCAAATCACCGTTACCGGACGAACGTTAGCTGAAGAAGCTGCCACAGCCAAGGAAACTTCAGGGCAAACAGTTCTTTTTCCCCCTTCCCATCCAATTAAACCAACGGGAGGACTTGTGATTTTGAAAGGCAACCTTGCCCCAGAAGGCTGTGTTGTCAAAGTGGCTGGTCATGCCAAATTAGCACACCATGGCCCGGCCAAAGTCTTCGACTGCGAAGAAGATGCGTTTCAGGCAGTCCAACAAGGAAAAATCGTGGACGGGGATGTGGTCGTCATTCGCTATGAAGGGCCACAAGGCGGACCAGGGATGCGAGAGATGTTAGGGGTGACGAGTGCTATTGTTGGGGCAGGATTAGGCGAATCAGTCGCCCTTTTGACGGACGGACGGTTTTCAGGAGCCACGTATGGTTTCATGGCTGGACACGTCGCCCCTGAAGCCGCAAAAGGTGGACCGATTGCGGCGGTCCAAAACGGAGACCTCATTCATATCGACATTACTGCGAGACGGTTGGATGTTGAACTTTCAGAGCAAGACATTCAAGCCCGTTTGGCAAAATGGACTCCACCGGCACCACGGTATACAAAAGGAGTCATGGCCAAATATGCCAGGATGGTTTCCTCGGCTTCCCTCGGAGCCGTAACTTCTTAACAAATCACCCTCCAGGGAGCAGTAATTATTTTTTAAGAGGAACGTTCGACTTCTTTTGGGCGATTTGGACCGATTGAAAGGCCTTGTCCTTTTGCCCAAGTGCCGCTTCTTGTTCAACCTTTTTAAGGAAATCCTCTGGTCCGTGGACAGGGGCATATGTGAGAGTCACCACTACATCCATTGATGGTGCATCCTGTGGTGTGGGAAATGTGAAAACCTCTACCCGCATTTCCTCAGGTTTAAGAAGGGTGTCGCGTAATACCTTTTTTGCCTCAAAATCAAAGACCGTCTCTTTTTCCTCCGCATTCCCAAACGTCCGCTCATAAAAACGTTGTTCGTTGTAAACCTTTTTGAGATTTTTCCCAAAAATAGAAAGATCAACGACGACCCGAGACCACCCGGGATGGGGCAAAGGCAAATTATGGGGAACCAGGCTCTGAATACTGACCTGCACTTGAGAAGTCTCAGGAGTGGTCTCAGTGGTAAAGTCCAAGGTAACAGCTTCCGCGCGGACTTTTCCGAATCTCCCAGGGAAACTGTGATTGGCGACCTTCCTGACCTTCTCCCCATTAGCAGATTCATCAACTGCCTCTGGCATATGACAGGATTGACAAGGCTTCCCATTGGTTTCAGATTTGGTTTTTTCCCAAGATCCAAGCCAACCAGGGAGGTCCTTGGCAGAGCCTGAGATCTTTGGGAGTGAATCATGACAGGTCACGCAGAATTTTGACTCTCGATAGAGATCCAGCTTCTGTGATTGATGAGCCAGGTTCTCAGCGGCTTTATCATATCCTCCAAAAATCGTCGTCCCCAATTGAAATGTTGGCGTTGGGGGATGGGAATTCATGTCCACATCCTGAATAAGATGGCATTGGGGGCATCCGACTCCATCCATCTGTGGGTCCTTTGATTGCACTTCCTTAATGAAACGAGGCAAGTGGTCGGCATATTCAAGAATGTGCGGAGCATGGCAACGAAAGCACATTGCATGATCTTTTTTATCGGTTGAAGCCAGAAACTGGTCCAAGGTTACTCGGAACGGGGCAGTCACAATAGAACGCGATTGAGCCGAAGCTTCCCATTCTTCGAAGACCCTAAGGTGGCAGCGTTTACATTTTTCGGAATTGGGAAATGATTTTTCTAATGGTTTTTTGGTCGAAGACGATTCACCTGCACCCGAGCCAGGAAGAGGTGCCGTCAGCAGAAAGCATCCCAAAACCAGCAGAAATACCCCACCCCTCATACCTGTGGGGGCACTCTTTTTGTAGCTTTTCCTCATCAGACAATCCTTTTATGTTATTCAACAAAAAATCTGAACGTTCCTGCTGCCTATAAACTCATGGTGCGAAACGTGAGGAGACGCGGGGAAGAATAATCATGAATAATGCGTTCTGCAGCTTCCCGTTCTTTATCGGTATCCAGGCTTTCAAGGAACTTCGCGGCAAGTGCCTTCGAGGGCTCAGGAATGAGAGAATAACTGACTGAGGCTTCAATGAGGGAAGCCTCTGAATCTTGGGGATATTTCAACGTAAATGGTATATGTCTGGTTGTGCCTCCATTGACAAATGGCCTAGGGATCGGACCACGAAGCAGTTCTTCAAATGTTCGGCCAAACCGTTCCTGATATTGATCGATAACCTGTCCATCTGAATTTTTGAGAGTTATCGTGACATAAAATTGTTTTAACACTGGATCGCCACCCGGAAAAGTATGAGGCAAGGCACCATTTCGCACCAGGACTTCACCCTCAACCTGCCCCTTAACCTTTTTAACCTCAATATCCACCCTCGAAAACCATTCGGCCTGTAAATTTCTATTACTCAGCATAATCCCGGGAATCACAATACCTTGGAACCAATGCCGCCCGATTGGCCGAGTGAGAGCTCCACGTTGAGAGGTTGAACTTCCCGTAGAGCGCTCCATATGACAATCCTGACAAATGGTGCCTTTCAAAATTTCCCCTGGAATATCAGGCCGAGTAACATCCCTTACCTTATCAAAATGGCAGGATGCACAATAATGGGCCCCTCGATAAATATCCACCTGCCCAGATGGATGCACAAGATTCTCCTCTGGTTCTGCGTAGGGTCCGTAAAGAGTCTTCCCAGACGTAATTTTAAAAGTGGGGTGCCCATAGGCATTTTCTTGAATGCCCGTAATGAGATGGCAGGCACTACAACCGATGCCTTCTATTTTGACACGTTTTCCCCCTTTCATCACTTGATCAATAATCCGATCAGTGTGCTGAGGGAACACGGTCACCGCTGGAGCATGACAAGAAAGACAGCGAGTACGTTGCTCCTGATCCGGATCCGTGTGAAGCCACAGACCTAAAACGGTTTTGAACACCGAAGAGGTGAAAGCCGTCCCATGAAGAAGAGCTCCATCCACGCGGCCAAATGTCTTTAAATCCATGGTCTGCTCGCGCATCCCCTTCCACTCTTCATAATGCCGATCATGGCACTGTTTGCATTGTTCAGAAGGGATAAAAACTTGCTCAATTTCCTTAATCCAGGATTCTTCTACTTCACTAACAACCGTGCTTGCCTGTTGACCAAACCCGACGCCAGATAAGCAAAAAATCCCTAAGATGATCGATAAAATCCATCGGTTGTGCATGGGTATTATTTCCAATAACCGAAAATTTTTGCTAAACAGATTCTTCATGCAAAAAATTTAATCCTGAAGAATTCGTACAAAATGGAAATTTAGCCCGCCGGTAACCCCTTGATTATCAGGATCCGCAGGTTCATATGTAGCAACAGTAAAATTTTTTGTGGGGAGGGTCTGCTCCAAGGCTGTTCCCAAATCTACAAGGGTTTGAATTTCATATTTATCCACTTCCTTAATGATCGCTTTCACCTTTATGCCTGACAATTCAGCCGGAGACCCTCCTATGACAGCATACACTACAACCCCTTCAGCTTTGGTCAATCCAAGAATTTTCTTGACCTCCTCATCTACTTCCCCCACATCGATGCCAAATTTTTCGGCTAAAATCAGGGCTTTTTCATTGGTCATATTCTCACTCGGCGGTTGACCAAACGCTTCTCCTTGAAGAACCATCAATCCAAACCACAGGCACCAACACATTAAGAACCATTGCATTCCGCCTGTAGATCTCATCCTCTTCATTATTGGGATCCTCATGATGAGCTCTGCGTGGATTCAATACCACCTGCCCCATTTGGAGATGAGGCCTGAACAGGATCAATAAGTAATTGCATCCAGGAGGCAACAGATTTTTGCCCATTCCTCTCCTTATTTTCTCCATTCCAAACGGCAAAGGCTATGGCTTGCATTCGCCCGGGAACCAGCATCGCTTCATTGTCCAAATCGTCTCCCATAGACGTCAGAGGCCGTTTCATGACCACTCGCCATAGGCCATTTTTCCACTCCGCTTGTCCTTGAATTCGTCCCTGCTGTTCTTTGCTAGTCAGGGTACTAAACCCACCTCCCACGAGGTCCTCGACCGATGAGGGCCGACGCGGGATCACCTCAAACCGACGAGGCCCTGATTCCCCACGCTTAGATTCTTTGGCTCGCTCGGCACGCCGATCCACGTCGCTTTGCCAATCCGCTTTCCAATGCCAAATATTTACATAATGATCAAGTTGGCCCATGCAAAAAAAGGCCGGTGCATCTCCAAGAGGCAGAGCCACGGCAACCCCATCCCTGAAGACCCCAGGCGTCAACGATTCATTAATTGTGGCATCCTGCCATTCCAGCAAAAACGCAATGTCTTTTCCGTTATGAATTGATCGGATAGAGAGAGCTCTCGCACTGGGCTCCGGCCATACCGGTCTGGTAATGATTTGGCCACTGAGGGGAACAGGGAGTGGAGCCACGGTCTCCCACGCTGAATCGGAAGGATGAGAGGGCACTTCCCCTTTTGAAAAATGCGCCAGGACAACCATGCCCTGAGAACTGACAAGTGGGACTTGATACCAAGTCAACCCGAATAAAACCACCAACGCAAAAACCACAAACAAAACAGTCCGTTTTTTGGCGTGAATTGTGCTCAATCCTCGGTTTCCTTGGAATTTTTAAAGATTCAATGCCAATGATATTTCAAGAATGAGAAAAATCAGTTGATTATTTCATAGATACTCGCGAACAGATTCATGATTATTGTCTATGTGTATCATATTTTTCAAATTACAGCCCTATCCCATCTTGAAGGCAGAGCGGCACGGAAAAGAAACCGGAACGACGCATTCAGGCATTTTGAAAAAAAATGAGCAACGAGAAATGACAGAGTCCCACCAAAAGGTTATGAGGAGGGAAGCGAAACCAATGATGATATAGCTTGGAACTAATAAATGTGGCAGCAATTATCTATCTCACTGGGGCAGGAGTAGCTGTACTGGATACAGCCAATCTCTATTGAAAAATCAGATTAGCCTCATTATCGTAATTTCACCCGACGAATTTTATTTTCATTCCGTTCACAAATATACAAATACCCCTGTGAGTCCAAGGTCAGGCCAGCTGGCGTGTTCACAATCGCCTCAATGGCAATAAGGCCATCACCATGTTTCAACATCCCAGCGTCTTCTTTCGCCACAAAGCGCGCAGCACCGCACCCACCCATATTTTTGTCATCGTAGCCACTATCGCCATTCCCCGCGATGGTAGTAATGATACCGGTCTGGCAATCAACTTTACGAACCCGGTGATTCATGGAATCGGAAATATACACATTTCCATCTGAGTCCACCACAGCGCCCTCAGGGACATTAAGCATGGATTTCACCGCTAACTTTCCATCGCCGTCAAACCCATACCGGCAGATGCCAGCCACGGTGGACATCGTGCCCGTTTTCCGATCTAGCTTTCGGATTCGGTTTGTTCCCTTATCAGTGAGATAAAGATCGCCGTGTTTGTCCACATCGATATCGACCACGTCATACAACTTGCACTCCAAAGCCGGCTTGCCATCGTCAAGATATAACGATAAATCTAGTCCATCTGAACAACGCGGGCGCAATAACCCTTCATCGTTGCTAAAATCTATCCCAATTGCATCACCAGAAAGGACAATTAGATTTTGTGCGGTCAGAGGACTCACGCGCTCATCATCTTCTGCCGTCCAACACCCGGCAATGGTCGTAAGCATTCCTGTCTGAGGATTATAATGCCGAATGCGATGGGCTTGAGTGTCTGCAATGTAAAGATGATCCTGATCGTCGATTGCTATGGCTGCCGGATAGGTTAAATTGCACTCCAAGGCTGGCCCATCACCATTATATCCCCACTGCCCCGTCCCGACGATGGTCGTAATGATTCCTGTATCCGCGTCAATTTTTCGAATTCGATTGCTGCCTGAATCACAGACATAGATATGATTGTGCGAATCACACAAGACATCTAATGGAAGGTAAAGCCCAGCTTCCCCACAAGGTCCGTAATCGCCGCTATAACATGTCTCACCGGTACCCGCAAAGTTATGCAGAAGGCCTGTTTCCATATCCACTCGCCTGATTCGGTCGGAACCGGATTCGGCAATGTAGAAAAACCGACCGTCCCGATCAACCGTAATATGATTTGGCAGTGGAATTCCAGATTTCACCGCTCGCTTGCCATCACCTGTACTGCGAGATTTTCCATTCCCGGCAAAGGTTTCGATCACCCCGATTTCTAACGCGGTCTCGATACTCATAGACAATTCACCCTTCAACGTTCATTTCAAAAAATCCGGTCCAATCACCACCACGGAGAAAATTATGGCCCCTTGCCGGCATAGCAGAATTAGGCCTTAGAGGATGCAGGAACCTGTTCCTGTTGAGCCGGCTGAACTGCTGCCGGTGGCACTGGGGAACCCGTTTCTAACGGGGCGGTATGCATAGGCTGAGAAATTTGCGGTTGAGCATTACCCTGGTTGGCCGATGCCGTATTTTCCGCCTGTGCCTGGGGGTCTAGGTCATACGCTTCTGCCTCTTGAACAGATTTCTTGAACCCTTTAATCGCTTTTCCGACCCCTTCGCCCAATTGCGGCAATTTTCCCGCCCCAAAAATGATCAGCACAATCATGAGGATGAGAATTAATTCTGTAAATCCTAAGCTTCCAAACATGGTACCTCTCCTTGTTGGGGTATCACTTTTTTACCGTTTCACGCGAACGCTTGTTAAATCGATCCTTGAGACGATTTCTGGTTTCTTCCGCCTGCTCAAACATCTTACACTTTTCATAGGTGTTAATCAGATTATAATAGGCCAATGGTTCATCCTGATTATTTTCAACGGCATCTTCCATGATCTTCACTGCCATATCAGGTTTCTTCAGATTTAGGGCAATTTCCATGAGCTTAAAACTCGATTCAAGATGACTTGGATCAAACTGCAGAACTTTCATATAAGCCTGCATAGCCATGTCTATCGTATTAAAGTCGGAGACATTGGGATCATCCAATTTCTCATAGACTCCAGCCAAATTATACCAAGCAATCGGATCTTCAGGTGAAATTTCGATCAGACGTTCGAAATACTCTTTGGCCTCCAGAAATGCATTTTTGTCATTATAGAGTCGGCCGACATTAAAGAGTGCCAGAACATCATAGGGGTTTAGTTCCAGCGCTCGTTTAAATTGAGCCGTGGCCTCATCCAACATCCCTTTCGTTCCATAGATCGTTCCAAGATTCGAGTAGTACATGGCCAGAGACCGATCCATTTCTATCCGAATGCCCTCTGCCATCTCAATGGATTTCTTGACTTCTGCCAGGGCTTCATCCATCCGCCCTTTATTGAAATAAAGTTCACCCAATCGACACCGCGCTTGAAAGTCGTCCGGCTCCTCGCTCAGTAACTTTTCAATCTCAGCAATTTCCTCATCAACCGTTAAGGGGCGTTCTTCTGTGGTCGTCTCCCCCGACTGCGGATCCATTGTTTGGCTTCCAGCACTTTGTTCTTCCATTTCATGTGTCCTAACTACTGTGTTTGCCCGTAAACGGGACGAATTGGTTGATAGACTACCCCCTCTTGGGTTTTCTTACGAAGTTTCCCTAAAGTTCCTTTTTTATCAATATTTAGCAACATTAACCCAAGCACTACCATCAAGGTCAAATGTGACAATTGGAGCGCATAGCCTGCCATAAACATGAGACCTAGCCCATATCCTGCTAATCGTCCGATCAACACCAACTTAATCACGGTATACGCCCAGCAGGTAAAGCCCAACACATAAAATGCAAAAGGGAGATAAAAGGTATAGCCCATTCCCATTTGAAAAATCCAGCCTATCCCCTCTCCAGCCTTCCTGACTTCTTTCGCCACATCAGGATTCCAAAGAGAAAGGAAAAAATCCATGAACAGTAAGGCCAAAAAAGCACTGCCCCCGCTAATAACCAAGGTTAATCCCCACCGGCGTTGCTGCTTGTTTTTGGTAATAATTGAAGTGGTCCCATAGGCCCAAAACACCAGGATGCTTGAAAGAACCATCAGTGCTTCCCCAAGCCTATTCCCTTCATGCACCAGCGGAGGGGCATCAAAAATATTGAGCCATCCATAAGTCGTTGACATCGTCTGATAATACAGCCATCCGCTAATACCCATGAAAAAACTAACCACCATAAGCCGTTGGCTCAACACCCGGTGAGTAGCCCAATATTCCAAAACCAGAAAAACGATCAACCCGAACGCCAAAATATTATAAACAATGGTCCCGACCATGACCGGAGGAAAGAATAAATAACCCACCGTACAAGCTACCAATAAGGCCGCCAATGGAATAACAACCTTATCCCACTCTCCTACCCATAGCTTTGTCCGTAATTTTTGAACCAGCAAAATACCCAAAATCAGAAAAACCAGAATGGCCGTCATATTCAACAGGACAAACCCTAATGAAGAGAGTGTGCGAAATCCGATCCTGACCGCTTCATATTTTTCAGCCAATTTGCCAAGGTGCATACCCAACCGTGAAACCAGCCGATACAGTACCAATTCAAAAAAGGCCGCAAACAGCAAACTCTTGAGACCCCATTCAAAAAGGAGCCCCGGGCCGTCGATTCTTTCCTGGTTCTTTGCAGTAGTAGAAATCATTTTTTTAGAACTTCAAATATTGAAGTGCATGCGTAATAAGATAATTAGATTTTTCATCCGGGATATCTTCCTATTTACACCCTAGAGGGCTCAACCTCAAGCTCTTTGTTATGTCGGGTGATATATAACAACCCATCGGCCATGGAGTAATTAAAGGGTAATTCACACACAACTTCGCTAATCTTTTCATACACATATTGGTATACTTTTTCAGCCTGCTCTGGAGTCATTCCCGATTTTACTTCATAAAAAAACCCTAAGCTCAAATCTTCCGAGGCTGGTCGCATAATTCGTTGAATCCCATATCCCCCTGGATCGCTCATAATAGGGGCTTCCTTTTCTAAATCAAACAAACACGGTTGACAGGAAAACCCATAGGAGGAATGAAGCTTCGTATTATTGACAATAAAATTCAATGTTTCCAATGATTCTTCTTCTGTTTCGGTCGGAAACCCCACGATCACATAGCAATGCACCGCAATTCCAAGATCAACACAATCGGAACAGATCCGATCAACATTTTCTTGGGTAATCCCCTTCACCATAAAATCCATCAAACGGGCATTATAGGTTTCCAAGCCAAAGACAATTTTCTGACATCCTGCCTCCCGCATGGAGGTGAGTAACTCACGAGATAAATTCTTTTCAAATCGCAACTCAGCCGTCCATTGTAAACCCAACCCTCGATGAATGAGTTCCTTACACAATCGCTTGGTTGGCGAAAGGGCCAGGCATTCATCCGTAAAGAAAAAATACGGTGTTTCATATTTATGGGACAACGATTCCAATTCATCAACAACTTTTATCGGATCCTTTTGCCGAAAATTCTGATGATCCAAAGTCAGGGCACAAAAAGCACAATCCTTGTAATAACAACCTCTAGAAAATTGGACTGGCAACACCGTATGGGGGGCTAAATAGTCACTCAAAGGAAAACCGTCATAATTTGGAGCTGGGTGGTCCGCAAGGTTTTCAGAGTAGAAGGGTTGATTCACAATTATTTTACCATCTTGCCGCCAGATAAGATTCGGCACTTTCGTAAAATCCTTTTTCCCGTCTAACTGATTAATCAATTCCAAAAGGGCGGTCTCGCCTTCAAACACAATGAAATCATCAGTCAATTGAAATAACCGATCACACCGTCTGAGATTGTCTACCAGCCTTGTAAAAATACTACCCCCGACAGTTACATGAACCTCAGGATGAATTTCCTTAATTAATTTACACAGAGTTAAACCAGGGATAATCTGTGAGGTTGCGGTAATAGAGACTCCAACAAAGTTTGGAATATCTTGTCCAAAAGCCGGAAGAAAGAATTTTCGATAAAGCTCAAGATACGGATTTTGGTTTTCATCGTGTATAGCTTGAAGAATTTCTCGTGAAGAATAGATTGAATATGCAAATTGATTGTCTACCACCGTCATCCTGGTCGGGAAATATAAAGAGGATACAACCTCCAACCACCGATCAATTAAAAAGAGACATTCTCGGTAACGCTCAATGTCGTAAAACTCTTCCCCACGCAATGAGGCTTTAACAGGTTCGATTTCATCTATGAGATAGGGAAATCGGTCAAGTGATTCAACAACACGAGCGTAATGCTCCTTACTCCCATAACCGGTATCTCCAGAAACCGATACTTCCAGTTTTTTCACCAAATCAACTAACCGTGGGTAAATATCTAACCCAAAGCCTTTGGTTAACACCCTATCAAGCAACTCAATATTTAAATCACGTTGCTGATGAACTGGAACACCGGATTTTTCAAGAAAGGCTGAAAGACAAGGAACACTCAAATAGGGCTGGGAGGGATGCCAGCTTGGAGGGAATAAAAGTGAAATTTTCACAGTGCGGCTCCCAGGTAATGGGGATAATAAGAAACGCAAAATTTGCCTATTTTAAATTTATACACGTCCCATTCTCTTCAATGCAACAATTAGCCTTTTCTTGCCTTGTCGCATAAACATTTACCCGGAAAAATGCGCTTATAAAAAAACCTCCGGCAACTTCCCCCATTACTGGAGTCCATCACCGGAGGTTTTCAGGCTTACCTAATGTCCTATATAAAAAAGGACCTGACTCAGAAAAGGAATGAACTTAGTTTGGCATTTGAGCCGTAAACCAAGTCGAAATCCCTTTCATCCCATTGCGTTCTACGTTGGAACCGTCCCAGACCGCAAAAGCTACTGGGAAGCTCGCTCCTGCCGCGAACTGAACATCATTGGGGTCTTGGGTCTTGAGACTCCGCTTCATTACCACTCTCCAGGTAGGACCGCTGCAGCATCCACCCTTCAGTGACCCATACGGCTCCCATAATCCATTTCCTACCACGTCTTGGGACGCTTGGGTAGTCAATGTACTAAATCCGTTAGCATTCAAATCTTCGACTGATCCCAGCCGCAGGTTAGGGTCGGACATGATGTTACCAGACCAAATACCAGGGTTAAATGGCCCTAAGCTCCGACCAATTCTGTCAGGATAGGTCACACCACCAGCTGGCTCTTCATAGTAGTAATCCCATGCTATGGACGGATATTGATTGTCCACATCCCACATACCGGCCACGCCAGCTCCCAGATCTTTTTGCCACTCCGCATTCCAACGCCATATGTTGACCGTCCCACCAGACTGTCCCATACATTGGAATGGAGGCGCGCCTGCAGATTGCACAGGGAATTGCACCGCCACTTGATCTCTGAAATCCTGAGGACCAATGGTGGTGTTATTTAATGTTTGATCACCCCAGTTGGCCCAAACGCCGATTTCCTCGCCATTTGTTGCCATCTTGATCATCACAGTTTTCACTGAAATGTTCGGGTGCATTGGGGTCGTTATCGTCTGCCCACTTAATGGAGCAACGATACCGGGCACGGACTCCCATACAGGATTCGCCGCATCCATAGGGATTGGGCCAGTAATTTTGCCAACCGGAATTGTCACCGGCTGCGAGACGGCCAGCGGAATCTGCCCCATGGTCAAACCTACACATACCACCAGGACAGACAGAAGAACGCCAAACACCAGTCGTTTGTTACGCGTCTGCACCAATCTCATAATGACGCATCCTCCTTTGATAAAAGATTAAAACCGAAAAGACTGCTAACTACCTGTCTCCTCAAACCTGTCGCCACTAAAACAAATTTTCAAAAATGACTTAACCCAATGCTTCACTAAGCATTTCCTGATTGGCCCGATGTTCCACTTTCTTTATCCAAAAATGCATCAGCCCCAACTTCACTCATCAGGAGGCTTAGTTCATTTCCTTGATCTTGAGCGCCACATTCAAAGCTTTGACCTTCAGGGTTATTGTATGACGCAGGGCGATAATCCGTTTCTGAATAAGGTTGAGGCGTTACCCCTAAAAATGCAATATCGAAAGCAATCCAATGAGAGGTAAAATCGGCCAAAATCTTATAAAAACCGTAATCGGCTTTTCTATTTAACATTCCTGAAAACAAAGGTACCCATCGACCAATATGCTCTTTAACGAATTTTTTTTCCGCTTCAATGACGGTTTTTAGTTTCTCTGCTCCATCATGAAGAATCGCATATGATTCTTTGTACGCCAGATAATGCATAAATTCCAACTCTACACTCAAATGATCCAGGCGTTCATGAATATCCGGAGAAAGCTGAAGGCCAAAGGCACTATAAAAACCGGCAATGTCTCCCATTACGTAGGACTGGCCGAAAACATGATCATTTCCAAATAAGGTCTCGTATGGCGGACAATCCAACGCGATGACATTGCTAAACACTCGACGATGCTCATCACGTAAGTCCTGGAGACTCCAGTTTTCGCCTTCCGATGAAATCCAAGCTTCAATCGCATCAAAATTACCCACCAAAGCATCAAGACGCTCTTGTGCTTCATCTCCCCCTATATTTTGTAGTTCTTTTTTCAACCCTTCTAATGCCGATTTTCCATCCTCAACAAATTCCCCACTCTGGAGGTAATCCAGGAACTCCTCGTCTTCTGGGTAGAGATACCCCCAGGACACCAGCAGATAAAGTTTGCTTCGACAAAGTGCCCGATCAACAGCTGGCGCATCTTTTGGAGAAATCTTGACGGCCTTTTCATTTCCAGAAACTGGCATTCCGTTTTTTCCTGCTTTTTTCCCCTCTTTAACGCCTGATGTCATATTTCACCTAACTTTTAAAATTTTTTCATTTCTCGAGCATTTGCTTCAATTAGGATCATTGTCAGGGCCATTAAGGATTCATGAAAAAGGGATCAGATAATAGGACAACAGCCCTATGAAGTCAAGACTTCAATATCCCTGATAGCCCCACGATTTCCAGAATTTTCCAGCAATTTGAATCCCCTAAATTTACCCTAGAAAATCCACACAGAAAAATCCCCTTTTATGCCTCCGTCCATTTTCCATACCTCCCAGCTAAAGGGTCCATTTTTACACTTTTCTTCTCCAGATCATTCAAGCTATCAACACCACTTAACGTAAAATACCACACGATCCTTATCTAGAAACAATCCGAATTGCGCTACGGTCGTTTACCGTTCCACAGATATATTGGCATATGCCACAACCCACGCATACCGAATCATCTACACGTATGTGATAGGAGGCAAAGTCCATCGAGAGCGCCCCCGTAGGACATTTCGAAACACACGCATTGCAGCCAGCTTCTGCCGTACATATCTTCGAAAAAACTTTCGCCACTCCCATATTTACCTGAAACCGATCCGCAACGGGCAAAAGGGCCTCCGTAGTACACGCCCCAATACAAGGAAGATCTTCACATAATTTGCATGGGGTTTCCCCTGGATAGATAACGGGAGTATCGTTACTCAATAGCACCTGAATTGCATCGTGAGGACAGACCTCAACGCAATCAGCGCATCCGGTGCAGCGCTCCAAAAATAACTCCTCATCCACAGCCCCTGGGGGACGGAGCCAACCCGTTTTCTCTGGAACAGGCTGCTCCTTTTTTATCGGGGAAGGAGCATCACGATGTTTTACGAATTCATGAACTGTGGCGCCTATGGAAATGGCCGACTGTCGAAGAAACATTCTTCGACCTAATGTCGGATTGGACGTAGGCTGGTCTGGCAGATGGGAGTCCGACATTACGACGCTTTCAATAGTCTATAAACCAATAAAACCAATGGGACACGAGGAAAGGTGTTTTTTGAATTTATACCACTCCGGAGGCCCGCAGCTTATACACCTCCACGCATCTGTCACAGGCTCCATATTCCACATCCCATCCTGGGTGGTTTTCGCGAATAAAATCTAAGACAAAACCTTCGAGCGTCTCATCCATGTTTTCTACCCAGGTATAAGTTGGGAATCGACAAAGAGGACACGGAAACCCTGGGAGGAGCATGGGTTTCGTTGGCACATCCGGCACCTCACTGTCCTCAACCTCAATGGCTCTCTCAATCACTCGTATCGTATCCGAAGCCATTTCCACTAATTCGGCATGAGTGAGATAATCCGTCTGCCAGATCCCTTCAAATACGGACTCCACCTGACCGGGAGGAATTTTTCGATACCAAGAACGGAACTCACGAAAGCGATATTCCTTGGAAAACATCGGCTCTTTGCCTGTTCGGGCAATCCGGCTATCGACATGAAGATTCCACAACACACGGTAACGATTTAAAATCAAATGTTCTTCCCCAGGGTTCAACCCCACTTTTGTGTCAGGATCGTAACCAAAAGCCTCATCCAACATGTCAGAAATATGCGTTAACTCATGTCGCAGGTAACGGGTAATGGCTGGATCATAAAATCGCCGAGGGATCAATTTAATCCCCACCCCTTTTTTCCCGGCCTCTTCAAATTGGCGAGCGAGTTTTTCTTCGACCACTCCCCACTTCCGAAGAACATCAACCCCTTCCTGATCTTCTTTCAATACGCCTCGCACCAACACAATCCCAGTTTTATCTCGCAAAACCGGGAAGTCATCAAAAGCATCACGAAGAATTTCGGCAAACCCCCATTTAGCAAATAAATGTTGATAGAGGCGTTTGAACTCCGGATCACGGTCATCAAGGGAAAACTTCTCGTAAATGGGATCGGCAAACTCATGAAATTCATTAAAATAAGTCGGGTCCCCTTCACGCTCAGTTTTTTCAGCAAACGAATCAATCACCTCCTGAAGGAGGGCGGGTTGAAAACGAATTTCCATGAGCAAACCTCCGTTTACCGCAAGATCACCACAAGACGAGTTTTGTTTCTCGGAAGATGATCACCGTAATAATAAATTCACAATAATTTGGGAGGTAGCTACCTTGACTCCCTCGAAAAGCGCCGTTTAGTATCATAACTAGTTGAATTATAGGAATGCGTTTTCCCTTTTGGCAAGAGAATCCCATTCATCCATTCCTGAATCCGTATAACCGATCCCTTTGATGTCAATCTGTTTCCGAAGCGAGGAATTTCATGACCCAGCCCACAAGCCCAGACACACTCAGTTCTAATCCCGGGTTCATCCAAAATCCTGATTCGCAACCTCCGCCACTCATCGATTCACTGGCCTATTGGAAAGGCGGTGCCAGGGAACTGAAGTCATTCCGTGGTCACACACAAGAGATTTGGGCTGTCGCCTTTTCCCCGGATGGGCTGACATTGGCAAGCGGGGGGAATGATCGTTTTATCAGGATTTGGGATATTGAGACCGGCCGCCTTCTTCGTTCCCTACGAGGGCACACACATGTCGTTCGAGAAGTCAAGTATAGCCCTGATGGCCAAATAATCGCTTCCGCAAGTGAGGACCGGACCATTCGGCTGTGGAATCCACAAACCGGAGAATCCCTTCGGTTACTTTTTACCCGTTACGACCATGCCGTATGCAGTATTTCCTTCTCCCCAGACGGGCTCATGCTCGCCAGGGCGGGGCAGAATAAGGACATCAAAATCTGGGAAGTGACCACAGGCACCGAACTCATGACCCTGCTTGGTAAGGATCAATACGACCATAATTGGAGTGTCTGCACAGCATTTTCACCTGACGGCATTCATCTGGTGGCTGGCACCGATATCGGGAAAATTAAGCTTTATGAGGTTTTGCCAAGCGGGGAAGAAAAAATCGTACACAACGGCCATTGGAGAGATGAGGCCGATGACGAAGAGACCGAAAATCGTGGTTTTTACGTAGACGATCAAGGTGGATTTCAAAAACCCATGGAATATTGGATTGGGGCCCTCACCTTTACCCCTGACGGGAACACCATGATCTCAGGAAGTCGCGACTGTACGATTAAATTCTGGGACATGCCGACGATGGAAGAACGCCGCACGCTGAAAGGTCACTCTGAATGGGTCAGAAATCTTCTTGTGACCCAGGATGGCCAGGTGCTTATCAGCGCCAGCGATGACGGGACCGTCAAAATGTGGGACATCCAAACCGGCCGTCAATTCCGAACGATTCGGTCACACAAAGGACCTGTCAGAGGAATCGCTCTTTCTTCTGATGGGAAATACCTCGCTACAGCCGGAAATGACCGGATCATCACCCTCTGGGATGGTGGAGAATAATCTAAGTCCCGTCACAGAAACCCTAAGCTTCGAATACTCAGGGCAGTTCTCTCTTCCTAAAGAGGGCTGCCCTTTCAACCGTCATCCTCATCACACTTCTCAGAGTCCGTGTCGTCGCATGCCCGCACGATTCCATACCGTTTACATTTTTCCCAAAGCCCTTTTCTCGATAATCCTAAAACCTTCGAGGCCGTCATCCGACTCCACCCTGTTCGATTGAGTATTTCAAGAATATGCCCCCGTTCAAAATGCTCCCGGGCTTCCGCCAATGTTTCCATCGCTCCATTTTTCACGCCTCTCCTGCCTTCCTGATTCCCGCAAAACCCGCATCCTTTTTGCGGTTCCCCTCCCGCATATGGACATCGACTCTGTCCGCAGAGATCCCAAACCTGGATTTCCTGAGTGTGTTGTGCCAATGCTAACGCCCGTTCAATGGTATTTTCCAATTCACGGACATTCCCCGGAAAGGAATACTGCAATAACACCTCTCGAGCTTGCCGTGATAAAGATTTGGGTTCTTGGTGGTTTCGACCTGACATCGTTTCCAAAAAATGCTGGGCGATCATGAAAATATCTTCTCGACGTTCTCGGAGAGGGGGAAGCTGAACTGGCACCACATTTAATCGATAATAGAGATCTTCCCGGAATCGTCCTTGTTCAACTTCTTTCCGCAAATCCTTCTGCGTTGCACACACTAATCGCACATCCACTTCAATCGTGTCATTTCCCCCGACGCGTTCAAATTGCCGTTCCTGGAGAACACGAAGCAATTTAATTTGGACCAACGGGGAAATTTCGCCGATCTCATCCAAAAAAAGCGTTCCCTGATGAGCAAGTTCGAACCGCCCCTGCCGTTGCCGGAGGGCTCCCGTAAACGCCCCTTTTTCATGCCCAAACAGTTCCGCCTCCAACAGCGTTTCCGGTAGCGCGGCACAACTGACTTTGACCAAGGCATGATTTCGGCGAGCGCTATTGGTATGGATGGCATTGGCAATCAATTCCTTTCCCGTTCCACTTTCCCCTACCACTAAAACGGTCGCGTCAGTGGCCGAGACTAACTTGACTTTCTCCAGCACTTGTCGCATCCGCTCATTTTTTCCCACAATCCCTTGGAAACT
The DNA here is from genome assembly GCA_024760505.1 of Nitrospira sp. Taxonomy (GTDB): domain Bacteria; phylum Nitrospirota; class Nitrospiria; order Nitrospirales; family UBA8639; genus Nitrospira_E. The sequence continues at coordinate 25,606 of CP058931.1, forward strand.
AAATTTCTTTTCCAAGGCATCCCGTAACACCCGATTCTCTTCACGAAGAGCCACCACCGCACAAACCCGCTGCACACTCAATAACAATTCATCCATAGAAAAGGGTTTCGTGATGTAGTCGTAGGCACCGCTTTTCATCGCATCGACCGCCGTGTCAACGGAACCATGTGCCGTTATGACAATTACTTCCGTGCCAGGGCACTGCTCCCGGCACTGCTTTACGATATGCAGTCCATCCACACCGGGCAATCGCAAATCAGTAATGACCAAATTAAACCGTGAAGTCCGCAACCGCTCGAGTCCCTCCAACCCGGAACTGGCTTCCTGTACCACATAGCCGATAGCCTTCAGCGCATCAACCATAGAGACTCGCATCAAGGGCTCATCATCAATTATCAAAACGGAACCGTGAGTCATGTGCCTACCTTTACAGGAATGCCCGCACGAGATCGAACCAAGGGCAAGCGAATGATAAAACGAGTGCCTTTTCCCTCTTCACTCTCAACCAACATTTCACCTGCGTGCCGCTGCACAATTCCCAAACTTACCGACAATCCCAACCCGGTCCCCTCTCCGGTCCCTTTCGTCGTAAAAAAGGGATCAAAAATATGAGGTCGAATCTCTTGGGGTATTCCGCACCCAGTATCCTCCACTTCAATTTCATATCCTTCTTCCTGCTTTCGAGTACGCAAGGTCACCTTGCCACCCTCTTTGAGTGCCTGAACCGCATTCAGGACTAAGTTCATAATTACCTGCTCAATCATATGCGCATCGACCATCACCATCGGCAGTGTCTCATCATAATCCTTACTCAGAGTGGCATGTTTGACCAGGAATACATGCTCGGTCAAGACCAGAACTCGGTCTAAAATTTGATGAAGATCTGTCATGGCTAATTCCGGTTCACGTTGCTGGGAAAAATCCAGGAGCTGCCGAACGATGCGTTGAACGCGTCGCAATCCATCCTCCATAAAATGCAAATATTCCTGAGAGCGCTCAGGCGTCAACGTTCCCTTTCGTATATTATATAAACAATTCAAAATTCCCCCTAACGGATTGTTAATTTCATGTGCAACCCCGGCGGCCAGCTTACCAATGGAGGCTAAACGCTCAGAATTCTGCACCTGGCGTTCCAAATGCTTCCGTTCCGTAATATCCCTGGCAATACCCAATACTCCGGTGTAAACGCCTTCATCATTGAGAAGCGGGGCCACACTCACCAGAACCGACCGCAACTCTCCCTCTCGACTGACCACCTCTACTTCGTAGACTTGCTTTGTCCCAAGATCCAATGTTTCTTTCAAATACCGTCCACGATACCGCTTGGAGAGTAACGAGAGATACGGTTTACCAATCAAGTCTTCTTTACGATATCCCCATGCATCAACTTTCCCATTGACATAAGTAAACCGTAAATCAACATCCAGGGTATAAATCACGTCATTCGCATTTTCCAACAAACTTTCAATGTACAGCTTGGCTTGCTCAATTTCCCGCGTACGCTCAGAGACTTTCTCTTCCAGGACTTCATTGTATCGTTGCAGTTCAGCTTCAAGCTTTTTATGCTCGGTAATATCTCGCAACTGCACCATGATTGAGGCTCTTCCACCCATATCGATGCGAACCAGGTCCATCTCCATGGACTTCATGATGCCTTGCCGGTCATAAACCTCAATCTCCGTCGTGGGCACCTTCGACTCTTCACCACTGACTCGTTCCAACAAATTCTGACTGATCATCTGGAATGCCGGAGGAACAAGCTTCACGAAGTACGCGCCTTCTAAATCAGAAGGGACATACCCTAGAATTTCCCGTTCACGCGCATTGACATCCAAGATACGGCCTTCCGAATCAACCACAAAGATTGAATCGGCAGCCAAATTAAATAACGCCTTATAGCCCGCCTCTGAGTCAGACAGTTGTTGGGTTCGTTCGGCGACAATCCCTTCCAATTGGGTGGTATATCGCTCAACTTCACGCTCCAGAGCCTTTCGGGCAGTGATATCCCTCACAAATCCTCTCGAATACACCACCGAATGGGTCCCCGGATCCATCAGGGTTGTTGAATGAATTTCCACATCCATCACTTCACGTGATTGCGTACGAAAAACAGTTTCTATGGAGCGCGCCCCACCCAAGGCCAGCCCTTGGACATAGGCCCGCACCCCCTCTTGTTGTTCCGCCGGGACAATATCCCAGAGCGACATCTCAAGCATGTCGGCAAGCGAATATCCCAGCTTTTGCAACTCAGTCGTATTTACATGGACGAACCGCCCTGCGGGATCTAATTGATGAATCATTTCCGGAGCATTTTCAATGAGATCCCGATATTTCTGCTCCAATCGCCCAATTTCATCAACTTTCTGATTCAACTCAGAAAACGAATGCTGTAGATTGTCCGCCATGGCATTGAATGTATCAGCCAAGCGTTCGATTTCATCACCGGTACGGATCGCAATCTTTTCCGAAAGATTTCCACCTCCAAATTGCTCAACTCCCTGCGATAAGGCCTGTATGGGCTTCACGATCCGGCCAGCAACCACGACTCCCGCCCCCCACAAGATGACAAAAACAGAGATGCCATAGAAGATGACCTTACTTAATAATTGATCCAGCGGTGCATAGGTCTCGGCAGAATCTTGACTGGTCAACATATGCCAGGACTTCCCCCCAAAACTTTCTGGAGCTAGTGGCATCCCCAAGTGAAGAGGAGCATAGCCAACAATGGCATTCGGCATACCATGGGAATCCGGATCGGCAACCAACCACCCAACATCCCCTTGTTGAAACGCACTGACCACATTAGGCGGCATCACATGCTCTTCCAAAGAAAACGCGGGACAGAGAATCGGCATTCCATCGGATGCGGTTAACATGGCATGACCCGTTTTCCCGGCGGCCACTTCAGAAATCGACCGAAATAACGAATCCCTTCTCAGAAGAATACTGATAGCTCCCACGACGTTTTGTCGATGATCATCCCAAATCGGGACGCCAACATTCAGGACATGGGTCCCAAACCCTGGATCAAATGACAAATCGCTCACAAATGCCTGGGCATCATGATGTTGAACCACGGCCTCCCACCAGAGACTGTTTCCATGGAAAAAATTGACTTGTGGAAAAGAGCTCAACACCAATGCCCCCTGCGTATCAACCACAACAATCGCGAGATAATCCGATTTTCGAATCGCATGCCATTGAATCAGGTAGTCGGTAGCATATTTGTTCAGAAAAACCGGGAACTCATCCTTATTGGATTGGGCCCGCCAACTTTCCTGCCACTGCTGAATTAAAGCCTGAATTTCGTCTGGATTTTTATCAGCATAACTCCGGTTCGAATTCATGATGGCACTTCGAATAAAGGGAATTGTGGCCAGCTGTTGCGCCTCATTAATTCCACGAACAATCTGGGTCTCGACTTTACGAGCCACTTCCACCGCAATCCCCTTCATGGTGATACCGGCGGCTTCCCTTAGTGCACGTTTTTCTTCAAAATATGTGAGGAGGAGAGAAAGAATAAGGGGCAGAAGACCAACCAGCACCATCGCCAGAATCGTCTTGCCCTTTAGTTGGAGGGGAAACCCAAAGCGTTTCACTTTGGTAACATCGCAAAATCCATAAAAAACGTCTAACTCCTATAATTTACTACATTTTGGTACTCCTTTTTCCTTGATGTCAAGAAACGGTAACAAGGAAGACTATTTACCTCGGCTTAGTAGCTTTCCCTCTCCACCAGGCCACAGTAAGAGGAGTGGACTCGCGACAAAAATTGAAGAATAGGTCCCCACCATGACTCCCAAGAGTAAGGCCAATGAAAAATCATGCAAGACTTCCCCTCCCCATATGGTCAGCGGCACCAAGACCAGAACCACCGTCAGTGTCGTAATTAATGTTCGGCTTAAGACCTGATTGATTCCGTTATTAATAATCGTCGTCGTCGTTTCCCGTCTCCTCTGACGAAGATTTTCCCGAATCCGGTCAAACACGATGACAGTATCAGTTAAAGAATACCCTGCCAGGGTCAATAGCGCCGTCACCACCAACAGCGTAATTTCTGTATTCAACAGAAAATAAATCCCCAACACCGCCAGAACGTCATGAAATGTGGCAATGGCTGCCGCCACCCCAAAACGAAACTCAAAACGAACAGCGACATAGAGGATAATGCCTGCCAGGGAAAGGATGACTGCAATCAAGGCATCTTCTTGCAGTTTCTTTCCAATGGTGGGGCCTATTGAAGTACTGGAATCCACTACAAAGCCATGATCAGGAAATTCAGCTTGAAAAGCCTGAATGATATTCTCACTGATTCCTTCTTCGATCGTGGTTTCGGCTTTTACACGAATCAAGAGCTTCTGGTCCTGGGGAAACTCCTGAAGTTCAGCGGAACCCAATCCATGGGCATCCAAGGCTTTCCTGGCCTCAGCAATCAGGAGTGGTTTATCAAATTTAAGCTGAACCGCCGTCCCCCCGGCAAAATCGATTCCCAGGTTGGCCCATCCAAACAGAATTCCGATAACGGCCACCAATCCCAGAGAAGCCAGAATGCCCGATACCGCGAAAGCAATGTTCCGCTTTCCCATAAAATCAATATCTGTTTTCCCAAGAATTTCCATCATGACCAAAAATTTCTCCTCCCCAAAGAATATCCCCTGTCTATGAGCTTGTGATAACGCCCTTTCTCAATCGATCCTCGTATTTGAAAATGCCGCGCCTTGCCTCCCCTCAACCACTAAGGTTCGACCAACCACCTCTCAGCAAGGCTGACCCCCTTAGATACTGAGGGAGTCCAACTTTCGTCGGTTCAGGAAATCAAACACCACCTTCGTCCCCACCAACGCCGTAAACAAGTTAATGGCAATTCCCAAGCACAAGGTTACCGCAAACCCTTTGATAGGTCCCGTTCCAAATAAAAACAGCGCCAACCCCGTGATCAGGGTCGTCACATGGGAATCTACGATCGTCAAAAAGGCTTTATTATAGCCACTATCTACGGCTAAACGAACGGGACGGCCCTGGCGAAGCTCCTCTCTAATTCGCTCAAATATCAACACATTGGAGTCGACTCCCATTCCAATGGTCAAAATAATTCCGGCAATGCCTGGTAAAGTTAAGGTGGCATTAAGCCCTGATAAAGCTCCCAGCAAACAGATTAAATTGAGAAACACAGCCATATTGGCGATGAGACCGGAGAGCCGGTAATACACAATCATAAAAATGAGGACCAGCGTCCCGGCAATAATCGTTGTTCGTAACCCCTTCTCAATTGAATCCTGTCCCAGAGAAGGTCCAACGGTTAAATCCTGCAAGGTTTTCAACGGTGCCGGTAACGCACCAGCCCGGAGCACCACAGCCAGATCATTCGCTTCTGCAGTGGTAAAGGTGCCTTCAATGATCGCCCGGCCGCCGCTAATACGATCTCGAATAACGGGGGCCGAATACACCTTCCCATCCAGGACCACCGCCATCCGTTTACCAATGTTGGCAGCGGTGAGCTCATCAAACTCTCGTGCCCCCTTGCTGTCAAAGGTAATACTGACGATCGGCTCATTGAAATCCCCAATCGTCACGCGCGCATCCTGCAACACATCTCCGATGAGAACGGCATCTTTTTTCACAAGGTAGGGAATACTATATGCCCGACCATCCGGTTCCGAGATCGCCGTTTCAAAGAGAATTTCTGCCCCTTCAGGAATTTTACCCTCTAAGGTCTTCCTCACCGTATCCTCTTGGCCTTTTTCGACTTGAGGCGGTAAATCCAATGCGGCCTTGGACTCCTCCAACAATTTAAATTCTAAGAGAGCCGTTTCTTGAATGAGATCTTTAGCCCGTTGAGGGTCCTTGACCCCAGGCAATTGAATCGCAATTTGGTTGAGCCCCAATCGTTGGATAAGAGGTTCGGCGACGCCAAATTCATCAATCCGGTTTCTGAGGGTTTCAAGTGCCTGGTTGATGGCTGAGGTTTTCACTCGCTCCACCTCGGTAGAGCGAAGTTCGTATACCAAACGCGTTCCTGACGGATTTTCCGACTCAAAGTTCGGGAAAGCCTCATCGAGCAGCGTCCGGACTTTCTCCCCATCGGCTTCTTGTTGAAGGGTGATGACAATCATCTTCGACCCCTCACGACGAACACCCTCCACCACGATCGCCTTGTCCTTCAGCAAATCCTCAACAGCCTTACGAATCCGATCAACGGCAATCTCGACCGCTCGTTCCTCTTCGACTTCCAAAACCAGGTGAATGCCTCCCTGAAGATCGAGACCCAACGAAAGACCACGGTGACTTAATACCCGTTTGACCCCATCAGGCAAAGACTGGAACAGCCCTGGGAACGAAGGCAGGGCCAGGATGACGGACACCACCGTGACCACAAAAAGGAGAAACAACCTCCCACGAAGCTTTTTCATTCATCTACCCCTTGATCCATCATGATTCATTCGACGTACGGATGCTCGCGATATGATCGCGTTGCAACCGAATTTTTGTATTATCCGCGACTTGTAGGGTAGCCGTTTCCTTATCCAAATTGGTCACGGTTCCCCAAATTCCCGAAGACGTAATGACCTTATCGCCTTTTTTTAGGCTATCCAACAATTCCCGTTGTTTTTTCTGCCGACGTTGTTGCGGCAAAATTAGCAAAAAATAAAACACCACAAAAATCAGAAGAAAAGGAATGAGCGATAATAAGCCGGCGGAGGAATCGGGACCGGCTCCCCCGGCTTGAGCCCAAGCATAGGAATCTAGGTTCATAAGTACCTCAATTAAAATGTGTCTGTGGCCAACCCATTCGATCAGGTCGATACTTCCTGAATGAGCGTTTCACTCGTGTCACACTCGCGTCGGCGGTAAAAATCTTTCCGGTAGTCGTCAAACTGATTCGCGCTAATGGCTTGTCGTAGCCCCTTCATGAGCGAGCCATAGTACCAAAGATTATGGATCGTATTCAGACGTACGCCTAACATTTCATGCGATAAAAACAAGTGCCGCAAATAGGCTCTGGAAAACCGTTGGCAGACCGGACACCCACATTCGCTATCAATGGGATTGGAATCACGGGCATAGCGAGCCTGTTTAATCAACACCTTCCCTGTCGAGGTAAACAGCCAACCGGTGCGCCCATGCCTGGTCGGAATAACGCAATCAAATAAATCCAACCCCCGAGCCACCCCTTCCACAATATCTTCAGGAAGCCCAACTCCCATTAAGTAACGGGGACGACCGGGTGGAAGTTGGTCAATCACCGTCTCGATCATCGCCAACATTGCGGGCTTTTCTTCTCCCAAGGATAATCCACCCAAGGCATAGCCATCCATATTCAAATTGACCAACTCCTGAGTCGACTCTTGCCTCAATTGGACAAAGACTCCGCCCTGAACAATCCCAAACAACCACTGATGTTCTTTTCTCGGTACCGCAGCGCATCGCTGAGCCCACCTGGTCGTTCGCTGCACAGCCTCACGTGCTTGCTGTTCGGTACAAGGAAAAGCCGGACAATGGTCAAGAACCATCATAATATCGGAGCCAAGTGCGACCTGGATGGCCATACTTTTTTCCGGTGAGAGTAAATGCCACGCACCGTCGATATGAGAACGAAAGCCAACCCCCTCCTCGGTCACCTCACAAAGATCGGCCAGGCTCACCATCTGGTAGCCACCACTATCGGTCAAAATCGCTCCGGGCCATTGCATGAAAGCATGAAGCCCTCCCAGAGATTCAATGAGTTCATGCCCAGGTCTCAAAAATAGATGATAGGCATTCGCCAAAACCATATGAAACCCGCATTCGCGGACTTCATTCGGGTCCAGTCCTTTGACCGTCCCCTGTGAGCCAACCGGCATAAAGGCAGGAGTATCGATCTCACCATGGGAGGTTAAAAGTCGTCCAACCCTCGCACGACCAAAAGGCAACGTATGCTGAATATGAAAACGATTGGGACCTGATTGTGAAGTGGATGGTTCTTTAGACATTATTTCTGCGTATGCTTAACCTTCATGCACATTACATTTTCTCCGGCGCGGAAATTCCCAGGATGGCCAGCCCATTACCAATGACCGTCTGGACTTGCCGAAGCAAGCCTAAGCGAGCAGCGGTCAAGTCCGGCGAAATACTTTCATAGATGCGCTCCTGACTCAACGTTGTAGTATGCTCCCTTGCCCCCAGTTTAATGATGTCTCCCGTATCCCCGGTGTTCCTCTCAGGATCCAATGAGGGAAGGACCCGATTTTTGTTGTAGTAGGCATGCAATTGGGCCGCAAGCTCTTGGAGATAAAATGTGACCCGATGGGGCTCTAACGCCATTGCACTGTTTTCGACCACAAAAGGAAACTGTGCCAACGTTTTAATCAGCCCTAACTCTTCATCCTGGATCAACAAGGCCTGATCGACATCCTGGACAGTCGGAAGGGGTACTTGACGTTCCTGCGCCACTCGAAAGAGACTGGCCAATCGCGCATGCGCATACTGAACATAATAGACGGGATTGTCGGAAGACTGTTGTTTGGCCAATTCCAAATCAAAATCCAAATGCGTATCGGCCCTTCTCATCAGGAAAAAGAATTTCGCGGCATCTGGACCCACCTCATCAATCACCTCGCGCAGGGTCACAAATTCACCGGCTCGCTTTGACATCTCAATTTTTTGACCACCACGTCGCAAGCTCACCATTTGCACCAGGACGATTCGCAAAGCCTCCTTGGCAAAGCCAAACGCTTGAACCGTAGCTTCCATGCGTGGGATATACCCATGATGGTCCGCACCCCAAATATTTATTAAGGTGTCAAAGCCACGATCTAATTTTTGTCGATGGTAGGCCATGTCGGCCGCTAAGTAGGTATAGCTCCCATCCTGTTTTTGAGCCACACGATCCTTTTCATCCCCAAACTGAGATGAACGAAACCACCAGGCACCATCCTCTTCTATGAGCAGCTTCTTTTGCCGAAGTTCGTCCAATGACTGTTGGATAAGGCCTGCCGTATGCAGGGATGTCTCGCTAAACCAGGAGTCAAATTCAACACCAAATGTAGCCAAATCTTCTTTAATTCGATCCAAAAGCATCTGACTGGCCAATTGAGCACAAAGCGTTTCGGCATCATCCGAGGAGCCATCCAGTAAGGTTTGCCCATGGGTCTTCGCCACAGACTCAGCCACAATTTTTATATAGTCTCCATGATAGCCATCCTCGGGAAAGGAAGACGGGTTTCCCCAATGCTCTCGATAGCGGGCATAGACGGACCGGCCCAACAACTGTAACTGACGACCGGCATCGTTAATATAATATTCACGGGATACCATAAATCCGACAAATGCCAATAACCTGGCCATGGCCTGCCCCAATGCCGCACCTCGTCCATGTCCGACATGCAACGGCCCAGTCGGATTCGCACTCACGAACTCCAGGAGAATACGTTTCCCTTTTCCGATGTTGCTGGTCCCATACAACGGTCCCTTGTCCTGAATCATCCGTAGAACCTGGATCCACTTGAGGGGATGGAGAGTCAAATTTAAAAATCCCGGAGGGGCAACGGTAACGCGGACGAATACATCTGAAAAATGGGCCCGAAGACCTGTCGCCAACAGTTCGGCTACTTTCAAAGGCGATTGTCGAACTTGTGAGGCCAATGTCATCGCGACACTAGAAGAAAAATCCCCCCATTCCGGTCGCTTGGGAGGTTCCACGACAATGGTTGGAATCGTGTCCAGACTTAATTCGCCGGAATCCCTGACCTTGTCTAGGATAACCGCGATGGCCTCAATGACTTGGTTTTGGAGAAATTTCTCCACGGTGGAACATCCTATCTACGCAGAATATATGGGCTTTTTAATAACCGCGGCGAATGTAACACAGCATCCTAGCCAAGGCAAGGCACAGTGAACGCTTCATCCACACACTCGAAGCTTGGGCAGCCCACGGACGCCTTTACTCCACTTAACACGTCTTCAACATTTGCAAGGACTTCACCTTGGGAAAAAGAAAGACACGGCATATCCCTACAACGCGCAATGGCCGCCTTCCCTAGGCAATGACAGAATTTTCGTATTACGGCTACATGAGTTCCCCGCGGCGCCCATTTTCCAGGGTCAGTGGGTCCAAACAACAACACGGAAGGCACCCCAAAACTTGCAGCTAAATGCGACAAACCGGAATCGTGCCCAATAAACAATTGGGCATGTTGTAAATACTGCCCGATCTGAAGAAGATCCATTCCTGTCAGAATGCCATATTCAAGGTGAGTCAGTAGGCCTTGCACATTTAGAAGCGAGTCATTATCTGCAGGTCCTCCTACAAGACAAATATTCCATTTCGGGTTTGCCATCATCAGGCCTTTGACAATGCTCGCCCATAATGCCGGAGAGGCACATTTGTATCGACTGCCACTTCCAGCATGGAGAAGGATAAGTGGCTCTTTGATGGGATGGGGAAGTCTCCCCGAGTGTGATTTGGGTAAAACAAGAGGACCTGTAAGACTTCTATTTATTTCTATGTCATGCAGAAACTGTGTCGTCTGAACCCACGGTTGGAGTATTTCCACATACCGATCAACCATATGATGATTAAGCAATGTTCTGTCATGAGGTGACCGAAGAATACAATCTTGAATTCCCGCAGTCTCCAGCCAACTTCGCCAAATACCATCTGTGTCCTCCAACCAACCGATGGCTCTCTCGCAACGACGCATAATCGACAGAAAATTTTTCTGAGGGGAATCATTAGTCCCTCGATATGTCAAAAACTCCAGCCTCTCAAAAGAATAGGACTGATGAACTTCCTGCGCTTCCACAAGCACATCACCTAATTCCTTATGACCAAACCAAATCAGACGGTGCCCAGGAAACATAGCCTGCAATACCCGAATAGCGGGCAAAGCCAACAACCCGTCACCTAATGCTCCAGGATGGAGAATCAATAAATTTTGAGGGGGAACAGGCATACCATTATTTCAGATGAGAAGCAGCTTTTCTGGCAAATTCATAATCAGCCGGTGTATTGATATTCAAAAAGGAATACCCATATGGATCAATGTCAACGAATAGAGTCTCCTCAACAATTTGAATGGAGAGAGTTGGGTCTTGAATCAGACTTTGAATCCGAAGATTCCCTTCCTGAATCATCTTCTCCATTATGAGGGAGCATCGTTTGGAATATCGTGCGTGAAGAGGCTGATATCCCGTCGAAAGCTTAGGCATGACCACATCATTTTCAGGCAGAGCACAAAGCCTAGAAATAACGAAAGGATTTAAAAAAGGCATATCGCAAGCCACAACAAATACAGAAGAATAAGAGGCTTCCATGATCCCCGTAAAGATTCCACCTAATGAGCCTTTATGAGGGATCACATCAGTCACTAAACGGACAGGAAGATGTTCGCAAGGGTAATCTTCTATGGCAGTCACCAGTATTATCTCATCAAATAATCCCCCTATGGTAAGACAAACTTTATCAAGAAACTTAGTTCCTCCCCATTCAAGGGTTCGTTTATCCTTTCCCATCCTCCGGCTTTTCCCGCCAGCTAGGACCACAGCGGAAATGTTTGCAATTTTTTGAATATTGGCCATAAAAAAAAGGGGGTGGTTGCCCACCCCCTTCATTTTTTCGGAGAATTCCGATGTTTACAACTTTGTTAGACTTTACCCTTGCGCCTATTGGCCCGCCGGGTCAAAATCCACCCTTCCACAAGAACCAAACCAATGGCGGCCAGGGTTGGATAAATATATGTCTCTTTTTCGATAGGTGGCTCTAACACCAGATAATAGAAAGCCGAGACTGCCATCTTTCGCCCTACATCCCCATTGTGACCATCCCAAACAAAGAAATTGATAGGGATATATTTTCCCAATTCAATGTAGGCATCTTCTTCATAGTCACCTTTGAGTGGTCGGGTTACAATAACCGTCCATCGCCCATTACTCCATTCAGCTTTCACCACTTTTAATTGTTCCGTGAAGTCATCACGATCTTCAAAATCCACATCCCAACCGGCACCCTGATAAGCCTTTAATTCTCCATCGGCCGTCCATTTCGTGATATCGACAGGAAATCCCTCATCGCCCCAGAAATATCTTGGTTTTCGAGGGGCAGGCAATTCCTGCCATTTTATCGGCAATTGGAAGGCAAGCCCATCATTAAACACCTGATAGGCAGTTTGCTTGGCAGCGATGGATTCAGGATGTTCTGGATCATCAGCAAACTTCGATCCTCCGGGAGGCTGCTCCTCTATCCCATAATCACCAAGATTCACTTCGTATGGCTCCCAGTCTACACTATCTTTTTGCACACTCTTTGTACGGTCGTCCCACCTGAACATAAACGAAATATGAGTTTCATTGTACAGAGATTGAACCCAGACATCGTCAATTCTGGTAACGAAGTTTCTTGGCTTGTGCGTGATCTGTCCACCCATGGCCACAATCCTTCGATCAACCAGGTTCCAGCGTTCATCATGCTCATCAGCAGGTAACTCTCCTTCAACGAACTTTGAAGGAACCACGAAATCGACTTTGGGCTTATCCGTTAATGGATCGATGGCCCTAGGTTTGGCTGCAACTAAAGCCGTGGCGATTTCATCCGTCACATTACCGCCTGCAATATCCACGTCTTTATCACGTTCACAGAGATGGTTTACATAATTTGCAATGTGCCACCGATCTTCAACAGTTGTATTATCGGCAAACGAAGGCATAGGCGTTCCGCTTACCCCTGTTGAAAAGGTCCTAAAAATGTTCTTAACATTATAGGCGTCCTGGCGGCTGCCTCTGAAATTCCAACATTTATGCCAGTCGGCAGGTTGAATGGAAAATCCCCAGTCATCCTTGAGGTTGAACGCATTCCCATCACCGCGCCCCTCCAGACCATGGCATTCGATACACTTCATTTCTTTCACAAGCTCGGAGCCACGCTTCACCGATTCTGCCGTTGGAGGAACCGGTTCAATTTTCTCCAGTTGCAACACATGAAATTCTTCAAATTCGGTATCTTGCCAACTACGATCCTTGACCAATTCGGTGGTAACGAAGGCTAAGACATCCCTGCGTTGATCCTCAGTCAAAATACCTTCCCAGGATGGCATAGCCGATCCCGGTAATCCATGTGTCACCGTCTGAAAGAGATCTACGTCAATGAGTGGCAATTCACCGCTGGCCGTATGACGGATTTTAAAGGTCCCTGCATTAAAGTTGCGTGGCCTGGGCCATAGTCGGTCTGCTCCGGGCCCGTCCCCGGCCCCGTTTACGCCATGGCACCAAACACACTTTGTGAAATACACTCGCTTCCCTGCTTCAACTTGTTCGGCAGATGGTGGAGCAGGGCGACTTCCCTCGGCAAATCCTTCCGCCATTTCCGCCTGGGACGTGGTAGCAAAGCCTAGTCCGCCAAAAAGGAGTCCGCAACTCAGAAGCCAGGCTCCTAGGCCACGCCTACCATATCCGGCTGTAGTCGTTTCGTTCATGACCATCCTCTTTTCAAAGTGTCCAGTATCGAATTGAATTCCATTCATGTCCGCGTCCTCCTTATTCCCAAGTCCGCGGGTAATACCCGGTGTGCCAGTATTCGAACATGATGACTTTCCAAATTTCATCTACCGTTAAATGCTGTTCCCACGGTGGCATGACGGATGCCCATGGGAAACCTTCACCTGGAAGCCCAATTCCGCCTTTAGCCACCCGCCAAAAAACAAAGGTTTCTTGGAGCTGAGCAATGGTTCCTGCATCAGTAAAATTGGCAGGAATTGGATTAAAAGCAAAGGCCCAGAGGCCGCGACCGTTCAAATTATCACCATGACAGAAATGGCAATTTTGAAAAAAGATCTCTCCCCCTTCCCGAACATGTTTAATATACCCTTTAGCATTCGGATCCCAGGGGTTATCCTCCGGATTTTTCACATCTTTCATTAAACGTCCCATATCCTGACTTACGATATGAGCGTTGCTGTATGCCTGATCGTATTTCCCCTCTGGATTAATACGATAGGGATTCGCGGCAGTTTGCAAAACATATGTTTTCCCGTGCACTTTTGTCGTCGCCGGTGGGGCAGGATGCACGGTTCTCAATTCAATGGGTTCATCAAAGCTGGGAAGGAAAGAATTGTAGGCAAACCCCCAAAGCCCGATTGGCAATAAAATCAATAAGGCTGTCCGAATGAACTTAGTCATTCCAGTTTTGGCGTCCAAAACATTTATGATAGGACGCTTAAACTCCTCCCACTCCTGTTGTGACCCCGACACCCACATAAAAATACCGCAAGCAGAAACCGTCCCATAAATGGCCCTTACAGAAAAGGGAATGGGCGGATAGATTCGATACTTCAGATAGAACAAATTCACAAAACACCAGACAAAGATTCCTGCCCAAAACTTTGGCAAACCCATGCCTGCTCTTTTAAGAGAATAATTAATAATAGAAAACACAAGGATGCAGACCGCCAACTCTGAAATCATCTGCATCGGCATGTAGCCTTCAACTAGTTTAAGCCACGTCATTCTTCCTTACTCCTTATAAAGGGTTATCCCCTAAATTAATATTCCTTATTCTTTTGGAGGTAAAGGTTGGCCTTCTTTTAATTGCGCCAAGTAATCAACCATTTTATTGAGTGCCCCGCCTGTCAATCTTACGCCAAAATCCTTTGGCATTTGATTGTCCGGAAAATCCTTCACCACATAGGCACTTGGGTTTAATATCGACTCAGTAATGTACTCCTTGGGCGATTTGGCTTTACCCTGATAGGCTGGATCTTTAAGACGATTTGGGGCATTGGACCCCTCCATGAGGAGAGGACCTACTTTTCCCGTGGCACCTTCAATCCCTGGAATCGTATGACAGGCCGGACAACCGGCTTTCATGAAGAGCTTGTCGTACGGTTCGCTTCCGTCAGCTAAAAGATTTCCACCACCTGCCCCAGCTTCTTCTTCCCCACCTGCCGAGGGGCGATCGGCTTCCGGAATAAACTTTTCATATGAAGCGACGATTTCCTCATATGGCGGAGGTTCTTTCCCTTCCCGCGTGTATATCCAGGTATCAACAGCGGCCAATTCGCCCAAAGTCAACGATATCGGTGGTTTGTGAATCTTCGGCATAGGACTTACCGTATCATTCGAACCCTTCACACCAAAACCAGTCACCACAAAACAACTTGGACATGCATGTGACTCGGCGATATATTCTTGGGCATTCGTTGCAGTGCCGGACCCTGGAAAAGCTTCCTTTTGTTCAGTGGTGCGTGCCTCAGGATTATTCATGTGATAATTCGGTTCTTTTAATCTCTGAGGGGCAGTATCCGGAATTCCATAGAGATTCGGGGCGCGCTCACTCAAAAATCCCTGTTGAAATCCATGGCATAATGGACATTGGCCCTTGCCGATGGCCCCTTGCGTTTTACTTTGGCCAATTCCACCGAAAATGATTTTCTCTCCCTCATCACCAAGCTGTTGCGCTGACATGCTCTGGAAATCTAACTTCACGACAGGAGGAGGAAATCCTCCTTCGACTTGAGGCAGCCAATTTCCGTAGCCGGAGAGCGCGGCAGCTACAAAAAACATGAAACCACCAATTTTCATAAGTGCACTAATATTGGGAAAGTAGAGGCCCATCACAAATGCCATGATCGTGATCATGACCAGTGAAACCGGCAATAAACGACTTTCTCCTTCAAAGTTATGCGTATAATTGGAAATTGCGATAAAGGCCAAGAATGCGCAGAAAATTCCAACTATCGTCTGGAAACTTGCTCTTTTCTTTTTTACCGGATCAGAAATTGTTGCCTGAAAATACAGCAACAACCCCACCAGCATCAGCAATACTGGCCAACCCATCCCTATTGCCCGTTCCAATAACTCAACCACAGTGCAATCCTCCAACTTGGGGGCTGCCTATTGCAGCCCCACGATTGTTTGTAATTGTATTTTTCGTTCAATGACCAGTTGCAGACTGAGGAGATGGAACTGGCTGCCCTGCCGGCGAAGGAACCGGTACTTTTTTCGCACCAAGGGTTCCTAACCAAAAGACAAACATAATGCTGATCCAGAAAAATAACACGTTAAACGAAATAACGTTGGCCGCAAACCCGATTGTATGGGTATAAGCCCAGGGAGAGTTATCCCGCATGACCTCGTTGACGTGCCAGAACAATCTCACGGAAGAACGGATGTAGCCCATCAATCCCATCATCCATGTAAATGCTGTGGCCAACATGATGATGGCATATTGGGAACGTGGGGGAATTTGACCCCATCTAATCGGACCCAACTGTCTTCCATTTTTCAACATCGCAAGATTTAGTGGCGTCATTAACAGTAGACATGACAATGTTCCAGCCACCTGAGGCACCGACAATCCAATTCGCACGTTGGCTGGAATGAAATACCCATAGCAAGCCAACCAAACATTGTTTAGCTGGGCTATGATGAAAAAACATCCCATAAAAATATTGCCAAACTTTGCCCAGCTAACTGTTGGGACCCTGTTCCCTCGCTGGTACCATATAAAGCTTAAAACGGTCGTCATAATAATGGCGTTAATGCCGCCATTTTTTGCCGACATGACACCATAATTACCTAGAACCGGATGTTGTTGACCACCCATAGCTTTCAATTCAGCCGGAGTCATGACGATCGTATGTGGCGTTATGAAAACCAGAAGACCAACAACTAAAATAAACACGAGATACTTAATATATTTCTGGAATCGTTCACCACCCGTCATTCGTCCGAGGGCTTGCCACAAGTAATAATTTGTGGTCAGGAACAGGATTCCGATCATGGTTGCTTGAATAATAAACAACCAAGCTAACAAACCACCCATCAAGGTAATACCCATTTGTTGTCGATAGGCATACACCTCCCTCATTAACCAATATCCTGCAAAGGGCAATGGGATGAGAAATGCCACACCTAAACTCATTGCGATGTAGCCCATCCAGTCATAATGAGCCCGTTCTTCATCCGTTTTTGATGATAGGAATCGGTAAGCTGCGTAGGCTGCCACCACACCACCACCAAAGGCCATGTTCCCTAGAATTCTATGGACATTCAAAGGATTCCACAGCGCCGTATGAATTACGTGCCAAATATTTCCAAGATAACGTCCTTGCTCATCTACCCCTGCGGGTGACATCATGAATGCAATCCACGAATTGGCGAGGAACATCAGCACCGTTCCAATCACATTCAGGATGACGGACATGCTGAGATGAACCCATTTCAGAACGCCTTCCCGCATCTTGTCCCAACCGTAATAATAAATGTAGAGGGTTGCACTTTCCGCCACGAACGTTAAGGCATAGATGTGCATGACCGGCCGGAAAATACTGGATAAGTACCCAAAGAAGGCCGGATAGAGCGTGAGGAAGGTAAAGATCAAAATCCCACCAAGAATGGCGGTTAAGGAATAGGCCGTCAGGCTGATTTTGATAAAATCATAAGCCAATTGATCATATTTTTTGGCCATGGCTTTATCTTTGCTGACCATCCCAGCAAATTCGATGCACATGCAAAAGATTGGTACCGCCAACACAAAACTTCCATAATAAAGATGCTGCTGGTTGGCCACCCAAAGAAGGACACGACTTTCAAAGTTATACCGAGGGTAAAAAGTTTCATTGTCTTCCGTTACCGGTGCTGGCATCCCAATGGCTGGACCTTCGGTCTTGTAATATACGTCCCGGCCCATTTCCACCTTTTCCGCCTCGCCCTCCTCACCTGCTGCCTTTTGCGCGGCAACGACATCCGCAGGAGGACCTCCGGCCGGTGCACCACCCCCACCTGCCACGGCGGTGACTGACAGGAAAATCGGCAACAACAGCAGACAGCTCATCACCATCAAGGCCGATACGGCAAACAACTTTTTCTTCCCCCGGGTCATTTGATTGAACAGGCGACCCATTGACCTACCTCCTTGTGAAAACGTGTTGAGTTAAACCCATCAAAATTACCTAATTAATCGTTTTAGTCTTAAGTTCCAAGCTCATAGATTTTTCAACTATCGGAACATGTAGAAATAGTCGAGTCCCTGGGCATCCATCAAGATATAATCCAATGCCTGGAAATATACAAAACAAATGACCAATGAAACTATGACATACAGAGCTGTCTGCATGCGCTCCTCCTTGGGTCTAAAAGAATTAAATGATTGATTACCATATTGGAAGTCATGATTTTTAGCAGGGACACTGAATACCGGCAAACCAATAAAAGAACCACAAACTTACCGCGCAGGTCAGATAAAAAATCGCTTTGCCTATTTTGGTCTCTAACTCCGTTGACTCCCTTATGACAGCCGTCGAATCCCCCATCTTAATTCCTCCCTATGCTTAATTCGCATCCAAAAAATTAAACGATTTCACCTAATAAACTTCATTGACACATTATTATTTTTCGTGCTATTCAAACATTTATTGATCACGTAAAACGAGGGATTACTCATGCGTACAAATGCAAAAGTGTTCGACATTATAGTTTTGGCCGGAATGGTTGTCAATATTCTGCTTGCTGTGTTTCTCATCCTCTACTATTTTGATTTTCTTTAACTTTTTTCACTTTAGCCCCACACAAAACATTAACGGTTTTTGGTCTTAATCTGACCGTGCACACCTGAAACCAATCGTCTCGTCTCGGAAATCAGGAACCATAAAACTTCTATTGGTTATTCTGATATCGACTCCTTGGCTTGTATAGCCACTACCTCTCATTGTCTTGTAGGTAGAAGGAGACCGAATACTCGTCGGCGTAGCAGCATTTTCTTGAAGGTAGAGATCCTCGACATACCAATTATCCGTCCATTCCATAACATTTCCTGCGCCGTCATAAACTCCAAAGACACTTTGATCAAGAGGAAAAGCCCCAACCGGAGCCGACACAACATAACCATCGGCCTCTCCTGCAAAATTGGCAGGATGGCCGCTGAGACCCTCACCCCACGGCCAGGTGCGACCATCTGTCCCTCGCATAGCTTTTTCCCATTCCTGTTCGGTAGGAAGACGCTTGCCTCTCCATTGACAATAGTCATTCGCATCACTCCATGACACATAGGTAATCGGCTGATGAGGGCCTCGCAGTAAACCGAGCTTTTCGGCATAGCGGGAAGGCGGACCAGGCTGCCGATGTCCGGTAGCTTCAACAAATTCCATATACCGCTGGTAGGTAACCTCGTACCGATCAATCCAATATGCATCGAGATGAGCGACGTGCGCAGGCTTTTCATTGAATCCGCCTTTATCACTCCCAAGAATGAATTCCCCTGCAGGAATTTCAACCATCTCATCTTCATTTGCCCGACCAGAAAGCGCCTCATCTTTTAAGGCCTCAGATGATGTCTCCGAGGCTGAAGAAGGTTGAGATTGAAGATCGCGATCCGGCGGAGTTGGAGGAGCATCGGTTCCCCTCAATATTCCCAACACCGGCAACCCGGTCATAAATAACACCGCAATCAAAAAAATAAGTTTAAATCGACCGTCCATGTTCCCCTATTTCTGGTCCGTCAAGGTTGCCTATTCCGAGAAACTATGGGCGATTAGTCTCGCCGACGAGGAGATTGATTATTGTTTATGAGGATTGAGGATTCTCAGTTGGAGGATCTTTTGCGCACCGAAATCCAACACTGGCATCGTTCCTCCACATTTTCGCGGCAAAACGCTTGGTCACCCTTGCGCCTATACGAGATTCACGCCAAGAACCTCCACGAATGACTTTATTCTCGTCTTCGTCTTTTGGGCCGTGGGGGTCCCGATACGGAGCTTGCTGATAATAGTCTGGAGCATAACTATCCATGACCCACTCAGCCACATTGCCGGTGACATCATAGAGTCCAAATGGGCTTCTCCCTACTTCATAAGATCCCACGGGAGCTAAAAACTTAAAGCCATCCTCCTCCCCATCCACATTGGCAAACTGATAGTCAAACTTATCACCCCAGGGATAACGGCGTTTTCCTTCTCCCCTTGCCGCTTTTTCCCACTCCGCTTCTGTCGGCAACCGCTTGCCAGCCCAACGACAATACCCAAAGGCGTCGTTCCAGGTCACCGCCACCACCGGATAATCGGGCCCGATCAATTTGGAGACATCATCTTCAAAGACCGGCACCTTAGGCTTGTCCCGTTTCGTCATGGTGATATATCGCTCATAATCTGCCTGCGTGACTTCTTTAAGATCAATGTAAAACGTTTGGAGGTATACCGGATGGGGTGGCCCTTCATCGGGGTCCCCATCGCCAATGCCCATGGTAAATGGTCCTTCAGGAATTTCGACCATTTCACGATTATCATCCCCCACGAGCGTTTTATACATAGAAAAGTCTTGTGTGGGCATTGGCTGCAACACACGGACATTGGCCGATTGACCGGCCGACAACTCATCCAAATCTTTTTTCCCTTTATAGGTCATAACAATCAACATCACGATCATCATGATGAAAGAGCCAAACACAAATAGAATGGCCCCCATGAGGACCCGTTGATTTTCCATTACTATTTTTCCTCTCGCTTCAACCTACTCAGCACGATACTTCAGTTTGATTAGGGTTGCATAGGACCATGATGCTTGACGTTCGACTCAGGAAGGTTCTGATTTCGTTGTTGCCAGGTCTCAATGAGCATCGAAATCCAAATTCCCAAAAATCCACCCATCGCCGCCCCTGACGCGGCACCAACGGTCACAGCCTCCGTTCCACTCAATCCTAAAGCCAACAGTCCACCTAAAATGGTCCCGATAAAAATGCTCAAAAAAAATCCCCGGCCGCCGACTAAGCCTACCCCGGCGCCAAGAAGGGCTCCGACTGCCAGCGCGACAGGGAGCCACCCCTCTCCCATATAGATTCCGATCAACAGACCCACTGTCCCTAATCCCAGGATACCCAAGAGGACATCAAATATTTTCGATGGAGTTACTTTCACTTTTCATTCCCGCCCAAGATCACCGCTGGATGATTCAGATTGAACCCGAATAGAACCGAAATCCACCTCCACTCCCGGCCCCCCTAACAAGGAAATACCCCAGGCATGCGGGGCCGGTTCATGGTCATGAATCTTCAGAAAATCTTCATACACATTAACCCGCTCCTCAACCCACTTCCCAAGGGATTCAGTCCCACTGCGAATGACAATTTCTGTTGAGCTAAACATGCCACCCTCTTTGACTGACCCTACCGGAAGGGTGGCACTCCACACATATTTCGTGTTCACGGGAATAAACATTAAGTCGACATCCAAGGACGGGTAGATGGCGGCCAGGAAATCGGCGTTATCGGGAACACTCTGTAATCTCCAACGCCAAGTGAGAATAGGGTGTTGCTTCGGATCCCACGTCATCTGCTTGGTATACACCCGTTGATTGGCGTTTTTCGCAGAAAGAAAAAAAGCCCCGCCCTCTTCTTGAATCGTATAGGTTTCATGGGCTGTGACCGTACTCCGCTGCGCTTCCCATCCTTGAGGAAATCCTTTGGCATCAGGATGCTGAAAGTCCTCCAACACCATCGAACTACCGGAAGGCCCTGAGCTCGGGACCTCTTGGGCCCACGCGGCACTACTTCCATTTATCAGAAGGCCCACGACCACCCATGCCAAACAAGCCGCGCTTACCCGGCTCCGCTTCACACCCTCTAAATTATTTTGTTGCCAAGAACAGATTCTCATTACGCGGATTCCTCTTCTGAAATGACCTGAATCACCGGAGAAGGCCTTGCAAATTCAGCCGTTCGCCGTTCTACCACTCGCTGATCCCATCGGCTAAGCCAAAACACAAAAAAGACTGACGACCAAAAAACAATCATATTGAGGGTGACCATTTTCGCCGCAAATCCCAGGGAAGGCGTAAATGACCACGAGGATCGATCGGGCATTAATTCAGAAATATGCCACCCCAATCGGCCCACAGACCTGATGTACCCCATCAACCCCATTACCCAGGTAAACGCGGCAGCGACCACAAACAGCGCCACAATCCCACGCGGGGTAATTCGTCCCCAATGCACAGGCCCATTGATATGGGCGCCCCGCAACATTAATCGATTCAATAATATCCCTCCAACAACCACCGTCGCGGTTGTCATCCCCTGAGGCGATGAAAGACCCACCCGAACATTTGCCGGAATATAGAACCCGTAAATGGCCAACCACACGATATTGGCAATTCCCATGAGAAATAACATCAATAAGAAAATATTTCCCTTTGAGGCCCACTTGACTGTCATCACACGATTAGCTCGCCGATACAGAATGTAACTCAACGCGGTTAAACAGATCATGACGTTCACCGCACCATTCTTCGCGGACATCACACCGAATTGACCAATGACCGGGTGCTGGGCCGCGCCCATCGCTTTCATCTCACTGCCACTCATGGCAATGGTATGCGGCGTAAACCACACGAGGAAACACACCATCAGCCCAAAAAGGATCGCCTTAAAGTGGGGATGAAAGCGCTCACCACCTTGAAGACGCGCCAGGGATTGCCAGATGTAATAGTTAATTCCTAGAAACAAGACCCCAACCATAATCGCTTGGAGGACAAACAGCCACGACAACATGCCTCCCATCATCGCCATACCCATCGTTTGCCTGAACTCAAAGACGGCCCTCATCAACCAGTAGCCGGCAAGGGGCATGGGGAGAAGCGCACACACCACCACTACAAGAAAAACATGTCCAACCCAATCGTAATATGCACGGTCCTCCGCGGTTTTGGACATGAAAAACCGGTAGGTCGCATAGGCGACAACCACTGCGCCACCCGACATAATATCCGCCAAAAAACGGTGCGTATTCAGTGGATTCCATAATGGAGAGTGCAGGAGATGCCACACATTCCCCAAAAAATGACCTTGGGCATCAACCCCGGCCGGGGCCATCATAAACGAAGCCCATGAATTCGCTAACAACAACAAAATGACTCCGGTTGCATTTGAGAGTACACCAAGAGTCATATGCACCCACTTCAGCGCCGGGGTTTTGAGGAAATCCCAGGAGTAATAATAGAGGGCCAGGAGGAAGGCTTCACTCACAAACACCATGGCATACACCGGCATGACCGGCTTAAACGTCCCCCCCATGTAACTCATAAACCCCGGGTAAAGAGTCACAAAGGTTACCAGCATGAGGGAGCCTAACAAGGCCGTAATAGAAAGCGACAACAGTGCCACACGCAAAATATCATGGGCCAATCCATCCAATTTCTGTCGGGATGTCTGTTGTTTTCGTGTGATTCCTAAAAATTCTAATAACAAGCTAAACAAAGGAATAGATAAGACAAAGCCACCGAAATACGTGTGCTGCTGAGTCACAAACCATACAACCAACCGGTTATCCACCAAAGGATAGGAGGAATAGCCCTGAGGGCTTTCCGCGACGGACGGACTGGAAATAGACCCTGGAGTTTGGTAGAAAATATCCTGGCTTGTCTGCCCTTCAGTCGAGGGCAAGGTCTGATTATCCATGCCCAATGCCAACCCGGCCTGAAGCAGAACGAAAAGCAGCACACTCACCGATGTTTTGAAAATTGTTCTCAATTTAATTCACCAGATTGCCATGCCCCACTTTGACGTCAGGGATGGAAGTAAGAGTTGCAGAATCTTTAGAACTTTGGAGGATCCCCATCACGAATGGACAACGTTGTATGGATTCAGGAATGCCGACGAGCTGCTCTTCATAGGATTTCCGCCAGCCCAGAAAGAGGGTATACAGCGCCATCAACATGGCGGTACAGGCGGCTATCCCCATAAATCCTACTTGAGAAATCTGCTCTACCCGCAATACAAAGGCGGCCATCCCCATGAGAACCAGAAAATACGTCGCTGAAAAGGTCAGATTTGGCCACATCCAAAACCAGAGAGATGACAGCCAGGTTCGTGGCCTGCCTCCCTGGGTATTTTGAGGATATAACGATTCCCCGCTGAAAAACGTCTTCATTCCGATCGAGGCGATCATAACGGGAACCAGTAGGGATTGAAGGATGGGTTGCAGTTCAATCGGCCCCACGGTGAACAGGAGCCATGAACCGGCTATCCCTATCATGGTTGCCAACGCTCCCCATTTCACAATACTTCCTATCTCCTGCGGAATCCATTTTCGTAATGCCTCTCCGTCAGGAAAGGTTGGGACGACAACCCCTTGTTGCCTCATCCGTTGTACATGACCGATTTCAAAGGCATCCCGAGTCACGGACGTACATGAAATGATGGTTGCCATCATGGCCGGACCTTCCGGATGGAGCAAAAAATCATAGGCCACAAATACTTGAAGAATCGCCAAAACCAAGAGGGATAATTGAATTCCATAGACCAGACCAATCCATACCACCAACCATGCCCACAGCTGAGCCCCGTCTTCGCGCCAGGACTCCATAAGAGAGACTCCCCGGCCCTGTCGATAGGACCAAATGGCGGTAAGCATACAAATACACCCGGTGAATGCCAGAAGCACCAATGGATTGGAAAGCGGCAAGACAGGCTTGAGAAGGTGATAGATCCCAAAAGCCACTAAGCCGGGAGCCAGCATCACCAAACGCTTCCGCTTGCGAACGGGTTGATCCGTCACCAGGGCATTCAATTGCGGAAGGACACGAAGGGAAAGTCGATGCAACATATCGTTACTCGCTTCGAAGAGATTTCTAGATTGATCGTTTGCGCTAATTCGCTCACAAGGCGCTTCATGCGCGCCCTGCCGCCATACCAAAATAACGGGCTTTCACCTCTTCCATGAGTGCAACCGTGACCGCGGGCATCCCACGATCCAAAGCCGTTCGCTCCAACTCAATTCTCGCCATTGCCCGAATTCCTGACGGAACATTATTGATACGGCGCTCTGCGTCCGGAGTCCACTCCACCATCCCCTTATTCCGCGCTGATCCAACTCGGGCAACTGTCACAACCCTTTGCCCCCTGGTAGAGGCAAACTCCTCCACCTCTTCCCGAACAAGAGGAAGTAAATAGGGAGGAAGCCGGCTCAACTGATATAGGGCCTCGTCCGTCCAGAGGACGCGGGAAACCACCGGATCCAATTGTTTAGCATTCCCTTCTGCTCCAAGGGAAAATCCGCACCGATCGCAATGAAATTTCGCAAACACAGCATCGGACGGTAACTCCTCAACCTCCACAATTCGTAAAGGATAGTCACAACCGCATTGCATGAACAGCCTATCCAATTTTTCCCGGATAGAGAATATAGAGCATCGTATAGGTAAACGTTCCGGTCACAAACAGCACACAATAAATCACCATGGTAAATCGTCCGAGCACTCGATGCCGTCTGGCCCCATTGGGCCAAATCCGCTGAATAGATATTTCAATGCCGAACACCAGCGCAATGAGAAGAATAAGACCAAGATATACACTGAATTTCCCCATGGAAAATCCAGACGTCATCACCCGTGAGAGAAAAAACAAAAGGACAATCGTGGTGACCCCTCCGAGGATCATCACAATACGTCTCCCGGACGTTTTTAAAATAGCATCCTTCAAGACCCGCTTCCCTTCCACGAAGGTCTGTGACCTGAACCCCAATACCATCATATAAATGGCCATCACGAGGCCGATCACGACCAGGAGGATATGAAGCGTCAGGACAGGTACAAACACCTGGTCGTATAACCATTGAGGTCCGCCAAAGCCTTCCTTGCCCTCAAATGCCAGGACCCCAAGACTACGAAACAGATAATAACTGATAAAGAAGGCAAGCATGGCAACCATCCCACCGAACATCAGCCAATGGTGGCGATCATTTTTATGCTGTCTCGCCTGAATCCATCCGACAATAAACAATGTCGTAAAGAACGTCGCCATGAGTTGGCTCACATCCGCTCCAACCGTGGCATGGGTCCCGAAAAATCCCGGTTCTCTCAGCCATACCGCCATTTCATCCATAATTTCGTGCCATGCCCTTCTGTTATTTCGTGCCTTGAATCATGGCACGCGGTTCTAATTCTTCCACAAGTCGAAAGCCGGCTTGTTCCATCCATTGGCGACTGTCTTGAATCGTAAAGCATTCGCCACATTCTGTGTTTACCAGAATATGAACAGCAAAGGCCGTCGTCCAAGCAGGGCTCGTTTTAGCCGGATCCAAGAACCGGTCTTTAATGATCAACCGCCCCCCCTCGTTCAAACAGGCAAATACTTTTTTCACCAGTGCCGCATTGCTACTGCCATCCTGATAATGCAGAATATCCGACATGAGGGCAAGGTCATACGTCCCCTGAAATGCATCGACATGAAAGTTGCCGCCTTGCAAGTGGATACGATCCCCCAATCCCGCTTGATCTACATGTTCTTTGGTCACCTTCAAGGTTTGCGGGAGATCAAAAACCGTGGCGGACAACCCGGGATGCTCCAGGCAAAAGGCAATGGCATTGGTTCCGGCCCCACCACCAATATCTAGCATCCGTACCGGTCCATGAATGGGGACACTTTTCGCCAATCCCTGCCCGCTTCCCTGCCCGATTCGATCCAGGACGGTGAGCACATGAGCTCCCAGTTCCGGATTCGTTTCAAAGACATGCTGCGTCACAGGTGACCGTCCGGTTTTTACGGTCTGTTCCAACTGCCCCCAATGACTCCACTCAGCGTCATGCAACAGCAATAAATGGCCCACATACTCTGAGCTTGATTGCACCAAATGTCTTTCAGCCACAGGAGTATTGGTATACACCTTCTCTTCCTTCGTTAACACACGCATGGCGACTAGTGCGTTCATGACCAACTCCAAGGCCCGTGGATTGAGCTTCAGGGAATCGGCGACCTCATTGACCGTGAGCGACTGCCCCTTGAGTGCGGTAAAGAGATCAAGCTTAACAGCGGTGAGGAGAATTTTGGTTTCCCAGTAGTATCCTATCTGGAATATATCTGCGAGAGATGATTCACGTGTCACTCAGGGCCTCAAACTCAAATTACAGCATGAGAAATTATTTTCGATGTCGATCTTAACGGGGTCATTTTGCGAGGTCAAATGTTTAACACTTAGGATCAATGGCAAAGCACCCAATAAAAAATAAGGGCAACTAGCTCATCGCTAGTTGCCCTTATCTGAGGAATTATTTCCTGACCGAAACGGACTTATTTAATTTCAAAATTGGCTTCGACGGTTCCCCCGTCCTTCACATCCACATCGGCTTCTACTTCCCCGGCAATAGGATGCCAGGCTTTTACTTTGTGCTTGCCGGCAGGTACGTCCTTGATTTCAAAGGTTCCATCGGCACCGGCCACGCCATAATGAGCATTGGTTACCGGCAAGTACCAGCCTTGCATAAATTCATGTTGGTCACATTGCAACCGCAACACAGAACCCTTTTTCGACATTTTCAATTTGACGCTTTTCTCTAAAGAATCACCTTTTTTGGCCAGACCGATATTAAACTCGGTGCTGGACTTGGCACCCAATTGATCAAAGCTATGCGGGTTATGTAACACACCTTCAGCTGATTTAGGATCGCTGGGATCGGCATCGTTATTGACTACCTTAAAGAGGCCCTTACTTACGGCCACTCCGGTATACGGCTTAAACTCGCACAATTCGGCTTCCACCAATTGCGGGGCCTCCTTGTCGGCTTTGCCTAAAAATGCTTTGTCTTCAATATCAGTAACCGCCACCACCGCGTTTTTTAACCCCTTGCTTCCATCCACTTCCACTTCCTTCAGCAACCGGGTATTCCCATCCGCACTCTTACTCTCATTTTTTTTGCAAAAATCAACATTGGGAAACTTTGAAAACGCGAATTCTTTCGGTGGGGGAACTGCTCCAGTAAACGTGACTTTCCCCTTGATAGTTCCTCCAGCCTGGGCGACTAATGGGGCAGCAACAAGAATGCAGCCCACTAAAAAAGACATAGTTAA
The DNA here is from genome assembly GCA_024760505.1 of Nitrospira sp. Taxonomy (GTDB): domain Bacteria; phylum Nitrospirota; class Nitrospiria; order Nitrospirales; family UBA8639; genus Nitrospira_E. The sequence goes on from CP058931.1 coordinate 53,405, forward strand.
AGACTGACGATTCCTCATGATTCTTCCTCCTAGTTAAGAATAAAATTGAGTTGACGTGGGAAAACAACCTAACTCGATAAGATCAACCCCTTTTACCCCGGCCAGGTATAAAAAAGCTGATCTTGAAATGGATCGTCCGACAGCACCCACTTCCGTATATATCAGGAATAAAAAAAACGTGTCAAGAAACCAAACAAGAACTAGGTCCTTTGTGCTAAACCTTAGGCCTTTCAGTTCGCGGAAAAATGAAAAGGCTTAAACACACGGTTATTTCCTAAAAATCGACAGACTGGCAATTAGGTAACATTGCTCATTTTTGAACAGGGTCCCTGAGTACGGCCATCATGTCAGCCACACTCTTTTTCATGTCCTCTGCATGAAAGACCGGAGCCGAACACATCCGGTCAGTACAGACAAACGCTACGGGTCGTTCCTCATAGGGAAGAATAATGTCACCCCATTTCGGCGGCCCCTCCTTGGGGTCAAACCTTTTCACAATTTTTCCAGGGCAGAACATTCGCTGCGCTTCCATCATTAGGACTTTGGTCATAGCATCGTCAAAATTTCCCACCACCGCAATATGAATCGGAATTCGAAACCATTGATCGATAGCCAATCCGGACAATGCGAGAGGAAGAGGTTGCCGGGACATGACCATGGCCTGCAACGTGCTCTCAGCGATGGAGCGATATGCCTGGTTCTCCGTCAAATGAAAAAGATCGAGGTACCAGAGGACGGCTTGGAGATTCTCCTTCACCGGTTTGGTCGGGAAATTCAGAAGACCAAATTTACCTGGCATTTGTGGATGATCAAAAAATCCCCCATTCGCGGAATCTTGTAATATCCGACGACTCACTTCGGCAAGGGCTTCAGCATGTTGCAAAAATTGAGATCGCCCGGTCACTCTAAAGGCCTCAAGTAACGCTTGGCCAAACAGGATGTGATCCGATAATAAACCGTAAAGGTTGGGCCCTTCTCCCGTCTCGCCATGAGCGAGCCCCTTATTCTTGTCAAAACGTTGCTCAAATAACCGGCTCAACATCTGAAGAGCCAAGTCCCCTATCTCGACCTGTTCCAATACCACGGAGGCATGCAAATAGGCCCATGCCATCAACGCATTACTCCCTGTGAAAACGCGTTGGTCCACATTCGGGATACCGATGGCCAATCGCTTGTTCTCATTGAGAGAATAGTACTCGGCTCCAGACATGGACCCTATCCCTTTAGTTTTTCTGACGTCGGCGTCCTGACTTTCGTACATCAACCCCGTTTGCGGATCGGTTAAAAACCGCGAAACATATTCAATAAGCGCCAAGGCTATGCGTTTATACTGAAGATCTCCGGTCAGTTGGAAGGCTTCAACATAATTGCGAAGATTCAGAGCTTGAATCGACAACATCTTTTCAAAATGCGGTTGGCTCCAATCTGCCTGTTCAGCATAGCGGTAAAACCCGCCCCAAACGGGATCAAGTAAGCCCACTTGTTTTTTTAAGGTATCCAATCCTATCTTGAGTAACCCTGGATCATCCTCAAAGAACCCATAGGCCAAAACCATCTGGATGGCATCGGGTTCAAAAAATTTTGGAGCATCCCGAAACCCTCCATTGACTGGGTCGAATTGGGCTCTCATCATCTCCACACTTTGCTTGACCATAGCGGCTTGAAGCACCTGCCCTTTGGAAGGACCGGCTTCCACCTGCTCTTGTACCCGATCCCATAACTGAGAGGCTTCCTTGAGCAACGCAGCCTTGTCCGTGACATAGATAGACTGTACCTCAAGAAGCATGGCCTCCATTTCCTCAGAACCCAAGGCATTCGCTTGAAAAAGAATTTCTCCGGTCGGCAAGAGGACATTGGTCGTCGGCCATCCTCCCGCTCGGTAACGAGCATCCAAATCGGGACGCTGATCAGTATCGACCCGAACAGGAATAAATTTGGTGTTGAGCAGCTGTACGATACGAGGGTTGACGTAAGTCGTCTGATCCATCACATGGCAAGCATGACACCATACAGCGGTGAGATCCAAAATAATTAATTTATCTTCGGCCTGCGCACGTCCGAAGGCTTCATTTCCCCATTCATGCCATTGAACAGTTGGATGGTCGGCAGACTCACCATGAGGTCGTTCAGCATGAAGGGGACTGACGAAAAGCAACATGCTGAGTCCAGCCACCATCCACAATCTGCAACTTCCCCGTATTCGACATGAGTGATTCAGACCCACAGTCACCGGAACAAATGCGAGCTTGATGATCGTGCACCAAAATTGGTCGAGAGGGGAGCAATGCCTAATACACTGCACAGTTTGGGGAAACATGTTCACACCCTTTATCCGGTCATTCCTGTCCATCTTCAGGAAGACCTCTCTTAGGGCCGCAAACAAACCGGTTAAAGGCCGATCTCCTTATCCAAAATTCTCACAATGGCGGCGGCGGCAGTCACCCGCACCGCTTCATCAGTATCTCGCAGGAGGCGCTTTAAAGTCGGGAGGAGCGTGCGATCGCCAATACGACCCAATGCGCGGGAGGCCCCAATCCTGGGCCGAGGCAATGGATCATTGAGAGCCAATATAAGAACATTGCGAACGTCAGGACCTTTTCCATTTCCAAGCGCCTTAACCGCACCCGACCGAATGGCTGGATTTTGGTCATTGAGGAGATGCTGAACGGTATCCTTGACCACGGAATAAGGCGCTCCTGACCGTAGCAATGACGCCACGGCCGCCGCTTGCACACCGGAATTCGAATCGGCCAACGCCCTGGTTAACGGGGTTAACACTTGATGCTGTTCGTAATACCCCATGCTAAAAGCCGCCACACTCCGCACCGCAGGAATACGATCAAACAAAACTGCCTTCAGTGTCGGCAAAGATTCAGGAGCTTGCAATTTTCCCAGGGATGCAATGGCCGCAGCACGGATAGAGGGTTGAGAATCGGAAATAGTCTTTTCCAAGATCGGTATCGCACGACGATCCCCTAATTCACCAAATGCACGTATAGCCGCGCCCCGTTCATACCCTTCCTCGCTTGTCGCACCTTGCTCCAAACGAGCCCAGTATTCCTTGTCACCCAGCTCATATAATGCTCTTGCTGCGGCGATTTGGACAAGATGCTGCTCATCGTTCAACGATGGTCTAATGAGGGGCACGAGACTCCTGTCGCCAGATTGTCCGAGCCCGATTAAAACGGTTGCCCGCACCAAACCGGCTCCGTCTTTCAATGCTTCACGAAACACCTTGGAACGCTGCCCCTCTTTTCTTTGCCCTAAGGCTTCTGCCACTAATGCTCTAATCATGCCGGTTTCATCAGTTAAGCCTTTTTCTAAATATTCCACGGCCTGATCAGATTCGATTTCCTTTAATGCCGTATAGGCAGCGCCCCGCATTTGTTCCCTCATGTCGGAACGGACAGGCAATATACTGGCGATGGCAAGCTGGCGTAAGAACGGTTCATCTTCCCGTTTTGTCCCGGCAATGGCTTTCTCATAGGCCTCAATCGCTTCTGGAGTCTTTCCCAAGCGCGCTAATGCCAGGATGTATAGACGAGAAGCCTGCAAGAGGGGAGTGCTCTCTTTGTGTAAAGGCTTAACAAGGTCAACGACCTGTTGAAATTGACCCTGATCGTAGGCTTTTTGCGCCTGAATGAGGGTTAAATCATGTGCCTCTTCCGCCAACACCGACCCTGAGAGAGCCCAAAGAACACCGAGAACGAGCACAACATTCATACGATTCATCCTTTATTATTCACCCCCATCTCCTAGCCATAGCCTATTTCTACCCTCTCGGAATCGGGGCTTCCTGAGCCTCAATAATTCGATAGCCCAAAGGCGCTTCAAAGTAATAATCTGGTTGCGAAGAAAGCACCACATGATGATATTCCACAAACCAATCCCGATCCTGACTTAAGAGCTTCAAGAGAATCTCCCGTTGAGGATCCACCCATTCGAAATATCGTTCTAGTTGGCCAAACCGATCCTTGACCTCCACATCATAGAGCAGGGCCGGTTGATCGCCTACCACGGATTCCCCAATAGCCGTTCGACTCGTCTCTCCCTCCAACTTGACAGAAAATGGTAACAAATAATCCAAAGTTAAGGGAACGCTCACAATCATTCGGCGTTGCGAAAACACATACCAAGTTTTTTGTTCATCCAATCGAATAATGAGGACACTCGCATAGCCTAATTCTGTTCGTATTCCTCCCGCCGGTTCAATACGATACCGATCATTTTTCACAAACAACTGGGCATTGGCGATACGTCCTCCAGTTTTCCACATCAGTCTCGCCGAAAATTCTGTAGGACCATTGTGGGGGAAAGTGGAAGAACCGGCAGAGCCCCAGGCTAACGGGAACCAGGCCACCGTTCCGAAAATGGCACACAAAACGAATCCTGCAAACTTTTTGTCACAAGTTCGGGAGAGAAGGAGGGAAAAGTCTATCCATTTCATGGCCTTTGGTGTTCAACCAGAGGCTCTATCAGAACAGGGTGGCCCAAGGCAGCGGCGGTAAATCGCGGCGGCGTCCGGATGGTATGCGCCGTCCAACGACCCACCGGAGATTCTAAGGAAAAATCCTTCCGCACGGTTTGATTTGGTTCCACGGAAAATTCATAAATCTGCTCATGTTTGACACTTGGATGCCAGGCCCGAATGCGATAACTTCCAGGCGGGAGTGAAGAAATGACATACTCTCCCTTTTCATTGGTAAAGCTGAAATAGGGATTATCCACCGCAATCGCCCAGCTTTCCATGTAGGCGTGGAACCCGCATTGCATCACAAATGTTTTTCGTCCTTTGCTCAGTTGAAATTGATGAACCAAAGATTGCCCCGGCAGATGCTCATGCGTCGCATGGATATTCTCACGTTGGTGCCGAGGATTAAAGGGCAGAGGAGAATTAAATAACACCCGTGTCCCTTGGCTCAACGACGTCTCATAGGCTTGAATATCATGCATGACCGGATCCATATTCACCACTTCAATCCCATGCTCATTACGCACTACCGTCGTAAAGGGCAGAAATTGACAATCCCGAGCTTCCACCTTCGGAATAGAAAGGGAAAAAGGTTTCCCGGCATTAACGCCTTCAACCACCATTACGACCCCTTGAAGTTGATGGTCATCATTCACCACGAAATCCTTAAGTAGCCGCCAGCCCTGACCATCAGAAATGCGGCCGCAATACTCTGGATCAGGGAACGTCACCAGGTTATACGCTTTTGGAGAAGGTGGAATACCCTTGAGAGTCACAGTACCGACAATGGTGGCCCCGTCCGTTACGTCAATCACTTCATAAGCGAAAGCGGTCGAACTGGTTATCCAGAGGAGACCGATGACGGCAATTTCTACTACTCGATTTTTATTCATGATCACCTCATGTCCTCAGGGAACTTGCCGTCGTAACGACGGAATAATCTCAACGCCCTCTCCAAGCATCTCCAGTCCAAAATGTGGATTCTCCTGCATTTCATGCACGCTTCTCCGCCCTTGGGGAGACTCATATTGGAAATCCAATGTCAGCGTTTTTCCCGTTTCCACACGAACGGTTTTTTCTAAATAGGTTTTCATACCAGGGTGCCAGACAGTCACTTGATATTCACCTGCGGGTATATCGCGAATTTCGTAGGCTCCATCCTCTTTGGAAATCGAATAATAGGGATTATCCACCACTAATCCCCATGAAAACATATAGGGATGAAACCCACATTGCATGACAAAAACATCCCGTCCTTTTCGCAAATGAATTTTTTCAATCATCGGTTTTCCGGGCAGATGGGTATGGACGTTTTTTCCAAACATCCCAACCACATTATGAAAGGGATTCATGGGCAATGGACGATTAAACAAGACCCTGGCCCCTCGTTCTCTGGCCGTTTCATATCCCTGGATATCATGCTCTACCGGATCCATATTGATCACGGTTATTTCATCCTGGTCCCTTAACACATTCACAAATGGTAAAAAATCACAATCAATGGCTTCAACCTCTACCTTTGGCAAAGAAAACGGTTTGCCTTTTTCTACCCCTTTCACCATCACCACCGCATCCTTAAGCGACCCCTGAGGCCCAATAATAAAATCCTCAACAATGCGCCACCCAGTTCCGGTAGAAATTCTTCCACAATAGACAGCATCCGGGATCGTGACGAGATTAAACGCCATCGGTCTTGGGCGTTCCCCAAGAATGCGAACATGGCCTTGAATTGCCCCTCCATTGCTGACCGGGCTCTCCTGATAGGCCAACCCCATGGATGACACATTCATCAGGAACATCACGATCACCATGACCCTCATCCTCATTCCAATTCCCTCCTTCCAATCACTGCCCACCAATAAATAGCGATGTGTGATATCTGTCTGCTTCCCCAAAATACTATGAGCGGGAAACACCAGGAGTCACATGCTACGACACACTCAAGCCTTTAAAAGGTTTATCCGAACAACGAAAAAGAGTATTGAGAATTCTTCTTGTATGAAACTACTCTTCTCATATCACCCTACCACATTCGGGTCATCTGCACTTCAACTCTAAGCCTTTTGATAACCCAAACCCTCTGAAACTCGCACAGTGCACTTTGTCCGGGAGAAAGGGTTTTACAAGAATAAATAATTTTGTCAGAAGGAATGAAAACCAGCTCAGAAACAAGAATACATCCACTTCTTACATTCAAGGAGTTTGGATCGAATGAGTAAGGTCGTCTTTCAATCCGGCAGCACATCGAAAGCCAAGCCAGTTGGCCTGTGTCTCAGGAGCGGTTCCATTGCGCTGGGCGGCCCGTACGGTCGGAGTACTGTCCATCCAGCCACCTCCACGAAATACCCGATGTTCACCGGTGGACGGGCCTTGAGGATTCCGGTCCGGAGCCGTCTGATAATAGGCCGGATCGTACCAATCGTTCACCCATTCTGCGACATTCCCTGCCATCTGGAAAACGTTATATGGGCTGATACCATTTTCATACTTATCAACAGAAATAATAGGTGGATAAAGAAGCAACCGCTCGGGACGATCACGGACCGGACCGGATATGCCCGATCTCCCAAAATTGGCTCGCGTCAGACCTGCCGGCGTATTTCCCCACGGATAAATTCGTCCATCCGTTCCCCTGGCCGCTTTTTCCCATTCTGCTTCCGTAGGGAGCCGCTTGCCGGCCCACCGGCAATAGGCATCAGCTTCATACCAGGTGACATGCATCACGGGATGATGAGCCATACTCTCCTGAAAGTTTCCCCCGTCAAATTTCCAATCCGGCAATGGCGGACGGCCCGTGTCCACGACAAAACGCAAATATTCCAAAGCAGTGACTTCATAGGCATCAATCTCAAAAGCATCCAGATACACCTGGCGTTGAGGCATCTCAGGCCGATAGGCCTTCCTATCAATTTTTTTATTACTTCCCATCGTAAACCAACCGGCTGGAATCACCACTCTCTTTTCTTTGGTAGGCCATTGCGTCCGCTGCAAAGCCAACCTTTTTCCCTCCTCCGTCCACTCCGGCCGTATATCAGACACGTCCAGTGCCCACGCCATCATCCCGGACATCAGGGTTAACCCGGCCACCATCAAGCCCATTACCACAAGATACTTCCTGCTTTGTCTTTCACGCATAGACCCCTCCAAATTAATCCGACGACTAAGACGCCACTGATGGAAAAATTGGAGAATTCACCATCCCAACGACGAGCACTGATCCCTTCGTGTCGTTCTGGAAGAAGGCATTTGCTGGGAACCCCAATATTTGTGTTTCAGTATGGTCGTTTAATGGACCAAATCGTAGCTTCACCTTGCAGTGAGGTCAAGCCGCCTGACGCAACGGCAATAATCGGCCTTCCTGCAATGCCTGAAGCGGTTTAATCCTTGGTCAGTAGAATTCAAAAAATGATAGGTCAAATGGAATATCCGAATATCTCTTACATGAGAAAGGCTTCCAAATAAATTATTATACCAACTGATCCGTTGGCATTTTCAAATTTCATTAAAAAATAAAAATTTAATTTATCTGGCTTTATAAAATCAAAGACGTCCGTTTTATTAAACCTAAAGAAAAAAAATGGGGGATTCTTGCGAATCCCCCATTCGTAAAACCTTAATGGTGAAAGTGGCTATTTAGCTGCCACCGGCAACACCCGGCCAGTCTCCACCGCGTCGATCGAAGCTTGCTTTACATCACTGGCACCTCCTTGCAGAGGCAGGATCCGTTGGTCATTTTTAGGTAGGACCCTTAAATAACCCCACTGACCCGATTGGGAGTAAGGTAGGCGCTGATTATTCCAGACATAATCTGCGGCAAGCATATCACGCCCTCCAGCGGACGGAATAAACACATCGATCGTTTCCGAACCAGCGAATTCGACCACACTGATTTCGTCGGCTCCCGGCATGAAGGGTTCAATCGGCCATTCATGCTTTTCCACACTAAACATTCCGTTTTGCTCGCTGCTGGCACCGAACACATGGATCCTTACAGGATCTCCTGCATGTGCGTGGATAATCGGAGTAACCGGATCTTGTGGATTATCCACCTCACAGGGTTGGAACATGCGTCCGAGTGTACAGCCTGCCTCTTCTCTGTGAAGATAGGGTTCGGAACGATAATTGACACCGGTGAGGCCGGCGACATTCTGAACATACGGCATAAAGCTGGTACCGATGATGTTGTCTTCATCTTGAAAGAGTAAAGCTACATCACGATAATTTCGGCGGTGTTCTTGACCAGGAATGGTCTGATCAACAATCACATCCGCTTCCCAGCTATTTTTAAGGGAAATGTCGGCGCCGGTCTTTGGATCCCGGTATTGCGACCCTTTCGGCCCGATGATGACTGCCCCGAACAAGCCGTTTCGCGGGTTTAACATCACATTTCCCCAGTCCCATACCAGAGATGAAATCTCCCCGTTAAAAGGATCAGCATAATAGGTATACGTCTTTGATTCACCTGGGGCAATCGTTTGATCCCCTGGGTTATTTCCGACGTTGGCCCCCAATGAATCTTTCGGATTAAAGGCCAGTGAAATTGCGGAGAAGGATGCCCGGCTCTCCTTCATCTTATTCTTGAGATTCACTTTGATGCAATCTCCCACGTTTGCTCGAATAGTCAATGGCATCGGATGGTAATCCCCTGCCACTTTAGTGACTTCATCTTCAAGGACGTAGATCTTGCCCTCAGGATTTCTCAGCTCGATGGTTCTTTCAAAGTCGATCTCAATGGATTCCGGAGCACTAGGATTAAAACTCATCCCTGGAAAGTCCATGGCGACCACATTAAATGATTTCACCGGAGCCTCTTCAGGACAAACAGGAAGGGGTTTGGGAATCTCATTTCGACCTGAATACCCTGACGGGAGCGGTTTCAGATCCTTCGTCTCCTTATCCAAGACTCGGAGAATTCCCCAACCTCCCTCGGAGAATTTGGAAGAACGTCCATTGAAATGAATATAGTCTCCAGGTTGCAGACGAGGACCGCCTGCCTTTGGAACGACTAAATCATATCGCTCAGCAATTCCAATATGCATGGAATTTTTTCTATTAGCATCCCCGGCATACCGCTCGCTTAAAAACGTGTGCCCTGAAATGGTCCAGGTCATCGTTTCATTCATGAGGGTGTGCAAAAGACGGAATACCACGGTATCTCCCAGGTACGCCCGTAACAACGGCGTGTCGGGATCACCGTGCTCAGTGCTACTGAATATTTTTGAAGCATCGGGATTCACGGCCAAACGTTGGGCAATGGGTTCCGCCCTGAAATTGAGGCCGCTTCCCGTCGTATGCGTCCCTCCGTTGAGGAAAGGCATGGGGGTCATGAGAATTTTTTCGGGCATCATAAAGGACACCGTTTTCCCTGCTTCCAGGGCTACCTCGACAGGCTGCCCAGGCGGGTTACCAGCCGTCACAATATTAACCGTATGTGGAACGGTATCATGAACCTGGACCACCATTTCCCGGAAGCTATTATCTACACCATAGCCGACCGGTTCAACCGTATGAATATCTGCGATGGGACCGCTCCTGACTAGTTTCCCAGTCTTGGGATCATGGTAGGTTGATCCCACCGGTTCCACAACTAAGGTGCCGAATCCACCATGTGGCCACGTGGTGGCCCCGAAGGCATGGTCATGCCAAAACACCGTTCCCACGTCAGCATCCGCCCAGAGACGTGACCGCACAAATTCCACCGTCACGATATCCCCTGCGGGATGATCATGCTGCAGAGGTCGAACAAAGGAAATGGTATCCCCTTTGATTGATTTGATGCGTCGGATCTCGTTGCCTTTAACATTATCGGCACCGACCAGCAATTCCGTATTGACATGATATTGCGCTGCATTTTTAACCTTAATGCTGGACTCACCCTTTTTTGCCTTGCCCTTCAAGACGGTATTCATGGGCACGGGCAAACCTTTTTTGGTCTTTTTCTCCAGCATGGTAAACGGACGGACCGACTGTTCGTAGGAAAAACCGGTAATCACACCATCCGATGCCTGGTTGTCAAATTGGAGGAAATGAGGATGAATGTTAATTTTAGAGGATTGGAAATTCGTAAAATCGTCATCCAACCATTCGCTGGTCAGCGTATAGTCGACACAATCATACACATTGGCCCGAAACACCAATGGCAATTTTTTGTCGTTATTTTTTCGCACTTCCTCTTCCTCTTCATGGAGGACATAAATCAAACCGTACGGATCAATGACAGGAGCTTCCTTACCCTGGGCTCCGGCCATTTCAATGGGAGTATTGATGAAATGAATGTTGTAATATTTTCGTCCGGCATTTTCCGGACACAAACTCCACCGACCATTTTCTCCCGGTTTGGCAGGCTCAGACGTTCGCAAACCATTTTCATCCTGATGAATCATTTCCAACCATGGGGCGGGATTGTGATTTGGTGGGAACATGACCCGTTTACCGAAATGTGGAGTCAAATGCGGCCATGATACCTTCCCCGTCCTTGGCTCAAAGAGAATTGGGCGCCGTTTTCCTGGGGTAGGCGAATGGTATTTTGGGTTCTCGATTGTGCTCTCTTTCTCAGACATGGCTTTATTACCATCCCAGGCCCAATCCAATACCGTCGCATCATAGGAGATAATTTGACCCTTTTCGTCATCTTTATGACCGGGTTTCCCTTGGGCCGGCAACTGAATTTCCACCCATTCTTTAATATTGATGACCGCTGGGTTCGATTTCCAATTGCTCTTTCCCTTTTCCACGATGGTGAATGTTTTCCCAAACCAATCGACGGTTTTACCAATCAATTGATCGGAAGTGACCCCCACCTGCATCCGACCTTTTCTATCAGGCAACTCTCTGAGGTTTGGCATGACATCCGTACGATTGTCGTCAGTCTGCATGGTATTGTATACCCGCCAATACCCCCACATTCCTGCAACGTAATGATGAGCGACATGGCAGTGAAACAAGAAGTCACCCGCCAGTTGTTGGCATAAGCCAGACCCACATTCCGTCTCCAAATCCAATGCTTCTGATGGCCCAATCACCTCTACATCAACCCGGTCAGTCTTTGTCCTGATAACCGGATATTTAACCGGACCATTTTTCGCGGCATGCCACATCGGCATTTGATCAATCGCCCGTGGGCTTCTTGGCCATCGGATCGTCCCCCCATGTGGATGGTGGGAATGGAATACTTCAGACCCTCCGTGAACCAATCTGAACTTGGCAGGATCCCCAAGATAGGATCGAGGAATCGTCGTTGGCGCATCACCAAAGGTGTAAGAACTATATCCCATCGACTCGTCTTCAAACCCAAAATATTCATGCTGCACATGCATGTTGTTGATGCCAAACGGCTCACTCCGATAATTAAGAGCTCGAGCTCCTGGCCGATAGGCATCGGTGAGAGGATCCCGTTGGGGTAAGAAATCACCATGTTTGTTTACGGGACGAAACGCTTCGTCACCCACCTCATGATAAATCAGCACGAACTCACGAAAATCAGGTCCCGTTCCATTTTTGATAATGGCCTGCCACCCACTGGCCATTGGGGTTGGGTCTCCGTCTCCCAACGGGTTCAAATATTCGGAGCCATGCGGTTCAACCACAAATGTCCCCATAAGACCCATGACCGTTAATTCTCGATCATTACTAAATGTATGAAATTGTCGGCCACCCTCCTGGGTGTCCGGATGGATGTACCATTCCATCTCGACGACTTGCCCTTCTTCAGCCACCGTGTCGCGATTGGTTGTCGTAGCAGGCTGCCCAGTCTTGCTGATAACCATATTTGACCCATGGATGTGAAGACTGGCTTCCTCACCAAACTCAAGTTGGTTTCGGAAGGTGAATTTCACACAATCCCCTTGATTTCCTCTGATCACCAGAGGTTGAATCCATTGATCCTGAAGACCGTTCGTGACCGCGCCAGGGTCACCATGGCCATCCACCTCTCTCGCTTCAGCATTCTTGGCTTCCTCTTCCCGAACCTTATCGATATTTTCCGTCAGCACATACATATAGCCAGGATAGTAATCAAGCCATTGATTGAGAGTAATCTCGGCATTGATGGCCGAAATATCATATTCCCTGACGGGGGCAGTTGAAGGACAATTTCCACCACTCGCTGCCACAGGCTCCACATTACGATCAGATGCCAAGAGTAAATCCTGGCCTCCCGCCCCATATTGGTGCATATTGGTCATCGTGTTGTAAAAACCGGTAGCTGTATGGTCACCATGTTGGGCGCCAGACTCGTTTTCCATTCTCAGCATGATCCGATCATGTTGGCGTTCCACCATGGCCGCTCGATTCGGTCGGCCTTCCTTGGTGTCCTCCATAATGGTCTGGCCCTTCAAGCGCTCCGCCCATTCAGGTGACTCTTGGTGCACCATCCCCGTGGTATGAATTACTTTGTCCTGATTTTCTTCAGCCAGGAGGGTTCCCCCTGACAAAAAACTGGACCCCCCGACTAACAATCCAATGGAAAGTGTGGTGATCGCTTTCCTAGATTTCATGTGAAACATGGACCGGCCTCCTTAGGTGAAATAAACTGACAAACCAAATACGTATTCTACAAACTCAAACAGTCGATAATATTTCATGAAAATGTTGGGAAGCGCAAAAGGTAATCCAATCGATTGAGGCTGTCAAGTCTGAAAGAAATGAGTTTGATTTCATTGCATTTATCACAACTACTCTAAAAAATGGCATTACCAAAATTAATGCCGGGAAATAGGCAAATTGTCCCCGTTAACGGCCAATAATTCACTCCAGCCTTTTAAATTTCCGATTTAAAAAAAGCTACGACAAGGTGAGCCCTGCAACATACGAGGAAAACTCCTTCTGTAGATCAGTGGAAATGGGGCCTGGTTTTCCATCCTGTATAAGTTGTCCATTCACATGAATAACAGGCAAAACCTCAATTGTTGTGCCCACGAGAAAGACTTCGTCAGATTGCAGGAACTCTGAAATAGGAATTGGTCGAAATTGGACCTCCAAGCCTTTTGCCTGAGCTAAGATTGCCACCTGTTGCTGTGTCACACCAGCCAGGACTAAATGATTTCTTTCCGGAGTAATAAGCACGCCATTTTTCACCACAAAGATATTACTCGTAGCCCCCTCGGTCACTTGCCCGTCTCTTACAAAAATCCCCTCAAAAGCCTTGGCCTCACGGGCCTTTTGCTTGGCCAGGACATTGGGAAGCAAATTAAGACTTTTAATATCACAGCGGTGCCATCGAGTATCAGGTAGGGTAATAACACTTACCCCCTTTTGGAAGACTTCGGTTGGCAATCCAACCATTTTCCGAAATGCCAAATAGACCGTAGGTTCTCCATTAGAAGGGAAAGTATGCTCACGCGGAGCGACCCCTCTGGTCACCTGAATATAGATTTTTCCTTCCTGATATCCACTCTGCTGAAGGCCGGAAAGAAGGAGGCGGAGAAATTGGGGCGGTTCTAAAGAAAAGTGGATCTGGGTTTCTTTGGCACTCCTAACCAGCCTATTAAAATGCTCACTCCAAAAGGCAGGAACCCCATGGTAGGCACGAATCACTTCATAGATTCCATCCCCAAATAGGAATCCACGATCATCCGGAGAGATCCTAATCTCCTCCAATGGAGAAAAGTGCCCATTGAGATACCCGATATCCGACATATTCCAATTTCATTCAGGAAGACAGCGGGGAGACGATGACCTTAAAAATCCGTCGATCTTCTGCGGTAAACTTCCATGCCATCCTTTTACTAAACTCCAAATGATGGGTTCCGGGTTCCAACGCCCGAAATTCAAATGAGCGCTGACCGGAATCTACCGCATTATTACTGACCGTTCGAAGAAACTCATCTCCCACTAATCCCAGCACTTTGGGGTCATAATTTGGCACCCATTGTTCCCCACGGGTCCGATCTTCCCATAAATGCACTATAAATGTGTCCGATTGGAAAACCTTAATCGCTTTCGCTTGAACTTGATCGATATTCATGCTCTCACCTTGACTAAAACTTTGGTCATACTCCGTCTGTTAAGTACACTATTCTCCTGTTAACCAATCACGTTTTTTCAAACAAACAAACACATTCCCCTTATCAACCAATACATCATAATTGACCACACAATAGCCTCCGCCATCTGGACCAAATCCCGAGCGAATGTCAAATTGCTGATGATGCCAGGGGCAGGAAACCAGAAAACCCTTCAATCGGCCCTTCCCCAGAGAGGCTCCTTGGTGCGGACAGATATCATTAATAGCAAAGCAACGATCATCAACGCGAAAAATAGCTACACTTTTCCCGTCGATTTTAAATACACGCCCCTTTCCTTTGGAGATATCCTCCAGCTTCCCAACATAAACAAATCCCTCTTTAGGACTCAGCGGTTCATATACCCTGCAGTCCATGCCACGCTCAAAATCTGATTCATTCATAGGCGGTTCATCTCTAAGAGACAAGCAATGTAAAGGTGACCTGTGCCCCTATCTGAACTTTGGCTTGGTCCACAAACCCAGCATTGGCTTCCACAATATAACGTGCATCTTGAGGCGGGGGCCCATACCACGGACATTGCCTTTCAGTGCAAGGAAGAGCCCTTTCGACTATATGCACGACAACCTTACTCTCATCAACCCAAATCACATCAACAGGAAATTGAAACTCTTTTGTCCAGACCCGATGGGGACCGGAATTTTCAAATATATAAATCATTCCCTCACCGGGTGGGAGAACATTTCTAAACGCTAATCCGAATAAAAGTTTTTCCGGTGTATCAGCAACCTCCGCTTTCAACACCCCACCGCTGGGAAAATTTATATTGATGACTTGCGTCTGTTCCGGAGCATTAAACAATAGCGCACCGGAAATCAGGAACAACGCCATTACCAGAAGAAAGAAAATTCGCTTTTTACTTGGAACCCCTTTACCTTGCAGAAAAGACAACATTGTTCTCCATATATCCTTATTTTCCTAAAAACCTCTTTTGCCTCACACCCTGGTCCTTTGCTTCAGGCAAGCGCATTTTTATTATTTCGCGATTTGCTCAAATAACACACCCACGATAAGATATCATGTAACTTGTTATGATTTCAGCCATGATGAAGGATGAAAAAAAGCCTTCGGACCACATCCCCCGTAGAAAACCTTTACCTCATACCATGGAGGCCTCGTATGCGCTACCTCCCAAACTTGTTTCTTGCGCTTTCTTTAGTTTTCTTTTCCTCTACCACCACCTTGGCTTCCCCATCGATTTCTACCGCCATCGACCGCTTTGTCTCTAATCTCTACCCCAAGGGGAGCCACTACTTCTGGGTGATTAACAACACTTCAAACGAGTCTGCGGAAGAGATGATTGTCGATCTCAACACCAGTGTCAGAAATTTACCGGAGGATGAACCGACGGAGAGTCGGTTTTTATTATTGGTGGTAGGAGGAAAACTGCTTGCGGCTCAAAAAATTCCGTTAAATGCTAACGTGGATTGCCAGAATGATGAGGAAGTTTAGTTACTAATACGAATTCAGGTATTAAAAAAGCCCCATCCTTATTCGAAGGATGGGGCTTTTTTATACTAAGCAATGTCTACTTGGTCAAAATCAATAATTGTCCACCCAGGTGGGCTGCATGCAATTGACACTTGTAATTCAATAAATTGTTCGACGTCACATACGTGAGATCACTCATGGGAATACCGATATATTTGGTTTCGCCAGGAGCCAAAACAAGCTTAATATGCATCGACGTCGGAGCGGCAAAAGCTGAATCCGCGGAAAGCTCAAAGCCATGTTCCTTGTCCATATTGTTGGTTACTTTGAACAAGATGGGTCTTCCTGCTCTTCCACCTGTTGCACCAGAAACAAGACTCAAAATGGATGTCGCAGGATACCAGACTTTCTTTCCACCAATTTCCATGGCATTAAACTCAAGGTCAACATCCAATTTTGTAAACGGCTGGCCCACCACAGAACCCGTTTCAAGGTCACCAATCTCCACACCACCTGACTGTAACGCAAATGCGCCTGAACTACCGACCGCAACGAACACCACACTTAAAAGGACGGATAGAAGCACTCTGTGCATCGCCTACCTCCTCATGAGAAGCTGTTGATAATGAAGGTTTTACCTAAGAACGCAAGCCAATTTTCTGATTTATATAGTTTAAGTTTCAACGAGAGGGTTGGTTATAGCACATGGCATTCTTCGACGCAAGAAGGTTTTTATCATTGCGATTCTTGGCCGATAAAAACAAAGAAGTGTTTTCTAACAACCCAGAAGAGACTTAGCGATTACCCAACCTTTTTTGAGTAATTTCCTTGTGATTACAAGTCCTTTCCGACATGGTGAATGAGGTTTTGAGACGAGAGATTCTTTTTTAAGAACATTTTCCTCTTAATCTCAATTGACTTTTTGTCCTCACCCACAATCATAGTCCCATGATTTTTGGATGTACCTAATTGAGGGATTGCTCGAACCATGGGAATGCAGGGTAATTCGGATCACACCAAAAACAGATGGCGGCAACTTTCAGGCTTACAGTACGACAAAGCTCCAGGATAGAAACCAATCCTACAATTTTTCCATTGACCTTTCCGGCAATAGTCCAAAAGGGGTAATGCCCACTCTCCTAGTAAGCCCAAAAAGCAACCACAACAATTCAAAGAGATGGATAGCGTCTTCTCGTCGTTCTCCTTCGATAAAACCCAATAAATCGGCAATGATTATCCAGGCACAAACATATTATGTTCCCGTTCCCATCCAATGGACGATTCCGGCCCATGTCCGGGTATTACGAGTGTACTTTCTTTGAGGGTGTACAAGCGTTCGCGAATAGATCGCTCAATTACCTGGCCATCTCCACCCCACAGATCGGTTCTGCCAATTCCGCCACGAAACAAGGTGTCCCCGGAAAACACCAGATTTTGGCTTTCAAAGAAAAAACATACCGACCCGGGAGTATGGCCAGGAGTATGGATCACGGTTCCTGTATGGGAACCCACACGCACCTCTGATTCATCTTTAATCCAGCGGTCCGGCGGAGGGGCAGGCACATATGGGATGCTGAACATTCGGCATTGAATTTCCAGCATGTCCCAAAGATCTTGATCCTGGGAATGCAAACACAGAGGTGCCCCCGTCGCTTGCTTAATATGACCGGAGGCTAAGAAATGGTCGAAATGAGCATGCGTATGCAAAACGGAGGTGACGGTGAATCCCAGGGCATCAACTTCCCTGAGTATGCGCTCAGGATTTCCTCCTGGGTCCACCACAATGGCCTGCTTAGTTTCTTTGTCACCGATAATCGAACAATTACATGAAAGTGGAGGGACGGGGAAAGTTATCCGAATGAGCTGATTCATCGCGATCTCCTTAAGCGACACTGATAAGGCAGTGGATTAAACTTGAATGAACACATAACTCTAGTGCAGATTTACACAATTTCCCATTGGAATTACAGACAATTCCCCTTCTTTAAAATCCGCCTCAATATCGAAGTTTGAAATAAGAACAGTTTAAGCCTAAAATACCTAATAAAAGGTACCCATTTGATCCAACCAGAACACAATCTACCCTACACGGATATGCTGAGCCGGTGAAAACTCAAGCATTCCAGCGCTGCTCAACATCCCAGCAGAGGCCAGATATTCTCCCCTGCCCAATAAGCAAAGCCCTATTCGTTGGCGCAGGTATGCTCATCTTTATGCTAACTGGTTGTCCCCAAAATAACTCCGGGCTTGAAGAAGAAAATATCCAGCTCAAAAAGCAGGCCATCAAACTGGAGTCGGTTATTCATTCCCTCCAAGAGGGAAACAAAGTTATGCAGCAACAAATCGACTTGCTGAATCAGGAATCAAGAAAAACAGCAGAATCCTATGAATCCCAGCTACGAGATGCAGAAGTCACCCACCAGGAACAACTTCGAGACGCACAGGCTCAAATGGCTGAATTGGCGAATAGCCCCAAAAAAGATGGAGCCAGGATTAAAACCTTGGAACAAGAACACCGAAAGTTGGAAGGAGAAAACAAATGGCTCAGGAGCCAACGGGACCAGATGAGGAAAACCCTGACTCTTCATCAAATTGGTGGTCAAAGTCAGGAGTTGCCGTTTCCCTATTCCTCGGCCTCAGAAATCATAGAAGGCGCACTCACAAAAAATGGCTATTCAATACTTGCCAGCATGCAAACAGATCAAAAGGCCGTCTATATTACTGATCGCAAAACGTCTCTTCCTCCTTCGCTGGAACTATCAGGTTTTCGCAACCAATACCTCCTCTCGATTGAGAAAGGACCTTCCGATCATACTACTATCTGGGTCCGTGCCGAATTTGAAAAACTTTCCAAAAACGGGCAGATGTTCTCAGCCCAGCAATCTGAAATCACCGACATCGAATTGCGCCTCATTCAAGAAATCCATCAAGCCCTGTCTACCGGAGCAGCAGCCCAGGCCAAGAACTTTTAATTTCCTGGCAAGCAGCAGCTCTCAACCCAGCATTCAACCAATCTGCCCAAACTCCTTCTATCGACCAGGTCACTGACAGACAGAACCAATTTTGCCGGGAACAGTCGTGGTTACGTCGAAGGCCCCTGAGACGCGAGGAGATACCCTTGAGCAAGAAACTCGGCTTCCTGTTTGACAAGTAAACTCGCCCCAGGAAACACCTGCCCAATGAATTCCACAAATACATTAATTTTGAGCAGGAAAAAATCATATTCGGATTCAGATGTTCGAGGATGGGTAAACCAAAATTCCACGAATTGTTTCAAGGAAATCCCATATTGATCCAAAATAGCACACGCATTAGGAAACATTACCCTCACATCTCCACCCCATGAGAGAATCTCATATGGCAAATACTGAGTCGCATAGACATGAAGCCCCTTATTCATTTCAACATCCCATTGGCTAGGAACATCCAGTCGGCCACTCAGGACTTCACTGACCAATGCCATGTATTCTCTGTATTGGCGGGTTAATACATCACGAGTTTCTCGAGAAGGCTCGACGTTTTCTACTGGACAGGTTGCTGTCTTCTGAAGATTTGTGGCGGGCAAAGGCACACGGGCAGGCACATGCACAAAGGGCTCCATCATCTTCAATACCGTTTTCATTTCCCGGCATATGAGCGGTATTTGCTTATTATCGACTTCTAAGGCGATGCCTTTCAGATTGAGTAGACGAGGTTCCCTTATCACCCGAGCCAGGAGCATAAGTAATTCGTCCGGGATGGGAGCTTCATGAGCGTCAATCCAATCCGGAGGACTCTCAAATGGTCCTGACCCCACTTGTGTGGGTATATGTGGATGGCAATCCAGACCTGCTATATGAATTTGGATCACTCTCTCCAGGGGAAATTGCTCAAGAAAATCTTCAAAAAATGATTCCAGGCCCTGGTTCCGCCAAGCGCCCGAATATCGATAGACCGTCCAAACATGGCCTAGATCCAAGACCAACCCACAGGGCGCTATGGCAGTAATGTTCGAGAAAAATTCTGCATACGGCATTTCACCCATCAAAAAATAGGTTAATGGTGGACTCTCCAAAAGCAGCAATGGCGAGTTAGCCTGTGGCCCCCAAGCATACTCATCAAGCTGCAACTGAACGTTCCACGCCTGGTAAGCCGTAACGTCGGCAGAAGCTCTGGTAAAGACAGGAGGCAAATAGGTCCCGAATGAAAAACCGGCTATTTCTTTGGCCGCACATTCTTGATTGACCCAATGAGCCTGTAACATTCGAAGATTGAAGGCGATAGCCCGCAATCGCTCTTGAGAATGGTATGCGGCGTCCCAATCAGGTTGCGTGACCCATATCCCCTCGGCATGGTAAGCCAAAGACATGTCAGGAAGTCGAGCTCGAACCATCTCCAAAGCTTCAGAAGTCGCATGAAAAATTTCAAGATAACCCATAGGGATTTGCTCGCGTCGAAGTTCCTGATATAAGTCAAAGACATCAGGAGAATACACATCCACCGATAAGCCAACACCCAGAAATGGAATCCTGCCTGCGCGCCGAAGAAACTCTTCATAGATAGCCTCTCGACGTGATGGGTCTGTTGAATAGCTCAAACGTTTCTTCATTTCAGGGACTTAGGAAGCTAGGAAGGAATAAATTCCGAGGAGGAGATTCAAAAAATGCCCGTCCGGCAAGCACAAAATTACAAGAACGAAGAAATATAGGAAGGAGGCGTGATCACAGCCGCGTGGCGAACGCGCTGGGATTGCCATTGTTCACTACTTTTTCTTTATTGTCAGTAGCAGAACACTCACACCCATCGCTTACATTTCACAAGAGCCTTCTAAGATCAGTCGAAGGCGCAAAACATCCGGGAAGGACATGAAATTAGGACGCTCGAAAGGATTGTCCGGCTTGGAGATACCGGTGAATGCCGGCCGCAGATTTTCTTCCTTCTGCAATTGCCCAGACAATCAGTGACGCACCCCGCTTCGTGTCTCCGGTGGCAAACACCCCATCCACATTAGTCATGAAGTCTTCATCAACGGCGACATTCCCTCGGGGATCATATTGAAGCCCAAAAGAATCCAGGAGGCCGTTCTTCACCGGCCCGACAAACCCCATCGCCAACAACACCAGGTCAACATCCATCTTGATCTCGGACCCCGACACAGGAACCACCTTTCCATTCTCAAAATTCACACGGGTCGCATGCAAACTAGTCAGATGTCCGTTCTCCCCTGAAAATTTTGTGGTGGCAATACTCCATTCACGATCACACCCTTCCTCGTGGGCATGAGACGTTCGTAATTGCATCGGCCATAAGGGCCATGGTGTCGACACAGCCCGAGTCGGTGGCGGTTGGGGTAACAACTCGAATTGATGGGCTTCCAGGCACCCTTGACGGTGAGCCGTTCCCAGACAATCTGAACCGGTATCACCACCACCAATAATGACCACCCGTTTGCCTTGAGCCGATATGTGCTCTCCAGGAACAGTATCCCCGGCCACTCGCTTATTCTGCTGGGTCAGATAGTCCATGGCGAGATGAACGCCTTTAAGGTCTCTCCCTGGAACCGGCAATTCTCTCGGTTGCTCAGCTCCCATTGCAAGTAACACGGCATCATAGTCATGACGGAGGTCCTGAACGGTGGCGTCCACACCCACACACACGTTGGTCTGAAACGTCACACCCTCTTTTCGCATTTGTTCCAATCGACGGTCTAATACCCACTTCTCCATTTTGAAATCCGGGATACCATAGCGAAGCAAGCCTCCAATCCGATCAGCCTTCTCCAAAACTGTCACTTCATGACCCGTCCGGGCTAATTGTTGTGCCGCCGCCAATCCTGCTGGACCAGACCCGATAATCGCAACGCGCTTCCCGGAAGAGCCAACCGGCAACACCGGTTCGACCCAACCTTCCTCAAATCCTTTATCAATAATATTCCATTCAATGACACGAATGGAGACCGGATCGCTATTAATGCCTAACACACATGCCGATTCACATGGAGCCGGACATAGGCGCCCGGTGAACTCAGGAAAGTTATTGGTCGCATGAAGCGCTTTGAGGGCGTCTTTCCATCGTCCTCGATGCACGAGATCATTCCATTCCGGGATCAAATTCTCCACAGGACAGCCGGCGGGACTTTGGCAAAATGGCACCCCACAGTCCATACAGCGGGCCCCTTGAACTTTTAACTTTTCGTCGGGAAATGGGTCATACAATTCCTTCCAATCTAGAACCCGCTGCGCAACCGGCCGTCGTTGAGGTCCTTCCCGTTTAAATTTCAAAAACCCACGAGGATCAGCCACGGCTCACCGCCTCACGTTTCCGTTGAGCATGCTCTTTGGCCAAAGCCGTTTTCCGTTCCTGCAGCACTCGCTTGTAATCACTCGGCATGACTTTGACAAATTTCGGCAACATCATATCCCACGATTCCAGAACCCGCCTGGCATTGACACTTTGGGTGTAGCGGAAATGGGCCTCAATCATCGCACGAAGGGTCTGTTGATCTTCGGATGACACGATAGGCTCTAATTCCACCATGCCCATATTGCAACGTGCAGGGAATTGTCCATCCTCATTCAAGACATAGGCATCCCCTCCGGACATCCCAGCGGCAAAATTTCGTCCCGTCTTCCCCAGAACCACCACCACCCCCCCGGTCATATATTCACACCCATGATCGCCGGTTCCATCGATGACAGCCCGTGCGCCACTATTCCGAACAGCAAACCGTTCTCCCGCAATGCCATAAAAATACCCTTCACCACCAGTCGCCCCATATAAAGACGTGTTCCCGATCAGAATCGTGTCTTCCGGCAAATACGTCACCCCTTTCGGGGGAACGACAATAATTGTCCCTCCAGAGAGACCCTTTCCCAAATAGTCATTCGACTCACCTTCCAGAGTCAGGGTAATACCCTTCGACAAAAATGCTCCAAAGGATTGTCCGGCCGATCCGGTAAATTTAATCCGAATCGTGTCGGGAGGAAGCCCTTCCGGCCCATACCGGCGTGCAATATGGCTTGACAGAACAGTACCGGTGGTCCGGTTCACATTTCGTATAGGCAGATCCAGCGAAACAGATTCGCCCCGGTCAATGGCAGATTGACACAATTCCACCAATTGATTATCCAAAATTCCTTTAAGACCGTGATCTTGTGCTTGCACACACGAGGTGGCTACTTCAGGGCCGACATTCGGCTTCACCAATAACGGGGATAAATCCAATCCTTTGGCTTTCCAATGATCCACAGCTTTTTGCACTTTGAGCTTATCCACACGTCCGATCATCTCGCGCATGGTCCTGAATCCGAGTTTCGCCATCAGGGAACGGATCTCTTCTGCTACAAACATAAAGAAGTTCACAACATGCTCTGGTTTTCCCGTAAATTGTTTTCGTAACTCCCCATCTTGGGTGGCCACTCCCACCGGACAGGTATTGAGGTGGCATTTCCTCATCATGATGCATCCCTCAACAATGAGGGGGGCTGTGGAAAAACCAAACTCTTCCGCTCCCAAAAGGGTTGCAATGACCACATCACGGCCAGTTTTCAGTTGGCCGTCGGTTTCCACTCGAATTCGTCCACGCAGGTTATTGAGCACAAGCGTCTGATGGGTTTCCGCCAGGCCTAACTCCCAGGGAACTCCTGCGTACTTAATGGACGATAGCGGAGACGCTCCCGTTCCTCCGGAATCTCCACTTATGAGAACTTTATCGGCATGAGCTTTTGCCACGCCTGCCGCCACGGTTCCAACTCCGACTTCGGCCACGAGTTTCACGGAAATCGCGGCTTCAGGATTGGAATTTTTGAGGTCGAAAATGAGTTGTTTCAGATCTTCGATAGAATAAATATCATGATGAGGGGGTGGAGAGATCAGTTGCACTCCCGGCGTGGAATAGCGAAGTTTAGCAATAAATTCATCGACTTTGTGTCCCGGCAATTGCCCGCCTTCGCCTGGCTTGGCACCCTGGGCCATTTTAATTTGCAACTCCTTGGCATTCACCAGGTAATGTGCCGTCACCCCAAAACGACCCGATGCCACTTGCTTAATATAAGAATTTTTGGAATCGCCGTTCGGCAAAGGTGTAAATCGTTCCGGATCCTCACCACCTTCGCCGGTATTGCTTTTGGCGCCTATGCGATTCATGGCAATGGCCAAAGTCTCATGCGCTTCTTTACTGATTGCCCCAAACGACATGGCACCGGTAGTAAACCGCTTCACAATTTCGCTGGCGGGTTCCACCTCTTCAAGAGGGACCGGTTCGGCCGCCCAGTTAAACTCGAACAGTCCGCGAAGATTCGAGCGCCGTTGATCCTCTTTATTCACCAGGGCCGAAAAATCCGCATAGGCTTTGGCATCATTCGCACGCGAGGCATGCTGAAGTTTGTAAATGGTTTCAGGATTCCAATTATGGTGCTCCCCCTGAATCCGGTAATGAATTTCGCCACCAAAATCTAGTTGCCGCATGGGGACCGGACGATAGGCCAGCGCATGTCTGCGCAAGGTCTCTTCCCCCACCTCACTGAGACCAATTCCTTCGATCCGTGAAGCCGTTCCGGTAAAGAACCGATCAATCAGTTTGTTATTCAGGCCAATGGCCTCAAAAATTTGAGCTCCACAATAGGACTGGACTGTGGAGATCCCCATCTTTGAGAATATCTTCAGCAATCCTTTATTAACTGCCTTAATGAACTTTGATTCAGCCGTGGCCGCATCCACGCTTTCAGGAAAATATCCTTCCCGTTCCATATCCACGAGGGACTCAAACACCAAATAAGGATTAATGGCCCCGGCGCCATAACCGATGAGACAGGCGAAATGATGCACATCTCGCGGTTCACCTGTTTCCAGAATCAACCCCACCTCCGTTCGTGTTTCTTCTCGAACCAGATGATGATGCACCGCCGAAACGCCTAATAGACTAGGAATGGGCGCCCACTCGGCATCGACACCTCGATCACTCAAAATGAGAAACTTTTCCCCCTCCTTTATGGCTTTCGAGGCTTGCTGGCATAACTGATCAAGAGCGGCAGCCATGCCCTCAGGCCCTTCAGCAACCTTAAAAAGCAAGGACAATGTCTTACTTTTAAAGTGAGGATCCCCAATCATGCGAATCTTTTGCAGATCGACATTGCTAAGGATTGGTTGCTGCAATTTTATCCTTCGGCATGCCTCTGGAATCTCTGCAATGACATTCGGTTTTGGCCCGATGTTCGTGACAAGAGACATCACCAGATGCTCACGGATCGGGTCGATGGGAGGATTCGTCACTTGCGCAAACAATTGTTTGAAGTATTTAAAAAGAAGTTGCGGCCGTTCGGACAACACGGCCAAAGGGGTATCGGTTCCCATTGAAGAAATAGGCTCTTCACCCGTGACGGCCATAGGGATCAACACCATTTTCAACTCTTCCACGGTGTACCCGAAAGCTTGTTGACGTTGGCGCAGTGTCGGGTGGTCGGGTTGTGGCACATTGAGTGGCTCAGGCAGTTCATCTAAGGAAACCCGATATTGCGTGAGCCATTGTCGATAGGGCTTACGTTTGGTGATATCGGCTTTAATTTCCTCGTCGTCCAGAATACGTCCTTGGACGGTATCCACAACAAACATGCGACCTGGTTGCAGACGTCCCTTCACGCGAATGGTCTTAGGATCAGTCGGAAGTACTCCCGCCTCTGAAGCCAACACCACGACATCATCCTTGGTGATTTGATAGCGACAGGGACGCAGACCATTCCGATCCAAGGTGGCACCCACGAGCTTTCCATCCGTAAAGCACACAGCCGCGGGTCCATCCCACGGTTCCATCACCGCCGCGTGATATTCATAAAACCCTCGCCGGTCAAAATCCATTTGCGGATTTCCCACCCACGGTTCCGGAATCAGCATCATCATGGCATGGGGCAAGGACCGGCCGGCCATCACCAAAAATTCTATAGCGTTATCCAAACAGGCCGAATCGCTTTGTGTGGAATCATCAATGATGGGAAATAATTTTTTGAGATCATCCCCGAACAGATCAGAGGCAAGCCTGCCCTGTCGTGCCCGCATCCAATTGACATTCCCTTTCAAAGTATTAATTTCGCCATTATGGACGGAATAGCGGTAGGGATGGGCTAAGGCCCAGGTCGGAAACGTGTTTGTACTAAAGCGAGAATGCACGAGGGCCAGGGCCGACGTAAATGTGGGATCCGCAAGATCGGGGTAAAACAGTGCAACCTGTTCCGGCAACAGCATCCCCTTATAGACAATCGTATTCCCGGACAGACTGGAAATATAGACCCATTCCTTTCCGGGAAGAGCTGATTCGCGAATGGCACGGGTTATTCGTTTACGAATGACATACAGTTTGCGTTCAAACTGCATGGGATTCAGTAATTCACGTGCCACAAAAAACTGTCGAATGACGGGCATCGTTTTTCGGGCTTGATCCCCGATTTGATCCTCTTTGGCCGGCACATCCCGCCACCCCAAGAAATGTTGCCCCTCTTCATGTACGATCGCTTCAAAGATGGCTTCGCACTGTTGCCTGGTCCTGGCATCCTGCGGCAAAAACACCATGCCGACCCCATAGGCTCCGGCCTCAGGAAGGTCGACACCCGTTTCGGCCGCAACCCGATGAAAAAACTCGTGGGGGATCTGAGAGAGTATTCCTGCTCCATCACCGGTACATGGATCACACCCTTGTGCTCCGCGATGAGTGAGATTTTTGTTGACCTCCAGGCCCTTTTCTATGATGTCATGTGATTTTTGCCCCTTCATATGGGCCACAAACCCGATTCCACAGCCATCATGCTCATTTCCGGGATGGTAGAGGCCTTGAACTGGAGGCAATCCCGGGAGATTCCACACTGGTTGATTAGTCACCTGTTTCACGTTTCACCTAAAATATGGTTGGCCATCATTAAAAAGGAGATTAAGGCACGCTACCCCTTAATAGAGTCTCTATGGGCCATGGTGTCGTTGTGTGGTCCCGGAGAGCGACGGAAGAAAAGGGAAGTCTAATTCAAAATTGTAAACGACAAGATTAATGGATGGTCAAAAAATCTGTCAAGACGATCAATTTTCCGCTACGCAATATTTCCCACACGTGTATGCGGGTTTTCGAAAAATGCTGATAGATTTCCAAGCTATGGTTCAGCTTGACAATCCACAGACGACCCCCTAGTATCGCCGCCATGCATCAGGAACCAGCCCTTAGAGACCTGGAGTCCATGGAGGATGTGTGGGAAGCCTTTCGGCCGGACCTCATTGAGGTTGAAAGCCAAATTACCACACACCTTGAATCGCATGCCCCACTCATCAATACCGTCGCTGGGCACATCTTTGCCAGCGGAGGAAAACGTATCCGCCCCCTACTCCTGATTCTCTGCGCCCGACTCTGTGGATTTCTTCAAAAAGATTTTTTGTTGCTGGGCAGTCTCGTTGAATTTATCCATACGGCCACGTTACTTCATGACGATGTGTTAGACGAAGCCGATCTTAGACGGGGACAACCCACTGCGAGAAAAATCTGGGGCAATCAAGCCAGTATTCTGGTTGGGGATTATTTATATTCCCAGGCCATGGCCCTGATTGCCACCTTTCACAACCATGGCATCAACGAAGCCTTAGCGGATGCGTGCCGAAAGATGGCAGAAGGGGAGGTCCTTCAACTCTGCGCCAACAGTCAACCGCACCTGTCGGAGGCCGCCTATCTCAAAATTGTTGAATATAAAACTGCTGCCCTGGTCGCGGCCTCCTGTAAGGTCGGGGCGATCGTGGGAGGTGCCTCCATAGAAGAACAAGCCGCGCTCTATCGGTTTGGCTACCATCTAGGAATGGCATTCCAATTGGCTGACGATCGCTTGGATTATTCCGCAGACCGTGCAAAGCTCGGCAAAGCCCTTGGTCAGGATATTCGTCAGGGCATGATTACCATTCCCCTCCTTCATCTTCTCCAGACTTGTTCCCCTCAAGACAACCAATGGATCACCGAAAAGATCTTGGCACATGCCATAGAGGATGAGGACGTCACGAGAATCATCCAATTAATGCAGAAACAAGGTTCTCTGTCCTATTCCACTGCTCGAGCGCGAGAATACGTAGAAGCCGCGGCCCTCGACCTTGAACCGTTTCCCGCCTGCATGGCCAAACGATCCCTCTCCATCACCGCCTGCTATATGGTCAACCGCGACCAATAATATCCTCCAAAAATCATTCGTAGTTCCCTTTTCGAAGTATAAGAATCGAGAATTGGCTCATTCTTCGCCTAAGCCGATCCTACACCTCCTGTCATTCCGGCCAGCTTTTAGCGGGAACCCATTTTAGCTTTTGAAAATCACCAAAACGTTGTTTTAAGACAACGCGTCTTACTCGTTTATCAAATGACCATGTCCAAGCGCTTTTCAATGTTGCCGGGTCTCGCCCCGGCAGGCGAAGTCCTTTTCTTTCGGGAAAAGGACCCAAAACCATTGACGCCCAGTCCGACCTCACTAGATAGGACGGCCGCGGGATACAAGAGGGCGGTCCAACTCGCTCCGCTCAGACAAGGCCCGCCAAGAAAGAAGAGCGCCCGTCCCCCTGGTCGGCCAGCAGGCGTCGGAAATAATTCCCCACCACACCATGAAAAAAGTGGCTGACAGGCCCTGTACCAAAGGCGCGGAGCAAATGGCAAACTCTATTTTTCTCAAAAAGTGGACAGGAAGGATCTCAACTACCAATCCATATAACAGAATGGGGCATTCGGTTACACTTTACGCTAACGTGTTAGCTGAGCACGTACCCCATTAGGTACCCTCATTAAAACAGGCGTGTTTAGAAGGTAGGTACGAACTTGTACAGACCCTAGTACATATGTGTCTGCTCCTGCGGATTGTTAGACAGCTTCAACATCCAACCTATAGGATAAATCCGGTGTGGGACCGATTATCCAAACCTGTTTATAGCCGAGAGACCGTGCGAAATGGGAAAGATTACTGATGACATGGTTCTTGATAAACGTAAGGGCGATACTCGGCATGCGATTTCCGTCAAGTGCGAGTACAAGTTCATTCCGTGAGGAGGGAGGTATTTTCTTTTCCTTGAGAAGAAGTGATTTTCTTAGCTCTGCCGTTAGGTTGTTCAAGTTGATTACTTCGGATACGGATCCCAGCGTATTAAGCTCCTTCCAAAGTTCGGGAGATGAGATGGCTCGAACCACCTGGATGTCAAGTCTAAGCTTTCCGTTGAAGAAATCCTCCGCCGAGCAATCAGCTGGCTCCTCTCCAACAACCGGATCACGCCAATTAGCTCCAATCGCGTTTAAAGCTTTAATAAGAATACAGGATGCGGTTAGCGTGTCTTCTTCACCCTGGGGAGCCGCACCGGTCAGGCTGTATTCAACGCTTTCATTTCGAGCGGCATCGGCCGAGATCTTCAAACCATCGCGTTCCGATTCTATGTAGCCGACAACGCTATCATTCTCCAACTTTACTACGGAGGCATGTTCCGATACTGACATTCGGTCCGTATCTCCCCTGGTTTTGTTTTCGTTTCCCATATACTGTTTTAACGTTTCGATTCACCCGCGCGTTTACGCGTCGCAGAGAATCGATTTTTAGCGAAATTGAATCAATCCTATTCCCCGTTGCTTTCTACGGGTTTTCCGGATTAAGGGAAATGCTTGAGAAACCGTGGTGTCTCAAAAAGAAGAGCACTTCCTCTGCCGTTGCTTGCGGCGGAAATCTTTTATTCAATTCATCTAATAGGGCCATGAGTTATTTTCGACAAATCATCTTTAACGTTAGAAATCTTAGCATGGACTTCAGTGGTACCAAATCCTTTCAGCGCAATCTCCCCATTATAAGATCATAATCCCATGTAACAGAATAGGGTATTCGGTTACATTTTTGAGCAACAGTGTGTTATCCCGCTGCCCAACAATATTCCCTGAAGACCACCAAGTATTATGCAGTCATCTTGAGATACTCATTCTTTTGATTGAAACATAAAATCTAATACACTATACTATGATTACACTGTAACACTTACATACTACAACGAGAGATACCTATAATGCCTGCAATTCGAATCGATGATGAGGTTTATGCCTTGTTACAAAAAGACGCTCAGCCGTTTGAAGATACGCCTAATTCCGTTTTAAGGCGCAAGTTAGGCCTAGAAAAACAAAAGAAAGGCCAACCACAACAAATGAAAAATTTCATGATTATCCCAAATGGTATTCTAAACAAGAAAACACCCCAAAATGCCTTTAGGAATCCAATTTTAAAAGTCCTTAAAAAGCTCGGTGGTGAAGGGCTTCGCCCAACTGTGCTGGAGTCAGTGGAGAAGGCTATGGAAGGTGCACTGACGGAATATGATAAATCTGATATTAGGTCCGGTACCATACGTTGGCAGAAAAGCGCGGAGTGGGAGGTAAGAGCTATGCGCGAACAAGGCATTTTGAAACCAGTTCATGAAACACCCCGAGGTATTTGGGCTTTAACAAAAAAAGGTTCCGAAGAAGCCTCTGTTCTCTAGAATATATTGGCCAGTATAGTTTTTCCTCTGGTTCAGCCTATCCTACTTTTGGCCAAAGTCGATCAGGCTTTGAGGACGGGTAGTGAGACCTCCGTGTAACAGATTTAGATATTCCGTTACATTTTCAATATTTTTTGACACCTCAGATGTCCATCCGTTTTGCCCTGTCCTTCTATGTTTCCGCCGTCTCCCCTGGCCTTGTGGTGTGGCCGAGCAGTGCAGCCGAGGCCGGAGAAAAGGCGCGCACTGTTTGAGCCCTTCGAGAAGACTCAGGCCAAGCTCCGCGAGTTTGCGCGCCGCCGGTGTCGGCGAACCGCGCAGGGGCCCCGAAGGGCCACGCCACGGTCAACATGGTTTTGGCTACTTTTGCCGAAACAAAAGTGGCTCGGCTGCCGGGCCGAGACCCGGCACTACCGAAAGGCCCCTTGGCGATAAAGACGCCAGAATGTCGTGAGCCCGGCCCAAATGGGATGTCGTCGTTGGGCAGGGGTCAATTCGATTTTCACTCCGGAATGCCGCTCGATTTTCCAGATGAGGTAGTCCGCCCCCCCTTGGAACGTAAAGGCGGCTTTCATAAGCCGCAAAACAGATAACACCTTCCCCTGCACTTTTCGAACAATCCAGGCTATGCGATTCTTGATGTGGTCCCACCTGGAATATTCCATCTCATACCTGGTTATGTCATTCCCTTGAATGACCTTGATCTTTGAGAAATGTGCTAAAAACGCCGCATGGGCGACTTGTTCATAATAGGCTTGGTTACTGTCCCACAATGTTGCAATTCGCCCTTGTGATTCGGCACGCAATTCGGCGCCATAACTGAGGGCCAAACCAATACTCCATGCATCTTTGGCAGAAAATTGTTGTGGCATTCGCGGAACCACGTTCCCCAAAAAGGTTAAGACCGCTCTGCCCAGCCCTAAGATAATCCGTTGACTCATCGCTTGGCTCGGACAGGCCATCACGGCCGTCGGCTGCGCGAAGCGCCCCCAAAAGTATGAATGAAACCACTTTGGAGTTACACTTCGCTCAAAATCCTCTAACGAGAGCACGGCATACTTCATACGAACGATTCGCCCTTCCAGGTTCACTTCTCCATAAAACACATTAGGTGGGAGCCAACGATTGAGGAGGGCTAACCAAATAGACTGGTAGACCGAGGCATACTGGTCCACAATGACATAACAATCCACTAATCCGTCCTGATCCGTTCCCGCCCGCAAGCACGAGCCATACAATAAGATTCCTTGAACCGCCTGCCCGTATTTTGTAGCCAGAAAATTTCCCGCTGCTTGAATGGACGCAGGAATGGGTCGAGCGCTCGGCTGGCTAACGATCTCGAGGACTGTTGGGGAACCGTTCATCACCATTATTCAGTCTTCAACCGCACAAATGACAGCTCGCCGGGAGAATCCAGGGTTAAAGGCTCTTCAGGCATGGAAGAGGCGTACACTTCGCCATCCAGGACAAATCCACTGTTAAACACCAAGCGAAGTTCTGAAAGGTTTTCACTGTCATAGCCATGTTCTGTCGTTGCTAAAGGATGCGTCGTTCCACGAAACAATGTTGGTAAGGCACGCCACAAATAGCGGTACGGCACTCGAAGACTCGTATAGTGTAGAGGCAAGGATTGCTTGCCCCAAAACGGCTTCATCCCTAAAAACAAGCGATTCAAGGTGGTGACCAGCAAGACTAAATACTCATCCTGGAGAGGTGCTGATTCTCCAGTTGCCACACCCACCGTGATCGGATTCAAACCTTTTCGGGACCCGGTGGCCAACGCCAATAAAAATTTCAACAGAATCAGCCCTGCGCCCCATTCCCCTAACCGGCCTATCGACTGCTTGGTTTCGAGACCTAGTTGGGTCCCATGATAAATCGCTCCAGCCCCGAAAAACATTCCATGCAGGGGTTCGCGGTTTTCTGGAAATCGAATACGAAGAACCGGTCGCGTTTCAAAAGATAATCTCGGAGTCATGGCTTCGGCCTGAACCAACAATTGGTCAAGTGTGTTTGATTCAAATTTCCCTAAACCCACATCCCCCGCAATCAGATTGGCCGTCCCTGCGGGCAACACAGCCAACCGGGGCATGACAGCAAAAGGACGATGATGAAACAAAGCCCCCATGGTGGCTTGAATGGTCCCATCCCCTCCATTGACGACCACACAATCCACCTGAAGGTGAGCAAACGTCTTCAGAGATTCTAGGATATCCGCAGGCGTGTTGACCTCAGCCCGCTGCACTTCTGGATATTTGTTGTAAATTTCTTGAAAAAGGTCCGGCTTCCGCCTATTACGACCACTCAACGAATTATGAAGGATCCCCACATGCATCGTAGACCAGTCCAACCGACCTCAAGCGACGGCAAAGATGAAATAGGAATCATTGACATTGGGGAATACGGGCAAGACGAAAAGATGTGTAAAGTCCGCATGAAAGATCATTTGATCGTGACCGGAGGATTGGTAAACATTCTGACTGCCAGGGAATTTCGATTCACTGGATCGATCTCAGCCAACCAGGAAGTGAGGGAACCCATCCTGGCTTTCCCCCAACCCGCCATAAGAAGTCTCGCGATAAGAATCAGGGTTGAGCCCACCGTCCAAATGGCCACAGCCTCCAAGCCCAAATCGGGACGTCCAAAAAGGAGACTGATTGTTAAGAGGATGAGATTAGGATTACGTCGAGCTGTGACAAGCCTGAAATAGGAATCCAACGGCTTCCAACAAAAGATGACAAATCCCCCCAACCACCATTGAAAAATTCCTTCAACCATCCGTCCCAATACATATCCGATCAAAATGATTCCAATGGTGGTTTCCACCGTCAACCAGGAGAGCCAAGGGGCAAATGCAGTGAGACCCACTCCCCAAGCTAAATACCAAAGAGGAGGGTGGATTAAATCAATGCCATGATCAAAAATATTCCCCCATTTACTTGAGGTCACCGTTACTCGAGCTAATTTTCCGTCCACCGTATCGAGGAACGTCATAATCCAGCCCAGGACAAGTCCCCAGAAAAACTGTCCAAAAGTGAATAACACGCCTGCTGCAATAACAAGGAATAAGCTCAGCGATGTTACCTGATTAGGCGAAATCCCCCAAAGCGCACAAAGCCGGGTGGCCCATTTGGCCGGAACGGGCCATAGAAACTTCGTCACCAGATCAGTGACGCCTTTATACGACCCCGTAAATAAATGTTCTTCCAAAGCCACCCGGTTATTTTCGCGAATGGGGAACACATAGGGATGATCAGTTTTCCGCAATTCGTTTGAAAAGGACGTTGAAAGATCCTGCAATGTCACAGATTGCAGGTTTGCAACATTTCGTGTGTGTTCTCGTTGTATCCCATCACACGTTGCGGAAGCCAAAGAGGAATCCACATGAGCCACAACCGGACATAACCCGGCTTGACCCTCAACTTCCAGAACAACATTGTTTTGCTTCAAGAGAAAGGAGAATATTCGCGCATCAAATAAATAATCCCCTCGAATAATCAGAAGCGAATGATCGGATGGAAGTTCGTTGAGATTATTGAGAAAATTTCCAACCCCCAATCGACTTAACATTCGTTGATACCGGATACGGGAGGTCAAATTCCACAAACGGATATTCGGATCATTGATAATATATGCGGACACAGTCATTGAACTACCACGCCTTATTCCCCTTACACATTAAAGAATAATAGAGTCGCCCGACTCTCCCATAATAACTGACGGGAACAAATATGATTGTGACCATAATCCCGTCTGTGACTGCAATCGGCATTCATTCCCACAAATCCCTGGGGCATATGCCTGAATTGGTATACAACATTGCTTATACCTCATCAAAGGAATACCCATACATATTATCGACGATTACCAGACACCCATAGGGAACGAAATAGCGGTTGATCATGCCCGATCTCTATGCCGACTTTCCACTGTTTTTCAATTGAGATAACGCCGCCATAACACAAACGTGACAAGAGACAACAGGAGGAAGGGAGCGGCCGTGGTTAATAGAGGAGAGGCTCCGAACAGAATTCCAACATGCTTAGAAATTTCCGTCATCAAATAATACCCCAGACCGACCAGGGATCCAATGAATACCCTCTTCCCTGCTGCAGACATTCGCAAGGGGCCGAACACAAACGGGACGGCCACCAAGATCATAAGCCCGGTATTCAAAGGCATAAAAATTTTGTCCCAAAAGCTTAACTCATATCTCAGGTAATTTTGTTTTTTTCGTTTTAAGACTTCCATGTATTGGTAAAGCTCGGAAGGGGCCAATGTGGAAGAAGGAAGAGTCAATAACCGGACTTCATTCTGTTTAAGTGGAGAGTCCCATTCCAGACTCTCCATCTGCTCCTGGGAAACACTGTATCCGTGAATGACCTGCTTTTTAATATTTTTCAGAGTCCACTTCTGAGGATTGACAATTTCTGCCTCTTGAGCATGCATATAGAAATCCAATTGTCCGGCATCATTAAATTCAAAAATATCAAGGTTTTCTGGACTCTCTCCGTAGCGAATCTGATGAATTCTAATAAAGCGTCTTCCATCACGAAACCAGAACCCCTGCTTTCCCTTATAGGCCCCAGAATCCGACAATGCCATCGATCGCTTAAAATAGGCCTCTTGATCCAGGGGGGGATTGACAACCTCTTCAAGAAAGCCCACAAGTAAAATAAAACATGCCCCAACCTTCATCACTGACCAAGCTATTTGGTAGGGAGATACTCCAGCGGCCTGGATCGCGATGAGTTCCCTGCCATTGGCAAGGCTACCTAGGGCAATAATACTCCCTAACAACGACACAAACGGGGCGAGAAACACCAACCGGGTTGGCAGGGTCAGCAACAAAAACTCACCAGCGCTCCAAAAGGTATAGCGCCCCTTACCCACGTCATCCAGCTCTTCAACAAAGACGATTAAACTGAAGACCGCCAAAAATATGGCCAGCACAGGAAAATACCCTTTCAGTAAACTGACCGCCAGATACCGATTGAGAATTTTCATGGAATTATCGTAAAACCCGCCAGATACGCCATTTCCTACTTACTGCCTCTGTTCAGAAAGTCTGAGGATCGTGAGAGAGTATGAAACCGGGATTTTTTAGGACATGCCTCGGGTGAATCGCGAGGGCGCCAACCAATATGCCAGTAAGGCTCCTAAGACAATAACAATCCACCAAAGCCCCGGAATAATGGGGAGTATGCCCTGCTCAACAAGATTTCTCACCATCAGCCCTGTAAAGTAATAAACTGAAAAAATTACCGTCGCTGTGAAAATTTTGGCGTATTTTCCCTGCCTTGGTGAAGCGCGACTCAACGGCACTCCCAGCAGCCCCATGAGAATAGCCGAAAAAGGGGCTAAAAACCTCCATTGCAGTTCTGTGATATCCTTGCGAGAATCGGATTTTAGTAAATTTTTGGTGGATTCGGCCTTGCGTTTATACTCCGCCACAAGCTCCCGAGGATAAATTGCCATCCGTGAAAAACTAGAAATGTGCTTGATCTCCCCCTCCCTTGTCAGTTTATATTCGAATCCATCTAAGAGAACAGGAATTGAGATGCCACTTTGGGGATCAAGTTCCTCTTGAGCTGTCTTTGCTGAAAAGACTTGCAACGTCTCTCCATGTTCACTTTGAACAAACACCTCACTTAATTTTTGGTGACGTTCATCAATATCCTCTGCGAAAAAAACCAAGGATCCATTACGTCGTTCATAAAAGTGGCCGGCATCCAAATTGCTCAAACGAAATCCAGCCTCTCCTTCATCTTTTAATCGATAGATTTCTTCATAAGCCAATGGACGCAGATATAAAGAAAAGATGCTGACAAGGACAGCCACCAAACAGGAAAGGGAAAAAACAGTAAGGAGGATCCGGTATGGATTGACACCACACGCCATAAAGGCTTTCATTTCAGAGTCGGTATATAATCGGCCAAATCCCAAAATAACGCCGAAATACAACGAAATGGGAATGAGGACTTCAAGCGCGATTCCCACTTTTAACGCAATTAACGTGAGAATCATATTGGCCGGCAACAGGGCATTGACGGCTTTGGCTAAAAATGTGACCCAACTATATCCGGCAAATAACGCCACCAAAAGTCCACAGACAACGGCTGATGGCTTCAGGACTTCGCGAATTAAATATTTGACTAACATCAAACGACCCTCAGCCTAACGGTACAGATGGAATACCTCATATTAGGAGAACTGCAACGATGAAAGCCGTAATATTAAGTGCTGGCCAGGGAAAACGGTTACTCCCACACACAGCCGATAAACCCAAATGTACCGTTCCTGTCAGTGGACTACCCATTGTGAAACGGCAAATCCAAGCACTCCTTCGCGCAGGAATCGATTCCATTCACATTGTGGTCGGGTTTGGGGCTGAAAAGGTTGAAGCTCTTCTAACCGACGAAATTGCCTCTGGCTCTGTCCGCACCATCTATAATCCATTTTTTGCGATGGCAGATAATTTGATGAGCTGTTGGGCGGCTCGGAACGACATGAGTCAGGATTTTTTATTAATAAATGGGGATACTCTATTTGAATCAGCCGTTCTTGATGGTCTGTTGCAGGCTCCCTCTTCCCCCATCACCTTGGTAACCGATGAGAAAATTCGCTACGATGCTGACGACATGAAAGTCATTGTGCGTAGCTCACAACTGGATCGAATTGGCAAAACCCTTCCCATCGAGCAGGTGAACGGAGAGTCCATCGGTATGATACGATTTCAAGGCAATGGACCTAAAATCTTTCTTTCCACGTTAGACCAACGAATTCGCAAACCGGAGGCGCTCAAGCAATGGTACTTATCACTCATCGACGAATTAGCCCAACAGGGTCATGTGTCGACCTTTTGCATCAAAGGGTTGAAGTGGGCTGAGATCGACAATCCTTCTGATTTAGAACAAGCGGAGGGTCTGTTCAAAAATTAGCAATCAAGAAAATCTTTTTCATTGAT
Organism: Nitrospira sp.; assembly: GCA_024760505.1. Lineage (GTDB taxonomy): Bacteria > Nitrospirota > Nitrospiria > Nitrospirales > UBA8639 > Nitrospira_E. The sequence goes on from CP058931.1 coordinate 90,774, forward strand.
TGCTCACCCTAGTTGATTGTTGCAAAATTTGGATCTGCCAGCACCTGCAGAAGTGCCATACAGCCATTCCCTCCTAGAAGGTTGCTTGTCGTTTCGCCAAGATTTCTTCCGCTAAGGCAAGATCTTCAGGAGTATCCACATCGATGGCCGCTTCAGGAAACGGCAGCAGCACTTCTTGCACATGAAGATTGAGCTTTTGCCCCAGGCGCCTCAGGGCTTCCGCAAGAGATAACCAACCAAGCACATAGCGGACTAGGGCCAGCCCCCCAAGCGTTCGAATCAGGCGAAGGGGATGCTTGCGCTCACGCTCAATCCGGCTCCAAAACTCCACCATTCGCTTAGCCTTTGGTGTACAGAGGACAAATAAATTGCATCCACAGAACCCTCCGCCCGTCAATCGAGTGACTGTTCGCTTTGATTGAGGGTAGGACGCCACAACCAAGGAATACGGCACCAGGCCGACGGCCACATCCATCTGTTTTTCCTGGGCTTCACGCAGAAAATAATTAACCATCTCTGGTGTTAGCAGGGCATGGTCCGCCGTCGTGACCAGGACAGGGAATTCCTGAGGATGTTCATTAAGAAACCTCGCAACGCTGAGACTCGGACCTTGTGCAGGTTCCACCCACTGGACCGCTCCTGACGCAATCAATGTCCCTAAAAATGAATTATCTTGCACCGTTTCCCAGGAAGGCCCGCATAAAATTCTTTTTCCCACTCCGTCCGATTGGGCTAAGGTCTCTAATACACGGGAGATCATGGGCTCCCCACCAACCTGCGCCAGGACCTTATTTGCGACCCCTGCCATTCGGGCCACTGGGTCTCGACCGGTTCGGGCACCAGCTAATACCAGAGCCGTGACAGATTGGTGGTCAAGCCCCATATGTCCTCACCAAACAACTATCTGCAATCATTGAAGATGCTTCTCATAAATTCTATAGGTTTTGTATGGTTCGGCTCCGAGTGATTCCAGGATGTGACGCATGCGTTTATTCCCTTCCAAAATCCAGGAAGTTTCGATCTGCTGGATATTTTTACGAAGGCCAGCTTCCCTCACAGCTTCAATCAACCCATAGGCCATCGCCGCCCCCATGGGGCTGGATTGGAATCGTTTACGCACTCCCATTAAGGCAACCCGAGCCGATTGGGGATAGGAGACTTTCAACCGCCATAAGATTTTTAGCCACCCCCATGGGAACACCTGCCCGTTCAGATCTCGAATAACCTCATGTATATTGGGAAAGGCAACCAACATGGCCGTGGGCTCTCCATCGATTTCAGCGATCTGCACAAAATCATCTTCGACCAAAAGCTTAAGCTGCTGACCGATCTCGGCAAATTCGGCATCGGTAAATGGAAGAAACCCCCAATTGTCTGACCAGGCCTCTTCAAAAATATCCTTGATAATCGCCAAATCCTCTTTTAGATGCTTCCGCCGTAACGGACGAATGCGCATCGAGGTTTTCGCTTTTTTGAGAAATAGAGACACTCCAGGGGGAAAACTAAAATGTATTCCAATCCGATAGGCTAGAAGATCTTGGGCCTTTTCATAGGCATTCCGTTCAACCAATTGCGCGTAGTAAGGTCTGGCATGGCCCATCATAATCATGGGCGGTGAATCAAATCCATCGACCAACAAACCACATTCCTGATTGATGGACAAATTAAACGGCCCCCGAACATTCGTCATCCCATGAGTCTGAAGCCAGGCTTCCGCCGTTTGGAACAGCGCCTGAAAGACACTGGCCTCCTCCTCTGCTTCAAGCAAGCCAAAAAACCCCGTCTGGTCCTGATACTTGCTGAGATGCAGGTCGTCGATCTGGGCACAGATTCGCCCAACAGGTTCCTGCCCGCGATAGGCTAGCCAACATTGCCAACGAGCATGGTGAAAATACGGATTTTTCGGGGAAAAAGTATGAAGTCGCTCAATCCATAGAGGGGGAACCCAATGAGGATCTGAGCGGTACAACTTCCAGGGAAGACGAATAAATTCTTTGAAGGCGGCGCGGTCGCCGACCGGTTCAACACGAATCAAAACGCCTTTCCCCACCCATCTTGGCACACCACTCGACTCCAGGGAGTCAGGATTTGTGAGGCGAAAAAAGGATCACTATTCTGAATGGCCATGCGTCTCTTATGGCTTTTGTTCGGATAGTTGGGCCACCCAGGGATAATGAGATCGCTCCTGATCCGCATAGCCCAGGTTGGAAACAGTCTGACTGAACGGCACGTCTTCGGCATTCCCATACTCAGTTCCAAATATCCGATCACAGAACAGACTCGTGATGCCAAAGTTTCCTTTTTCATTATGAAAATGATGCAGTAAATGGTGTCGCTTGACCCGCCGTAAAAATTTATTCTTAGGACTCACACGTAAATGCTGCATGCAATGGCAGAATTCATACACCATAAAACACGCCAATCCTGTCGCAAAAGAAAGAGCAGCCCCTACCCAACCCCCAAGACTCATTCCAATGGGGAAGGTGGCCACAACAATCGTCGGCAGGGTAGTTGAACCTGCTCCGAACAACACCCGCAAATCATTGGGATCTTGGTGATGATCATAGTGAATCCGTTTCCACAAAGCTGCCGTCCATGCCGACCGATAGAGATATCGCCCATGTAAAATAAACCGATGTACAGCATATTCCACGAATGGGTAAGCCAGCAGAGTCCCCACAATACTTCCTGCCACACGCAATGGAGAAACAGGGAAATAAGGGAAAACCACGAAGGCCCCGATAATACTACAAGCTAATAACACCGCATATATTTGAATACTCGGGTATAGAATGTACGCCTTCCTTAGATCGCGAAATGTCATGCGATCAAGGAGATACTTTTCACGATACCATTGACTGGTTAACACCCTAGAGCCTCCATCCCTTTTTGCATGTGTCCACTGCCATCAATCCACTCTCACCTGACTTGCCAGGAAATTACTCATACACCAATTATAGGAACCTTCAGAAGAAGCCACAAGAATACCCAATCCTGAAAGGATACCTCCAATTGGAAGCCTGCAGAGATCATGGACGAAAGCCATAAGTTCTCTCACCAACACACAATCACCTCACTCGCTCCCCTTTGGCTCAATACCTAACCTTGCCACATGATAATGTTGAAATCCGGTTCTGACACAAAAGCTGTGCTATATTTCGACGTGCCGCGCAGAATGACAACATAGGCCTATGGGAACAAGGGGGCTCCATTGCCTCATAGACACAAGGATAACTCTTTGGGTATAAGGGCGTGCTCATGAACACTACGATGAAAAAATTTGGGTATCCTAAGGCCTGCCTCAAAGAGTTTTCCCATTGGGTAGTGCTCTTACGCCCCCAACAGGTAACCCTTGGCTCACTGGTCTTAATTTGTCGAGAGGAAGCTACCGCATTTTCCCAAATTAGTGCGCAGGCATTTACAGAACTGCCAAAGATCATACGTGAGATTGAGACAAGTGTCTCACGCACATTTGCCTATAGCAAAATAAATTACCTCATGTTGATGATGGTTGACCCAGAGGTTCATTTTCATGTCATCCCCCGATATGACACACCTCGATTATTTTCTCAACACCAATTCCTTGACCATGGATGGCCTGGGCCACCAGCCCTTAAAAATGCGAATGACATATCGGAAGAGGTATACCAAAACCTTTTAAGTCACCTCAAAAATAACTGGATTCATGAGTTTGCAAGCTAGTTGTAAATACTTAAAAACAAGAAAGAGCATGTTGCAAAATAGACTCAATTTGCGGTTTTTTTGCTACAACTTACTGTGAATAAAAAAATTTGTTTTCACTTTTCCTTCGTTCTTGGCAATTAACCGACAAAATTTCATGGCATTACAATTGCATACTTAATTAAATGCTTTTTAGCAAACCATTGGGAATAATGCTGCCTTTAATCTTTGAGATAGAATGAACGCTACACCAACTCATCACCAACTCAGACTGAAACATGGAAATTTCTCCACCCTTTCAGAGGCTCTTGATTATGCGGCTTCAGGAGAAACCGGCTGTAATTTTTATTCAGGGAGGGGCAAACTCACCCACGTCCTGACATATGCCGACCTGAAACAACAGGCGCAAAATCTAGCTAGAAGATTGAACGGATTGGAATTATCACGAGGGGCTCGGGTAGCTCTCATTGCTGATACCACACCAGATTTCATTCGATTCTTTTTTGCCTGTCAGTATGCGGGACTGATTCCGGTTCCTCTCCCGATTTCATTGCACTTAGGGGGGCATCAGGCATACGTCACCCAACTTAGACGGCTGCTCGATAGCTGCCAAGCTTCTATTGCCATGGCACCTGAAGGCTTCTTGCCATTTTTGGAGGAAGCAGCAACCGGCTTGAACCTGGTCCTCATTGGAGGTCCTGAAACATTTGCCTCGCTAGAAGAAATTCAAGGTCCCCTGAGCCCACTTGAGCCTCAAGAATTAGCCTATATTCAATACACCTCCGGCAGCACCCGTTGGCCTAGAGGTGTCGAGGTCACTCAAGCGGCCGTGATGACCAATCTCTCTGGAATCATTCAGCATGGCTTACAAGTTCAACCTGGCGATCGTTGCGTCTCCTGGCTTCCCTTCTACCATGATATGGGACTGGTCGGTTTCGTTCTTGGTCCAATCGCTTCACAGCTTTCCGTTGATTATCTGAGCACACGCGACTTTGCCATGCGACCGCGTCAGTGGCTGGATTTAATGACGAAGAGTCGGGCGACAATTTCATTCAGCCCCTCTTTTGGATACGAGCTCTGCGTGCGAAGATTGGGCGAAGACTTTAATGAACACTATGATCTCAGTTCTTGGCGAATTGCCGGTGCTGGAGCAGAAACAATTCGTGCCGATAGCCTCTCACGTTTCGCTAAAACTCTGAAGTCCAGCGGGTTTAAACCTGAAGCATTTCTGGCCTGCTATGGAATGGCTGAATGCTCTTTGGCAATTAGCTTTGCTCCCTTGAACAAAGGCCTCGAGGTAGACAGAGTTGACGCAAATGAGCTTTCCAATAACAGGCTAGCCATGCCCTTTGTTCCATTCTCGACTGATGAGGAGCAGGCTCGATGCAGCAAATTTGTAAATTGCGGAGTTCCTCTCCCCGGATATGAAGTCGAAATTCGAAATATGACTGGAGAGGTGGTTAAAGAACGAGAAAGTGGAATTATTTTTGTTCGTGGGGCAAGCACCATGACGGGATACTTCAATGATCCCATCTTGACCCAGGAGGTTCTCTCCACTGATGGCTGGCTCAATACAGGCGACATCGGCTATTGGGTCGAAAACAGCCTCGTCATTATTGGTCGGTCCAAAGATATGATAATCATTAATGGACGAAATATCTGGCCTCAGGACCTAGAATTCATGGCAGAGCAACAGGCAGAAGTCCGACCTGGTGATTCATCTGCTTTTTCTGTTTCCACACCAGACGGCCATGAGATCGCGATCATGGTGGTGCAATGTCGTGAAATGGATAGCAAAAAACGAGAAGACTTGGTTCAGCGGCTACGATCCTTAGTCCACAAAGAGTTGTCTATTCCATGCTACATTGAACTCATCCCACCGCGGACACTCCCACGGACGTCATCTGGAAAACTCTCTCGATCTCGAGCCAAAGCGGACTTCCTCACCCGCATTCAGTGGGAAGAGGTGACCACACACTTGTCTACCACCGCTAGGTCTGCCTAAGACCAGGCACCTTTCCATACACGTCCTCCACGGTCTATGCGCACTACCGTTGCCCTAACCGGGGCTTCCGGTTTCATTGGGGGAGTCATCGCACAACATTTGAGGAAAGGCGGATGGCATGTGCGTGGACTCGCGCGCGCTCCCCGCCAGGCTCAACAGCTCGAGGACCTGGGAATCACACCGGTCCAAGGCCAATTGGAAGATCCTGCCAGCCTTTTAAGCCTAGTCAAAGATTCGGTTGGTGTCATTCACTGCGCAGGAGCGATTCGGGGTGTGAGTCGAGAAGACTTCTATCCGACCAACGTAATGGGAGTCTCTAACCTGATTCAAGCCTGTCTTGCACAGTCCTCTCTTCCACGGTTTGTTCTTCTCTCATCCCTCGCCGCTCGTGAGCCATCACTCTCACCATATGCATGGAGTAAACATGAAGGTGAATCTGTTTTAATCCGTGAGGCGGGGTTACTGAAGTGGAGTATTTTTCGTCCACCTGCCGTCTATGGACCGAAAGACCGTGCGCTGCTCCCCCTCTTTACTTTGTTACGCAAAGGGATTGGGGTTCAACTCGGGCCCTCCCACGCCAAATTCTCCTTAATTCATGTCGAGGATCTCGCCAAGGCTATTCTTCATTGGCTAAAAAGCGGAGACCCACCCTTTCAGACATTTGAGATTGATGATGGCTTCGCTGGAGGATATTCCTGGGAGGATATTTTTCGTCTTTCCAACCCTCGCCTCCGCCTGTGCTTGCGAATTCCACCAAGCCTATTACAAATAGGAGGGAAAAGTAATGAAATATGTTCCCGCCTCTTTGGGTATACTCCTCTTTTCACCCGCGGGAAGGTTGCTGAACTCCTCCACCCAAATTGGGTCTGTAATAGTTCTCACGCGACGCAGACCCTTGGTTGGACGCCACAAATCAGCCTCAAAGAAGGCTTGCGTCGGTTGTTCACATCGGATAGGCTCATGCCATTCCATAGGAATTAGCACCGGTTTGTTCTCTTCATCCATCAAAAAGGCTATTATATGATGAGTTATTCCGACATCCTTCCCCAACTGTTCGACACTCTCAAGCCTTTTACCAAACAGGGCTTTCGGTTAAAAGAATCAACTGAGCTGGTCGCAGAGCTGGGATTGGATTCCTTACAAGTCATGCAAGTCCTTTTAAAAATCGAAGATCATTTTGATATTTCCATCCCTCTGAACAATCTTCCCAATATCCGAACAGTCAAGGACCTTGGTGAAGAGATTGAGAAGTTGCTGAAAGGGTAATCATGTCACTATTTGACAAATTTCTTCCCATTCAAGAAGTCAGAAACGAGTTACTGAAAAGTGGGGTCAACCCGTTTCACGTCACCGTCGAAAAGATCATTTCTCCCACAGAAGCCATCATCAACGGTCGCAAGACCATCCTGGTCGGTACCAATAATTACTTAGGGTTGACCTTTCATCCTGACTCCATTCTAGCCGGCCAACAGGCGCTTGCCCAGGAAGGAACAGGCACCACCGGATCGAGGATGGCCAATGGATCTTTTGCGAGCCACAAGGCGCTGGAAAACGCCATCGCGGATTTCTATGGTGCGCCCTATGCGATCGTCTTTTCCACAGGTTACCAGGCCAATCTTGGAGTGCTTTCTGCTCTTGCAGGCCCAGGGGACACTATTTTGATAGATGGGGACTCCCATGCCAGCATATATGATGGATGCCGACTTGGAGGCGCGGAGATTATCCGGTTTAAGCATAACGACGTGGCAGATTTGGAAAAACGGCTCCGTCGATTGGGCGACCGAAGTTATCGAACCTTAATTGTCGTTGAGGGTATTTATAGCATGCTGGGAGATCGAGCCCCGTTGGCCGAAATCGTCGAAGTGAAAAGAAAATATGGGGCCACTCTGATCGTTGATGAAGCGCATTCGTTGGGGGTACTCGGACAACATGGCCGTGGCTTAGCCGAAGAAACAGAAGTCGAACAGGACGTCGATTGTATTGTCGGGACCTTCAGCAAAAGCCTGGGCTCGACGGGGGGGTTCGGCGTAAGCTTTCATCCCGAGTTCGAATTAATCCGGTACACCAGTCGACCCTATATTTTTACCGCTTCTCCATGCCCCTCAGTTGTTGCTTCGACACGAGCGACCATTCGCATCATCCAGGCTCATCCAGAACTCCGTCAGCATCTGTGGACCAATTCCCGGCATTTGTATGAGGGGTTAACGAAGAGTGGGTACATCCTTGGGGCGGAGGTAGGACCTATTATTGCCGCAATGGTCCCCAACAAAGAATCGGCTCTCGCCATGTGGCAACAACTTTTGGAAAATGGGATTTATGTCAACCTCATGATTCCTCCTGCCACTCCAAATGGCGAATGCCTCTTGCGCTGCAGTGTGAGCGCCGCTCATACACATAACCAAATTGAAAAAATTATTTCGGCATTTGCTGATTTGCCTCATGGAACTCAAACCCATAGCAACCCTGCTCACTTACAACCAGATGCAACCCTCAATTAAAAAATGCTAGCGTTTCGCTTACCTGTCGAAACAACGATCCTGATCATTCCCCAAATGTCCAATGTCACGTCACCGCTCTAGACCCAACGGCATCAGGGTAATACCCGAAAAAATCATCTTGGAGGTCAGAGAAGGCACAGCTTCCTCTGGAAAAACTCCCGTTCGAATTTTCGTTGGAAGCGAATCAGCCCAAGGCCGAGCCGAACGCATACTTATCTGGTCCATTGAACAGGTTCGGGATCCAGGTCGAGTATACGAAATTTATCTCATGAAGGAATTAAAGGGATTTGACCGGCGCAAATGGCTCACGGGGTTTACAAATTATCGTTTTGCGATCCCGGCATTTGCGGGCCAGGCAGGGCGAGCGATTTACAACGATGTCGATCAAATCTACCTGGCGGATCCTGGAATATTATTCGACCACGATTTGAACGATCATGGCTTTCTCTCCATTGCACGGAATGATACTTCGGTGATGGTCATGGATTGCAAAAAAATGGCCGCCATCTGGTCCCTTGAGGCGGCAAAATTCGAGAAAAAAAACGCACTGGTGGAACGCGCCTTGGAAGTACCCAACCTCTGGGGTTTATTAGAACCCGAATGGAATGCCCGTGATGAAGAATATCAGGCAGGACAATCTAAAGTCCTCCATTATACGGCTCTCCATACTCAACCTTGGCAGCCCTTTCCTCAGGAATTTGTATACCAAAAAAGCCTGGAGGGCGATGTTTGGTTTAGTTTGGAGCACAGTGCCAATCAAAAAGGCTTCCTTGTATTTTCGCGGAAACATCCCTCCTCCCTATTTACAGAATTGGCTAACGAGACGAGAGATCTCCGGAATATTTCCCCGACGAAACTATCTCCTTTCCAGGATGTCGAGACCATTAACGAACTTCAAGAAGCGATGCGCACCCTCCAAGCCAAGTCGCTTCTGTATTGTCATTTTGGCCAACTGTTCGAAAATGTTCCCGAACACCTTCGGGCTAAAGACCTTTCCTCATTAAACATGACCACAATGGATCTTTGTCAGGAGGACTCTGGCCCCCTGCCTTCCCGACAATTCGACCTGGTCCTGTCACCCGGAGGGCTTCATCTCGTCCCAGAAGAAGATATCCCATGGGTTATCGAAGAAATGTTTAACCGTGCACATGGCATGGTCTATATGGCGATAGAAATCACCAACCCCGACCAATCCTCTGCTGCTGAAAATCCTCACCCCAGCTTGAAACAAAATATTAACCGGTGGATGAGTCACCTTGAATCAATTGGCGCCCGCTATCCGGCTATTCACTGGAAGCTTGCGTTCCACACAAAAACACCTAAGGGAATCACACAAAGATTTATCCGTTCTGGAGGCCATTGGATCGGTGCTCCCCCACGAATCTGGATACTCTCAGACGGCAAAGTTGGACATACCACTCAATCAGAAGTGCTCGCAAAGTCGTTGGGGTGGCCTTATGAAATTAAACAGTTGCGATTCTATGGATGGCATAAAATCCAAAAACTCGTGTGGGGCCTATTCCCTCCAAATTTGATCGGTGTAGATAGGGTTCACTCTTCCCCTCTCTGCCCCCCATGGCCAGACCTCGTGATTTCTACCGGATGGCGACCGGCACCAATTGCCAGATGGATTCGTGAACAAAGCCAGGGGAAAACACGTATCATTCAATTGGGACGAAAAGGCGGATGCTCGGCTGACTTATTTGATGTGGTCATTACTCCGTCCTATTACGGCTTCCCTCCACATCCACACCGCATCGAGACGGTGGCCCCCTTGAACGAATTAACTCAGGACAGTTTGGATAGGGTGAAGCAGCGATGGCCAAATCTTTTCGACAACGCTCCCCATCCTCGCATCGTCTTCGTCGTGGGAGGTGCCACGGCACGGTTCAAATTTACCCCAGATATGGCTCGCACAATTGGAGGCCAACTCAAACACCTTGCGCAAAAATGCCATGGGAAAATTTTTGCCGTCACGTCTCCCAGAACGGGCAAAGACCTGATTCACGCTCTTGAGTCCACATTGCTCCCTGATCATTTTGTGCATACATGGAAGCCAAACCAGTCTGATAACCCTTATTTCGCCTATTTGGCCGGTGCCGATGTCATTATCGTCACAGGTGAAAGCGAATCCATGTTGGCTGAGGCGGCTTCTCTGGGCAAGCCGGTTTATATTGTCCCACTTCCGGAAAATTCCCCAACGTGGAAAGTACGGCTCAGTGAAAAGATTATTCAACGTGCCCAATCCCAGCCCTTGAATAAACGGGGAACGGCTCGTCCACAGCAGGGATTGGAACGGCTTTGCGCTCGATTGATTCGTGCGGGTTTGGTGCAACCCCGTCGAAATCTCACCATGCTGCATGATTCCCTTATCAAGAATGGGATAGCCAGACCGTTCGGAGAACCCATTACAAACGGAACACGCCCACAATTAAAGGAAACGGAAACGGTCGCCCGAAAAGTCAAAGCCACTCTTGGAATCTTTGATCATCTTTAACAAGGTCACCATTAGCACAGCCGGAGCAAAACGCCCTCCGAATCGTGTTCGGATATTTTTGAAATGACAAAACCGCGCCGCCGTCTGACCATTCCCGTTGAAATCTTTAATAGGGAATTTGACGCCAAAGTTATGCTTTCCTGCTTCGCCGCAGAGCGTGGATTTTCCGTCATTATAGGGGAAAAACACGAAATTCAACTCAATCTGGCCGCTTTACCCAAATCCATCTACCTACCCACCAATCTTCATAACCGGAATGCCATCGTCTTCTCCCTTCTGGCCCAATTGGGGCACTCGCTGGTAGGAACGGACGAGGAAGCCATTGTGTATTGTTCGCCAGAAGTGTATGTGAAAGAAAAATTGGGCTCGACAGAATTTTCCCGGCCGAATCTCTTTTTAGCATGGGGACCAGAAAATGCCAGAATCTGGAAATCACAGCCCGCATATAATGGAATGCCTGTGCATATAACCGGAAATTCCCGGCTAGACTTACTACGGCCGGAAATGCGCCAATATTGGACACCGCAAGTCGAAACCATCCATAAAAAATTCGGGAAGATCATCCTGATCAATACCAATTTTGGTAAATTGAACCATTTTAGGCCCAACAAAGGTTCGGAAAAAGATGCGCTTGAACGGGCGGCGGTTTCACCATCGGACGTAGACGAATTTGAACTTGGAATGGCCCGGCACCGTCTGGCCCTATTCCAGTATTTTCAGGAAATGGTAGGCCAAATAGCCGCAGCCTTTCCCGCTCATACCATCTTAATCCGTCCCCATCCCTCTGAAAACCACGAGACATGGAGGCAGGCTGCAAACGGATATACAAACGTCCAGGTACATATAGAGGGACATGTCATCCCCTGGCTGTTAGCAGCCGATGCCATCATTCATAATAGTTGCACCACCGGCTTGGAAGGGTATGTCCTGAAACGTCCCGTTTTTTCCTATCAGCCGATCATCTCCGACCGTTTTGACAAACAACTTCCGAATGCCGTGAGCCACCGGGCAACATCCTCCCGGGAATTAATTGAACTCATCAAAGCAACCCTTTCAGGTGATCAGTCTCCTCAGGAAAATGGCTCTGAAGCTAAAACCCGGTTAATTGAACAATATCTTGCGGCCCTCCAAGGGCCTTTTGCCTCAGAAAACATCGTGAGTACTCTAGAAACATTCGACGCCACCTGTTCACCCTCGACCCCAAAATGGGGAACGGTATTCGCCGCAAAATCTCAGGCCCTCGGCAGAAAATTACGACGCCGATTCAACGCTCAATTTCGCATGGGGGATCAAAACCGATCACAACGGTACAATTATTTGAACCATATTTTCCCTGATATCACCCTGGGGCATATCGAAGAACGCATTGAGCGCTTGCAACATGCGTTAGGAAGATTTCACCACACACAAGTCAGGGCCCTGCAGGACAATATTTTTGAAATATTTCCCAACTAACTACTCCATCATGAAGAATGCCTATAACCGCAATCATGCTGAGCATGCATGGGCATCCATAGACCAAATCTCGTGAACACCCTAAGGAGGATACATGTATAACGTAAAAATTTTTGGAGCCGGGTCTATCGGCAACCATTTGGCTCATGCATCTCGTTCCCTGGGTTGGAACGTCACGATATGCGATGTGGACCAAGCGGCATTGGATCGAACCAAACAGACCATTTATCCGACTCGTTATGGAAAATGGGACGAGGCCATCATGCTTTCCCTGGTCAAGGACGCTCCGAGAGGAGGATTTGATCTCGTGGTTGTTGGGACTCCTCCAGACTCCCACCTCTCCCTGGCACTTGGTGCTCTTGAGGAAAAACCCAAAGCCATTCTTGTGGAAAAACCTCTCTGCCCCCCGAACTTGGAACAGGCCCAGGCATTACAGAAGATGGTGGTCGAATCTGGCACATTCGCATTTGTGGGATATGACCACGTCGTGGGAAAGGCCGCGCAGGAAACACTCCAAGCCGGTCGCCAATTATCCACCATTGAAACCATCGACGTGGAATTTCGTGAACATTGGGGCGGCATCTTCGCGGCTCATCCATGGTTACAGGGTCCACAGGACAGTTATTTGGGGTTTTGGAAACGGGGTGGAGGTGCCAGCGGGGAACATTCCCATGCAATCAACCTATGGCAATTTCTGAGTGGGGGCCTGGGAAAAGGCCGCATCACCGAAGTATCCGCGACACTGGATTATGTCCAGACAGATATGGTGGAGTACGACAAACTCTGCCTGCTTAGCCTGAGGACTGAAGCGGGTTTACTCGGAAGGGTCGTGCAAGACGTCATTACCTCCCCTTCCAGAAAGTGGGCAAGGATTCAAGGGAATGACGGTTTCGCGGAACTCACCATCGGGCACCAACCAGGGGTCGACAGAGTCGATTGGAAAACCGGTGGCGATGACACCCAATTCCGTACCATTCAAAAAACGCGACCGGATGATTTCATCTGGGAATTACAGCACATCGAGGACGTGATGACAGGCAAGACAAAAGATTCCGTCCTCTCATTGGAGCGAGGCCTGGAAACCATGCTGGTGGTCGCCGCCGCGCATCTCTCGTCAGCCAAGAAACGCACTGTGCGCATCGATTACCGGAAAGGCTATACACCAGAGGCACTAGAATTGCTGTAGATCTGCCAGAGGAAGGGGAAAAGCATGATAGACCAAGATTTCAATTTCCATGATTTATTCATATTGGACCTAGCCAATAACCACCAGGGAAGTGTGGAACACGGCATGGGAATCATCCAATCAACGGCTGAGGTGATCAAACGGCACCAAGTCCGGGCAGCGATCAAATTCCAATTCCGCCAACTCGACACCTTTATTCATACAGATCACCAGTCAAACAGCGAGCTCAAATACATCCAGCGATTTCAATCCACTCGCTTGGACCAGACCCAATTCCAAACATTGCTCAATGAAGTATGGGCCCAAGGGCTGCTAGCCATGTGCACCCCCTTCGATGAAGAGTCTGTCAATATTGCCGTCGACATGGGTTTTAATGTGTTGAAGGTCGCCAGTTGTTCAGCCAAGGATTGGCCGCTTCTTGAGGAAATTGCCGGCGCCGGGCCGCCGGTCGTGTGCTCAACCGGTGGCCTGACTCTGGAGGACATCGATAATGTGGTGAGTTTCTTCCAACACCGGGCCGTGCAATTCGCGTTAATGCACTGCGTGTCGGTGTATCCAACTCCTGACCCGTTGATGAACTTGAATCAAATACAGATGTTGCGCAACCGGTACCCCAATATTCCTATCGGCTGGTCCACGCATGAAAACCCCGGTGATACCGTCCCTGTACAAATTGCGGTCGCTCTTGGAGCCAGACTTTTCGAACGGCACATTGGACTGGAAACCGACTCCATCAAATTGAATGCCTACTCGTCCACCTCACAGCAAGTGGACACCTGGCTGGAAGCCTATCATCGGGCAAAAGTTTTGTGTGGCTCAAAAACCCGTCCACCGGCCTCCGAAGTGGAACAGTCCTCCTTGGACGGCCTTCGTCGGGGGGTCTTTGCCAAACGATCCATTAAAAAAGGCCGGGAACTCACCCGGGATCTTGTGTATTTTGCCATGCCCTACGTCGAAGGGCAGATGGAAAGCGGAGCATGGAAAGATGGCTATACGGCCGTTCAGGACATAACGCCGGACCAACCGGTCATGCGGGATGCTGTCGAGATCACCCTCAATCAAGGCCTCGTGACTCTTAAACAGGCGATTCACGAAGTCAAAGCCTTACTCAACGAAGCCAACATTCAATTAGGCAGTGAGTTTAAAGTCGAATATTCGCACCACTACGGCCTTGAAAATTTCCGACAAACCGGCGCGGTCCTTATTGAATGCATTAATCGGGAATATTGCAAAAAACTCGTCATTCAATTGCCGGGACAGCGACACCCCTCACATTATCATGCAAGGAAGGAGGAAACCTTTCAAATACTGTTTGGCATCCTCCACGTGAATATCGACGGATATCCCCGCATTTTGCATCCCGGTGAAACCATTCTCATCCTACCCGGAGTATGGCATTCCTTTTGGACAGACACGGGGGTTGTCTTTGAAGAAGTGTCCACCACCCACTATAACAATGATTCCTTCTATGCCGACAAACGAATCAATAAGCTGCAACGATCTGAGCGGAAAACAATGGTTGATCATTGGGGACGTTTTCAAATCGCCCAGCAGCCAGCAGCGGAGAAGGCTCCCGAAGTGCCATTGCCCGATCCTCATGCGCAATGATTGCTTGCGTCACCTTCGATTTTGACGGAACGCTGGTTGATTCCAACCAGGTGAAGGTTCAATCCTTTTATACGATTGTCGAGAATTATGATCCCAGCGGAGACACCGTCACCGAAGTTCTTCAACGGTGCTCTCATAAGGATCGATACGGAATCACCCATGAACTTGCCCGGGAATTCATGGCGAAAGGGCTTATTCCGCCCCACACAGGCACAGAGATCCTCGGTTTACAATGGGCCGAGACTTACACAACCACCTGCGAAGCGGCCGTTGTCGGATGTCCGGAAGTCCCTGGGGCCTCAGGGATACTCTCATGGCTGTTGAATCAACAGATTCCTCTATACCTCAACTCAAGAACGCCGGCCAAAGCCCTCAATCGCCTTGTGACCCTACGAAACCTCACCCAGTATTTCTCGGGAATATATGGAGCTCCCGCAAGTAAACTCGAAAATTTGCTGCACATTCAAAAGCTCACTCAGGCAAAACCGGAGGAAATTCTCTTTGTCGGAGATAGTGAGGATGACTGGAAGGCTGCAGCTGAATTTGGCTGCCACTTTGCCGGAGTCATTCTTGGTGGTAACAGCCGATTCACACAGATACCACCACTCCATATGACAAACCTGGATGACCTCAGAGCAATCGTGGAAAATCTTCAGGAGAACCGGAATGCCCGTGATCCAAATCATTGAGCATCTTCCCGCCGCCTTTATTTGAAGATTCTTTACACTTTTGTAACAGGAAGTTATGATTTGCACAAAACCGATGACTATACCATCAACGGCGTGTATCGCTAAAAAGACCCCATGATAGGTACTCAACGCATTCTGGCGGTATGTCCAGCCAGGGGCGGCAGCAAAGGAATTCCGCTCAAAAATCTGACTCCATTTCTTGGAATCCCGTTAGTTGCCAGAGTTGGCCAGTTGGTGAAAGAAATCCCCATCATCGATCGAGCGGTGGTTTCGACCGATCATCCTGAAATTGCCGAGTGTGCGAAACAATCTGGCCTGGATGCCCCTTTCTTCCGGCCTCCGGACCTCTCAGGTGACCGAATATCGGACGCGCCGGTATTGATCCATGCGTTAGAAGAAATGGAGCGCCTGGATGCTGTGCGGTATGACATTGTGATCATGCTCCAGCCGACTTCCCCTCTTCGTCGACCAGAACATGTCATACACGCCCTTGAGATGCTGGTAAATGAACAGTGGGACGCCGTATGGACCCTCTCCGAAACTGATTCTAAGTCACACCCTCTCAAACAACTGACCCTGGACTCAGGCAGAATCGACTATTATGACCCAGACGGAAGCCAAATCATTGCCCGGCAACAACTCACCCCGGTTTATCACCGGAACGGGGTGGCATATGTCATGACACGAAACTGTCTTCTGGAAGGAAGGAGCATCATGGGGAAACGGACTGGAGCGCTCCTCATCGATGAGTATCTGGTCAGTATCGATACCATGTGGGATTTGGAACTTGCCGAATACATTTTTGTCAAAAATCAGGCATAAGATCTGACTGCGAATCAAGATGCGGATGAACCATCTGTGAATCAGGAGTCATCTCGCAGATCGAATTGCTTCATGGCAATGTATATCCCTTATGTTCAGCCCCGAACAGACCTCCCGAATCAGTTCCTCAAAATTCCACCTTTCCTCTTTAGGCAAGGAATGGTGTCTTGAGTAATTTCCTAGACCAACCCTTTCAGACAATGGATCAAGATCGCGTCGTAAAGGGAAACTGTGATCTCTGCCGTTCGACAGAAGCGTGCGTTGTTGCAGAACCTTCGGAACTGAATTGCCGCATTGTCATATGCATCCATTGTCAATTGATGTACGCTTTTCCACAAATTGAACAGGAGGATTTGGACAGATTCTATGAAAGTAGCTTTGCCAACGACCCCGGTAGCCGCAGTAGGCCTGGGGAAGGAATCGAAGATGAAGATGACATTCAAAAACAGGATGCCGTCGCGGAGTGGGGTTTGAACATCATCAACCGTTTCATTCAGGTTAAAGACAAACGGATTCTCGATCTGAGATGCCAAACCGGTGCACTCTCGGACCAGCTCCAGGCGGGAGGGGCGAAAGTTTTCTGCGTAGAGCCGTTCGAAAAAAACAGATGGTTCGCTAGCAAGCGACGCGGATTATCCGAGATCTTTCCTTTGCCATTTTCCCGATTCTCCCAGTTACCGATTCCCTTTCAGGGTCCCTTCGATGCGGTCAATGTCCTGACACATCATGTCCTGGCCCACGTCCTATCCCCCCGCATGCTCCTGGAAAAAATTTTCAGCATACTTAAACCAGGCGGCTATCTCTTTCTTGACGAGAAAGATGTGCTGAACCCGGCTCGATACAAAACCGGATCGGTGTTTCAGTCTGGTCCCGTCCATCAATATCATCTCACCGCACAGACCACTGCCAGATATCTTGAAGCCGCCGGCTTTGTATTGATTGAATGCACGATTGACAACCGCCGGATAAGCGATTTCCATCACATCCGGGCGGTAGCACGAAAGCCTGAGGCTCAAAACCATTCCGGGGTATCACCTCAGACCATTCAGCATGATTCATCCCTAGGACGAATCAGATGGCGATTATGGTGGCTCAAGCAGACATGGACACTTCGACAGGTCGGTTTCTTAGGAAAACGAAAAACCAATAAAATTCTACGCCGAATCCGTCGACGGATTGCATCAATCTAACCCGCATAGTCCTGCTAACCGGACGACTAAATCAGGAAAGCCCCCATCTTTCAGCTAGAAAGTCAATCGGGTTCAAGATCTTGGAGTTAAGAAATTGGACTGGCAATGACCATTGCAGGCCATAGGCGAATTTTGTGGGGAATGTCAGAATACACAAGATGGGGCTCGAGACCATCCTGGCGCAATTCGTCAACTCTCCCACGAAAATATTGGTGGCTGGTATGATAGAAATACCGGATGCCTTTATCATTGAAATCAGAAAAAGGTTCGATCATGATGACATATTTCCTGGCAACCCTGGCCAATTCCTGAAGAGCCTGATGGCGAATTTCCTCCATGGCTTCTAATGCCAGCACGGTATAGACGACATCGAAACTTTTATCCGCAAAAGGCAAATTCTTGGCACTTCCCTGATAAAAATTTACGCGCCTATTTGCATTCACGTCTATAATTTGATCAGGGGCAAAATCGACGATATCCTGAGAAAGACAAGACATCTTTCCTATCTTCTTTGCTGCCAAGGCTCCCTGCCTGGTCAATTCCAAACCGGAGAATTGTATTGCAGGAAAATACCCGGATAGAACAAACAGATTAACGCCATAGCCACTCCCAACCTCTAGAACGCTTTCGGGTTGCACGGCCTCAAGAGCCCGTTTCAACAAGAGAAGGTGTACGCGTTTTGTCCCGATTCCTCTGGCTAACATTCTATCTTCTCCCCACAAACACGGAGTAGTCTTGCCTTTCGTGCTCAGGTGCGCGCCCGTCTCGGTGGAACCCCAAAAGTTCTCGTATGTGTTTTTAACTTTATACTGCCGTCCCCCAAAAGAGGTGTGCAAACGCTTGAAAATTTTTTGTTGCACAAATTCAAGAATTTTTTTTCGCCAAGATCGAAACACTCTACGCTTCCAACGAATATCGCTACTGCGAAAACGTCGATGAACGAATGGTTCAAACGCGGAGTAAATTTCCTCACGTGAAACACGAAAATTCAATTGTAAAGATTGAGCCATAAGCCGTAGCCTCTTCGTTATTCTAAAATGAGATCTATCATCCTTACGATATTGCTATCGCAGGAAAATTACTGCTGGAGCAGGAAACCACTATTCGGTGTCACCACCTATCAAGCCGATGACAATGCCCAGGTTCCATTTTTCACGCCGCCGGCTTTGGTGATAAATACCATTAGCCTATGATGGGAGCCAAACTTTTGCCATCACCGTCTCCAATCCACTCAGTCATGTGATTTCGAGCATTTATTTTCGGAGTAAATGGGGTAGCGATGGATATGGGGTTGAATGGACAAAATAAAAATGTGCCCAATCCCAAGGGTCGTAGACCGTCACCGCCAATAATAACTTTGGCACAGTCGACACGCAACATGTCTTCACCAGCACATTGCTGAGTCTGTCGACCTGGCCATATTTTGATGGACTGGGCCGCACCATGAAAACCCGAAGCACCGGCCCCGACTCGAAGCGCGCGCGCTCCAAGATCCGTTATCACAATCGTGGCGCCACACCGACGGCTCGGTGTCGGTGTGGCTCATGAGCGGCACTAGTGTGCAACAAACAGGTCAGCCTTGGGTCGCAGGGATGGAGTGGGTCATTAAGGGGGTTGGGGATGTGGATGGCGATGGAAAGAAGGATTTACTATGGCAGAATTCCACTGCCGCCCTCACATCCCCCACAACCGATGCCTGGTTAATAAATGGGCCTAGTATCCAAAGTGCCAAGGCGCCTGGTGGGTGCCAGGCCCCACCATGACCACGATTGTCTATGATGGAGATGGCGGACCGGGCACAAAGACCGTCGGCACCCAAACCACGACGTATATCGGGAAGCTTTACGTATGTGGAGGCACCGCCTGCGCCAAGATGATCTTTGGGGGTGGCCAGCGCAGCGCGATTAAACAGGTGGGAAGCGGGTCAATCAGTTATTTCCATCCCGATCATTTAGGTTCGACGAGCGTGCTCACCAATGGTAGCGGAGTAAAGGAAGAAGACCTGGTGTATTATCCCTATGGGGATACGTTCACGAACGCCGGTACGGCCAACGTGGCCTATAAATATACAGGTAAGGAATTGGATGGCAGCACAGAACTTTACTTCTACGAAGCCCGCTATTATGACGCTGTTCTCGGGCGATTTATATCAGCCGATACGATTGTGCCGAATCCCGGCAACCCTCAAGATTTCAATCGATACACCTATGGGAATAACAACCCCATTCTTTTTAATGATCCCACGGGACGATTCGGGATCAAATCCATCACAAACGCCTTTAAAAAGGCTACCCGAAAATTGAAAAACACACTAGGCAGTCCGGGATTCACTGTACTCAGCTTTGGTATTCAGGTTGGTATAGTTCCTGTCCCTTTCCTCTCACCTATTCAGTCCGGCATTCTTGGGACCGGGTTATTAACGCAGTCGAAAAGCGGACGGTATGTTTTGGCGGGAGAAATTATCGTGGGAACAGCGGTTGGAGTGGCTGCATGTTCAGCTGGTACGGCTGGAGCATGTAGTCCAGCCGCAGCGGCAGCTTTACAGGGGGCATTGGCTGCAGAAATAAGTTTGGGTGCGACTGGAGGCCTCAGCGCCGCCAGAAATGGTGGAGATATCAGTAAAGGCGTTTTATTTGGAACTGTAACCGGTGCGGTCGGTGGCCTTTCAGGAGGAACTCTAAACAATTTCGGCGTAATCGACCCATTTACTGGGGTTGTAAACTTACCCTCTCTTGAGACTTTCGGCACCTTTGTTACTGGTACAACAATCTCTGGGGCATTTTTGGGGGCTGGCAAAGGGGCGACCGAATCCTATGCCGGAGGAAGGGGAAATTTAGCCTCCATCATTCATGGGGCCTCACGCTCGGCTCTTAGGGAAGCGGCATTTGCGCCCATTACAAATTTGGGTAGTGGATTTATAAGTGAGAAAATTTTCGGAGGACTAGGAAGTACAGACTTATCATTTACCTTTGATGCTAATATTCCAATGGTGGGTTTTTCTGAGGGAATTCCTTATGGGCTCACTCTCAATTTCAACCCAATTGTTGGTACCTTTAGACAAACTTATGGTTTTCTAGGAGACTCTTTAAGCATAGGAGTTAGAAATGCAATTGTAGATGCAGGGTTTAGGGTGATGCCATGATTACTTTGAGTTCTCATAAAATAATGAAGGATACTTCAATAGAATATTCAGTTTTAGGCAAATCGTAGTGCCTCAATTCAACCAAGATCGGAAGTAAAATTTTTTTAAGATTTACCATTTTACCGAAGAGATCAGTTAGCCTGCGATAAATATGTTCCTAAGCTTTATCTTACCCCCAACAAATCATTGATAAATTCTTGCGCACAATGATCAATCGCAATATCAATGAGATAATGAAGCCTCTTGCCTTGGTTAGCAACAAGTGCTGAAAAATCCGCTTCTAACTCCCAGGAAACGGGTCCCAACCAAGAACCTTCAACGGGGGGGGTTATGTTAAGTCCAACCAAGCGACCCTTCCACGGGTAGTAGCATAGGTGTTGGTGCATGACCTTCCCGGAATTAAGGTCAATAAGCCGTAAAACGCCTGAATACTGAAATTGATAAAAAGCTTCCTCTGGCTCAAGACCTAAATAACTTCTTGTTGGCCACAACTGCCAAAAATTTGTTTTTAAATCAAATTTTTTCCTACCCTCTAACCTTTCCCTAAATTCCCTTTGATCTTCATAGCCGGAATTGTTTTCAACCGTACGAATATTCTTAAACTCATACTGGTTTTGAAGTATATCAATAATTTTTTCCTTAAGACTTACATTTATTTCTTTAAGCGAAATAGATACATCAAAAACGGTTCGTATTTCATGAAGACTATGCCTCACAGACCCACCAAGTATATTGGTCGTCCACCAAATAAATTCCGGAGCTTTATTCTCAGAAAAGTAGACAGTCGATTCGTTCTTAAGTCGGATAATTTCATCAGGTGTCAGAGGAACCTTAGTGTTTCCACCAGCACATCCCAAAAGTCCTGACAAAAGAATAATCAACGGCATTTTTGGCGATTTAATCATAGGCATCGGGATTGTAAATTATTTGTGCCAAAAATAAAGAGGGGATAATTTACATAGTATTCTCGCATAGTTGTTTGTTCGGAAACACAATCTTCACATTTATTGCATTTTGATTTATATTTACCTTCTTTTACTGAGAAATGGTCCCCGATTTTTGGACAGCTTGATAAGTGAAATTTCTGTCTTTCATTAGGCTGCCTGATTCTCCCTGGGATTGGCAAAATACATCGCATCAGGTGTTTGGCGATTCAGCGCCTGATGGCGGCGTTCCGTATTGTAGAACTGAAAATAGAAGTGGACCCCGATTTTTGGACAGCTCGCTAAGTGAAATTTCTGCAATCTTTACGCGGCCTTTTTCGCTGTGGGATTTCCCCAATATACCGCATCGGGCGTCTGGCGGTTCAGCGCCTGGTGGCAGCGTTCGGTATTATAAAACTGGAAATAGTCAATCAGGCCTGCCTGGAGGGCCGTTGGGGTATCATAGGCCCGTAAGTAGACATCCTCGTACTTCACACTGCGCCACAGGCGCTCGACAAACACATTGTCGACCCAACGGCCTTTCCCGTCCATGCTGATCTTCACCTCATGGGCTTTGAGCACCGCCGTGAACGCCTCACTGGTGTATTGGGCACCCTGGTCCGTGTTGAAGATTTCTGGGGCTCCGTAGCGCCACAGGGCTTCTTTCAGGGCCTCCACACAGGCGTCGGTCTCCGGGGTATTCGAAATCCGCCAGGCCAACACCCGGCGTGAGTGCCAGTCCATGATCACCGTCAGATACATAAAGCCCTTCGCCATCGGGATATAACAGATGTCACTCGCCCAGACCTTTTTGGGACGCTCAATACTCAGGCCCCTCAGTAAGTAGGGATAAATCTTGTGCCCCTTCCCTGGCTGACTGGTACGTGGCTTCGGATACACGGCTGTGAGCCCCATCTTTCGCAGCAAGCGTTGTACGCGTTTACGATTCACCCGATGCCCCTGCTGCTGAAGCTCAGCACACAAGCGACGGCTGCCATAGAACGGCCATTTAAGATAGAGCTCGTCGAGCTGACGCATCAAATCACTGTCTACCGCTGAGACATCCTGGGGCCGTGCATAGGCACTCGAACGCGGCACAGCCAACAGCTGACACTGGCGGGTCACCGAGAGTGGTTGCCTGGCCTTGATCATAGCTTTGCGCTCAGTCATCGGACGGGTCCGAGCGCGTTGGCTAAAAAATCCTTCTCCATCGTCAACTGTCCAATCTTGGCATGCAGCTTCTGCTGCACCTGTTCATGGGTGGCCGCGTCGGCCACGGCTGCTCCAAACACGTTTTCCGCCTTGGCGACCAGCTGCTTCTTCCAGTCCTGGATCTGATTGGGATGTACAGCAAACTGCTCGGCTAATTCAGCCAGGGTGCGGTCCCCCCGGACAGCAGCCAATGCTACTTTGGCCTTGAAGGCTGGGGAATGATTCCGTCGTGATCGTTTGGCCATCTTCTGCTCCTTTCGTTGAAAGAAATATACCGCAGAAGATTTCACTTAGCTTCCGAGATTTTCTGCCCAATGATTGGGGTCCACTGCTAATAGCGAGCCAATCCCATACGGACGGCCCCTGGAGTTTCATAGGCTCGCAAATACACATCCTCGTATTTCACGCTGCGCCACAGTCGTTCGACCAAAACATTGTCCACCCAGCGCCCTTTGCCATCCATGCTGATGGTGATGGCGTGAGCTTTCAACCGCACCGTGAACCCCTCACTGGTATATTGGGCGCCCTGGTCTGTGTTGAAAATATCCGGCCCTCCATAGCGGGTCAGAGCTTCATCCATCGCGGCAAGGCAGGGCTCAGTCTCCGGCGTGTTCGACACCCGCCACGCCAGCACCCGCCGTGAGTACCAATCCATAATCACCGTGAGATCCATGAACCCCTTGGCCATCGGAATATAACAGATGTCGCTTGCCCAGACTTGATTCGGTCGCGTAATGCTCAGATCTCTTAGCCGATAGGGATAGATCGTGTGCCCCTTCTCTGGTTGGCTGGTGCGTGGTTTCGGATACATGGCACGGAGCCCCATCTGTCGCATCAGGCGTTGTACACGCTTTCGATTCACCCAATAGCCTCGCTGCTGGAGCTCCTCGCACAGGCGCCGACTGCCATAGAACGGCCACTTCAGATAAAGTTCGTCGATCTGCCTCATCAGCTTCGAGGTCCCTCTCTGCGACACTCTTGGGCCGAGCATATGCACTCGAGCGGGGCACCCCCAACAGTTGGCACTGACAAGTGGCTGAGATCTCCTGCCGGGCCTTGATTATCGCCTTGCGCTCGCTCATCGGCCAGGTCCGAGCGCGTTGGCTAAAAAATCCTTCTCCATCGTCAGTTGGCCAATCTTGGCGTGGAGTTTCTGCTGCACCTGTTCATAATTGGTGGTTTCCCCTAGGCCTGCCCCACATACATTTTCAGCCTTGGTGACCAGTTGGTGTTTCCAGTCTTGGATTTGATTGGGATGGACGTCAAACTTTTCGGCTAATTCAGCCAGGGTGTGATCACCTCGGACGGCGGCCAAGGCCACTTTCGCTTTAAATGCCGGGGAATGATTGCGTCGTGATCGTCGGGCCATCTTCTGCTCCTTTCGTTGAAGAGGAATATATCGCAGAAGCTTTCACTTAGCATTCGAGAGTTTCTGTCCAAGACATGGGGTCCACTGCTCAATCCACCACGGCCACCAGATACCTAAGGCCCTTGGCCATGGGGAGATATGTCACATCCATCGCCACCACGTGATTGACGCGAGTGTTGGCAAGATGGCGTAACAAGTAGGGATAGATCTGATGGGCAGGATGCCGCTGAGTCGTCTTGGGTTTTTGATACAGTGCTTCAAGCCCCATGCATCTCACCAGCGTGCTCACATGCTCGCAGCCTACCGTGAAACCTTCCTATCGTAACAAATCCCACACCATACGAGCGGCCGCAAAGGGACATTCCATATGGAAACGATCCATGCGGGTCATAAGTCTTGATCAAATTCGGAGCTTGACTTGGGATGGGAATAGACGCGGCCGCGACTGATCCCTAAGACCTTCGCCTGTTTGGTGACAGATGAAGGGTGGAGGCGGTACATCATCGTTTTGCGCTCAGCAGGTCCGCTTGGGTGAGCGCAGTTTCCAAAAAATCATTTTCCAATGTCAACTCGCCCATCTTGGCGAGAAGGACATTCACGTTCACGGGCGGCTCTAGCCTGGAGTATCCCGCTGCAAACACATTCGTGGCGCGCTCTAGATGTAAGGTTTATCATTGCATAATTTGATACAGGTGCACATCACGCCGCTGAGCAAGTTCAGCCTTCGTGTGTTTACCTTGACTCCGGCGAGGGCCACCTTGGGTTTAACACTGGTGAGTGCGTTCGACGGGGTCGTCTCTTCATCATACTCTCCTTTAATGGTTGGCATTATCTTGCCAATTTTCTGGGCGTGTATCCCACTTATCAAGCTGTTCAGATTCTTGGAACCACCTCTCTCTAAAATTCACTTGGGTAAGGATATAATTCATAAGTCAATCGATTTGATTAATGAATCCCTAAGGCCAGCCTCTGAACCAGGTCCGGCTTAAATCCAAGAAGGTCAGGAGGCACATTAAAGGGAGCCGTTGGTCGGAACGCGGAATAGCAGTTGAGAAATTGGATGATCAGGACCACGCGATCTCGTCGGTTACACCGGCTTCCATAGTGAAGACAGCGGGATGTGTCCAGAAACGCCCCTGAGCCTGGCGGTCCGATCAACTTCACCTCATGGTTTCTTCCACCTCCCTCATAAATTCGTTCGTCCTGCACACGACCAAGCACACGCCCGATCGCTCTCTGCACCTGCTGGGATATATCGGCGGGAAGGAACGTCAGCGGCCCCTGGTCCTCCCCCGTCTCAAAGATATTAATAAATACTTTGACTTGCCTAAGATCTTCATAATCGAAGTGAAAGAGTTGGCTGGAGCGAGCCGTTTCATTTTCAGGTGACCAACAGAGCCGGGCTCCGGTCAACTTCGGGACCGTTTCCAGATACGCGGCTGCGGCATCAAGAATTGGGCGGGACACCATAAACCTGAGCAATTCCGGATGGCGGCAGAATTCGGCACCTTCAAGAATCGGAAACAGAAATTTTTTATGAGGATGTTTTTGAAAATATTCCGGGGGAAAAGCCGCTCGTGATTGCTGATAGACTGTTTCACAATACCTGACAATGCGATCGGTTCCTTCAATATCGTTAGGCCCAAAAAGCCGGTATCCGGCTCTGTCTGGAATGGTCATCACGGGCTTAGTGATCGCAATAATCTCTCTGGCCAATCGCTTTCTCAAACGATATTGAGTGGGGCTACCGGTGATTTTCAGCGCGCGATAAAATGGTCGAACCACCCACGGGGGAATTCTCAGATTTTTATGCAGTACCTTATAAAGCCGATTCTGACGAATCGGCTGCCTAACCATATCCGTATTTTCAGAGGATAGAGGCATAAATACGATTCCGTGCGGAAAAATGGAGAATTTGGCTGTATAGCTTGGGCTTCATTCATCTTCCATGGATGCCAATGAACAATCCCTGAACATAGGCATCTACGAAAAGCGACTCATGATTCCTGAAAATACGTGTTCTGTCAATCATTCCCATTAGCTCCCCGTGACACAGAATGCCCCTTTTTGAAAATCCTTATTCATTCTCGAGAAAACCTATGGTATTCTTAGGATTGCATCCGAAGATTGTATATTCAATGCCTTTCGCTATTAATCCTGCGAAGCGATCACCTGTCAATCGAAACATCAAGGAACAAACTTTCCTGCTAACGAAATGGGAACGCTCGTCCTTTTACGCCATGGGGAAAGCCTATGGAACCGCGAAAAACGGTTTACAGGCTGGACCGATATCGGGTTAAGCCCAAAAGGTGTCATTGAAGCTCAGCGGGCAGCCCACATTCTTAAGGGGAAAAGAATGATGTTTGACCTGTGTTTCTCCTCCGTTTTAAGCCGAGCGCATGAAACGGCAACCATTGTACTGAAGAATATGGATTTAACCTCTGTCCCGGTGCGGAAAAGTTGGCGACTGAATGAACGTCATTACGGCGCTCTCCAAGGAATGACCTGGTGGGAAGCATCAACACAGTTTGGTGCGAAACAAGTCCTGATATGGCAGCGACACTTTTCCGCGGTTCCACCGGCCCTTTCTCCTCAGGATCCCCGATTTCCAGGCCTGGATCCCTTATATGCAGGTTTGAATTCTCAGGACCTTCCTTTGACAGAAAGCCTCCAGGACACCCAACGCCGGCTCATTCCTTGCTGGGAGGAAGACATTGCTCCCCTGCTTAAAGAGGGAAAAATGATTCTCCTGGTTGCACACAACAATAGTATCCGAAGTTTGCTACAATTTCTTCTTCATCTCGATGAAGCCAGCATCAAACAAATCACGATTAGAACCGGAGAACCCTTGGTCTGTAAATTTGACGCCAAAGGCAATCTTGTCAGCTACTCCTATATGAGATGGAAGCCGAAATTGAAGGATTGCACACAAAGGTTGTTGAAATACTGCCTCCCTTAAGTTCATTATTGATTGATCGTTTGTGGTTATGACGTATCTAAACTTTGCCGCCCTAGAAGCTATTTCAGCCCAATCCTTTCAGGAAGCCAAGCCCTATCCGTGGATGAATCCCCCGGATCTCCTGACGGATGCAGGTTATCAAGGCCTGGTTGAGACCCTTCCGAATGTCTCCATGTTTCAAAAGCGTTTTGGGGTCAAACGGGCTCATGGGCAACAAAGCCATGATCGCTACACATTAGAGTATCGCCCTGGCTTACCTCTCTCTCCTCATTGGAATCAATTTCTAGCCGAGCTTCAGGGAAAACCCTATTCGAATTTTTTAAAACGATTATTTGGGGTCAAGTCCCTTGAATTGAATTTCCATTGGCACTATACCCCCAATGGATGCTCTGTTTCTCCACATTGTGATGCCAAACATAAACTTGGGTCTCACATTTTCTACTTTAATACGAAAGAGGATTGGGACCCCGCCTGGGGTGGCGAGACCGTTATTCTCGACGATCAAGGGAAATTTAGCCGAAAAAGCGCTCCCAGCTTTGAAGATTTCCCACAATCGTTGGCTTCAACAGCCATTGGGAATTTCAGTCTGTTATTTCAACGATTGGATAAATCCTGGCATGGGGTCCGCCCCGTTCAATGCCCGGAAGGGCACATGCGAAAGGTGTTCATTGTCGTCATCAATCGGCTCTCGCTGGCTGACCGAATCCAGCGGGCCTTTGGAAAAGGCCCTAAGGGGTACTGATTTTCTCAATACGTTACAACGCTCATTGCCGATACCCCTACAGTCCCCGATACCCTTCGAAATAGTCGGGCTTTATGGCTTTCCAATCTCTTTCAAAAAACGCCCGTTTCGTCCACTGGGCGAGAAAACACAATTCGATAAATCCATAATAGGCTTGAATATCCGGCGCGCCCTTAGTCGCCAACAATCGGAGAAACTCGTTCTTGAAGGGATTCAGCCATCGCACCAAGGCTTTGGCAGCACCCATGCCTATGAGATGCTCGCTGACGAGGCCTTCCACATCGACAGCACACAGCAAATGAGACTTGGGATGGAGGACAAAATTTTTCTTGACGGGGTCGGTATAATCGAACCCGATCCAACAGTGTGTGGGCTGCAGGACATCCACGGATTTTCTGATCTCCCCCAACAATCCATTCGAAAGGATCCCAATCTGATTGAGAAAATGCAGATCCCGATCCAGGCGATCAGGGAACATGGTCGTATTCGTTTCCACCAACCGGGGAGCTTCAGAGTATAAACGACTATAAAACATGGCCACTTTTTCAACGAGTGAGCCATCAACCTCTTTGATGAGACGCCCTTGCACAAACTCCACCCAGATTTCCCGCTCATAACGAATCACCATATTCGGGAAGATCCCGTCCCCACGGAAGCACTCGAGATTCCGCTCAATTTCAACAGCCAGGGAAGAATCACAAAAAACCAATCGCTTAAATTGCTGCCCATTGATTGTCACAAAATGTAGGCTTTTGTCCTTTTGCAAGCGAACTCCAAAAAGCCGAGATAAAAAATATCGGGCTCGCTTCAAGAAAAAGGGCGATCGTTGTTTGACCTGTAATTGAAAAGACATTGTGTTGAAAAGTGTCTGGGTTAAACTGGTGGTGTCAAAAAACCAAAAATTTGGAAAACAGGGGATACATCGGATATGATTTGAGACCCCTAGAGAAGAATGCGTTACTACCGCCTGCCTGAGAAGCTCCGATTACCATATCGGCACGTGAACTTTCAGGAGATGTGTTATGAACTTTTTTTAAAAAAGAGTCAATATCTTATCTAATTTTAGCTCCAATAGCGCATGAATTGAGAACTCCTCCGGTATAACTGAAACATTCCGGTCAGACGACGATGCTTAACAACCCAAAAGTTACCGTATTTATCCCGGCTTATAACCGCGAAAAATATATTGGAGACGCCATTGAAAGTATTTTGGCACAAACGTTTACCAATTTCGAAATACTCCTGATAGATGATGGTTCGAAAGACCGTACCAGTGAAATCATGCGTTCATATCAGGATCCTCGTGTGCGCATCATCCAGAATGAACACAATCTCGGGATTCCCAAGACCCGCAATAAAGGCATTGAACAGGCTCGTGGTGAATTTATCGCCATGTTAGATAGCGACGATCGGGCGTTTCCCACACGACTGGAGAAACAGGTCAACTTTCTGGATGCCCATCCTGATTATGCCCAAGTAGGAAGCTGGTGCCGCATGATGGACGAACAAGGCCGGCCATTAAAACGGATCAAGCGACAGCCCATTTTACCCGAGGACGTCGACATTCAACTGTTGTTTCGATGTTCCCTGAGTAACCGATCGATAATGGCTCGCACTAAAATTTTGCGGGAATATGGGTATCGAAATGACTACCCACGCTGTCAGGATTATGACCTCCACGTGAGACTGGCCCAAAAATATAAACTCGCCAACCTCCCTGAGTGCCTGGTTTACGGCCGTATACACGCCGATCAAATTACCAGTCAAACAGTGGAGCTGGGTGATGAAAAAAAGCGGGCAATCATCCGCCATCAACTCAACGTCTTGGGGGTGCCTTACACCGAGGAAGATCTCGGTCCGCATTTGACGTTGTCTCGCATGCGAAAATCCCAATTTACGCCGGACGATGATTACCTTCAATGGGCGGAAAATTGGTTACTAAAACTTCAAGAAGCCAATTTGCAGACACACCGGTATTCGCAGCGCGCAATTGCACAAGCGGTCCGCGAAAAGTGGATACGGACCTGTTGGGCGGCCTGGAACGGCATGGGGTGGAAAGCCCTGAAATATTATGTTCACTCCCCCCTGCGCAAAAGCCTCCGCAATACCATACGAGAACACGTTCTCACCTGATCAGCCCAGTATCTATTCAATTAAGTCTCAAGCGACCTTTAATCATATGATGACGACGAATTCCTCGGAAATCGCCCCACTCCCGAGTCAATCGATAAATATAGAAAGTGAACCACCAGACCGTAAACATCTTGCGATATTTTTACCCTCTTTAGCCGGGGGCGGCGTCGCAAGGGCTATGGTCTATCTCTCAGAGGCCTTTGCCGATCGCAATCACAGAGTGGACCTGGTCTTATGTCAGGTCTCAGGTCCCTATCTGGACAGCATTTCCCCGAAGGTTCAGGTCATCGGGCTCAAGGGGGGCACAAAATGGCGGGGATGCTTCCATGCCGTGTCAGCTGATTTTGGGGCTTTATGGTCAATGCTCCTCCCGATCCTGCTATCGTCTCATCCTCCCAAAACTATCGGATATCTCCCGGATCTGGTTGAATATTTACGGCGTGAGAAACCAGATACGATGCTCACGGCCAAAACTCCTGCGAACCTCATAGCCTTGTTAGCCGCACGCCTTGCAGGTGGCAAAACTCGCATTGTGATCAACGAACAAACCAGCTTGTCTCCCATCATCAAGACATCAAAAAAGTGGCGTTGGCGTTTTCTTGCACCTCTTTTACAACGCGTATACCCATGGGCAGATGAAATCGCGACCGTGGCGGATGGCGTCGCGGAAGATGTGTCCTCGTTAACGGGAATCCAACGTGATCGTATTACGACGATTTTCAATCCGGTGGCCCTCACCCAGGTACAAGAAAAAGCCCGCATCCCGGTTGACCATCCGTGGTTTCCCGCAGATACTCTGCCGGTCATCCTAGGTGTAGGGAGACATGTGCCTCAAAAGGACTTCGCGTGTCTCATAAAGGCCTTTGGACGAGTTCGTTCTGTGCGTCCAGCCCGACTGGTGATCCTCGGGGAGGGAAGGATGCGGAATGAGCTTGAAGAGCTGGCTGAAAAATTGGCCCTCACCCAAGATATTTCTATGCCAGGATTTGTCGACAATCCCTTCGCCTTTATGGCCAGAGCTTCGGTATTTGTGCTCTCGTCAGCATGGGAAGGTTGTCCGAATGTGCTGATCGAAGCGTTAGCGTGTGGATGTCCGATTGTCAGCACGGACTGCCCGAGCGGTCCTACCGAGATTCTTCAAAAGGGGGCCTTTGGACCATTGGTACCGGTCGGTGATGACAAAGCGCTGGCCGAAGCTATTCTCGAAGTCCTTGACCATCCACTTGGCCAGGAACAGTTGCGTGCCCGCGCTACGGAGTTCGAAGTGGGCAGAATCGCGGAAAAGTATCTCCAGCTTTTATTGGCAACCCGATATCCCTTCAGCTCTCACAGCCAAAGTTAAAGACGTGGCGTGAACAATAGACTACGTGCAGAAAGAGGTACGATGGGTACCCACGTACAAGCTCGGCTCCCCCTTAATTAGGGCGACATTTTCTTCCCATTTGCCGATACGAGCACTTCCTTGATGTGCTCGGCCATGAGTTGGGACATGGCCTCAGATCCTCTGCCTTCAAAATCAAAATGAACCTGGTCATAAAAAACCCAATCCTTCCCCGAAAGCTGTTCTGAGGCATTAATGAGAATGGCCCCTTTTTTGTTAGCGACATCCCGAACGATCGCATCAAACTGTTCGGATATCTTTAACAGGGCCTCATGGGTTAGACGAACATGATGGTAGTCCAGGCGATCTTTCTGGGCAGGTGTATTTGAATCGTGGGCCAGGCGAGCCTGCGTCACAAGAATTGGCTTCGCTCCAATACTGAAAGCCAGATCCAATAACATCTCCATCGCAAGACGGTATTGATGAAACCCGGTCGGGTTAATTTCAGACCCCCCCCAACTGGTGTCCCTATCTTGCCCAAGACCTTCAAGGTTAATGTTTAATTTTGTTTTATAGTAGATTCTTCGTAGAACCGTATACAGGCGGGACACCTCACATAACCACCTGTCCAGAGTACTCCTATATTGAACACGGGGATCAAACTCTTGAAGGGATGGCTGAAGGGTACGGAGGACCGTCTTAGGGGAACTGAGGTATTTAATATCATTCCACGCATTATAGATAACCACATAATCCGGCTGAAAAAGAAAACCTTCCGTGAACAATCTGCCACTTCGGTATGGCAAGGGGGATAACCTCTAGCCACCAGATTGCCCATGTTGGTCATTCAACATCCCACTCAATCTTGTTGCAATGATTTGATTTCCTCGTCCATTCACATGACAACCATCAATATAAATATACTCATCCACATCAAACGCATCCGTAAAATCATGAATCCAACCAAGATTTTCTCTCTCTTGAATTTCACGAACAAAGGGATACACCATGCGCCAATCCGTTTCGTCCCCTATTCCTGTTAAATATTTGATATTGGGATGGCCTAGCGGAGCCACAGGTTGGAGAATGGCATGAAATTCTGCCCCCCCCAGCGCAGCCACCGATTTGGCAATTTTCCAATTATTCACTAAAGTAAATGCCACCTTTTTTGCGTAAGCTGGATTGTCCAGACATCGGGAAGGTGGTCGTTTCCCCTTTTTAACGACTTTATGAATAACCATATTGATGGATCCAAAAAGAGCATCGATGGCTTGCCAACGATGCTCCAACTTCTGTGCCATCTCGGCCTCCTCACGATGCCCATTGATTGAAACATCTACACGACAAAGGGATAGGCAATCATTGCACCCATCGTAAAAGATCACCACATCCATTGGAGCATTTTGATTGACAAGATTGATCAAACGATCCAACCCCTGACGGCTCACAAAACCCGACTCCCCATGATTGTAGGCACGGTAATCCTGATGAAGAGCGTTATAATGTGCGGGGATGGTATTGTGATCGTCGACACCCGTTCCCCACATCGTGGACCCACCAAAAAATCGTACATGTTTGATTGGACGATTGGTGGTAGAAGGATGGACCCGGTCCCCTTCGATATTGACGGTCGTCGTTTTCCCTGAAAACGGTTTCCGGGCCCAGGCGATGTAGGGGATATATCGGGTTTCTAATTGCTTTTTCTCACGATAAATAAGATACGTATAATCTTGGTCAGGAAGACTTTCGGTGTAGGCCTTTTCATCTATGGGGACAAAGATTTTTTTCCATAGATACCGCCCATCCCAATAGAGAGAGGCAAGGAGGTTGACGGAGAGGACGACAACCAAAAAGACCAAGACATTAATCAACCCTAGTCTGGCAAACCCCACCGGTCTTTTCAGTACTTTTCTCCCTTCATCTCCTTAATCCATTTAACAACCATCTCACCCTATAACTTAAAGAACGCCTTCGCGTTTTCTTAATTCATTGCCATAAAGATAAAGTAAGCTCTTTTTTCCCGGCTCTCCTACCTTCAATACCTTCCATGTGCCTCACCAAGTATAGAGAAAGTGGTTCGCGAAATGCCGACCTCGAAGTCGCAGCACACTCCCATTCAAAACTTTGGCATTTCACTAATATTTCATGTCCACATCCACATGGGTCACTTCCCCATTCACCTCGAAAGAGGATTCTTCAAAATTCGGAGCAGCTAAAAATAACGAGGGATTTTTCGACACACCAAACCCTTCGGTAGGCAAGCCAATCAGATTACGGTCAAATTTATGATTGTCGTTTTCATCATGATAGACAACCACGGCATATTTTCCATCCATCGGTGCAGCCAAACACATGGTCATAGAACCTTGTTGGGCAGGTTCCCGTTCTTTATCAGCCCTGGCTCCCTTGACTAAAAAACTCTCCGGATCAGGTCCATACAGGACCGCCTTAAGAGATCCTGCAGCGCTTTTGATTCCATGCACATGAATGTGAATGGGCTTCCCTTCAGAGGGGCAGGTATTAACCGGTAGCTGCAACCCTTCACCGAAACTTGCCGAACCACTGAGCAACAACACTATCCAAAAAATAGACAGGCCAACCCCATTTGGTCGCGAACAGGCAGTGCTCGGAAACATCTTCACCCTCCATACTTACACATGAACATCATATGATGAGAGCAAAATAAGCGGGTACACACGTGACTCGCAACTGCAGATAATCCGGAAGATTAAAGAGGAGGATTTTCTTGAGGGGTCAAGTTGGGTTTCCGTTTTTCAAAGGCAAACAGCAGGAGAAGAGAGCACACCCCCACGCTAATCGCCGAATCGGCCACATTGAAAGCGGGCCAATGGTAGCCATTGATATAGAAATCTAAAAAATCGATGACCTCTCCATATTGCAGGCGATCGATAAAATTTCCAATCGCACCCCCAAAAATAGACGCGATGGTCATTTGCCCCCACCAATCGTGAGGTTCCAGCCGTAAGAAGATGGTGATTAATAATCCCATGGCAAAGAGGGAAGTCAGGAAAAAGAAAATGAGCCTAAACCCGCTGCTGGTTGTGCCCATGATCCCAAATGCGGCGCCAGGATTCCTGATGTAGGTCAAAGAAAAATATCCCGGAATAATGGGGATGGATTCATGAAGATACATCGAACTGGCAATATAATACTTGGTAACCTGGTCAAGGCTTATGATGGACGCGACGACGAGGCCTAACAACACAAACCGATGAATGCCCCCGCTCATCCCAACGCCTCCACGCATCGCCCGCAGAGGGTTGGATGTTGAGCCTGTGAGCCCACATCCTGGCGGATATTCCAACATCGATCACATTTGGTGCCTTCGGCTTTGACGACCTCAATCGCCAAACCGAGACTCGCCTCTACCAAGTCGGCTCCAGGCAGGGTCACAACCTTTTCCACCTTCACGCACGAGACAATAAACAGTGCAGGCAAATCGATGAGGTAGCGATTGAGCAACGAAGAGTTGGGTTCAGTCGCATGCAAGATCACGGTGGCATCCAGGGAAGAACCAATCACCTTGTCCCGTCTCGACTTCTCTAAGGCGAATTGCACCTTACCCCGAACTTGGAACAAGTAGGTCCACGTCGTGTGGAACTGGGGGTCTTGAAAGACGGTGGGGGATTCCGGAAAATCGGCCAAATGCACACTAACCCGTTTAGATCCTTCTTTCGTGGATTCCGGAAGAACCTGCCAGATTTCTTCAGCCGTAAAGCTCAGGATAGGCGCCATGAGCCTGGCTAAGGCTGACACAATTTCATACAAGACCGTTTGAGACCCACGCCGGAGCGGCGAGTTCGCCGGAAAGGTATACAACCGGTCCTTCAAGATATCCAGGTAGGTCGCACTCATATCCGTGGAACAAAAATAATCCCACTCATGCACAACCTGTCGAAATTGAAATTGGGCATATCCCTTTTTCACATTGTCGATCAGTTGCCCGAGCCGCCAGAGTGCCCATTGATCCAGTTCCGGCAAATCGCCATGGGGCACGGAATGAACGCCTGGCTCAAAATCATACAGGTTACTCAGAAGGAACCGGCAGGTATTACGCACCTTACGATACGCATCCGTCAATTGTTTTAAAATCTCTTTGGAGATACGCAGATCTTCCTGATAATCCTGCGAGGCCACCCATAGTCGCAGAATTTCCGCACCAGACTCTTTGATGATTTCTTGTGGGGTCACGACATTGCCTGCCGATTTCGACATTTTCTTGCCTTCCCCATCCAAAACAAACCCATGCGTGAGCACGGCCCGATAGGGCGCTTGTTCATCCGTCGTCACGGACGTCAAAAGGGAACTGTGGAACCACCCCCGATGTTGATCGGACCCTTCAAGATAGAGGTCCGCCGGATACCAGCCTTCGCCCCGAGGCCTCAACACGGCCGCATGACTCACGCCCGATTCAAACCAGACATCTAAAATATCATGTTCTTTTTTAAACGACCCATGGCCGCATTGCACGCATGTGATTCCATGCGGAAGTAATTCCTCGGCGGATCGACTAAACCAAATGTCGGCTCCACTCTCCTGCATTTGAACACTGATATGCTCAATCACATTATGATCAGCAAGCGGAGTCGAACAACTTTCGCACGAAAACGCGGGAATGGGGGTCCCCCACATGCGTTGCCGGGATAAGCACCAATCCGGACGGTTCACAATCATGCCATAAATACGATCTCGCCCCCGCTCAGGAATCCATTGAACTTTATCAATTTCGTTCAGGGCTTTCCGACGAAGATCGGCTACCTCCATGGACACAAACCATTGGTGGGTAGCCCGAAAGATGACCGGTTGCTTACAGCGCCAACAATGTGGATAAGAATGCTCGAGCTTTTTTTCGCCAACCAACAATCCTTTGGTCTTTAAGACTTCGACAATCCCGGGATTCGCTTCCAAAACGGGTTGACCGGCAAACTCAGGGAATTCATCCGTAAACCGTCCAGCATCATTGACCGGCACCAAGATTTCTAAGGGCTTCTGATCTGGAAGTATTTCGACATACGGGGATTTGTTATATTTCAAAACTAAAAGATAATCATCCATCCCATGTCCGGGAGCAATGTGGACACACCCCGTCCCTTGCTCCAATGTGACAAAATTTCCATTGAGGATGGGGACCTCTTTCTTGGCAAATGGCGGATGACACGTCCACCCCTCAAAATCTTTTCCTTTCTTTTTGCCCAATACCTCAAATTTCTCAATGTTACAGGCCTTGGCAAATGCGTCTTCCAATCCAAGAGCCACGATGAATGCCTCTTCACCGGCTTGAAGAACGGCATAGTCAAAATCGGGATGCAGGCAAATGGCTTGATTCGCGGGAAGGGTCCAAGGGGTCGTCGTCCAGATAACAGCCGAAACGGCTTTCAACGTTTTGACTGTTGGCAGATCCAATCGTTGGTCGGAACCCATTTCAGTTGGCGAGACGGTAAAGGGAAATTTCACATACACCGACGGTGAGAGATGATCCTCATATTCCACTTCGGCTTCAGCCAGCGCGGTTTGATCCACGGGACACCACAAGACCGGCTTCAACCCCTTATAGACCCGCCCCTTTTCAACAAACTTCCCGAACTCCCGGACAATCGCTGCCTCATAGGCATGATCCATGGTCAGATACGGATGCTCCCAATCCCCGAACACTCCTAACCGGCGAAATTCGTCTCGTTGGATCTCAACAAATTTTTCCGCATATTCTCGGCAGAGTTTCCGGAGTTCCACGGCACTCAGATCTTTTTTCTTGGGTCCAAGTTGCTTGGTCACCTGATGCTCAATCGGCAACCCGTGACAATCCCACCCGGGAATATAGGGAGCCTGAAAACCCGCCATGGTTTTCGATTTAACAATGATGTCTTTGAGGATTTTATTCAGGCCATGCCCGATATGAATATGCCCATTGGCATAGGGAGGGCCATCATGAAGGATATAACGTGGGCTGCCATTTCTGGCCTCCTGAATACGGTCGTACACCCGCTCCTGCTCCCACCAGGCTAATCGCTCCGGTTCTTTTTGGGGCAGGTTGGCCTTCATCGGAAACTCAGTCCGGGGAAGGTTCAATGTCGCTTTGTAGTCCATGGGGAAATTCTCAAGAATATTGGGATAAACTCAAGGCCATTCTAGCCATGCCCCTCAAACCCGTCAAACAACGCCCTTCAGTCACATCGCCACAACACATCAAAGGGAGAGAACCCCAATCTTGATATGAAAGCGCCACAAATTAAGGGAAGAAGAAACCACAAAAGGAAGGCAATCAGCTCAGATCCATCATGCGGTCCAAAGCCAGCTTGGCAAACACTTTCTCCTCGTCGGGAACTTGTATGTGATTAACCACATGGCCCTGCACGAGATTTTCCATGGCCCAACATAAATGCGGTCCATCAATTCTGTACATGGTCGAACACCGACATACCATTGGGGAAAGGAAATAGATTTGCTTATCGGTTTGATCATGTTTCAACCGATTCACCAAATTCAGCTCGGTTCCCACTGCCCAAATTGTTCCCGGATCGGCCTGGGTCACCGTCCGAATAATAAATTCCGTCGATCCCACCAGGTCCGCCTGATTGACCACATCTTCATGACATTCAGGGTGCACAATAACCTGAACGGCAGGATACTGCTTCCGGAAATAGGCCACGTGTGCCGGCTGGAACATCTGGTGCACACTACAGTGTCCCTTCCAGAGAATCAGACGAGCCTTCTGTACTGTTTCCCGGGTATGTCCGCCGTTGGGTTGGAAGGGATCCCACACAATCATCTCTTCGCGGGGAAACCCCATGGCATTCGCGGTGTTCCGCCCTAAATGCTCATCGGGGAAAAAGAGAATTTTTTCTCTCCGTTTCCAGGCCCAATTCATAATCGCTTTGGCATTGGAGGAGGTACACGTCACACCGCCATGTTCCCCGCAAAAGGCTTTGAGCGCAGCAGCCGAATTCACATACACGATTGGGGTTACAGTGTCTTCTACCGGCAAAAACCGTCCGAGCCGATCCCAGCAATCATCCACCTGTTCCATGGATGCCATATCCGCCATAGAACAGCCTGCAGCCATGTCAGGCAGAATGACGGTTTGATTGGACCGACTCAATATGTCGGCTGTTTCAGCCATAAAATGCACCCCACAAAACACCACATAAGGATGCTCAGGGTGCTCAGCCGCATACTTGGCAAGAAGAAGAGAATCGCCTCGGAAATCGGCATGCACAATCACGTCGTCCCGCTGATAATTGTGCCCGAGCAGGAGCACGTCCGTGCCAAGTCTCCGCTTAGCCTCCACAATTCGTTCGAACAATTCCGTCTCTGGGAGAGATTGATAGTCCGCAATGGGCCGCTCTATGATGGTCGATAAGGTCACGCCAAATTCCTTAAGTTAATGAGTAAATTCTTTCAGATCAGTCCTCAGCTTCACATTGATCATCTTGATCATGTCTCAATTGCATGGGAAACCAGTCTTTCATTGTAGCAAATCATTCCCTCATGAAAAAGCCTGAATGCCTGAGAGCGAAATCCCCTTGGCCTACGTATAAGATGATCGATTCAATTTCTGCACACAACAACGTTACCGTCAAACCTTTCGGTGACACACTTTGAAATCAAAGTGATAGCGCTTTCTTTACATGAACATTTTCAGCGGTTGATCCACCATCTCGCATGGCGTGAGGGTTTGACAAGGGAAAAGACCCAGCGTTACGATGATTTTCGCTAGGGGTGCGACACGCTGAGAGTCCCAATAAGGGGGACGACCCTCACGACCTGACCTGGATAATACCAGCGTAGGGAAGCAGGAGCCACGAAAGCCCGCACAAGCAGCCGCACTCTTTAGCTGAAAAGGGGCGGCTTTTTGTTTTTTGGAATAAGCTCCCTGCACCAATTCCCTAACCCCAGAAAGAGAGGGTTTGCATGACACCAGCCCAAACCACCAGTCCTTCCACACCATCATTACACGTCATTTCGGAGGAGCCCCGCATTCCTCTTTCTTCCTTATCGATTCAACCGTTTCCCGGCTCACAAAAAATATATCGAACCGGCTCGAGACCGGATGTACGGGTCCCTATGCGAGAAATTCATCAAACAAGCAGTCGGAGCGTGCACGATGACACCGAAGTTCAGAACCCCCCTGTCATTGTCTATGATACCTCAGGACCCTACACGGATCCCGGGATTCAGATTGATGTGCGCAAGGGCCTTCATCCCATTAGAAAGGATTGGATCGCCGAACGTCAGGACGTCGAACCCTTGAAAGAGGTCAGCTCACGATATGGACGAATTCGTGCAAACGATCCCGCTTTACAGGCCATCCGGTTCCATTTGCAACGCCCGCCCCTTCGGGCGAAATCAGGCCGGAACGTCACGCAATTGCATTATGCCCGGAAGGGAATCGTCACGCCGGAAATGGAATTTATTGCTATCCGGGAGAACCAAGCACGTGAAGAGCGCCTATCCGCCCAACACGGGACAGGGCACGCCTTCGGGGTAGTTCAACATCCTGGACAAAATTGGGGCGCGTCCACTCCCTCCTACATCACACCGGAGTTTGTCCGTGATGAAGTGGCTCGAGGACGGGCCATTATTCCTGCCAATATCAATCATCCAGAAATTGAGCCTATGATTATCGGGCGCAATTTTTTGGTAAAAATCAACGCCAACATTGGAAATTCTGCCGTTACGTCCTCTATTGAAGAAGAGGTTGAAAAATTAATCTGGTCCATCCGATGGGGAGGAGACACCGTCATGGACCTCTCCACAGGTAAAAACATCCACGAGACCCGTGAATGGATCATACGAAATTCTCCCGTGCCCATAGGGACCGTACCCATCTACCAGGCCTTAGAAAAAGTGGGTGGGAAACCAGAGGAACTGACCTGGGAAATCTTTCGAGATACACTCGTGGAACAGGCCGAGCAAGGCGTGGATTATTTCACCATTCATGCCGGTGTTCGCCTGGCCTATGTCCCACTGACGGCCTCTCGGATGACCGGAATCGTCTCACGCGGCGGATCCATCCATGCCAAATGGTGCCTGGCTCACCATCAGGAAAACTTTACCTATACGCATTTTGAAGAAATTTGCGAGATCATGAAAAGTTATGATGTGTCATTTAGCTTGGGAGACGGATTGCGACCGGGTTCACTGGCGGACGCCAACGATGCGGCTCAATTTGCCGAACTGGAAACGCTGGGAGAACTCACGAAAATCGCCTGGAAGCATGACGTCCAAGTCATGATTGAGGGCCCGGGACACGTCCCCATGCAACTCATCAAAGAAAACATGGACAAACAATTGGCTGCCTGTGACGAAGCCCCATTCTACACTCTGGGCCCGCTTACCACTGATATTGCGCCAGGCTACGACCACATCACATCCGCGATCGGCGCAGCCATGATCGGCTGGTACGGGTGCGCGATGCTGTGTTACGTCACCCCCAAAGAACATTTAGGGCTTCCTGACAAAGAAGATGTTAAAGCCGGAGTGATGGCGTACAAAATTGCGGCACATGCGGCAGATTTGGCTAAAGGCCACCCGGGGGCTCAACATCGTGACAATGCCCTCTCCCAGGCACGGTTTGAATTTCGATGGCAGGATCAATTCAATTTATCGCTTGATCCGGAAACGGCGAAGGATTTCCATGATGCCACACTCCCCGCTCAGGGGGCTAAACTGGCCCATTTTTGCTCCATGTGTGGTCCGCATTTTTGTTCTATGAAAATCACCCAGGACGTGCGAGAGTATGCTGCGGAAAAACAATTGGCAGATGATGCCGCCCTGAAACAAGGCATGCAGGAAAAATCAGAAGAGTTCCGAAAAACCGGTGGAGACTTATATCGATAAAGCGGGAAGGGTCAATGACAGAACCTGCAGAAAACCGGCAGGAATTTGTACAGAGACAAAGACCAAAACGTGATTGGCCTTTATGTTGAATAAAAACGAAATATTACCTGGAGCTCCCCTATGAATCCTATTAACATCGCTCCGTTACGAGAACGGGACATCACCCGTCACATTGCCCGGGAGTATTACAAAGAATTCGATTCACTGATTGAAAGCGATATCATTATTGTCGGAGGAGGTCCATCCGGACTCCTTTGTGCC
This sequence comes from Nitrospira sp., assembly GCA_024760505.1. GTDB lineage: Bacteria > Nitrospirota > Nitrospiria > Nitrospirales > UBA8639 > Nitrospira_E. The sequence goes on from CP058931.1 coordinate 132,325, forward strand.
CGCGATCTCGCCGCGATCGGCTTCCGGACTCTGCTCATCGAACAATCACTGGCTCTTGGTGGCGGCTTTTGGTCTGGGGGATTTCTCATGAATAAGGCCACGATTTGCGAACCGGCGGATCGGATTCTTGAGGAATTGGGCATACCCTTTAAACCGATTAAAGACTGCCCTGGCATGACCATGGTTGATCCTCCTCATGTGACAAGCAGGCTCATTTCCGCCGCTTACGAAGCCGGCGTGAAGATTATGAATCTCACCAAAGTCGTCGATCTCATTCTTCGGCAAGATCAACGAATCGAGGGCGTCGTTGTCAATAATTCCACTGTGGAAATGGCCGGACATGATACTATTCACGTAGATCCCATTGCCCTTGAAAGTCAAATTGTGGTTGATGCTACCGGTCATGATGCCGTCGTGGTTAATCTCCTCCACCAACGTAATTTATATCAGAAGGTTCCTGGAAACGGAGCCATGTGGGTAGCGCGTTCTGAAGCATTGGTGGTAGAAAATACCCGTGAAATCTATCCAAATTGCTTTGTGACCGGCTTGGCCGTTGCTGCAGTTGATGGCAGTCCACGCATGGGACCGGCGTTTGGGTCGATGTTGCTTTCCGGCCGGCGTGCAGCTGAATTAGTTCAACACAAGCTCAAAGGCGAGTAACCGCCTCTATTCCTGATAAACACAAAAAGGACTGTGCGCAATACAATTTCCTATGGATATTCAAGATTTTCTCGACCAGGGTGAGGGCAACGAAGAGGATAAGGTGGCAGCCTGGAACCTTTTCCAGCAGGCCTATGAGCTCCAAATGAAGGGACAGCTGGAAGAAGCGGTGGATCTCTACAAACAATCCATCGACCTCTTTCCGACCGCCGAAGCACACACATTTCTAGGATGGGCCTATAGTTTCATGGGACAATTGCAGGAAGCCATTGAGGAATGCCATCAGGCTATTCGGCAGGACCCTGAATTCGGAAATCCCTATAACGATATCGGGGCCTACCTTATTGAGCTCAACCAGCTGGAAGAGGCCATTCCCTGGCTTGAAAAAGCGATGAAAGCCAAACGATATGAAAACCCCTCCTTTCCTCATATGAATCTCGGACGGGTGTACGAACGACAAGGGGCATGGGACCAAGCCGTCGATTCCTACAAAAAGTCTCTGGCTCTTAACCCCGAATACAAGACAGCTAAACAAGCCCTCATGCGCATTCTGACTCTCATGAACTAACACAATGTAAAGGCCTTACCAAATGCCAGACACCAAAACAATTCTTGTGGCCGTGAGTGATATCTTCTTTTACACCAAAATACGCGATGCCTTTTTACCACAAGGCTACAAACTGGAACGCCTCCGCACCGGAGATGACTGGCAAACAAAAGCTCTTGCCAGCCAACCCATGGGCATCATTATTAACATGAACGATGACCGTCTTAATGCCTCCGAAATTGTGAAATCTCTACGAACCCTTCCTCAAACACACTCATTGCCCATTCTGGCCTTTGCCAATCATGAAGAGGTTCAAACCTGGAAACTGGCCAAAGACCTTGGAATTCAAAAAATTGTCTCGCGCAATGAGTTTTCAGCGCGGACACTCGCGCTGTTTGAGGAAATCACGGCGGCCACTACATCATGAAAACACTACCTCTTCATAAGCAGCATGAAGCCCTAGGAGCCACGTTTCAACCTTGTGGCGAGTGGGAAGTCCCATTGCATTACGGTAATGCTGCCTCAGAGTATGAGTCCATTCATCGGCGAGCCGGCCTCGCCGACCTCTCCTTACGCGGAAAAATCATGGTCACGGGAGAAGACCGGGTCACCTGGCTCCAAAGCCTCATCAGCAATGATATCCTTCCTCTCAAAACCGGGCAGGGCCGGTACTCTGCCTTTATGAACCATAAGGGGAAAATGCTCTCCTATTTTCGGGTGTTTCGGCAATCCGAAACCCTGATCATTGAGGATGTTGGGGAGGTAGGGGATCTCACCTATCAAGCCCTTCGAAAATTTCTGCTCTATGGGACAAAAGCCAAACTTCACAATGGCTTGGAGAGTTGGGGACTGCTCCTGGTTACCGGGCCGAAGAGTCCGGAGGTGCTTAAGGATGCCTTGAATGTGGAAGTAGGATCGCTCCAGGTCTTAGACACCATCACCTTCGCATTAGGTGATACACAAGGATTTCTTGCTCGCACGGAAGAAACGGGGGGACAAGACTACGAATTGTTTATACCGGTCGAAGCCCTTCCTTCGCTCTGGTCTCATCTCTTGAATACGGGAAAAGAGCTAGGCCTGCTCCCGGTCGGAAGGGAGGCCCTTGAGACATCCAGAATTGAAGGTGGATTGGCTCGCCTTGGGCCAGACCTAAATGAAAAAATCGTTCCGCCAGAAGCCAACCTTGAGGGAATTGCCTTTAGTTTATCGAAGGGATGTTATCCGGGGCAGGAAGTCGTCGCCAGAATGGATACGTACGGATCGGTGAAACGGCGAATTGTCGGCTTAGTTCTGGAAGCGGAAATCCCACAACTTCCGGAACCTGGCGCAAAAATTTTTAGTGGAACTCGGGAAGTGGGGTGGGTGTCCAGCTCCACCCACTCCCCGCTTGTCAAAAAACCGATTGCCCTTGGATTTCCATTACGAGATTTCACCCAACCCCGGACAAAACTGGAAATCGAGATCAGAGACCAGCGCTTCCCAGCCTCTGTCTGCGCCTTACCGTTTACGGCCTCTTAATCAGCTTCGAGATTCCAAAAGAATTCTTCCGCACTCTGAAAGGAATCAGGCTTTTTCCGGGTGGCGGCCATGAGAGATTTTTTCCGCAAAAGACAATACCGCTGGACGTTGTGCGTCGTTAAGCGCAAGAAGAATATGCGCCTCATCGCCATGCATCAATCGTAGACTAAGAAATGATTCTTCCGTGCGTTTTTCCTTATTATCCCAAGTCCCATCAATCAATTGAATTTTATCCAAATCACAACAAGAAAACACGTCATACCGAAAGTACGAATCCCCGATAACCATATCGAAAAGAACCTGACCAGACGTCATAACCATGACGTTAAAACGCCCTTGATCTTCATAGCCTTCCGGCAAAAATTCATTGACATACAGAAGGTTAACCTTCCGACCTGTCAATGCCTGTTCAATCTTCGTGCTCAGAGCCGGATAATCGATTTGAAGAGCCCGCTCTTCCTGGCTCGTAGCGCGCAAAGCCATTTCTCTTGTTTGTTCAAACACATCTGTAGCAGTCAACACAGAACACGCTCCTTTCTTCCACGACACTATTAAATTATGTCGAATTGGTTTGTCTAAACAGGGTGCCTACGATACCCGCCATTTGACAGAGAAAGCAAGGGAACCAAACCCCTCTATTAATGGCTTCCACGTATAATTATTTTTTATCATGACGTGAATTGATTGCCTTCTCAGCTCGCAGTTGGGCATACTTCGAATGAAAAATGTTGCCGGAGGAACCTTTAAGGAGAACCAACTTATGGATGCCGATACATGTCTAATTGGGGGATGCACCGAACCCCTCTACGCCCCTGCCGGAACCCAATCCTTATGCAAGGAACACTTTCTACAATTCGTCACGTGGCGCAGAAAAAAAGGCGGACTGGGTATGTTTAAAAAATATTGCGCGTTGAACATGGAAGAACGAGACGCGATTGTTGAAGAATGGGCTAAAACGACATTCAGTACCTCTGCCTCTTGATCAGTCCTCTCTTGCCCTTCACACGCGTAGAATCATGATCCGGACCTCATGCCTCCTTTTCGATTCCAAAAGTGAGGAGATCTCTCCTCCTGTCTAAGTAACAGAAGAAATACCCACACGTCGCCAAGTACCCAATGGACGATTAAACCTTATTCCATGAGCGGTGATCCGTGGTGATGGATGATCTTCCACTCGTCTCCGATCCGCTCGAATAAATTGGTCGATACCACCTGGCTGTTCTGTTCGTTCTCTCCCACCCGACTGGTGATGTTTTCCGTACAAATAACCCAGGCAACATCAGCGGCTACTTGAACCTGAACTTCCGTCAGTTCAAATTTCATTGAAAACGTATTATTAAAAATGACCACCCAGGAATCCCTGACCGCCGGCCAGCCGACCCTGATACTCCACCCTGGATGAATGCAGGTTACATACTCTTGATGAGCCCAAATAGAATCCATCAGCGCAACATCCAGCTGTTCAAACCCACGGTAAAACAACTCATTCATCTGCGTCACTTCCTCAATCCGTTCCTTCAGCATTGTGCGCTCTCTTTCTTCATTTTCGCCCATTTCCTAATCAGGGGACCTTCACTACCACGGCACAGGATTGTCGATCAACCAACCAGACCCCAATCAGAATCAATCCTATCCCACTTATTTCTCTCATGCCAACCGGTTCACCCAAAATCATCACCGAAAAACACAACGCAGAAACCGGAATAAGATTCCCAAAAATGCCCGCTCTGGAGGGACCGATTCCTTTGACGCCAAGCAACCAGGCCTGTTGACCCAATGCCGTGGCAAACACCATCACGTAAAAAAGTGCCAGCCAGCCGGATACCGGAACCGACTCCACCCCTGCAACCAGGACTTTGTGATTTAGGATCAACAAAGGGATTTCAAAGATCAAAGAGAGTAGAAGAGTCGTCCACGTCACAGTCAGCGGAGAAAACCGTTCCATGGTTTTTCGACAGCCAATCGTATATAAGGCCCAACTGACTAACGCACAGACCACCAGACTCCCTCCGAGTAAAGGATTGGAACCCAATCCATCCACCGCCCCGCGCCCGGAAATACTCAATACTCCTAAAAACGAGACAAGGCAACCAAGCCAAATCACACGCAGGGGAATATCCTTAAGGATGAGTGAGGACAAGAATGCGGTAATGGCCGGGCTTGAACCTATAATGATGCCAGCTGCCCCTGCCCCAATAAATTGCAGGCCAAAGAGAACGAACAAGTGATTGCCAAGGACCCCGATTCCTAGGAAAAAAAAGTTTCGCCAATCTCTCCGTGAAAAAGAAACCGCCCCTTCCTTACAGAGCCATAGAGGAATAAGGATCAGTAAGGCTCCTAATCCTCTAAAAACAGACGTCTCTACAGGCGAGAATGGACCTAAAGCGACTTTTTGTGCAACTACCGACCCTCCCCAGACCACCGCAGCAGTCGTAAGAGCAGCATAGGCGGAAAACGCTGAGGATCCCGGGCTAACGTTTTTCATGGGGAGGCAAGTGAGAAAAATACGGAAGGTGCTGTAACCCCAATCGCCCTATCAGGCAAGACAACCCCTATCTCGAACGAACTCTGGGATGAGCCTACCAGGAGTATATCCACACATACAAAATCTTTCGCTCTACATTCTTACTCAAAGATGACTCCTGCAAATGCGACGTGTCCTCTCAATCAGTTTTGAGAAGGCATCGCTGCCTATAACAATCGTCCATATGTTCGTCAAGATCAGACCAAATTATAGTCTTCCAGCAAATATATAAATGTACTCTTGATTGGTATGATTACGGGCTCCAGCAATTTCTTAGAAAAGCTTCTGAATATCCCTCATTTAATCGCGGGCCCGAATGGCTTATCTGATAGGTCTTCTGTCCGGTTGACGCAAAGAAATTTACACCGTTAAAATCGCCAAAGAGTTGATACTGTACCGCCCTCATGCCAAAACATTTTCAATAAGAATCGTAGGCGTTGGCTTCCTACAATTGACATGACGGTTTATCTGTCCCCTAAGGAGGAATTATGTCGTTGCTAATCACAGAAGAGTGCATTAATTGTGGTGCCTGTCTCCCGGAATGTCCCAACGAGGCAATTTTTGAGACACGCAGTGCCGCGGAGGAAAAGGGCAATAAGGTCGGTGAAGGTCAGGGTGAAGGGGACACGGTGTACGTGATCACCTATGAGCGCTGCACAGAGTGCGTCGGGCATTTTGATGAGCCTCAATGTGCGGCTGTTTGTCCTGTCGATGATTGCTGCATACCTGATCCAGAAATCCCTGAGACAACGGACACACTACTGGATAAGGCCAAACAGCTGAATCCTGACAAAGAAATCGATCCAGCGAAAGTTTGGGCCGGCGTTCGAAATTAACCAACCCCAAAAACATGGCTCTGTAAAAAAGCCCCTTCCGACTTTCCAAGGAAGGGGCTTTTTCTTTTGGACTCCAACTATTGATGGAGCCCCACTGGGTATCCTCAGCTTACCTCTTCTAATTCATGGAGCCGGACAGCAATCAATTTCGAAACGCCAGGATCCTCCATTGTCACACCAAAAAGGGAGTTGGCAGTCTCCATGGTGCGTTTATTGTGCGTGATCACAATAAATTGCGATCGGTCCGCCATTTGGCGCAAAAACTGACCAAACCTGACCACGTTCGTCTCATCTAATGGCGCATCCACCTCATCCAACACACAAAATGGAGAAGGTCGAATGAGAAAACTCGCAAAGAGAAGGGCCATGACCGTCATGGTCTTTTCCCCTCCGGAAAGCATGTTGAGATTTTTTAAGCGCTTCCCTGGTGGTTGGGCGACAATTTCCACACCTGGCTCAAGATTGGGCCCTTCTGATTCCTGTCCTTCCTGAGTATCTTCGACTAAAATCAATTCAGCGCGTCCTCCAGCAAACAAGGCTGAAAAGACTTCGCTAAATTTCACTTGAAGATCTTTAAAGGTTTCCGCAAACAGCTTATTGGTAGTTTGATTCAAACGCTGGATAATTTCCTGAAGGGAATGGATTGAACCGGCTAAATCTTCTTCTTGCGCTAATAAAAATTGATAGCGTTCTTCTAATTGAGCATGTTCCTCAATAGCAGCCAAATTAATTGGCCCGATACGCTCTAATTTTTTCCTGATACCCTGTAATTGCTCTCTCCATTGGCCGGTTTGTTCCTCAGAAGCCTGTTCACTTCCTCCCAGACCTTCCGCGATCTGTCCGGCATCCGGATGATTTTTGAGGTCATCCGTTGAAATTTCGTATGTCATGGTCAGCGTTTCTTCCACAGCATGAAATTTCGCCCGAACTTCCGCTAAACGCCCCTCGATCGGCACACGGGACTTAAAGATGTGGCTCAATCTTTCACGAGCCTTCCCAATCAGACCATCCAACCGTTTAACTTCCTCCAGACATCCTGCATGACGGTTCTGAAGCTCCAATAATGTTCCGGCAATGGCCTCTTTCTGAATGTCTAATTCTTCCACCAAACTCTCATTCGTAAGGCGTTCTTCCTGACTCTTTCGACTTTGCAGAAAGAGGTGCTCCAATTGTCCATCAATTTGTCGAATTCGGGTTTTCCGATGCTCTTCTTCCCGTTCAATTCGTTCAACATTAGCCTGCTCATAATCCCATTGGGACTTCAAAGCCTGAAAATTCATTCGTGTGTCATTGAGGCTTTGCAACATATCCTGTCGCTCTTGGTCTATTGTATTAAGAGCATCCAACAACTGACGAAGCGCCTCATCCTCATGGGCTCGTGTCTGATTGAGATGCTCAAGCCGGGTCTGAACCTCTACTTCTTCAACTTGCAACTGTCCCCATTCCTCCTCTTCCGCTAATCGATCCTGCTGAAGGGCATCTAACCGACGTAGGAGATCGGGAAGAGCCTTCTCTTTGGAAGAAGCCTCTTTTTGAATGGTCAACATGTGAAATTCCATCTCACGAATGGACAACGTGGCTTCTTCAAGTTGTCGCGACACGTCCTCAATTTCCTGTAGAAGCAACTTCCGGTTCGCTTTGGCTTCCTCCAACCCCACGGCAAGCGTGTTCAACTTTTCTTCCAATGTGAGAATTTCTCGCCGACGACGTAATAATCCACCAGCTTCTCCACCGGACCCGCCACTGATGATCCCAGCGGGAGACACAAGTTCTCCGCCCAAAGCCACTAAAAGCGGACCGTTCCCCTGGAACCAGGAATGTTCGGTCATGAGATTTAACGCTCCAGATAATGACTTGACAATGACCGTATTCCCCAGCAAAGCCTCGATCACAGGCTTCAACTCTTCTGGAATCTGAACAAAATCCACAGCCAAGCCCCGCACTTCCGGGTCGTGCTGAATGACATTCCACCAATCGGCTGGACCCTTTGGACCCTGTCGCGGAATATTCAAGGGAATAAAGCTGCCTTTTCCCCATTCATGTTGTTTGAATTGCGCAATGGACATTTCTGCCTCTTGGGACGATTGGACAATCCACGCCTGCAACCGCTCACCGAGAACGGCTTCTATGGCTTTCTCAACATCCTCAGGCACTTCCATCCGTTCGGCCAACGCCTCTTGAATGGACGAACAGGCAACGCGAATGGAGGCTTCATCACCCTCACCATGGTGGCCATACCCTATTTCTTCACGAAAAACACTTTGAATGGCACGTAATTCAGATTCAGTGCCAGCGACTTGGGTTTGGAGGTCGAGAATTTTTTCATCAAGCTCTTCCCTGGTTTCTCGCTGACTTTGCAGGTTAACCTCTAAGCGGTCCTGATTGTTCCGGAGCGCGTCAAGCTGACTTTCGAGCGATGAGCATTCCTGGCGAAGGGCTTCGCTTTCAGCTTGAAGGGTGGTTTGATCGTTCTGCGATTGAGAATATTCCACGGTCAGACGTTCGATCCGTCTGGCCATCGAACTCTGTCCTTCAGCAATACTTCGCAAGCGGTTTTCCTGATTCGTTTTTTCAACAGCTAAGGCCAGAATGGTTTCCCGGCCCTTGTCGACCTTCTCCGCAGTTTCTCGACGGCGAACGGCCAGATCGGCTATGCCCCCCTCTCCTTCTTCTAAAGTGACAGAAAGAATCTCCATCTCGCAGCGAATTTGGGCCAGCCGCTCTCTTAAGGCTTCCAACGAACCCGTGGCCTCCTGGCCCTCCCCATTCAACCGTGCTCGCTCCTCCATGACCTGTGCATGTTGCTGCTCATATTGCTCAAGCCGGTTGCGTTCAATCTGAATCGCCGTAAACGCATGGGACAGTTGTTGCTCAATCTCTCGAAAGCGGTCCTGCGCTTCCTTGAGATTTTCGCTAGCAGACGTCAGCTCTAACTGCACGGTTTGGTGTTCGGCCACAAGTCGAGCCTCTTCAGCCAGACAGGAGAGTTCTTGGCTTTCAGATTCGTGTAACTCATTTTCAAACTGACACTGGTCCTGAAAAAACCGGCGAAAGTCATGCGTCAATAACTGCACCTCAAGCTCTCGAGCTTCACGGAGAAAGGCCTGATACTCCTCTGCTTGCTTCGCCTGACGATTGAGCGTCCGAAGCTGGCCCCGGACTTCTCCAAGAATATCCCGAACCCGCAAAAGATTATTTTCCGTACTTTGTAATTTTCGTAACGCTTCCGCCTTTTGCTTTTTATATCGAATAATACCTGCCGTGCCCTCAATAAATTCACGTCGTTCCTGTGGGGAGGCACTAAGTAACTGTTCAATATTGCCCTGTTCAATAACGGACTGTCCTCTGGCTCCCGCTCGGGCATTCCAGAGAAATCCTCGAATATCCTTGAGGCGGCAGGGAATCTTATTGAAATAATATTCACTGTCTCCCTCGCGGTAGAGCCGACGGGTGATCATCACATCCGTTGGCTGATCAAGCCCTTCCAGGATGGCAGAGACAGGCTCCAACTCCCGTGGCGTCACCTCGGAAAAAATGAGCGAAGCCTCGACCATTCCCATGGGTTTGCGTTGCTCGGTCCCATTAAAAATTACGTCTTCCATGCGCTCGCTTCGCAAACTCTTCACGCTTTGCTCACCCATTGCCCACAAGATGGCATCCACGATATTACTTTTCCCTGTCCCGTTGGGACCGACAACAGCCGTTATCCCGTTCGGGAAATCTATTTTTGCCTCAGCAAAGGATTTAAACCCACTGACGACTAGAGTACGAAGATACATATTCCCTCTCAGAATGGAGTGGATGACAGGGTAGTAATTTGGCTCAAATCAGTACCATAAGAAGAAAGAAAAATCAAAGCTTTCCACAAAATACTGTGGGTCTGACTATCGGCCTATTCAATATCTTGACATATTGCCAAAACTACGGCTCCTGTCAACCGGACAAAACCAAGGAGCCTCTCATGGGACATTCTCCATCCAGGAGAATTCGCCAAGCAAACAGGTCTGACTGCTTCAATATATTGGGAAAGAAAATGAGGAAGGGTAAATTCGGAAAAGATACGCTCGCGCTCCTCCAGGAAAGCGGAAATCCTTGGAAACTTATCGCGGAACTTTGGCCATCAGTAATTCTTTTGGAAGAAGAAATTCAACATTCTCTTCCACCACCGTCAACTCCTCTACTGATGTCGCTCCATGTTCTTTCAAAAACTTAATGACCTGAGCCACCAACACTTCTGGAGCCGAGGCCCCTGCCGCAATGCCGATTGCGTTCACACCTTCCAGCCATTGAGTCTGAATATCCTGATAAGAATCAATGAGGTATGAAGGGATTCCACAACGTTCGCCCAATTCTCTCAATCGGTTGGAATTGGAGCTATTGGGAGACCCGATTACCAGAATGACATCGACAAAACGGGACAGCTCTTTGACCGCATTTTGCCGATTTTGTGTGGCATAACAAATATCTTCCTGATGTGGCCCCTTAATACCCGGGAACCGACTATGCAAGGCAGCAACAATATCCCGACATTCATCCACGCTCAACGTGGTTTGGGTAACATACGACAGGTGAAGAGGATTTTCTACTTCTAACGAGTCCACGTCCTCAACAGAGGAAACCAAATGGAATTTATCAGGCACCTGTCCGAGAGTTCCGACAACCTCAGGGTGTCCCGCATGACCAATCAAGATCAACTCATATTCGTTGGAATAATCCCTGTTCACTTCGTTATGGACCTTGATGACCAGGGGACATGTGGCATCAATTACTTTCAAATTTCGTCGTCTGGATTCTTCCCACACCTCTTTTGCCACACCATGTGCACTGAAAATAACGATGGCGCCATCAGGAACCTCATTCAATTCTTCAACAAAAATAGCGCCTTTTCCACGAAGGGACTCGACCACATGACGACTATGGACAATTTCATGCCGAACATAAATTGGTGCCCCGTAAGTCTTTAAGGACAAATCGACGATTTCAATCGCTCGATCCACTCCCGCACAGAACCCTCTTGGATTGGCCAGGAAGATTTTCAACGCACCCTCCTTACAAAATATTTAACTAGCTTAATTATCTATTCCACGCATGTCTTTTGCGCACGATAGGCTAAATTGCCAGAGATCGTCAACACAATGCCCGACCCGATTTCTCCGATAACACGGCGACAACGCGAAGAGGGTGATGTTATCCCCACCGAACCAAAGCCGTGCCCCAGGTAAGCCCGCCCCCAAAGGCTCCCAACATGACCCGATCGCCCGTCTTCAGTTTCTGATTTCGGTTCGCATGATCTAACGCCATCGGCAATGAAGCCGAAGAGGTATTTCCGACTTGCTCGATCATCGAGAGGCATCGCTCAGGAGGGACTCCGATATTTTCACAAAACTGGGTCAGCATACGTCCATTCGCTTGATGGAAAATGACCTGGTCGAGCTGCGACACATCCCATTTCTCCTGCGCCAAATGGTCCCTGACCGCCTGGCCTAAGCGCCTGATTGCGATGCGAAATACCCGAGAACCCCGTATTCGCAAGGTATGCGCACTGGCATCAAGGACATCTTGAGACAAAGGCTGACGGGAACCACCTCCGGCAATTTTGACCAGATCATGATACGTCCCGTCGGCGTGAAGTCGAATGCTGACAACGCCCATGTCGGAATTTGACGATCTCTCGACAATAGCCGCACCGGCCCCATCACCAAATAAAATGGTGGTACTCAGATCTTTGACATCCAAGGACCGAGATTTGATTTCCGAAGCCACCACGAGACATCTTCGAAACTGCCCGGCCCGAATGAAACAATCCGCCATGGAAAGGCCATAAATAAACCCTGAGCAAGAGGCTGAAAGATCAAATGCCGGGATGCCCCTGATGCCCAGCCGGGCTTGAAGCAAACAGGCCGTGGAGGGAAAGATCATCTCCGGAGAGGTGGAAGAAACCAGAATAGCGTCAAGATCTTCCGGGACCAAACCAGCCTGATCCAATGCCCTTCGCGTCGCCTGTTCCCCCAAAAATGAACATTCCTCCTGCGAATCCGCCCAAAACCTGGACCGGATCCCAGAAACTCGAAAAATATACGACGGCTCAATTCCCAAAAGATCGGCCACCTCCTGATTATCTACCTGACGACCAGGAAGAAAAGAGCCGGTTCCGACGATTCGAGAAAGGTTGGAATTCATATAATTCTCATAGCCTATCCGTTGAATTGACTGAATTGACAACCCATTGACTGTGGTAAATTTTTCATCTCTACCAAATACTGTGGTAAAAGGGAGACAATTTGTAATGAAAAAATTAACACAGTCGCAACATTAAAGACTTTCTTTCATTGGTCCGAATCTTGTATAGATATGGGCTGTTTCATACCTCTATACCGACTTTCACCGCAATATATGATCACAACACTGCCTGGAGTGACTTACCTGTGAAATTTCCGGTCAATTTTCGATCCCTTTTGCTTCCCTTCCTCACTGCTCTCATCATGATCGCCGGATGCTCCTCAACACCCAAACCGACGGAGCACGCCGATACCACATCGAAACCACAACTGTCCTCAACGGACGAACAAATCTTCGTCGGTGATTCGGTAGAAATGAGTTACGATCCGAACGTAATCATGAAACGTGCCGAATCTTTTTTTGACAAGGAATCCTATGCGGAATCCATCGTGGAATACAAACATTTTCTTGACCTTCACCGAAATCACATATTGGCCCCTTATGCCCAATACAAAATCGGGGTCAGCCATTTCAAACAATACCGGACAGTCGATCGTGACCCAGAGCCCTTAGAGCAATCAATTCAGAGCTTCGAGAAACTTCTTCAAGAATTTCCGGCAAGCCGCTATGAAACGGAAGCGAAGCAAACCATTCTGATTTGTAAAGAACAATTAGCACAACGGCACTTGATGGTTGGGCATTTCTACCTCAAACGTGGTTCTTATCTCGCTGCTGCCCATCGATTCGAAAAGATCATCAAGGAATTTCCTGAATTAGAAACTGCTGGGGATGCCATGTTCCATCTGGCAAAAACCTATCAAAACCTGGGTATCGAAGAATGGTCTCAGGAATGGTTACTTACCCTGATCAACGAACATCCCAACAACCCCTATCACTCAGACGGCAAAAAACTCTTGGCAAAGCTGGAAAAAAAGAATCCTACTCTTCTTCTCGCTTCCCTTCCTCCCGATCCCTCGCCGAATGAGCACAACACCCCCAATCCCGCGGCAATAGGACAACGCCCTAACAATCAACTCCTTGTAAGAACAATATCCCATACCCCGGAATCCCCATTGTTACCCGCAGCCACCGCCCCCACAGTGACGCCGGCCATGCTAAGCGCCCGCACGGCTTCGGAGCCGCCTCTCTCCAAGACAGCTTGTACAATTGGCACGTGGTGTGACTCACCATCTTCCTCGGCCACAACACCACCCATGCAGGTATCGAGTAGCGCGAAATCCTGTAAAACCGGCGAATGGTGTTAACCCGCTACGTCCTTACTTAGCTGAACCGTGTTCTCGGGTAATCGTATAGAGGCCAATTGGCCTCCTTGGCCCAATTTCCCGTTATCCGCCCCAAGTACCTGTCCCATGAGGCTCAATTCCTCTGCGATGTCAACGAAGGACATCACATTCAAAAAATATTCATCGGGCAAACTCCTGACCGCTTGCGGAATGTGCTCCCCAATAGACGGCTCCCACGCAAACTTCTCCGGGCTTCACCAACCCGAATCTTCTATAGCTTGATCATGCAATGCGATGTTGTGGGGGAAGCCAGCGTGGTACTGCGGCGGGAGATCCTCTATGACCCGCGAGAGTGACCACGCGACGGTACCACGAGGATTTCGCCTGGTAATACGCCATTTACCAGAACCCCTGGGCACTAGACCTCTCAGCAGCCCGACTACCAGAGGCCTGCAGATCGCTATGGGGATAAATCAGACAGCATAGCCCTGAGGGTTGTCACGTTGCCATCGCCAGGCATCCGCGCACATCTCACTGAGTCCACGTTCAGCTCGCCAACCCAAAAGTGTGAACGCTTGATTCGGGTCAGCATAGCAAGAGGCAATGTCACCGGGGCGGCGTGGTGCGATCTTGTAGGGAATCGGCTTGCCGCTCGCGGTTTCAAATTCCCGCACGATCTCCAAGACACTGTACCCGTTGCCCGTACCAAGGTTGACCGTTAAGCATTCTTTCTGAACATCCAGTCGAGCCAATGCCTCTAGGGCTTTGAGATGCCCCAGTGCCAAATCCACTACATGGATATAATCCCGCACTCCGGTCCCATCGGAAGTAGGATAATCGGCACCCCATACATTCAGACGCTCCAGCCGTCCCACTGCAACCTGCGCCACAAAGGGTAACAAATTGTTCGGTATACCCTGAGGATCTTCACCAATCAGACCACTATCATGCGCCCCAACAGGATTAAAGTACCGCAAGATGCCGATCCGCCAGGAGGGATCGCTGCGGTGTAGGTCACGCAAGATCTCCTCCACCATCAGTTTCGTTCGACCATAGGGATTGGTCGCAGATAGCGGGTGCTCCTCGGTGAGCGGAAGGCGTTGCGGATCCCCATAAACCGTGGCAGAAGAGCTAAACACCAGTTGTTTCACGCCGCACTCGCCCATGGCCTCCAACAGGCGCAGAGACCCGACCAGATTGTTGTCATAATAGGCCAACGGTTGCTGAACCGATTCTCCCACCGCCTTGAGGCCGGCAAAGTGGATGACTGCGGTCGCCCCGCTTTCGCGCAGAGCCGCCACCACTGCGTCGCGATCACGGCAGTCCCCGCGTATCAGACGAAGAGATTTGCCTGTGATACGCTGCACCCGCGCCAACGACTCAGGATGGCTATTAGAGAAGTTGTCAAAGACCGTCACATCACAGCCCGCATGGAGGAGCTCAACGCAGGTATGTGACCCGATATAGCCGGCGCCGCCGGTTACCAAAATCATTGAGAACGCTCCCATTGAAATTGAGATAGCCTGCTGCTGTTTCTTTTCATGTTGATCCTTGGTACATCACGTGAAGGAGGCTGAGACACTTCAATGATGGCAAGCCAACGATTCCGTATTATAGAGTCTCAAAAAATGTGGTGGGACCCTACACTGAGAAGAAAGGTGCGTCAAGAAATAGATCGGTAAGGAATAGAGGTGAATTGAGGACCATCAATACATGTGACTGAGAACCGGTGGCTCAAAGAAAAACAAGAGCCGTTCATGAAACTTCTGTCCAGTTTTTTCCCATGGCCCCCACCACTCCATAACCAAGAGAAGACCGTCGCTCCCCCATGAATATTGGTTACTCCAATATACCCCTAAATCTGCTTAAGCCCACCATCGTTCCTGAAACTATACAAGCGAGTGGAAAGACGAGGAAAGAAGAAGGAGGAGGATAGGCCAGGTCGGGCAGGCCTTTTTATTGGCCGATGTACCAACCAATCCCATTACGTTCAAGAAAACTGGTGATGAGTGTCAGAGAATCCGCATAAATCATGACGCCGACCGCCACTAACAGCCCGCCGCTAATAAACGACACCCCGCCTAAATAGGACCGAAGGTTTTTGAAGTAGCTCAAAAACGTATCCATCCCAAATGCCGTCAGAAAAAACGGGAGACCCAACCCTAACGAATAGGCCGATAGGAGCATCACCCCGCTGGACATCGACTCCGTCGTACTGGCATAGGCCAGAATGGCCCCCAACACCGGTCCTACGCAAGGGGTCCAGCCAGCGGCAAATGCGGTTCCGATCAGGAACGAACCCAGGTAGCCAACGGGACGCGTCTCAAAATGCATCAAGCGTCGTTCGGTCATAAAAAAACTTAATTTCAAAATCCCAAGCAAATATAGCCCGAAAATAATGATCAAGACACCCCCGACTTTCCGGATCACGTCTTGATAGTCATACAACAATTGTCCCATCAGGCTGGCCGATGCCCCAAACGCGATAAAGACCGTGGAAAACCCGGCAATAAACAACAGAGCATTGAGGATAATCGCGGACTTAAAACGCTCTCGCTCTTCAACTTTGGCGAGATTTTCCACCGAGAGCCCGGTGATATAGGATAGATAGGAAGGGACGAGGGGGAGGACGCATGGAGAAACAAAAGACAGCAGTCCGGCACTAAATGCCGCAAGCAAAGACACCTGGCTGATCGAATCGATCATATTATTCTTTTCTTACATCCGTTGGGAAGACTCTGGAATCGACTCTTGAAGGACCTCGGCGATTCCCCTGCGAGCTTCAGGGCTGTTCCAATCACGGGATCCGAAGACCACCTGTCGGATGATGCCTTGACGATCAATCGCAAAAGTCATAGGGAGCGTACGTGCGCCATAGGTCAACCCTACCTCATAATCCTGATCATGCAAGATAGGAAAGCTCAAACCCATCGCCTCCTGAAAAGGCCTTGTCACGGCAGTGCCCTGTTGGTCAACGGAGACCGCCACAATTTCCAACCCTTTGGATCGCATACTGCGATACAAGGCCTCCATTGCGGGCATTTCAATCCGGCACGGCCCACACCAGGTCGCCCAAAAATTCAGCAACACCACTTTCCCCTTAAAATCGGAAAGCGAAACAGCCTTTCCTTTCATGTCCATCAAGCGAAAATCCGGAGCGGGGGATCCCTTTGAAGGACGGGAGGCTACAGAATGAGAAGATGGCGCATCGGCAAAAGAACTTTCAGAATAGCCGGAATCGCAGCCTAGAAGAAGAAGACAAAAAAACCCTATCCCTCCCAAAAAGAGTCCAGATTTCGAGAGGTAATGGCATGCAGCCCTTAACCCAAGTATGGTTTTCAATTCACTGCCTCCCCACAAGACTATTCAACCATCGCCTAATGCACTATACCGGCAAAAGCCTTCAACCTTCATCATAAGACCCGATAAATTTCATCGTCAACGCAATTCATTTCATACGGGTCGACCCACCAGGATCGTTTGGATTTTATTGGATCAGGTGCGTGTCAATTTCATAATTTTGAGGAGATCCATACATATTACAAGGTCTCGACGAAAACGGGAAAGCCAAATATGTCGTTCATTTTACCCGGCAAATCTTCCATAGCCGTGCACGATACTCTCTATCCTGCGAGACCCGGGAAATTGTGAACGATACAAGCCTATCGCTAGCGACTGTTTCCAATATCTTGTTACATTCCTAGACAACCTCCAATACATTTCGTAGACTGCAAGGCTAACTTTTCCAAGTCTCTTACCATGACATGATCGCCATTCAGGTCAGCAATCTTTCCAAAGCCTACGGTTTCTATCGTATTTTCGAGGATCTGTCTTTTGACATTCATCCGGGAGAGTGCTTTGCCTTATTTGGCCCCAACGGGGCAGGAAAAACGACGTTGCTCAGGATTTTAGCCACCCTCCAAGCGCCTTCTCATGGTCAGTTTACCATTTTTGGCCAGGATGGCGTGGCACAGAAGGATACCGTTCGAGAAATCATCATGCTGATCGCTCACGGATCCCATTTATATGATGAACTCAGTGCCACCGAAAATCTTCAGTTTGCCCTGGGCCTGCGCGGGCAAACCCCATCTCCACCTCACATCAAACGGGCACTGGATCGAACAGGAATCGGGGCCTTTGCCGACCTCAAAATACGTCAGTTTTCGGCTGGCATGAAAAAGCGACTGGATTTCGCAAAAACCATTCTGGCTCAGCCGCAACTTCTTCTACTCGATGAGCCCTACAACGCCCTGGATCATGACGGGGTGGCTATCACCAACCAGCTCATTCAGGAAACGCTGGACCGTGACGGCACCGTCTTCATGACAACCCATGACCGTGACAAGGCCACCCAAATCGCTACACGGGGCGGGATTCTCAAAGGCGGACACCTTCAACTTCTCTCCTCTGAGCAACTAACCACCGATGCCATTTTTTAAAACAATTCGCTGGGTCGTCTGGAAGGACCTGATCAGTGAATGGCGGACACGGGAAACCATGTCGTCGATGTTATTTTTTGCCCTCATTGTCATTCTGGTATTTAGCTTCAGCTTTTCCATGGACCAGGATGCGGCACGCCAACTGATTGCGGGAATCATCTGGGTTGCCTTTACCTTTACGGGCATTATCGGCTTAGGGAAATCCTTTACCTCGGAATTGCAAAACGATTGTCTGGAGTCCCTGCAAATGTGCCCCGCTCCCAAGGGCGCCATTTATCTCGGAAAAGTCGCGGCCAATTTCCTCTTCATGCTCTCAGTCGAAATCCTCTTATTTCCCTTGTTCGTCTTATTCTTTAATCTGGATGTCATTGAAGCCGTTGGAACCCTGTTGATCATATTTTTCCTTGCCACCTTGGGGCTATCGGCCGTCGGCACACTCTTTTCAGCCTTAACCGTGCAGATTCGAGCCCGGGAAGTCATGCTCCCCGTCCTCCTTCTGCCCCTGGCCGTTCCGGTCATGATCGCCGCAGTAGAAGCCACACGCGGAGCCTTAAGTGGAGACCCATTTTCTTTTTACTCGCAATGGCTCCAACTCTTGATCATCTTTGACATTATTTTCACCGTCGTCTCATTCTGGCTCTTTGAATTCATATTGGATTCGTAAGTATCCACAGTCCGTTCCCAAGCACAATCCTGCTCCCGCTTTCAGCCGGCCTGGATACCATTTTGGACCGAAATATTCCCCCTCAGCAGTTCACCGGAACCGCCAATCAATCCCTGCGCTTCCAGGCCACCGGCATAATCATTGACAACACCTGTGGAACCAGGGAACCTCTCCTCGCAGACCAGTAAGATGGCCGTAACGAGGTCTCCGATCAGTCTGAGATAATGGACCAACTCACCGGGGCGGAAAGATTGTGGCAGAGGCCAAAACAGGGCAAGACACGAGGCGAGAGTCGGCCAACCTGTCTATTCACTTTGTCAAAGTGGGAGGCGGGGGCAGGCTGAAGCCGATCAGCCGAAAGGGACTCAACGAAACGCTTCAGTCACTAACTATTCAGCCCGCGATCCTACATTCCAAATTCTTTGTCTGACAAAGAATTCAAACGGATTCTCGCCGAAGGGAATATCCTTCCAGAAAAAAAGACATCCTCCTATTCTGCCCCGCATCATCCGATCCTCGTGGCTCACAGCCGCCATGTGGCCCGGCCAACCATAGGGACAGAAGATGTCAATTCGTCAATTCCAACTCCAGTGTGTTGGAGAAACGATTCTGGCCATTAAACTGCGTGTTGACTTGAACGGGGTAGGTGCCTGCTGCCAATGTCAAATTGCCTACGACGACCTGGATCGTGGTGTCATCCATGAGATCGACATTTGTTCCGAGGTTGATAGACTGTCCGCCAATGAGCACAGCCGTCACACTGCCGGGATACAGAAACTCCCCGGTGATCGTGAACTGACCGCCATCCTTCTGGGTGGTAGGCGGGTTGAGGCTCGTCAGCTGCGGCGGCGAGACCGTCCATGCTGAGAACGGGTAGGGGATATTACACTGCCCTTCCCAAATCGTCTGATCGATAAAAATCCCATCCGAGAGCAACTGCCCGACATTGGGGTATGAGGTGAAAGTGACTTGTCCGTTGCCCGTCCCGCCGTTGGGATAAGCATCTTGGGGTACAAACCACGTCCAAGTCGGCGAGTAATCGTATTCGGTGTTCGGGATTGGCGTTTGTGGAGTAAAATTCCAGTCAACGTTCAATGACTTCGGATCGGAGGCGTTGTTGATCGTCGTTGCGGGCATGCTGTAAGTCGTTGATTGGCCGGACGTTACGGAGCCGCCCGCTGTAACGTTGGGGCCATCCGAATTCAATCCAACTGACCCGCTTACCGTGGTGCTCGATTCGTTGGTGTAGGAGGTCTCGACTGTCGTCACCGTTTGAGGGTCTGTGAATAAGAGACCGGAAATGTTCGTATCGATTAACTCACCCGATGCGTCGGACAAATTGGCAGAGACAGTGCTGAACCAGTTCCCTGACGTGGGCTCAAACGTTATGTCCTCCTGAACGAGATAGTAGTCTGCGCCGACAGAACTGCAGGAACTACAGCCGGTATCGGAGAAGTTGCGCATTCCATAGACGTAGTAGTCCACCTCGGCGGTCCCCGCACCATTGTTGGGAAATTTGAAGCTGCAGTGCGTCGCGGTGGCAAGGTCCGTTAAGAACGTGGTCGGATCGCTCGTCCCGCTGACATCGCCCTCACGAGGTTGCGGTGGCGTGGCCGCAAAGCGATCTTTCAACCAGCGCCGTTCCGCCTTGCGATTGCCGCGGTGCCTGTCCAAGTTCCCCAAACAATAAGTGGAGTTTTGTCCGGGAACTCTGGTGACGGACTGTTGTAATCCATAGAGCGGAATCTGTGTTTGCCCCGGTTGTGGGGCGCAATTCACCTCCTGCCCCGGGCGCAGCAGGCGGTGGAATGTTCGGGCTTCAACCTGGTTCGCACCGACGATGGCCACGGTCTTGCCGACCTGGTGAGCCTCTCTTAGCAAGGCAATAGTCCCCGGGTCGTCGAGGTCTTGTGGTGCGATCACTACATGTGTCGGAAAATGCTCGGAAGGGTTCTCCCCGATCGGAAGGAACAGATAATCGCGGCGCAGCAGATCAAGCGCCGCGCTCTCAACAATGTCAGAGACTTGGATGATATTGCCTGCCTCACACAAGGTGCGAGCTTCCGACCCATGTTTGTCACAGGAGGCGCCCTTACTCTTACAATGCCTCTTTCCCTCTTCCCACCCTGTGCACCGCTTCGCGGGGGTAGCCGCCTCTGCCCCAACGCCTCCCGTGATGAGAAAAACACAAAATCCCATCAACCAGATTTTCATAAGGTCTCGCATAGTGTCCTTCTCTCTTGCTGGATCCTTACTTCGCCCTGGCTTTACCCAGCGTTTGGTTATTAGTTGAAAGTGTGAAAGTTAATAGCAAAAAATTTGAAAAGGAAACAAAAATTTTCATGTCGCACAATGGCACGGCGGCTCGCATCTCCTCATGTCTCCGGCCCGATTGAAAAAATATGCTGATGATTCGATGGTCATACAGATTTAGGCTTCAGGGACATATCATCCATAGTCAACGTTGAGTTGGTGGACGCATTGGGGTAATTCGGCCCAATCTTAGACCCGTGCTTCACGCGGGCCGCAGAATGGGTTCATTACCTACCATAGGGCGGAAGCTAATATCCAGAAATGATGAAAAGACGCCATCTGATTCATTGTCATGCAACACGTGCTAGCACTTCATTGTTTGTTTTAATGACCCAGAACTCTTACCTACAGTATTTGAAGGAGTTGGCCCTTCCCTCCGTCGGGTTATCCGTTTTACAATGCCCAACATGATCAATCGCATTATCCGACAGATCCAACGCTATAAAGGATGGTTTGGCGGAGGGGCCGCTCTTTGCATTTTTGTAGGCTTGTATATCGGCTTGCTCGCCTCACCGCCTGATTATTATCAAGGTGAACTGGTCAGGATCATGTATGTGCATGTCCCCCTGGCTCACACAAGCACGTTGGCCTATTCCGTATTATTTTTCGGGAGCATCTGGTATTTGTGGAAACGGGATCCGCTTGTGGATAATATGTGCCAGGCCTCGGCGAGCATTTGTGCCCTCTTTACCTCACTGGCCCTCATCACCGGTTCGATCTGGGCAAAACCCACATGGAACACCTGGTGGACGTGGGACCCACGGCTCGTCTCGTTTACGGTGCTCCTCCTGATTTTAGGGGGGTACATCATGCTCCGGCGCCTCGTGGATGACCGGGTGCAGGGCGGCCGCTATGCGGCAATTCTGGCTATTGTCGGAGGCATCGATCTGCCCATCATAAAATTTTCGGTGGAATGGTGGAGAACACTCCACCAACCCATGTCGTTCTCCACCAGAGGAGTCAGCATTTCAGAAGACATTCTGGTACCCTTGACGTTAATGAGCATCGGCTGTTGGTTATTGTTTGCCTATATGGTGATGGTCCGCACTCAAATTTTGTACTTGACTGACTTATTGCACGCCAAAAAAGGTCGCTTTCTCAGTCAGACCCATTTTTCTCAGACGACTCCATGACCGGGTTATATACACGCTGGGCGTTGATTCTAGGGGTAACCCTCCTTCTCGCCATCCTGACCTATCAGCACTACCAGCAACACTTATCCACAATGTCCATGGGAACGCTTTTGAGCAGTCCTCCGGTTACCCAACCGGTCCGGATACAAGGGATGGTCAAAAGTGGTACCTTGCAGGGTGACGTGGAACATGGGCAGGCCACATTTGAATTTGTGGATGGGGAAGCCAGTCTTGCTGTGGAATACCAAGGTCCCCCCCTGGAAAACATTCGCGAATTGAAAACCCTGGTTCTCATTGGGCGCTGGGACAGCCAGGCACAGATTTTTCGCGCGCAGGACACCGCGTTAATCAATAATTTTGGATTTGTGGCCGCCGCCTACCTGATTTCCGTCATGGCCTTAGGGTGGATGGTATTTGCCATGAGCCAAAGAGTCATGGTTTTATTTAAAGAGATCAAGGAATCCAAACTTTACGAACCAGAGGCAGACTCCCTTGGGCACAAAGAATAAAAAAATCGCCATCATTGTCAGCATTCTCCTGGTTGCCGGATCGCTCGGCTATCTCGCGTTTGGGAACTTTGGTGAAAATATCGTGTACTTCGTGACTCCCTCCGAGGTAAAAGCCTTTACCGCCGAAGCCTACAGCAAAAAAGTCCGTGTGGGTGGTATGGTGGTTAAAGGGAGTCTCAAAACCCAACCCGAGCCGGTAGGTCTGACCTTTGAGCTCACAGATGGTGCCGCCACTATTCCCGTCGCGTTTCAGGGTATTCCCCCGGACCTGTTTAAGGAGGGACAAGGGGCGGTGGTGGAAGGCCAATGGCGGGACGGCCGGACTTTTCATTCCACGATGATCATGGCCAAGCATTCCGAGGACTACATGCCCATGGAACTCAAACGAGCGGGTGTGGAACTTCCCAAAAAAGATTTCATGAAAACTCTCTCGCCCTAACCCTGTTCGCCATTCTTTATGATTATTGAAATTGGACATTTTTCGACCATTGTTGCCCTGGTGCTGTCAGTCTTTGGCATGGCCAGCGCCGTATTGGCCCTCCAAACCCGCAACCCGGATTGGGCCCGCTCCGGGCGCATGGCCATCACCCTCATCTTTGTTTTGCTGGGCGTGGGCATGCTCTCCTTGGTCTATGCCTTTATCATACGGGACTTCTCGGTTCTCTATGTCGCCAACAATTCCAATTCGAAACTCCCGTTTTTTTATACGGTCGCGGCGGTCTGGGGCGGACATGAAGGCTCGCTCCTGCTCTGGGTCTTCATTCTTTCCGTCTTTAGCACCCTGGCCGTCTGGCTGCATTGGCGCACCCAGCCCGCCATCATGCCGTATTTGATTGGCGTGGAATCAGCCATCATCTTCGGTTTTTTATGTTTAATTATCTTTCTCTCCAGTCCGTTTGAACGTCTCCTACCCGTCCCTCTCGATGGCAAGGATTTGAATCCGTTGCTGCAAGACCCGGCGATGGTCATGCACCCTCCCATGCTCTATATGGGATATGTGGGCTTTTCCATTCCATTTTCCTTTGCCATGGCGGCCTTATTTTCCGGCCGATTGGGAGAAGAATGGATCAAGGTCACGCAGCGATGGAGCATGTTTGCCTGGATGTGCCTAACGACCGGCATTCTGCTCGGGGGCTATTGGGCCTACTACGAACTTGGTTGGGGTGGGTATTGGGGCTGGGATCCCGTTGAAAACGCTTCGTTTATGCCCTGGCTGGTGGGCACCGCCTACCTGCATTCGGTTCTGGTGCAGGAAAAGCGGAAGATGTTCAAAGTCTGGAACTTATTCCTCATCATCGTCACCTTTTCCTTGTCTCTCATCGGGACCTTTCTCGTGAGAAGCGGCGTGCTTACGTCCGTCCATTCCTTTGCCACGGATCCTGAACGCGGTCTGTATATTCTTATCTTCGTCGGCACGGTCATCGGAATTGCCTTCGGCGCATTAATCCTGAGATCCAATAAATTAAAATCGCAGGTCGAAATGGATTCATTGATTTCCCGTGAATCGATCTTCCTCTTTAATAATTTATTCTTTCTGGTGGCTGCCGCCACGGTCTTTCTGGGCACCCTCTATCCTTTAATCCTAGAAACGTTGCAGGACGCCAAGGTGACCGTCGGGCCTCCCTATTACAATGCGGTATTTATGCCCATTGCCCTTGGCCTGTTATTTCTCATGGGTATCGGGCCCTATATCCCATGGCGGAAAGCGTCGGTGGCGAGCCTGAAAAAAAGTTTCTCCACACCACTTTTAGCAGGAGCGGTCATCGTCGCCCTGCTGTTTGTAACCGGCATTCACAACCTCTATGCCCTGGCAGGAGGGTATGTGGTGACCTTCGCCGGCATGGCGATCGTCCTGGACTTTGGGAAGATTTCGCAACTGTATGCACAGCGGAACGGGAGTAATATCTTCCAGGGAAGTCTGGCGGCCTTTACCGCCAACCAACGACGCTACGCCAGCATGCTCACCCATATCGGAGTCCTCGTCTTAGTCGTCGGCATCATCGCCTCCACCGTGTATCAAACGGAAAAAGTCGTCTCGATGCGCGTAGGAGACGAATTCGAAATCGGGGACTATCGCATGAAACTGGCAAAAATTCATGAAGTGGCCGGCGGGAACTGGAATGCGCAGGAAGGGGTCTTTCAAGTATTCAAGGGAGAGGACCTGATTACGGAACTCCGGCCCCAAAAGCGAATCTATTCGGCCACCCAAACGCCTACCACTGAATCGGCCATTTATGCCACCAACATGGGGCACGTCTTTCTGACCATGCCGGAGGTGTCCGAGGACGGTGTGGCCGTCGCACGTGGCGTGCTCAATCCGCTGGTTCTGTGGGTATGGGGAGGTGGTGTCATCATGGGCCTCGGCGTGATTTTGAATATTCTCCGCCCGCGAAAGAAAGAAGAATGAACAAAGGCTGGCAATTGACCCTCATCCTCTGCCTTATAGGATTGTTCGCCTTGTTTTATCAGGGTCTCTGGGGAGATCCACGACACATTCCCACTGTCCTTATTGAGACCGATGCACCCAACTTTGAAGGACCGGATGTTGAAACCGGACAAACGATCTCTTTGGATCAATTCAAGGGGAAAGTGGTCCTGCTCAATTTCTGGGCCTCATGGTGCTATGAATGCAAGGTGGAGCACAAAAGCATCTTACAGCTTCATCAACTCTTTAAAGATAATCCCGACTTCGTGATGCTGGGCGTGAATTATCAAGACGAACTGCCTGATGCCCAAAAGTATTTAAAGGAATACGGCTCAACCTTTTCCCATGTCCGTGACCTCAAAGGACAATTGGCCATTGATTACGGGGTCTATGGGGTACCCGAAACTTTTGTGATTGATCAACAGGGAAAAATCCGTCATAAATGGGTCGGCCCGATTACCGGTGAGGTGTATACCAACATCACACAAAAAGTCATTGCCCCGTTGCTCAATGCTCAGCCGACCACGACCACGACATCCTAATGTCCATCCGACTTACCTGGTGCCTTGCGGCTCTCTTAATGATTCCTCTTCCGCTGTCCGCTGCCGTGCAGGACGAGACGGACGTCGACATTCAAGTCCGGGAAATTGCCAAAACCCTCCGCTGCACCGTCTGCCAAACGGAGAATATTTGGGAGTCGGGCGCGCCACTGGCCCAACAGATGCGGGGAGTGATTCGTGATCGGATCGCCCTGGGGCACAGCACGGAAGAAATTCGCGCCTATTTCCTCAGCCGCTATGGTGACTATATTCTCATGGAACCCCCAAAGCATGGTGTCAATTGGCTCATCTGGGTGGCTCCGTTTCTCCTACTGGTCATCGGGGGATTTTTTCTCTACAAGGAAGTGACTCACTGGGTCCGTGATACACCCACTCCGCCCAGCCAACCTGAACCGCCATTGGACGATGAGGCTCGAAAACGTATCGAGCGTGAACTCAAGTCCTGAATAGTCTCAATCCCCTATGTCGACGCTCGCCATTTTCGTGATTCCGTTTGTGGTCATCCTGGGGATCGTGCTTGTCTCCCTGACCCTTCCATTTTGGCGGCGGGATCCTTCACCCGTTTCCTTTGGCCTGGACGATGACCGGACTCAGGAACTTCTTGACCTTCAAATCGAACGAGAAACCGTGGTCCGTTCTCTTCAGGACCTCGAATTGGAACTCTCACAGGGGAGGATGGACCCGTCCGACTATGAACGGTTGAAGGCCACAGACGAACGCCGTCTACTCAGTCTGTTAGACCGGCTGGACACCTTCCAGGACGTAGTTCACGACGAAACCAGCGAACACCAACCGGCAACCTCGAAACGAATCAATTGGGTTCCGACCATCGCCTCTGGCTTGGTGGTCTTACTGGCCTCCATCGGCATTTACAGCGCGCTTCAGTTCAAGGCCGCACAAAAATTGATGGCCGTCGAAGCCCAAATGGGCGGAGGCCCGAATCCGATGGAGATGGTCGCCAAACTGGAAAAACGCCTCAAAGACAATCCCGATGACCTGCAGGGTCAAATTATGGCCGGACGATCCTACATGGCCTTAAATCGAATGCCTGAAGCCAAAAAGGCATGGGAAAAAGCCTTAGAGCTGGACCCGAAACAGCATGAAGCCCACTTCAATTTAGGAGTGATCCAGATCGAAACGCGTCAAATTGACGATCCGGAAATATTCAAACAGGCTCTCGCACATTTTGACATGGTTCTGGCCGACCTACCCAATCAACCCGCCGTCAATTGGTATCGGGGTTTAGCCTTGTGGTATTTGAATCGCCGCCAGGAAACCGATGCCGCCTGGACCCTCGCCGCACAAAACATGGAGCCCGGCACCAAGGACATCGAATTTGTTAAAGACGCCCTCATCAAACTCCGCGCCGGTGAAGTTCCGTTTTAGCTTTTAATTTAAATTGCTGTAAGGTAAGTTGTGATTAAAAGAACCTTTGGGCCATGGCCCATTTTGACTCGCTGACCCAAGACCACTTTCCCAAGATCGACACATTTCGCTACATTGACTTAGTTTAAATTATAGTTTAAAATGTGGTTTGTGATTAAACTTAATGTTCACGAAGCAAAAACCCATTTATCCCGCTATTTGGAAAAACTCAAAAAAGGGGAAACGATTCTTCTGTGCAAACACAATGAACCAGTGGCGGAAATCAGAGGGTTACCTGCTTCCCCATCCCGCAAACGACCTATTGGCTTAGCCAAAGGTCAATTCACCATTACCGATAGCTTTTTCGAACCCCTACCCGACGAACTGCTCAAAGCGTTTTCCGGACATTCCGAGTGAAGGTTCTGCTGGATACCTGCACATTTCTGTGGCTCATTTCAGACGACAAGGCGCTCTCGCCGGCAAGTCGGGAAATATTTACTGATCCCTCCCATGAAATCTTTCTGAGTGCCATTTCCGTTTGGGAAATTCTTGTGAAATACTCTCTGGGTAAGATTCTCCTCCCCACACCGGTAGATCAATTTATCCCTCAACAGCGGGAGCGCCATGCCATCAGCACGCTCGCGTTGGAAGAAGCCGCAACCGGACACCTGCCCAAACTCCCTACACTTCATAAAGACCCGTTTGACCGCATGCTCATTTGCCAGGCCATTCAACATGAACTGACCATCCTGACCCCCGATCCACTCATTACCCAGTATGCCGTCCGTACCGCTTGGTAGATGCCTTTGAAACCAATGTGTTCCTGGCAACAGGACAAAAGCGCAAAGGGGCTTTAAGCTATAGAGGCTTTTTCGGAATGGGAGGAAGATGGAGTCCAATTGGTGAGTTCACGAAACGCGATGGATAACACGATTACGATGATCGGAGTAACCAAATACACAAGAAATGGCCTGAACACATGTTTCACAATCAACATTTGATCAATTTCCAACCAAGTCAATAGCGAGGGAGAGCAGTATAAAAATCCGAAAATAAGTGGCAAGCCTCCAAATAATATTGCCAGTCTCAATTCATTCCCTTTAGTTATTTCCGATGACCATGCCAAAGATGGCTTAAGATCGACTGCAGTTGCTGGTAGTACCAAACAATAGGGTGCAAGAAGATAGGAAAATCCTCCATAGAACAAAATATTCAATGAATAGTTATCCAAGAAGGTTTTTATTAAAACAAGGCCTCCATAATTCTCTTTTAAATTCTCCAACATTTCTAGAGAAAGGTAACGGACTAATATTGCAAGAAGGACAATGAAAATTGCGGCCAAACACAGAGTTAAATTCCAGCCGAAAAATCGCCACTCTCGTTTACCAAAGGCAATCCGACTCGAAGATTTTCCCTTCCCATTTGCTAAAACTAAGCGATGGCAAAAAACAGAAAACAGAGCAGAAATCATTAAGGTGGGAAACGCCGAAAGAATAAAGAAGAAAATTCTACCTGTTAAAGAATTCCAGTCCTTATTGGCCCAAACGTACTCTACAACGATGTACTCTTGCAGGTAACAAAAGGCGCCGTCGAATAAGGTACACCCAATTATCCAACGGAATAATATAGCCCGATGCTGCCATGAAACCATGAGGGCTTCTCGAATCGTCGCCAGGACGGGAAGTTTTTTCAGAGGAATGCTCTGAGATAATTCGGTCATAGTTATCACACGAAAAACGCACTCAAACGCTTACTATTATGCTTTCACTTGTCGGCAAAGTGTTCTTTGCCATCAGACCTGGAAGCATCAACCACCTTTATTGAATAGAAAAATAACGCAATGCCCACAATAAGAATGCGCTTTAGCCCAAGCCAGTTGTGAGATTTTCAGGAGACTTTAAAAACATCGGCTTTCAGTCCTATAGCCTTTTGTGGCGGGTGTCCATTTTACTCACTCAGCAGCGTAGAAATGATGGATTTTTGCTAAGAACATGCAGGAGACGCAAAAAAAAGGTGGCTCGGATGTAATACCCGAGCCGCCTGATTCTAACCACCTCGGTTTTACATTACTGCGCGTTGCACCGTGATATACCGCACCATGGACAATTCGGCCAGCGCTTTTAACTTTTCAAAAGCCAGCTTTCCAATAATTAAACGTCCCGTCTTGGGCTGAGCTACCACTTCAAAGTCCAGTTCTTTCAACTTCTCCAAGGTCTCAGGATTGGTATCCGTCAACCAGACTTGAAGCAACACCTTCCCATCAGTCACATATTGCGCCACGTTCTGGGATAAGGTGGACTTTTTCTCCACATGTTCCACCATCGATTGGAGTGTGGAATCCATCTTGCCGGAGGAGTCCCCCAGACGAGAATCATCCCTTTCCGGTTCCGTACGATCCACCATAGCCGGTGGGCTGGAGGCCACGGATTCCCGGGCAACCTTTCCTCCCAGAAAAGATCGACTCATTTTCGCGGCCGGTTGCATCGGGTGTTGCCGAAAACTTCCTGCATGTTCGTCACCGCTCCCAAAAATGCCTTCGTAGCTCACGCCATCCGGCAGTTCCACCGGCACTTCTACCCGACGTGGTTGTCCACCTTCCGTGATGATCAACTCTTCCACCGCGACAAATGAAGTAAACTGGGTCATCAGCCGAAAATCCAAGCCCAACTGCGTGATGGCTTCCCGTACATCCTTCCGGGGCTTTCCTTGCTGAACTCCTTCGAAATCCTTCGCCATCAGCTCCGCAATTTTGGTCCGCGCCCACAAAGAAGCCAGCACATCATGCTCTGGAGCAAAACCGGGTAGATCGACTGGAATATTCCGTACCACTAAACGTCCGGCCACTTTACCCCGCAACCGTATCGTGCTCTTGCCCGGTGTCGTATACCGGCCTGTCAGCACCAACGGTTTTGCGCTAAACAAATCAGGGAGTCGCTTTGGATAGATATCCGACACATCCAGCCCATCCCAATCCACGGACAGATCGGTGAGCAAAGGATGTTGGACCCGCTCATGGAAGCGCCTGGCCGCAGCCGAGCCATCATCATTCAAGCCCACATACTCCACTTCACCGCGACCCTCTTCAGCCATCTTGTCCAACAAAAATCGATTGACACTGCTGCCAATCCCAAAAGAAAAGATTCGGGCGTTAGGATGTTTCTGCACTTCGCCAAGAATGGCCATATCGTTGCCAATATACCCATCCGTCATGAAACACACGATGCGAACATGTTCTTGCGAATCGGAGGGTTCCAGCGCCGCTCGAATGGCCTTCATCATTTCCGTTCCACCTCCGCCGGACCGTGAGACCAGAAACAGCTGGGCCTTCCGGACATTCGCCGAAGTCGCCGGAACAGGTTCGGGGAACAGGATATGGGTATCACCCGCAAACGTGATGAGATTAAACGTATCTCGTGGGTTCAATCCGTCGATGGCCAGGCGCATCGTTTCCTTTGCCTTTTCGATGGGAAAACCCGACATGGACCCGGAGGTATCCAACACAAAGACCAATTCCTTGGGTGTGACTTCATCAGTCTTTACCCGATCAGGTGGCTGGAGCAGCAACGTGAAAAAGCCATTTTTTCCATTTCGATGCGTCAGGATCGCATCGTGAATATCATTCCCCGCCACAGCATAGGTCAGGATAAAATCTTTATTGGGAATAGTCGCTTCCTGTTTGAGGTGGACTTCCGACTGAGAAGCTTGTGAATTGCTCACATCAATATCATGGGTTGCAGATTGGACCTGCTGAATCGAGACTCCGGCATCGATCTTGACGGTCAAACTCAGATCATGTCCGGAGCGAGTGCCTGGTCTGAGCACTGGTGGTGTAATCCTTGAGGCATCAGGGACTTGATCGGTGTCATAGGCCCAGCCCTCGCCGAGCGATGGGACCTGGGCTATGGGTTGCCCCGGGATATAGCGCGGCCCCACCACCATCGGAAACACGACCGAATAGACTCCATCGTCATAGGACAGCGTCTCCACGTAACTAATAGTCACCGTAATCTTTTCCCCCGGAAGAATATTCGCGACCGACTGTGTGAAAATATTCGGCCGTTCCTGATCCAAAAGCCCCGCCACATTGCCTCGCCGTTTCGCCGCTTCATAAATGGCTCTGGCCTCTTCTCGCTTTTTAATCGTCCCTTTCACCACCCGGTCTCCAACCGTAAGCGTCATGGAATCCACTGCTGCTTCCTGTGGAAGTGGAAAGGTATAGACGGCTTCAATCTTGTCGGGATAGGGATTTTCGAACTGCTGGGTGACCTGAGCCCGGGCGAGTGGCCCGCTGACCTGTATGGACACATCCGTATGCTTGAGGGGAAAAGCTTGGGTGAATTTCCCTTCCGGATCCAGCCCGATCAGACTTCCGGATTGATCTCCATTCACCCACCCTTCATTGGGATGGGTACCGGTATGGGCAGCGGAGACAGGATGTGTTCCCGCACCGAAAAATCCCGCTCCCACAAGAGCCAACAACCCGGCCAGCCCTCCTCCAACCACCAAGCTCCACCATCGTTTGCTGCCATGTGCGACGTTCATGTTCTACCTCCTTATGTGCAGCGGCCCCATGCCGCTTCACAGGAGGGTATGGCAGGACTTCCTAAATCCTTTCAGGGAATAGACGATTTTATGTAAATTATATTGCAATATTACTTTACGTGGGCAATAATTAACCCTGTGATTAAGAAAAGTCCCCTGACCAGGAAAGGAGAATAAAATTATGGGATCCGAAAATGTGAACGTCAGAGTGACAGGAGATCTTCGCACTCATCTCCAACAACAGATTGGTCAATATGGGCTATATGAGAATGCCAGCGAATATATCCGTGATCTCATCCGACGGGATCTGAAAGACCGTAAAACTGCTTGGGAGTGGTTACGTGCGGAGTTAGAGCCAGGTCTCAGAGCAGATAAAAGTCAATTTATTCCTGTGACTGCCGCAGATGTGATTAAACGAAATAGCAAATCCAAGAGGGCTAAGCCTTAATGGCTGGCTATCGATTTTTCCCAGCGGCGGATAAACGCCAGGATGAAATTTGGGAATATACCTCCGAACAATGGGGCGAGGACCAGGCAAAGAAATACATTCTGGGTTTGCACAATCACCTTCAAAGACTTTCCAACAAAGAAATCCCCTGGCAACTGCTTCCCCAACGCCTGGTCGTACCATCAGATTTGAACCTCTCGGTCTTTTTTAGCCGTTACGAAAAGCATTGCATTTTTTTCCGAGAACTCTCTGGCAACGACATTGGCGTGATCAGCATTCTCCATGGAGCGATGCAGGTCCCCGTTCGCTTGAATGAGGATTTGGAGAGAATATTGAATAAAGAAGAGGAATAAGATTTGTTTGGCAGATCCAAGAATTACGAGGATTTTGTAGATCGAAAGTGATAGGGCGGTATCATGGACAGATATCAGATACCAAAGTACCAAAGCCCCATTCTTTTCATTAATTTTCCATTAAAGGAATCACCGTATGTAGGGGGTTCCTTTTTACAAGTGCAGGTTGAACCACAAATACCGCACCTTCTACCCGCTCAAATTGATATTCCGACATATCAATTTCACTTTCCAGCCATTGGCTCAGGTCGTCTAGAAGCATAGGTGAAAGCAAAACGGTTAGAGAAGGAGTCACGGATTTGTTTGAGTTATCCGTTAATTGCCCGAGTGGAAATTCCACCCGTTGGAATGATTTCATTTTGATCCCCGCTTCAGTTTGTCCCGTCTTGTCGGATTCCATGGGCACCAGATTCTGCCATCTGCCATTTCCCAATGGCGCCAGCACATAGAGATACCCGGACACGTTCGATTCCACAGCCAATCGAATTTCCGCCCAATTCCCCGTTACCTGCCGTATTTCCACCTCCTCATCTTTGCCCTCTTTCGTCTGTTGGACAAAGCTGTATCGGATCCCCCTGACAGTTGAAATTGCTGCACCTCCTGCAACATCTCGCTCCAAAGGAAAGGACATCGGCTTCTCTTTAGAAGAGGGTTTCATGGTTTTGGAAAAGGCCCCGCGAAGGGCCTGGTCGTCCCTATCGTTATCGTTTTTATCACCAATTACTTCATCGACTAACGAGCCACTCGCGGCATAAAACAGTTCCTGGGCACTTGGTGGTAATTGAGCTGCCTCATCCATAGTTTGGTCGGCTTTTCTGCCAGGGGCTGTGGCTTGAACCTTATCCGCAATCGGTACTTCAGGAGCCTCAGGAACCGAAAAGGGCTGGAGGGAACGCCCGTCCTTAGGCTGGATCAATGCCGAAGGTGCTGATGGGGATTGAGCCACTTGTTCAAGTGCTCTTTGGCGCCTCATGGCTAGACCGCTTTCACTCTCGTCGCTTTCCGTTTTGGCTCTAACTTGACCTTCTCCCTCAATTGCCTCCGTCTGAGCCGGTTTGGTCTCCAAGGCCTCCTTCTGAAACGATGATCTAACTTCATCCGAAGGTTTCTGTATCCGAAATGGGAGTTCCTCTCTTGATGAGGATTTCGCCGCTTCCTGCTCCTGACCGACCACCGACCCCCATTCTTTTTCCATTTGCCAGCCAAAGATGAGAGCCAGACCCACGGCCGCAATGCTCCCCGCCCAGGCAAGTGACGTGTGCTCCTTAAACCAGCTCACCCATTTCACTTTCTCATCCGAAACACCACCGGAACGTTCGGTTGCTTCTAGACTGGCCAGAATACGCCGGCGGACCTCAGGATCGGCGAGTATGACTTTCAAGGCTTCTTCATCCGCCAGGGCGTCGAAGAGGGTCTGATCGTTGAGGGCTGCCGCATATAATTGGCGCTTTTCCCCGTCGGTCAGCGTATTGGTGGCATAGCCGCCAAGCAGATGCTCCCAGGATGTGGCCATTATAAATCCTTCTCCACGGTTTTCTTTTTGTCTTCACCAGCCTGAGAGATAGTGGTCTCCCAGCATCCTCCCATAAGAGCCAGAAGCTGTTTTCGACAGCGGGAGTCCCAGGTATAAATGGTGTTGATGGATCGCTCACCGAATATCCGTTGAATTTCCGGAAAGGTGTGGCCTTGAAGCTTCAACCGGAATAATTCCCGGCAACGCTCACCCAATTGCTGGAGCGCCTCAATCAATTGATCTACCCGCTCTTTCTGCTCGGCTTCCATGGCGGGATCATCTCCAGAATCTGCAAGCGGCCGATCATCTATCGATTCCTGATGATATTCCCCACGTCTGAGGCTTTTTCGATGGAGATCCAGGATTTTATACCTGAGAATTTGAAAGGACAGCGGAACCAGTTCAGTTAATTCAGTGACCTGAGGATATTTCTCGTGCAGGACCATGAGAACCTCTTGAGCCAAATCTTCCGCCACTTCCCTACTACCACGAGATGTCGCAAACGCCACAATCCTTTCACGGAGTTGGCGGAGGATTTCCTCACGGGTCATAGCCCGGTTATGGCCTTTCCCCGTTAATGGACAACAATTCAACCTCTAGACTTATTGTGCACGAGGATTTTCGCAACCAGGGTAACTTCCCGGAAGTCATACGCTTGATCATGGAAGGTGGCGCCCTCATGATTCCTGAACCTTCTGGATATTGTACCATTGGATGGGGATGGAGGAGAGAAACCTGCAAGAGAGCACACACGAACCCATAGGCAACCGGCGGAAAACCCGGAAGATGATAACAGCAGAAGGCTCTACACTTTCTGCACTTCGAAATACAGAAGCGCGTGGTCGGAATATTTCCTGGTCCACGCATCTCGTTTCTCAGGAGTCGTTTCTTGCGGCCACCCGCGAATATCGATGTGGGCTGCTCCAAAGGCCTTAAACTGCAAATGGTCCGCCGCCACGACGTGATCAAGGTTGCCCGGTGAGTAAGAGGACTTCGAACCCGGCCAATAGGTCTCCGGATAGGACTTGTCGAGTACCCGCATCTTTCGGGTTTTCACGCGTTTTTGCAGACGTTGAACCTCCTCGTCCGCACTGACGTCTTTCGTGCTAAACGTCAGATTCATCCCCATCGTGTTGAGATCCCCCAGAAAGATATAATTCGCCTGGCCCTCATTGCACGAGGCCTTATCCAGGACTTTTCGCAATTTGAGCGCCCGTTCGGTCTGATCGTCCCGCAAGCCAAACCCTCGAGGTTCCGTCAGACTTTTTAAATGCAAAAACAAAAGGGGATAGGCTTTCCCATCCACTTGAATCGTAAGCAAGGAACCAGGCCGCAGAACGGATACCCCCGATTTAAATTCCAGCCGTTGAGTATAAAAACTCGAGAAGGTTCGCTTCACACCTATCAGAATCTCCTGTGCTTGAGGCCCCTCCGTAATATGAAACTGGTAATCCGGCATCACCGCCACAATGGTGTTATATACCGTCGATCCTACGACTTCGTACACCGCGACCACATCAGCATGTTGTTGAGCCAGATACTCGATAATGGGTTCAACCGGTTTTTTCGGCTTCGCCTTATTTTTGTTCATCGCCCCGAAATGCTCCACATTCCAAGAGGCAACGGAGAATGCTTTGGCCATCATCTCCTCCTTGGTGACGTGTGATAGGTCATGAATGTACTACGTATCGGCAGATTGTCCCACGGGCTTGGAAGAAAAAAACGTTTCCTTCAGCGGGACTACAATTCGCTCACGATTTCTTGAGGATAACTTTCAGCCATCAGGCTTATTGACCGAATCCCGAAGCACCAGAGGAAACGTTGTGCACGTCAAATGGACGTCAAATAGGCCGCAATGAACAAGACGGCCAGGCTCAGACTCAATATCGCTCGTTGGACCCACACCACTTTGCCGGAAAACAGGAGTGGCTCCGTCTCATTCTTTTTGCCTTTTGCGGGGACACCATAGGGATCAAGAATAAGATCGTGGACGAAAATCAATCCTCCTACAATCGCAAATACAAAGAGCTTAAGCATCATGATCAAGCCCCAACTGGTTTCAATACGTGCTGACCCGCTTTCATCCAATAACTGAGACGCTCCGGTAAAGACCAGGGCCATGAGACTCACCCACCCCACCATTTTAAACCGTTGGCCAAATTTTTTGACCATCTCAAGAGCTTCCATCGACGGTACCCTAGCCTTACCTTCGGTCAAACTTGGCCTGACGACGAGCTGAACAAACATCCATCCGCCAATGAAGGTGATGGCGGCCAATAAATGAATCCACGTGACAACATAGGCAGGCATATATTTTCTCCTACAATTTCCATTTATCTACTAAACGGTGCCATAATACCCACTGAAACAGGGAAAGACCACCAAGAAACGTGCTGGATTCTTTCGTCCCTTGACTGGAATCGGCTATGGGTCTCTCAACAGCTGTGGAGGTCAAATGATGAAAATTCGCTTTCAGCTATTCCCAAATCTTTCCCAAATATTTGTCCTGGGGCTTCTGGGTCCATTCGCACTTACTGGATTCATGGCCATTGACTCCTCGTGGGGCGCCGAAGCAGACAAGGAGCGATGGAATAAGAAATATGAAACCGAGAACTATCTATTCGGACGCGACCCCATCCCGTTTTTAACGGACCATGTCGATCTTCTACCCCAGGGGGCTGCCCTTGACCTGGCCATGGGTGAAGGACGCAACGGGGTCTTTTTAGCCACAAAAGGCTTTCAGGTCACCGGGGTCGACATTTCAGAGGCGGGTTTCAAAAAAGCCCAAGCCCTCGCTGCCGAGAAAGGCGTGAAACTGACCACCGTCGTCGCCGACCTGGAACAATACACGATTCCCCCCAATTCCTACGATGTGATTATCTGCACCTATTTCCTGCAGCGCGATCTCTTCCCAAAAATCACTGCTGCCCTCAAGCCCGGCGGGGTAGTCCTGATCGAAACCTATACGGTTGATCATTTGCAATACCGCCCACAATTTAACAGGACCTTCCTCCTGGAGCGGAATGAATTATTGACGTTGCTCCCTGGCTTGCGGGTATTGCGCTACCAAGAAGTCGATACTGGAGATGCAGCCTTTGCCAGTATCCTGGCACAAAAGCCTACATAAGCTCCAAGATAATTCCTGGGTCTTTGGCTTTCTTCCTCCCCTTTGTAAGCAACTGTCTTCAATGTCAACTCGCCTAACTACGTATCTCTAACCACTTCGTCTTATGCTGGACCATTGCATTCAGAATTGTCAGCAACTTTCGCATGCAGGCGACCAACGCCACTTTTTTCCGTTTGCCCGCCATGAGGAGCCGGTAATAGAAGACCGCAATCACCGGATTGCATTTGGTGGCCACGAGTGTCGCCATATACAGTGCGGTGCGCACAGGGGCCCGTCCGCCCCAACACGTTCGATGCCCGCGCCGGGTGCCACTGTCCTGATTAAAAGGCGCGATTCCTACGAGGGCCGCAATTTGCCGACGGGACAAGGTCCCCAACTCCGGCAGATCGGCCAGCAGGGTCCGACTCAGCACAGGGCCCACGCCGGGCACACTCTGCAGAAGGTCTTCGTGCTCCTGCCAGACGGGACTTTGCCGGATCGTCGTGGTGAACTCGGTATCCAGGGTAGCCAATTGGCGCTCCAACCAACCGAGATGCTTCTGAATGCTCTGGCGAATGGGTGGTGTGGCCAGGTGCCGGCGATGTTTCTCATCGGTGATCATCGCCACCAGTTGTCGCCGACGGGCCAGCAAGGCGGCCAACGCCGCCGTGGCTTGATCGGGCTGGGTCCGCAGGGCGGGTTGCACGCGAGCCGCAAAGAGAGCCAGCAGGCGGGCGTCAATCGCATCGGTCTTGGCCAACTGCCCCGTCGCTTTGGCAAAGGCGCGCACCTGCCGCGGATTGACCACAATGATCGGCAACCCCGCGTCCACCAACAGGCGCACCACGAGCTGTTCATATCCGCCCGTGGCCTCCACCACGATCCGAGTAGGCCGCACGCGATGCAGCTGCCTGAGCAGGGGCTGCAGGCCGGCCTCCGTATTGTCGACGGTCACAATCGGCTCGGTGGGCGAGAGCGCCACATCCAGTTTGGCTTTCGCCACATCAATGCCTACACAGCACGGTGTCAGTTCCATCAGGACCTCCTCCCGGTTCATGCCTCCCGCGAACGCGCCCAGCCTTGTCGATACGGGCTTCAATGGCCCAGGCAACTGTACGGGCTGATACGGAGGCGGAGCCTGACGCACCAAGCTTACAACCGGTCTTCTCTGACCAAAGGGGAGTCGGGCTGTCAGGCTCCAGGGTGAATAAAGAGACAACCATCGTCTTTGAGATTCTTTCATGATACAAGGGGAGGAAAGGTGGGGTAGAGACTTTGAAATAGTGCAGCATTGAGAATTGCGGGGCAAAAAAGGCTCTGAGGCGCTTTCCAGACCTCTACCTCCCTTAGTCCCTCCTTACAAAGGAGGGAAATTCCATGCGTATCTAACTTTCCTTAAACCTTTCTCCTGACTATTTTCCTATAGGTTGCGGCCTTTTGGATCATTGGGGTACCCTTGCAACTTCTTTTGGCGTTTGGACTTCCATGTAACGAATAGAAACCCATGACCCAAACCACCGCATCTCAACCCACTGCCGATACCTGGGCAGGAGTCAGCCCTCAGGTCTTGGAGGGGGACATACTCAATCAACGGGCATGGCGCATGCCCGATATTGTAATTTACCAGCATGCGCCGGATGAATGGTGGGTGTCCCCGCTTGATGAAGAGTTACCCCTGATTCGACTCAATCGCCTGGGCGCAGCCCTGCTCGGCGCGATGGATGGTCGTATGACCATTGGCGCCCTGCTCAATCAGTATGGGAAATGGGTCTGCAGCCCGACCCAACAGAATGGTCGCTGGCATTTAGAACGCTGGGCCCAACCCCGGTTTTCGTTAGCCTATTTTGGAACCGAACCCCCTAGCGGCCACAGCGCAGAGGCGAAATGGGATTTGTTGCTGCAAAAGGTGCGGGAAGGGTGGCATCAAAACGTCCAGGCTGAAACCGAAGATCATCTGTCCAAATTTCACGTTCAGGGCATCCAAGGGCCCCACGGGCATTTTGAAATCATCGAAACGACGGTCTCTCATTTATTTCGCGAACCCTGCGAAGCCATGAACGGGCTTACCTATGGGCGACTGCTTGGCAAAACCCTGCGGCAAATGGGCTGGCTTTCCCCCAAACCCAAACGAATTGTGGAAGTGGGCGCCGGCCTCGGGTATGTCTCAAAGGAACTGGCAGGAGAACTCTCAGCGGAGGAGCGGAAAGACATCCAGTACACTTTTCTCGATCTGACCGGCCCGTTTCTGGGATCCCAAACGACGTTAGCGCGACAAGCAGGGTGGACGGCAACGGCCATTCAAGCCAATGCCGAACGAATGCCGCTGGCGGAGCGTTCCGTTGATTTATTGATCGACAATGAAAATCTTGCCGACATGACACCTATCCAATTTGCCGGGGACGAACTCCTCACGTATCGAGGCGAGAATCCTTTGCACGAGGAAGCCCTGGACCTTATCCGGCGCATGCGCCTGCCACTCATGCCACCCTTTCCCGACGAAGTGATTTTCAATTACGGCGCTATTCAATTTTTACAGGAAGTCTGGCGCGTGCTGAAGCCGGGCGGACGTGCCATCCTGGTCGAATTCGGGATCGAAGATGATTGGCCTTCTCCCGTCAGATTGCCCGGTCACACCGAATATGAAGTGCAATTCAGTCATCTCCGTCATGCCGCCAAATGGCTGGGCTTCCGCGAGCAGTATTGCACCCTGCCGCAATTCCTTGGCATGAAACGGGACATTAACGTCTTATGTACCGGGGCGGCTTATACCCTACGGCGATTTTGCCGTGAATTAGAAAAGCCCTTCTCCGTCCGCGCCTATACCGAAAAAGAATTGGGCACCGCCCTCGGCACTCTTCTTCCCAAACTCACCGGCCTGCACTACCATAACGTCTTGGATCCGGCATGGTTCGGTCTGTGGGATTTCAAAGTCCTGTTGGTCGAAAAGCCCGGCGGCATGAGCATCGGGCAACAACCGGCCTTCAAAGAATCCGGCGGTTTCCGCTGGTACACTCAGCGATAGGACCCATCCCTACCCTTCTTATTCCACGTTTTTTAATTTTCTGGCTTTATCAACCAGGATTCCTTCGCGAAGGCCAAAGTCGCTGACCAGGCATGCGTCAAAGCCGAAGAGTTCCATGATTCTTCGTAGAATCACCGTGCCTGCCACGATGACATATTCCCGCCCGGGTTCAAGGCCTGGCATGGCCAAGCGCTGCGGACCGGTTTTGGTGATGAGATCCTGCTCCAGCCCTTTGATGATCGACAACGTTAACTCATAATTGTGGACACGTGCGGACTCATATCTCGGCAGTCCTTGAGCCATCGCGGCGAGTGTGGTGACGGAACCTGCCGTCCCGACCAGCGGGATGCCTGAAAAAGGCCCGAAAACTTTCGATACCTTGGCCAATTCCTCATCAATACAGGCTTCAGCGAGGCGAATCTCCTGGACTGTGGGTGGATCCAGACGAAGCACCCGCTCCAATAAGCGCACCACTCCCAGATCCAACGAAATGACGGCCGGAGCCTTTCCAGATTGAGCCAGGATACATTCGGTACTACCGCCGCCAATATCCAATCCTAAAAAACTCGCAATGGCGGTTGGCAGGCCAAAACGAATACCCAACAAGGTTCGTTGGGCTTCTTCTTCTCCCGTTAAGACCTCCACTTCCCATCCGGTTTCTTGAGTGACAAGGGCGAGAAAGTCTTGTCGGTTTTCCGATTCACGCACGGCACTGGTCGCTACGACTGCCACCCCCTTGAGCGGATATTTCGCGGTCTTTTGTTTCCAATCTTTTAGGGTGGACACAACGTGATCCATCGCGGCCTGTGATAACCGTTTGTATTGGTCCACCCCTTCCCCGAGCCGTAGGATCCGCCGATCCGCATCAACAACAGTCAATTCCCCCGGTGGATTCACTTCTGCCACCAACAAGCGGCAGGTTAAGGTGCCAATATCGATTCCTGCGAGTAACATGCTGTCCCTTCTTCGATCTTGAGATATGCCCCGCAAATTCCCCTCACGGTC
Organism: Nitrospira sp.; assembly: GCA_024760505.1. Classification (GTDB taxonomy): domain Bacteria; phylum Nitrospirota; class Nitrospiria; order Nitrospirales; family UBA8639; genus Nitrospira_E. Next base: position 173,270 of record CP058931.1, read on the forward strand.
TTCCAAGTCCCAAATTGAAAAGGACCGAAAGGTGAGGTCGACATCCTTACCTGAAAGATACTCAAAAAGACCAGGACATTGAAATCCGTCCTGACTTCTTTTCCCACCCAAGATTACTGTGTTAGGATTTTAAATTGTTCTGCATATTAATACCCATAAACTTTGGGCCTGTCACTTACAAAAGGAGAAAAGGATGGCGCAAATTCATTGCCGAAAATGCGATAAAGACGCGGACCCGATCACGGACAATCTTTTTATGGGGAAACTGGAAGAAGAAATCAAACAAAAAGTCTGTCAAACCTGTTGGAATGAATGGGCCGGCCCGGGCGGAACGAAGACCATGGTCATTAACGAGTATCAGTTGAATTTAGGTGATGAAAATGCCCGGCAAACCCTTAAAACACAGATGCGGACTTTTTTGAAATTGGATGACACAACGGGCGAATTTAAAGATTATCGCCATTAATCTATCAAAGTTCCCTACCAAATATCTGAAGGGTTCGGATTGAGGCTCCTTTCTTACGCAGGACTCCTCCAGTTTTGTTAGTAAAGCAGGAGGGATTCCTCGTGTTGCCTTGTTTGACGAGAGTTGCGAGTGGACCAGTTTTCCGATGGTACCCTTACAAACATGTAGGATTTTCTCCCGGGAAATGCCTCTTGATGGATTCCCTGTGGCACGTTAGGATGAGTTTATGGACACACCATTAGGCAAGGGGGTTTTCCTCATTGCCACCCCGGCTTTACGCGATCCCAATTTCCGTCAAACGGTCGTGCTGCTCTGCGAGCATGGACCGGAAGGCGCCCTGGGCGTGGTCGTGAATCGTCCAACCGAAATGAATATTGCCGAGGTCCTGCCACAAGTTCCAGTGCTCGAAGGGCAGGAACATCGGGTCTATTCCGGGGGGCCTGTTCAAAAAAATAGCCTGCTCGTCTTGTACCGTCTGAATGAGGAAATTGAAGATACCCATGCGGTGCTTGACGGAGTGTATCTCGGCGGGAATATGGAGACACTGGAGCGCATTCTTGAAGTTCCCGGTGAGCACGAATCGTTTCGGGCATATATGGGCTATTCGGGCTGGGGACCAGGACAATTGGAGACGGAAATGGAAAGCGGCTCATGGCTCACCATGCCTGCACAACCTCACCTCGTCTTCGATGAGGATTCTCAGGACTTGTGGGGCGAGGTCATCCGATCCTTCGGAGATCAATATACGATGTATGCGCATATGCCCGTTGATCCAAATTTAAACTAACCGCCTTCCTGGCCCGGCTGCATCCTCATCCCTAAGACACCTCCGGCTTCAACAAGACCTAAGCCCATTTCTTTGATAAGGTCTGGTGTATGACCACGCAGACCGAGCCAGGTCATTGGCTCAAAAATTTCTGTCTTCTCCTTGTCAGTCCCAAAATGCTGGTCATGCTTTTGACCGGTTTTTCTTCCGGCCTACCTCTCCTGCTCATTGGCTCGACCCTCAAATTCTGGATGCGGGAAGAAGGGCTCGATTTAACCACCATCGGATTTTTCGGATTAGTCGGCCTCCCCTACACGCTCAAATTTCTCTGGGCTCCGGTTATGGACCGTCTCGTGTCCTCTGCTATGGGAAGACGACGCGGGTGGATGCTGGGCACTCAGATAGCTTTGATGATCACCATCGCCTCGCTCGCGTTGACTCAACCGGCCATTCATTTATCAACCCTCGCGGTCTTATGTGTCCTTGTGGCATTTTTTAGCGCCAGTCAGGACATCGTCCTGGATGCCTATCGCCGTGAATCCCTCTCTGACGAGGAACTCGGCATTGGATCTTCCATGTTTATTTATGGCTATCGCTTGGGAATGTTGGTCGCCGGAGCGTTGGCCTTATTTCTGGCAGATCAGGAGAACCTTTCCTGGAATGCTGTCTATTTCATCATGGGCGCCATGATGATTATTGGCATTCTCACGACATGGTTTGCACCGGAACCCACCATTCCCGCACCACCACCAGCATCATGGCAGGAAGCCATCACAGGTCCGTTTCTGGAGTTTTTTTCCCGTCCGGGCGCTCTCATGATGTTGTTGTTCATCCTGCTGTATAAGGTCGGCGATAGTATGGCGTCAGAAATGCTCTCTCCATTTATGGTGGATCTCGGCGTCTCGAAAACCGACTATGCGATGATCGTTAAGGTTTTCGGCATGATTGCCTTGATGGCGGGTGGATTGATTGGCGGGCTGGTGGTCTACCGCCTTGGGATTGTGCCATCCCTGTTTATTCTGGGTTTCCTCCAAATGATTTCAACGGCAGGATTTGTCATTCTGGCCTATACCGGCAATCACCTCCCGACCCTGACGGCCGTCATTGCCTTTGAAACCATTTCCAGTGGACTGGGACAAACCGCGTTCGTGGCCTTTATGGCCAGTCTCACCAACAAGCGGTTTACTGCCACACAATATGCCCTGTTGACCAGCTTCATGGGCATTCCACGGGTCTTTGCCGGCTCCACCACCGGAATCCTGGCCACCTGGTTGGGATGGGAAGGGTTTTTTCTTCTGTGTACCTTAATTGCCCTGCCCGGCTTATTTCTCATTCCCTATCTCCGGCGCTTAGAAGAAAATCACCAATCCATCACCAGGCAATAGGCCTTGTTGAGCCAGCCATGGTGGAGTTGAGACACGCTAGGGCGACCACATCCCCTATTTCCAAATGAAGTTGAAACATTTCCTTATAGTTACCTTGCACCTTAAGGTAGTTAAAACGGCCAAAACCAGAAATGGGGGGTATCGGGTGGGGGCTGAATGACTGAATGATCAAAGGTCAAATCCGGTCGCAACGCCACATGTAAAATATAGGTGACCCCTTCACCTCTTCCCAGATTCATGGATGGAGAGACGGGCAACATTACACGGAGAAGCCATCCGAAATTTACCCGCATCGTCTTGCTATCTCCATATCGATAACGAAAAACCATTCCGCCGGCCCCTTCCTCAATCTCATCAGGAGCGCCTAATTTCCCGGCCACATCCTGAATCGTGCTTTTCCCTGGCACCAACTCTTCGAGAGAGTCGGCGACTAAAGGATCATTGACCACCACACGACGAAAGTCACAGCCGGCCAGGGAAAGAAGCAACAGGACACCAAGGATTCCGGTTTTTCCAAAGACCAAGACCATCTTGCCTTACTCCCCAAACGGCCAGATTTGAAATTCCACATTCCTGGTCCGATTGCCAAACACCACGTCATCCACTATCCCTTGGGAATTAAAAAATACCCAGAGATGATCACTGCCAATATTAAGACGGGACAGAAACAGCAACCATCCCAATTTGCTGTCAAAGCGGCGGTAATGAAAGATCTCATGGCCGTTTGCCTGGACAATCTCATCAGGGGCCCCAAATTGTTGGGCGACTTCCTGGCGATTTGTTATGCCTTTCTCAATCGTTTCAATCCGATCCTCCGGAAAAGGCTCACCCACTTCTCCCCGGACAAATGCACAGCCATTCACCATGCTCAACAACACCAGAAGGCCGGCCAAAAGTAGGAGTCCTCTTGGATTTCTCCCATGTTGACTGAAGCCGGCTTGAGATTCCCGCAACATAGTTCTCCTCCTCTTTATGAGCTGTTCCGTCGAGGCAGCCAGGGAAACAATTTATTGGTGGTGTGTTGATATCGGCGATAGGCTTCCCCTCGGCTGTTCATAGCCTGAGCCTCGGCCAAGGGCACTCCCGTCACCCATAAGAGCGACGCCATCATGAGCAAAGGCCACATGATCGCCATCCATGCCCCCGGAAGTCCAACTGCCAACGGAATATAGGCACACCACTGTAGGATTTCAAAAAAATAATTAGGATGACGGGAAAACCGCCACAACCCCGTCTGTAAGACCTTGCCCTGATTAGTCGGATCGGATCGGAACCGTTCAAGTTGAATATCCGCAAGAGCCTCTCCAAAGAAGGCTACCAAAAAGATCCCGAGGCCCAGAAGGTCCCAGCCTCTTACCGCCGATTCAGAATGGCCCATAATCCAGCACAGGAGAAATCCAAAGAACAGACAAGCAGGAATTTGCAGCATGAAGTATCCAAAGATTCCCACCGATTCCCATTCGCCTAACACTGCCCGAATGGTTTTATACCGGAGGTCTTCCGACTTTCCCCAAATGCGATTCTTCCACAGGTGCCAGCCCAACCGGCAGGCATACGCACTTCCCATGGCCACAATAAGAACCCGTCGCCAAGGGCTGCCCTCGCCTTCTATTCCACAAACAATAACGACAAGGCCAAATCCCAAACAAAATCCTACATCGGCGAAGGAGGCATTGCCCACTCGCAAATGTACAAGCCACAAGGCAAGGAGAAGCACCAGGAGGAGACCTACAATCTGAGACACATGCGGAGCAGTGAGCATATGCCAGGAAAGCGGATTCACCTTAGATCAGAAAACACACGGTCAACACCACGACCATGAAGATCTTTGGAAAGGGACTCAATTCGCGGCTAAGGCCAAAGGACTCCGAACTGTTTGCTCTTCCGTGACGGGACTTAGGTTTGGTTCGAGGAGGAACACTCGGTCACCGGATACCTTTCCTTCCTGGATGAGAAATTCTCGAATGCCTTGAGCTCGTTGCTGAGCCAGGAGACGAAGCTGCTCATCCTCCACCTTGATCGATTCAAGCAATTTGGATCTCATCTGCTCAGGTGAAGGAATGTCCGGAGCTTTCCCTTCGGGAGAAGAAGCCAGGGTATTGGGTTGCGCTCCAAATTGCTCGGCATACACTTCTGCGAGCAAGCGCCCTTCCTCCTCTGGATTGAGTTCAATCTGCTCTAAAGACATTCCCTCCCTTGCGGAGGAGGAGCCCTGGACGAATTTTCGCTGTTGCAGTTGTTTCTGCAATTCCCCGGCAGCCAAACCCTGGCCATCGACCTGGGGATCGGCAGCCCCGGCGATATCCAGTCGCAAGGCAGGACGATCGCCCAGCGCTTGACCAAGCGCATGCAGCTTTTCCTGTTCAGCAGGAGACAACCGGGCAATACCCGCAGGAAAGGCCACATATTGCAGATCATCACCGCTGCCACCCACCAATCCTCCGACCATGGCAAAAGGAGATGTCGCAACTTTCGTCAGAAGATTTCCCACGGCGTTCCAGATTACTCCTCCATAACTAAAATCCGGATCGTTCAAATTCCCGCGAACCGGCAAATCAATATCGATCTGTCCTTTGCGGTCTTTCAGTAAGGCCACGGCAAGAGGAATCGGCAACGACGTCGCATCCGGACTTTCGATTTTCTCACCCATGCTCAACTGGTCAATCAACACCTTATTTTCACCAACGAGAGTCTTTTCAGAAACTGTATACTCTAGATCCAACGACAGCTTCCCCTTCGTGATGGGATACCCGACATAATGGGCCGAATAAGGCGAGACGGTGGGGAGATCAAGATTTTTGACCGTGACGGTCACATCCGTATAGGCCTCTTCACTCAAAGGATTGATTTGCCCGGCAATTTTGAATGGGGCGTATTTATCTACCGTCCCTTGTAACGCGACATCGGCTTTGGCTAATTGATCGGAAGAGAGCCCTTTTATGGTGCCGGTCAGCCCCTCAATGTTAGTAACGACATTAGGGGAAATTGATTGATCGGTAAAGCGAGCCAGGAGATTGGTGAGCGTAACCGACTCAATTTTGACCGGAGTCGGTGGCTCTCCAGGAGTTTCTGCTTCTGATGGATTTTCGTCTGCCGTCGTCTCTTCTTGAGACACGGATCCTGGTGGGGAAAACAACCGCTTGAGATTCATCCCTCCGTCCGAATCAATCAAGAGGACGAGTTCAGGGTTAGTCAACTCGATTTCCTGAAGTTTGACTGAGGTCGGTTCAATCTGAAGATCCAACTCCTTCAGCTCTAACGCGTCCCATGAAAGAAAAGGGTTGGTCTGCATGGGATCGTCGAACGCCAAGTTTGACACTCCCATTCCTCCCAGAAATGTCACCATCGGTTGCGTCTTGGTCCCCGTCTGATAGTGCGCTTTTCCTTGGAGCGTGAGCGCCCCATCTCCGACATCAAATTGAACAAAGGAAACCATATAGGGTTGAAACGGCTGAAGGGCAATATCCGACAGGGATACGTCCAGGTCAATGGTCAAAGGATCTATCTCCAGCGTCCCTTGCAATTTGGCCTCTCCGGTTTGGTTGAACTGAAACGCGAGATCGAGAGGAAGAGGCCGATCCAAATCCAAGGACACGTCCGAAGTGTGAAAGTGAAGCGTGTCCAAAAGCAGTTTGACAGGATCTTCAGGCTGGCGGTCCTCGAAATCAATCGTGAAGTTATCCAAGGCCAGATCCTCAATGACCATCTTCCACGGGTTGGCCGGGGAAGGTTCCGGTTCAGGAACTGTCTGATTTTCTAATGCCACAGGTGAAAACAACGTCTGATAATTGACCACTCCATCCTTCCCGACCCACCCGGTAAAATGAGCGTCGCGAGACTTTATCGAAGGAATTCGAACGTCCTGCTTGGCCACATCAACCGAGACGCCGTTGACTTCAAAGAGGGGAATCGTGATCACGGGGGAGAGGGTCCCCTTCTCCTGAATCTGTAAATCATGAATCGTCAGGCTCCCTCCATCGACCAAGACATCCACCCCCTGATCCGTCGTAGACATTCGATAATGTCCCTTCATCGTTATCTGTCCTTGAGGAATCTCAAATCGGACCAGATCCTGAGCATAAGTCCATAGTCTGGGCAATTGGTAATCTTCAAAAACCAAGCGCCCTTCGGACTGAAAGGGTTCCAGAGTGACCGTCCCTTCCCAGGTAATTTTCTCACCTGCACCACGTTCAGCTGAGAGCGCATAGGAATTGGCCTGACCTTTTTGGGTACTAAACTGTTCCAGCATGAGATTGATTGGCACGAAATGCGCCACAAATGGAGTCGGGCGGGAATAATCCCGAAATTCCAACATTCCCTGTTGAATGGAAAGTTGTTCGATTAGAATCGCTGGCAATTCTGCTGATTCTTGGGCTGGGTTTTCATCAGATAGAGCCTCGGGAGGGACATCCTGAGATTCGGAGGAGGAGCCTAATGCCGCGAGATTCAAGGACCCGTCGGCGCGAACCCATGCCAATCCATACGGCAGCTCCACCCGAAATTCCGCAAACGTGTAGGCTCGATTCACCAGTGAAGCGGCCGGATCGAAATTAATGAACAGTTCACCAAACCCGAGTAACGGAGAACCATCGGATTCCTGAACATCAAACCCGTTTATCTGTAGTGTAAACAAAAAGGGATTAAACCGGACTTCCTGAATGGCCACCGGCCGATTGAGTTGTTCCGAAAGCCTGGGAGGAACTTTCGTGGTAATCGCCCAGGGAACCACTAGGTAACCCACGAGGGTATAGAGTAGGAACAATCCAAGAAGAACATACAGAAGAATTTTGCCATTTTTTTTCATGATTTGGGGTTTATACTCATGAAAGAAAACGGAATAGAGAAGATACGTTCAATGAAAACCATTTAAAATTTGACGGGAGCCACTACACTATTAGGATAAACAGGATAAACTCGCTTAGCTGGACGTGTTGGTTCATGATAACTGTCTGATTCTTTGAGAGCTAGCCTGATCCACCCTGTCTTGTTCTCCGCAATCCCTGCCCACAAAAATTGATTTTGATATAGGCCCTGCTCGTCTATCAAGGGGATTACGCAAAGCTCATGAATCCAAAAGATTGTAGGTGGATAACCAATCCCGGTTTTGCCCCAACCAAAAGGTGGGACTCAACTTGACATGCCTGATGTTTGTTCACTATTGTCTTGGGTTTGCTTAAAATGGTGTATTTTCCATTGGATCCCTTTTCATGTTTACCACGCTGACAGAGAAAATCGAAAAAGTTTTCAAGCAGTTACGCGGCCAGGCCGTTCTGACTGAACAAAATATTACCGATGCCCTAAAAGAGGTGCGCCTGGCGCTATTGGAAGCCGACGTCAACTTCAAAATTGTTAAAGACTTTATTGAAAAGGTTCGGGTAAAGGCCGTCGGGCAGGAAGTTCTGAAAAGTCTCACACCTGCCCATCAAGTTGTAAAAGTTGTCTGGGAAGAGCTGCGGGACCTTCTCGGCCATGAACAAAGCGCCCTTCATCTCTCTTCACAGCCCCCTACCGTCATCATGATGGTCGGATTGCAAGGCTCAGGCAAGACCACCACCACCGGGAAACTCGCTCATTATTTTAAAACTGAAGGCAAGCGGGTCTTGTTGGTCGCAGCCGATCCCCGTCGCCCTGCCGCAGGAGATCAGCTGACCTCACTGGGAACCGACCTGGATATTCCAGTCCATCGTGGGACCAACGAGGGTCAACCTGGCGCCCAGGCCGTTCAAACCTGTCGGGATGGAGTCGCCCGAGGGCGGGATCACGGCTACGATGTGGTGATCTTAGATACCGGCGGTCGACTGCAAATCGATGAAGAGTTGATGCAGGAATTAGTCGATATCCAGACGGGCGTCAAGCCACAGGAAGTCTTGTTAATTGCCGACTCCATGACCGGCCAGGAAGCGGTGGCTGTCGCCGAACGTTTCAATCAGACACTGGGTCTCACTGGCGTCATTTTAACGAAGGTCGAGGGCGATGCCCGTGGCGGAGCGGTGCTCTCGATCCGGGCAGCGACGGGCAAACCCATTAAATTCCTAGGAATCGGGGAAAAGCTGGATGCGTTAGAGCCCTTTTACCCAGACCGGATGGCCTCCCGTATTCTCGGTATGGGTGATGTGCTGACCTTGATCGAGAAAGCCCAGGAGAATTTTTCCCAGGAACAAGCGGTCGCATTGCAAAAAAAGGTTTCGAGTAATACCCTGACGTTGGAAGATTTTCGTGATCAGATCAAACAGGTGAATAAATTAGGGTCGTTCGATCAGATTTTAGACATGCTCCCGGGCGGGCAAAAAATTAAAACGATGATGGGTTCCGGTGCCGCCGGGAATGCTCAGGTACCCGAAAAAGAAATGAAACGGGTCGTGGCCATTATCGATTCGATGACCCCACGCGAAAGACGGGATCATACGATTTTAAATGGGAATCGGAAAAAGAGGGTAGCCAAAGGCAGCGGAACATCCGTTCCAGAGGTCAATCGGCTCATTAAGCAATTTTTGGATGCCCGACGCATGATGAAGTCCCTGGTCGGAGGGCAAATGGGGATGGGAAAAGGAAAAAAGCGCGGGAAGCTGATCCGCCGGGCTATCCATGCCCGGTAATAAATTCAAGTCTCCCTGAGCTTTTTCATTCATTCATATTCACGACAGAGGAGATTGCCAGTGGCAGTACATTTGCGACTTACACGCGTGGGCCGGCATAAACGGCCATTTTATCGAGTAGTGGCAGCCGATGCCCGCATGCCGCGGGACGGTCGGTTCCTTGAGGTCATTGGGACCTATGACCCCCTCAAGGCAAGCGATAAGGCGTCGTTTAAAGAAGATCGGGTGTTGAATTGGCTTAAAAATGGGGCTCAACCCACTGATTCCGTCAGGGGGTTATTACGACAAACCGGTATCTTGAAGGCCTTTCGGGAATCCAAACAAGCCCCAGCAAAATAATCTCGGCAGGTCAGGGTTAGGGGAGAGGTGTTGCCCTGTTGTATCCTGCAGGGAGTCCTTTGGGGATACCACAGGACTAATGGCTAAATTATGGATGTTCCTGAGCCATCACATTCTTCCATGGTGACCATTGGCCGGATTCTCAAGCCGTTCGGCGTCCGTGGGGAAGTTCGTATTGAATCGCTGTCGGATGTTCCCGGGCGGTTTGAGGGATTGGAGACGGTGACACTGGCCCTTCCAGATGGGAGGACTCTGGAAACTCTGGTGACTTCGGTTCGGCAGATCAACCAGGGGGTGATTTTGGGACTTTCAGCGTTTTCGACACCCGAAACCGCTGCCTTGTACCGAGGGGCCTGGATCAAGATTCCAGAGAACCAAAACCTTCCCAGGGACCCTGATACGTTTTATAAGTTTGAATTAATCGGGCTGAGGGTTGAAGATGCCGACGGACAACCCTTAGGAACACTAGAAGAAGTGTTGGAATATCCCCAACATCATGTGCTTGTGATTCGAAATGAGGATCGTGAAATTCTGGTCCCTGCCAGTCGGCGAACCATTGGCATGGTAGACCTTACCCATAAGATTTTGCGGTTAACCTCACGTGAATGGTGGGATACCACGTATGCGTTGTGACATTTTGACATTGTTTCCGGAGTTGATTCACTCTGTGAGCTCACAGAGCATCATGAAACGCGCCCAGGATAAGGGCCTGCTCACACTCAATGTCCACAACATTCGAGACTACACCCATGATCCACATCGGACGGCGGATGATACGCCCTACGGAGGTGGCGGCGGGATGGTCATGAAGGCCGAACCGATTTTTCAAGCCATTGACCGGATAACACCGAACCTCAATGAAATACGCATTATCATCCCCTCTCCACAGGGCATCCGGTTTTCCCATGGACTTGCGAATGATTTGAGCCAGGATACTCGCCCGTTGCTATTTATTTGTGGGCACTATGAGGGAATTGACGAACGGGTGCGAACACATTTGCGGGTTGAAGAAATCTCCCTTGGGGATTATGTGCTGACCGGTGGTGAATTGGCCGCACTCGTGATGATCGATGCGGCCATGCGTCTCATACCCGGAGTCTTAGGGGATCCACATTCTGCTCAACGAGAGTCCTTTGTAGAATCCCTATTAGACTTTCCTCATTTCACGAAACCCGTTGAAATTCGAGGCATGTCGGTTCCCGACATTTTAATGTCCGGCAACCATGAAGCCATTCGCCGTTGGCGTCGAAAAGAATCCTTACGCCAGACGCTGCTGAAACGGCCGGATTTGTTAAATCAGCATACTTGGAGTAGTGAAGATCGTGAGTTATTGGAAGAGATTGAACACAACTATACCTCGACGTCCGTTCGTACGACGAGACCTTGAAGGAGGGAGACTCTCATGAATCTGTTGGAGCGTTTAGAGCAATCGTTGGCACAGGGAACCGTGCCGTTTTTTGAAATAGGTGACACCGTCAGAGTCAAAGTGCGCGTCGTCGAAGAACGACAATACGGGAAAAAGAAGGAAGAGGCTAAAGAACGCATTCAGGTGTTTGAAGGACTCGTGATCGCTCGAAAAGGCCGCAAGGTATGTGAGAATTTTACCGTTCGTAAGATTTCCTTTGGAGTCGGAGTCGAGCGAATTTTTCCCCTTCACTCTCCTAATCTGGCCGGCATCGAAGTCATCAGAAAGGGTCAAGTGCGGCGGGCGAAGCTGTATTACCTTCGAGACAAAAAAGGCAAAGCCGCTAAAATTTCAGAACGGGAGTTTTCGCGTACACCAAAAACGGTGAAAAATGCTGCGGCGGCAGTCGAGGTTCCTGAGTCCGGTGAATCGGAACCCACGGAAATAGCGGAATAACGCAGGAGAAAGGGCTCACCTTTCATTGCACACCGACTCTCCCTCATTGATGGGTACGGGTCCGACAGATTTTTTTGAACAAGCGGCCCGAGCCCTTGGATACCGGCGCATTGCAGGACTGGATGAGGCTGGGCGCGGTCCTTTGGCCGGGCCGGTGGTCGCCGCGATCGTGATTCTTCCACGTCGATGGTCACCGGTCCTTCTCGACGATTCCAAACTCCTGACTGAACAGCAACGCCAGGTATTATATGAGGCAATTACCACCCGGGCCATTGCTTGGGCCATTGGCATGGCATCAGAACAGGAGATTGACGAACTCAACATCCTGGGGGCCACACGATTGGCCGGTTGCCGGGCTCTTAGCTACCTGGCCACTCCACCAGATTACCTCCTTCTGGATGCTTTGCACCTCCCTAGAGTGTCTGTCCCTCAACGACCGGTTATCAAAGGCGATCAACTTTCACGGTCTATTGCCGCCGCATCTATTCTGGCCAAAGTAGCACGGGATCGCATGATGACCACCTATCACGAACGTTTTCCTCAGTATCAATTTCACCTACACAAAGGATATCCCACACAGGAACATCTCAGACGCCTGCAGCAGTTCGGCCCGTGTCCTGGGCATCGACGAAGCTTCCGGCCTGTCCAAGCCTGCCTGAATGTGCCCTCGCTCGCATGACCACGCCTTCTCACCAGTTTGGGCGATCAGCGGAGGAGTTTGCAGAGGAATGGCTCCGGAAAAAAGGCTATCGGATTCTTGAGCGAAATCTGCGAGTAGGGGGTGGAGAATTGGATCTCATTGCACAACACCATGATACCCTGGTGTTTATTGAGGTCAAGGGACGACGCACCGATCAATTCGGCGGGGCTCCCTATGCCATCGATGCACGCAAAAAACGCCAAATCATTAAATTGGCGTCGCATTACCTTTCTCAACATGGCCTCAGCAACCAAGTTTGCCGGTTTGATGTTATCCTGATCGCGGGAACCACCCAGGGTACTCCGAAATTAACTCACCTGGAACAGGCTTTTGAGGTTTCCAGCTCCGACTGGCAATGGTAAATTAAAGGGGTTGGCTTCTGCACGAGGTCCAATGCCTGCAGGTGAACGGTCGGCAGCTTTCTGTATACCCGCACCCAGGAACCATGGTCCCGTTTTATCTAGATAATAAGCCATTTCAAGGTCCAGGCCATAAGATAGCATGATTCAATTATTTCACGTCACCAAATACTACGATGGCTGCCTTGCGCTTTCAGATATTTCCCTACGAATCGAAAAAGGCGAATGCGTGTTACTCACAGGACCAAGCGGAGCCGGCAAAACCACCCTACTCAAGCTTATTTTTGGAGCAGAACACCCTGATGAAGGTCAAATCCTCGTCCAAAATCGGAACATCGCCAGACTCGGAGGATCCGATGTTCCCTATCATCGAAGAACCATGGGGTATGTTCTTCAGGATTTCAAGCTCCTCCCACAGCGAACGGTCTCCGAGAATGTGGCCCTCCCACTCATTATTCGTGGGTTGTCTTCGTTCGAATCGCGGCGGAAGGTCCTGGAAGCCCTTCGCGCGGTTGGCATGGACCATAAACTCAGCACCATTGCCTCCGTGCTGTCCGCTGGAGAACAGCAACGCGTGTGTATCGCCAGAGCGATTGTGAACAGTCCCATCATACTGTTAGCAGACGAACCAACGGGAAATTTAGACCCCCAACTGACCACCGAAATTGCGGCATTATTTAAAGCCATCAATACCCGGGGAACCACCGTCATGATGGCAACCCACAATCGACAAGTTGTGGAGCAATTGAATGGCAGAATCCTCAGACTGGATTGCGGACATCTCGTGTCTGATCAAGGAGCGTATACGTGAAACGGCTCTGGTATTTTATCCGTGAAGCCTATACCAGCCTCCGCACGCATCAGACCAGTACACTGATTGGCATTCTCACCACCGCGTTCACTCTGACCAGCTTTGGCATCTTTCTCCTTCTTTATCATAACGTGCATAATCTGTTGGGTCAGGTTCAACACACGATTCAAATCATCGTCTATCCCAAGGATGACATTGAATCTGGCAAACTTCGTGACTTACAACAGAACCTCAAGGCAGATCCAGTGGTGGACTCCCTCACCTTTATTTCAAAGCAAGACGCCTTAACGGAATTCAAAGAACAATTTCCCGAGGAGGTCTATCTTTTAGAAGGTCTTGGCGAGAGCCCGTTTCCCGCATCATTGGTATTGACCATGGCCGCCAAGACTCCAACCACCGATATGATTGCCAACCTGGTCAATCGGCTCAAACATCATCCCGATATCGATCGGGTTCGGTATAATCGAGATTGGATCGAGCGCCTAACCCTCATTATCGCCTATATGGAATTCGGCGCGTTAGTCGTTGGGAGCATCTTGGCCATAGCCTCGGTCACCATCATTGCCATTACCGTGCAACTGGCATTTCATACCAGACAGCAGGAAATTGAAATTTTACGGTTAATCGGGGCGACGAGCCTCTTTATTAGCATTCCGTATCTCATCGAGGGAGCCATCTTAGGGGCTGCCGGAGGCGGCATGGCCTTAGGATTCTTACGTGGGGGGTTTGAACTTTTTACGCACAAAACACAAGGCATGAGCGTGTTCGGGGGATTTTCCTCCGCATTAGAGTTTTTCCCCCTTCCCCTTTCACTCATTTTGATAGCCGGAGGCATTCTATTGGGGTGCCTGGGAACACTGACTACCATTTATGGATCGTTGCGATTTCGTCTATGACGCGAGTTAACCTATTTTTCCACACAGGTGTGCTCCCAATCGGACTGCTCCTGGTCTTAGTCCAAGCCGGTTGGAGCGCTGACCCATCAACCATCAAGGATGAAATCAGTCAGGAACGCCTGCGGCTGGAAAAGCTCAATCAGGAAATTGCCGAAACCCAAAAAGAAACCAAACGGATCGAGAAGAAGCATGGCTCGGTTTTGAAAACAATCGATAAATTGGACCGCCAGCTTTATGAGCAAAAGAAAGAACGCAATCGCATAAATGAACAGATCAAAGTAACAGATGAGGAATTGGCGAACCTGAGCACGAAGATTGGGGAAGTTGAGCAAAGCGTTCAAACCCGTCAATCCTCCATTTCCGCCAGACTTCGGTTATTATACATGGAGGGACGCACAGGCTATTTGAAAACTCTCTTCGCAGCTGAATCATTCACCGAGGCCGCACACCGGATGGATTATCTTTCATGGGTTGCCCAACGGGAGCATCAGCTTGTCCGACAGTTTCAAGAAGACCTTTCGAATCTCCAACAGCTCAAGGAGAAACAGACGGCGGCCCGCGAGGATCTTGTTCGCTTCCAGGGAGAAACACAACAGACCATCAAAAAAGTTTCAGGGCTCAAGCGTCAAAAACGCTCCGTCCTGGTCAGTCTCTCCAAGGAAAAAGACGCACATGAACGGATGGTTGAAGACCTTCAGCGTTCAGCGGAACAGGTGGATAGCCTTCTCAAAGAATTGGACCGACGTTTTCAATTAGCTCAATCCCGGATGCGCCAACCGCCTGGAGCTCTCCCATCTCTTGGGTCTCTCCTCTGGCCGGTGGAAGGGAAGGTGGTTTCGAATTTTGGTCGGCAAAAACATCCCACTTTTGATACATTTGTGACAAAAAAGGGCATAGAAATCAGTGCGAAGGAAGGGAGTCCGATTCGGGCAGTTTCATCGGGTAACGTCGTCTATGCCGACTGGCTCAAGGGATACGGCCTGGTCGTCATTGTCGACCATACGAATGGCTTTTATTCTCTCTATGCTCATGCCTCAAAGCTCTTAGTGGCTGAAGGCCAATCTGTCAAAAATGGGCAGGTCATTGGTGAAACAGGCGAAACAGGCGTCACCCATGAAGACACCCTTTATTTTGAATTACGTAAAGGCACCACCCCCATCGATCCCCTGAAATGGCTGGTAAAACAGCCTTAATTGAACAACTGGAAGAAGGAACACCTCATGTCACATGAACGATTGTCGACGGTAGTGATTTCTGGTTTGACCTTAACCGCCATCCTTTTGGTGGGGATTGTCATCGGAAAAGGAGGAGACCGGGCGGGGTATGCCAGCGAACCCTACGAGGAACTGCAAATCTTCGCTGAAGTGCTTTCGCAAGTCAAAAAGAATTATGTGGAGGAAACGCAAACCAAAGATCTTGTCCAGGGTGCCCTACGAGGCATGCTGGCCGGACTCGATCCACATTCTTCTTTTATGACTCCTGATATGTTCAAAGAAATGCAAGTTGAAACGAAGGGAGAGTTCGGAGGACTTGGCATTCAAATCGGCGTAAAAAACAATCGCCTGACCGTGATCTCTCCTATTGAGGATACGCCGGCCTTTGAAGCCGGCATCCAGCCCGGTGACACCATCATCAAAGTTGACGATAAACCAACAAAAGATCTCACGCTCATGGAGGCCGTTCAGCACATGCGCGGGGCACGGGGAACTTCTGTGGAATTGACCATAGAGCGTGAGGGGCTGGAAAAACCGCTGATCTTTACCCTCAAACGCGATATCATTAAAATTCAAAGCGTTCGCTCCAAGCTGCTGGAAGGCAACCTCGGATACGTTCGTTTGAGCCAATTTCAAGAGGCGACAGTCGACGATCTCTCTGCGGAATTGGAAAAATTAGCTTCCAAAAACATTCAGGGTTTAATTCTCGATCTTCGAAATAATCCCGGTGGGCTGTTGACGGCTGCCGTAGGAGTCTCCGAACAATTCCTGGAATCCGGCCGGCTCGTGGTCTCGATACAAGGACGCAACGGGAAAAAGGATGAATATCGCGCACGGGCAAGTAGTAAGAACTATCAATTTCCTATGATTGTGTTGGTCAACCACGGTTCTGCCAGCGCATCAGAAATCGTGGCTGCAGCCATGCAGGACTGGGGGAAAGCCGTCGTCATTGGCACCACAACTTTTGGAAAGGGGTCGGTGCAAACCATTCTCCCCCTCTCCGATGGGTCAGGCCTTCGCCTGACCACGGCGAAATACTTTACGCCAAACGGCAAGTCGATTCATTCTATTGGGGTGCAACCCGACATTGTCATTGATCCGAAACCCGTTCAGGTGGCGAAACAGGAATCCTCCGAAGGGAAAAAGGATGAGAGCACTGTGGGTTCCCCTGTACCTCCTCCTGCCAAACCTCCAGTCCCCTCGGATCCCAAGGACAAGGACCAGCCCCAGTCCATTCCGCCCGAAGACCTTCAATTACTCAAGGCTGTAGAAATGTTGAAATCCTGGAAAGTCTTTAAGCAGTTAAAACCGGCCGCATAACGCGGCCGGCATAAGTCGTGGAAGAATTTAGAAGTCGAGAACAATTGCCGTATTCGTTTTAATGACGCCATCAATACCTCGAAGACGAACCATAATGAGGTCGTTCAGCTCCTCTAAAGTTTCGGCTTCCACATGGGCAATTAAATCAAACGGACCGGTCACCGGATAGACCGATTTCACCCCTTGAATGCGTGTAAGTGTTTTATAGGCACTCTTGGTGTGAGTGCCTGTCGTGTCAATCAAAACAAATGCCGAAATTGCCATTACCTAACCATCCTGCTGAGGTGAATGCCTGATATGTTTCCATACCCTTTTCCTGTTCCATCGCGATGGGGATTGCGTCCGTCGGAAACCATGGGAGAAGAAACGTCTTCCACTTGCCTTATCTAACTTATGGCTCCTGACAAGCTGCCCGCTTTGCTTGAATCGCCGTTAAGATTTCCTCACCCCTGGTCCCTAGACCTGGAAGAGTTTGCAGTAAATGCGATTGGGCCAAGGCTTCCAGATCTTCCCAAGTTGTGATACCCAATCGAAAAACAAGATCGTGAACAATCGGTTCTGAAAATCCTGGCAGGTCCACCCATTCCAGGACCGAATCAGGGAGAGGAGTTTTTAATTCTTCATACGCACGGATACGACCCGTCGTGAGAAATTCCCGAATTTTTAGGGATAATTCCTTCCCAATGCCGGGAATCGTTTGGAGTTCGCCACGATTCGCCAGCTCTGTCACATCCTCCTGGAGGCTCTTCAGTGAATCGGCAGCCCGGCGATAGGCCTTGACCTTGTAGGGATTTTCACCTCTGGATGCCAACAAACCTGCCATCGACACGAACAAAGCCATGAGATCCTGGTTGATGTTTTTCTCCATGACGATCGCCTCAGTGGGACAAGCTTGCTTTCCTCACACCTCAAGGATCCACTGTGTGCCATAATCATTTTATGTCAGATGTGATCGATAAAACCAGGTCATAATGATACGCCTTCGCTGGCTCACCAGAACCATTGCCATCCTTCTTCACCCCAGGTCATTTCATTGACAAGAATTTCTCAAGTCCCGTAGGATGAACTTCTGCATGGCCGGAATACACTGGACATTGCGTTCTTATCTATACGCATGAAAATAGTCGTGAATGGAGAGCAACGCGAGACCGAGGAACCTTTGACGGTCGCACAGCTTCTAGAAACGCTTCACCTCCGTTCCGAACAAGTCGCAGTAGAAATCAACCTTAAAATTTTGGATCGCGGAGATTTCCTCAACTGGAAACTCCACGATGGGGACAAAATTGAAATTTTAAGCTTTATTGGAGGCGGCTCTCCCACCTGAGGAGATTGAAGGGGAAGAGATGAATCAGGATCCGTTAATCATTGCCGGTCGAACATTCCACTCTCGACTTTGGGTTGGAACAGGAAAATATCAAAACTTTGAGGAAACCCGAAAAGCAATTGAAGCTTCCGGGGCTGATGTGGTGACGGTGGCGGTTCGCCGCGTCAATATTACCGATAACAAATCAGAAAATTTACTGGACTACCTCGATCCGAAGAAATACACCATTTTACCCAACACGGCCGGATGTTATACCGTCGAAGATGCAGTTCGTTATTCTCGACTGGCCCGCGCTGCGGGAGTTTCAGATTTGGTGAAATTGGAAGTCATTGGAGATGAACGCACACTATTTCCTGATACGGCAGGACTCATTGAAGCCGCAAAAATTTTGATTGCCGAGGGTTTTGTCGTATTGCCATATACGAATGACGACCCCATTGTCGCCAAAAAGTTAGTCGATATTGGCTGTCCTGCCGTCATGCCACTCGCCGCACCGATCGGTTCTGGGCTTGGAATTCGCAATCCGTATAATCTCAAAATCATCATGGAAACGGTTAATGTACCGGTCATCGTTGACGCCGGAGTTGGAACCGCTTCTGACGCAGCCCTGGCCATGGAATACGGAGCTGATGCCGTATTAATGAACACGGCTATTGCCGGAGCCAAGGATCCGTTGATGATGGCCACGGCCATGCGGTATGCCGTTGACGCCGGACGATTGGCTTACAAGGCTGGAAGAATTCCCAGGAAGTTATATGCGACTGCCAGCAGCCCTATCGAGGGAATGTTGTAACCCATATTCGGAATGTCCTCGCGCATTCTTCCCAGACTCTACCTTCTGACCGACCGCCATCAAACCCTTCATCGTCCCCTCCCTTCCGTGATAACCGAAGCGGTAGACGCAGGGGTCCGGATGGTACAAATCCGGGAAAAAGATCTTACGACCCGAGAATTGACTGCCCTCTGTCAGCAGCTCTGCCCTCTCATCAAACACCACCAGGGAACCATCTTATTGAATGATCGTATCGACTTGGTCCTTGCCTTGGGAGCCGATGGCGTACATCTTCGGACAGACAGTCTTCCCGTTTCCATTGCCCGTCGCCTCTTAGGAACAGGACACCTCATCGGCGTCTCAACGCATTCCGTTGAAGAAGCCCGAGTGGCGGAAGCGGAAGGTGCCGACTTCATCGTGCTGGGTCCCATTTTTGATACGCCTTCAAAGCGAGCGTATGGACCACCTTTAGGAATACAAATTCTTCAGGAAGCCAAACGATTCCTCCACTTGCCCATCTATGCCATTGGAGGAATCACCCCGATCAGAATTCCTGACGTCTTATCAGCAGGGGCTTACGGGGTGGCCGTCATTTCCTCTATTCTTCAATCGCCCTCAATTCCAGACACCACCCGTGAACTGTTGGCACGATTGTCCTGAATTGTCAACTTATTTTAGCCGTCACAATGCGGGTGTTTGGTTGACCCTAATTTTTTTTGGGTGGTAAGATCTTTTCAGAGAAGGAACGTGCGGATTTCCCATTTACCACTTAATATACTGACAGGTCGGGAGATTTATTGAGAGCGAGATGTGCCATTCGGTTTCGTTGAAACCTTGAATCAGGTAGGATCTAACTATGGGTATCCGAAAAACAGACGATCATATCCGTGAAATTGAAAAATTACGAACCGAGATTGAGTCCATGGAACTCGAAATGCGGCAGCTGCATGAATCTCGGCAGAAGCTGCACCTTTCTCAACAGAAAAACGAGCAGTTAGTTTCTACGTTGCAGGAAGCCAAAGCACAAATCGAAGCGCTTCGAAAGGAAGTCGACAAACTCACTGCGCCTCCATCAACGTTTGCCGTCTTCTATAACACCAACGCAGACGGGACTGTGAATGTCTCACTTGGCGGCAGAAAGTTACGGGTCAACCTTCATCCTTCTATCCCGGCAGAATCCCTTAAAAAAGGCCAAGAGGTCATTTTGAACGAAGGCCTGAACGTGATTGAATCGCGAGGGTATGATCCGCAGGGCGAAATCGCCCATCTCAAACACCTCCTGGACGATGGGCGAGCAGTGGTCAGTCTTCGCCTGGACGACGAGCGAGTGGTTGAAATCTCTGATTCGCTGAAACAGCAGACCTTGAGTGTCGGCGACCACCTCCTTTTTGAACCACGATCCGGATACCTCATCGAAAAACTTCCCAAAGGTGAAATGGAGGAACTCGTCATCGAGGAAGTTCCAGACATTCAGTATGACCAAATCGGTGGGCTAACCAAAGAACTGGAGCAGGTAAAGGATGCCGTGGAATTGCCCTTCCTGTACCCAGAGCTATTTGCTGAACACCGTTTATCACCTCCCAAAGGTCTTTTGTTATATGGACCGCCGGGATGCGGGAAAACCTTGATTGCCAAAGCTGTCGCAAACTCTATCGCGAAAAAACTCGGTCACCTCAAAGGCAAAGACGTTCGCAGTTACTTCCTCCACATCAAGGGACCGGAGTTATTGAACAAATATGTCGGTGAATCCGAACGTCAAATTCGAGAAGTGTTTGCGAAAGCAAAGGAGAAGGCGTCACACGGCAATCCGGTCATCGTCTTTTTTGATGAAATGGATGCGTTATTCCGAACAAGAGGGACAGGAATTTCCTCGGACATGGAATCGACCATCGTACCCCAATTTTTATCTGAGATTGATGGAGTAGAAAGTCTTCGAGACGTTATCGTCATCGGTGCCAGTAACCGGCAAGACCTCATTGACCCGGCAGTTTTGAGGCCGGGGCGTTTGGATATCAAAATTAAGATTCCCAGACCTGATAAACAGAGTGCAAAGGATATCCTCGGGAAATATCTTCACTCAGACTTACCCCTGGCGGAATCTGAATTGACCCAACATGGCTCAGATCGATCGACGTATATCAATCACCTTATCGACACCACGGTCGAGGCAATGTATGCGTTGACGGAGGAAAATCAATTTCTAGAAGTCACCTATGCCAATGGTGAAAAAGAAACCGTGTACTTCAAAGATTTTGCCAGTGGCGCATTGATCGAAAGTGTGGTCTCCCGTGCGAAAAAATTGGCCATCAAACGGGCAATTTCCGGCGACGCCAAAGGCCTCAAATCCGAGGACTTTCTGCGGGGCATTCGAGAAGAATTCAAGGAACAAGAAGATTTACCAAATACCACTCACCCCGATGATTGGGCAAAAATAGCAGGGAAAAAAGGCGAAAAAATCGTTCACGTGCGCACCTTGACCACTGATGAGGATTCAGAGCCTCGAGAAATAGAAACCATCAGCGTTGGTCATTATTTTTAATCATATCTAGCTGCTCTTCATGAGGCCTCCTTGCTGCGAATTCTTGGAACGGAAACTGAATTCGGGATTATATCTCGCTCCCCAGGCCACCCTGATCCCGTAGCGAATTCCCTTCGGTTAATCAGTCACTGTCCCCATCTCCCCGCTCCCACGGCTCTATGGGATTACGAAAATGAAAACCCATTTTGGGATGCGCGTGGTTTTCCGGTCGAAGGCGAACCCGAACGACCAAGCCCCACCTATAATCGTCAACTCAACAAAGTATTGCCCAATGCCGGTCGCCTCTACGTCGATGGCGCTCACCCGGAATATTCCACCCCCGAATGCAGCAATCCCCGGGAGGTGGTGGCCTATGAACGTGCCGGGGACCACATTGTGGCTGAGTGCTTGGCCAGACTGAACCACAGTATGGGAGAAGAGAATTTTCTGGTTTACCGCAACAACTCAGACGGAAAAGGAAACAGCTTCGGATACCACGAAAATTATATTTTGTCCCGCCGGATTCCATTCGAGCAGGTAGCCAACGTTCTACTCCCCTTCTTTGTTTCACGCCCCATCTTTTGTGGCGCAGGGAAAGTCGGAGCCGAAAACGGCACAGATCCTGTTCACTATCAAATCTCACAGCGGGCAGATTTTTTTGAATGTCTGCTTGATCTCAATACCATGGTCAACCGACCCATCATTAATACCCGTGATGAACCCCATGCCCATCAAGCGGACTACCGACGCCTTCACGTCATCGTGGGTGATGCCAATATGTCCGAGGTGTCAACCTTCTTAAAGGTCGGCACGACGGCCATTATCATGGAAATACTGGAACAGCAAGGGCCTCTCCCACATATCGAATTGACCGATCCCGTCAAGGCCATCAAGGCGGTATCACGAGATCTGACTGTGAAAAGTTCGCTTCCGCTAAACAATGGGCAACACACCACCGCCCTCGCTATTCAGCGGGCCTTTCTGCAATCAGCCCATGACTTTTATCGAACCAGAGAGGTCTCCCCTATTACCAAGGAGGTGCTTGTCCGCTGGGAATCCACCTTGGATACCTTGGAGCGTGATCCCTTTGAGCTTCGGCGAGAAGTCGATTGGGTCGCTAAACATGCATTGATTCAATCCTATATGGATCGCAAACACTGCTCCTGGAATGATCCCAGGGTGGCCATGATGGATCTACAGTATCACGACGTGCGACCAAACAAAGGGCTGTACTATACCCTGGAGCGGACGGGACAAATTGAACGTTTGACTCTCGAGCTGGAAGTCGAACGTGCTCGCCAGACTGCACCGGCTTTCACACGGGCATTTTTCCGGGGTCAATGTTTAAAACACCTGCCAGGCCAGGTATACGGCATGAGTTGGACTTCCGTCCTCCTTCATACCGGAAATTCCACCATTAAGCGAATTCCACTGATGGATCCTTATCGAGGCACCCAACAGCTCACCCAAGAATTGTTTAGGGACATTACCTCCGTGGATCAGTTATTATCCCGACTCGTGAAGTCCTGAATGAAACAAGGAACCCAGTCGGTCAGGTAACATTGAGGTCGCATGAATTCTGAAAACGTTTCCCTTCCAAATTTCTCAGCTGACCCGTGTTCCAGTTTTTACCAATACCTCACCTCCCAACGACCCGACTTACTCCCCATGGCGCGGTGGGAAAACTCACTACCCCAGCCAGGCCCAACAGACCCTTCGTTGATGTCCACCAGGCATCTTCCCTGGCCACACGGCACCACGGTTCTCGCCTTTACCTATGATAACGGCGTCCTCATCGCCGGAGACCGTCGCGCCACCGAAGGATTTCAAATCGCCGCGAATCGAATGGAAAAAGTCTTTCAAACCGATGGCTTTTCTGCCATGGCTATTGCAGGAGCTGCAGGGCCCTGCGTGGAAATGGCAAAACTTTTCCGCATCGAACTGGAACATTATGAAAAACTTGACGGACAACCCTTAACTTGCGAAGGAAAAGCCAATAGGCTTGGGCATATGGTAAAGGCCAATTTTCCCATGGTCTTACATGGACTCGTGGTCATACCCCTATTTGTCGGCTATGATCACAAACGGGAAATTGGTCGACTCTTCAAATATGACATAACGGGAGGACGCTACGAGGATACGGATTTTCACGCAGTCGGCTCAGGCGGGAAAGATGCGCGATCGACCCTCAAAGAATATTTCCGAAAAAACCTACCAGAGGACGCGGCGGTCAAAGTGGCCCTTCGCGCCCTACTCAATGCCGCAGATGAAGATGTCGGGACCGGGGGACCAGACCTGGTCCGACGAATATTCCCGACCGTCAAATTAGTTGATTCCCGGGGGGTTCGGGATGTGGATGACACCCAATTGGCTACAGTGTGCGCGGCATTAGTGAACGAGAAACAGGAGACATAAACCGTGGCCCTGCCCTATTACGTTTCACCCGAACAAATGATGCAGGACCGGGCGGAATATGCCAAAAAAGGCATCGCCAAAGGCCGATCGATCATCGCCATGGAATATTCAGATGGAGTCCTGTTTGTCGCCGATAACCCCAGCGCCTCCCTGTTTAAAATTTCTGAGATCTATGACAGCATCGCATTTTCCGGCGCGGGGAGATACAGTGAATTTGAGAATCTCCGAAAGGCCGGCATTCAACATGCGGACGTCAAAGGCATGATGTATAGCCGCGAAGATGTGACGGCACGATCACTGGCAAATGGCTATTCACAAATTCTCGGCACCCTCTTTAGCCAGGAAATGAAACCTTACGAAGTGGAACTACTGTTGGCTCAGGTCGGTGAGACACCGGAGCGCAATGAGTTATACCGCATCTCGTTTGATGGGAGTATCGTGGATGAACGAAAATTCACGGCCATTGGAGGACGATCTGAAACCATCTTAGCCCTCCTCAGAAAAGAAATCCCTCAGACTTGCCCGTCCCTCAAAGAAGCCTTAACGCTCTGCCAACATGCGTTTGAACAGGGCGCGGATCCTCGATCAAACCTAGAAGGGTTGGAAGTCGCCATCTTGGACCGAACTCGAATAGGGAGAAGATTTCGGCGAGTCCCGACCCTCGAAGCTACCCAAATTCTCGCATAACCCCTCGTACGTTCCTTCCTCGCACTCAGTTGATCATTACCTGATCTGGGTGTATTCTGAGTATAAGATTCATTGAAATAATGCCCATATTTTCGAGCATGATCTATTTCCAAAACCCGGATAGTGAAAGATAGAAATACTCAAGAAGGCCTGTTCAAGAGGACCGAACCACTTCAGGAGGATTATTGTCGATTGGCGGTCAGGTCCTTAACACGAGAAGAAGTCCGGTGGCGGAGATGGGATAACATGCCCTTAAAAAGCCTCAGGAGATGGAGGGGCCGGGTATGATGAAACGCATTGTTGGCCTTGAGAGTGAATACGGCCTGACATTTTCGCCGAATGGACGGGTCTACCTTCCCATTGAAAAAATCCTCGGGTACATTTTTGAGGGACTCATCCCCAATAGCTGGCCGTCCAATGCCTTCCTCACGAATGGGGCGCGGTTCTACCAGGACACGGGTTGCCATCCAGAATACTCCACCCCCGAATGCGACGACCTGCTTGATTTGATCATCCACGACAAAGCCGGTGAGCGGATCTTGGAAAGTTGTCTGCCAATTGCCGAAGAGCGCTTACGCGAAGAAGGACTGTCCGGCGAAATCTTCATTTTCAAGAACAACACGGATTCCCTTGGCAACACGTATGGCTGCCATGAAAATTTCCTCATGCGCCGGGATGTGGATTTCTGGAAAGTCAGCGAACAACTCATCCCCTTTTTCGTCACTCGTCAAATTTTTTCGGGAGCCGGAAAAATACTGAAAGTATCCGGGAAGTCTCAATATTTCATCTCCCAACGAGCACAACATATTCATGAAAAAACTTCTTCCTCTACAACGTCGTCCCGAAGCATTATCAATACACGCGATGAACCCCATGCTGATGCCGAAAAATACCGTCGGCTTCATATCATTCTCGGCGATTCCAATATGTCGGAGTTTTCCACCTACTTAAAGGTAGGGACCGCCATGATCGTCCTCTCCATGATCGAGGACGGATTCACCATTCCTCATATTGAGCTAGAAGAACCTGTTAAAGCGATTCGAGACATCTCTCGGGATCCCACTCTGAAAAAAACCGTCAAGCTAGAAGATGGGAGCAACCTGACCGCATTGGAAATCCAACAGACATTCTGGGAACGGGCGGGTGAATATTTGGCATTGCAGCCTCCCAACAAAGTCATGGCAGAGGTGCATTATGAATGGGGTCGCGTGTTGAGGATGCTGAAGACCTCCCCCATGACACTCGTCCGCGAAATCGACTGGATCACCAAGCAATGGCTTCTGGAAAATTACATGGCCAAAAAATCTTGTGGATGGGATGACCCCCGATTAGGCATGATGGATTTGCAATATCATGACATTAACCGACAACGTAGCCTGTTTCATCTCCTGGCAGAACGTAATCACATTCGAAAAATGATCGATGAGGACGCAATTGAACAGGCCAAAACCGTTCCTCCTCAAACCACACGAGCAAAGGTGCGAGGAGATTTCATCAGATTTGCCCGTGCAAAAAATCGGTCGTATACTGTGGATTGGACCTATCTCAAACTCAACGGGTACTGGGAAGAAACTATTTTGTGCATGGATCCTTTTTGTCCTTTTAATCGACGCGTAGAAGAATTGCTCAGCCAGGTGCCTCATAATCGGCTCTTCCCATGATGAGCTCATTGTCCCCACGCCATCCTTCAGCCTCATGGAAGATCTTGTTTGTCGTTTGCCTGCTGCTCGCCAGCATTTTCCCTATTCAGATCGTTCCGAGTGCGGAACGGAACCGACCGGGTGCCAATGGCCATCTCAGCGGAAAACAGGGCCAAGTCCTCTGGATTGACCTGCCAATATCTCAACCGACGGCCAAAGTGAGTGGCCTATTTCTCAAGCGGAAGATTCCCTTCTTCCCACATGGTGATACCCACTTTGCAGGTATGGTAGGAATCGATATGGAAGATCCACCGGGAATGCAGGAGTTGAGCATCACGGTCAGTTCCGACTCCGGATCAGACCATCTCAGCTACACCGTCCAAATCATCAAAGAAGACTATTCCGTTCAACACCTGACGCTGCCGAAGAATACCGTGGACCTTGACGCCAAGACATTAAAGCGCGTTCAACAAGAAAAAAGAGAATTGGCAGAGGCCTTTCACCACATTGGTGCACGTCCTTTATGGGACGGTCCGTTTCTTGAGCCCGTGAATGGGAAAGTCACTGGAGTTTTTGGCAGTCGTCGAGTGATTAATGGTCAGACCAGAAAACCCCACTCAGGAGAAGATATCGCGGCGCCAAAGGGTACTCCCGTTCAAGCCATTAACAAGGGCATCGTCGTGAAAACAGTCGATCACTTCTTCTCCGGAAAGGGTGTGGTCCTGGATCATGGGGTAGGCCTATTTTCCATGTACTTTCACCTCTCAGAAGTCGATGTCACTTCTGGCCAAACAATTCAGAAAGGAGAAGCGTTAGGCAAAGTCGGAGCCACAGGAAGGGCCACTGGCCCGCATCTCCATTGGGGCATACACTTAAATGGCTCCCGAATCAATCCATACGCATTGACCGCTCTCCCCATTGCAAATTAATTTAAGGACTCCGGCATTTTGGGTATTTCTCCGCTTCTCCTGACTCAACCTAAACCGTCTTTTTCTTGCAGACATCAGATTCATTTCGATTACCGGAAAGTAAACACCCCGTCCCATGCGATATATTTGTGTTTTCTGCGGCTCTAGTCTGGGGAACGACCCAGGATTTACCAACATGGCTCAGCGGTTGGGTCATGCGCTTATCCAACAAGGAATGGGCTTGGTCTATGGTGGGGGGAATATTGGACTGATGGGAGTGCTGGCATCAACTGTACTGCAGGAAGGCGGGACCGTCATCGGAGTTATTCCCAAGCATCTGGCAGAAAAGGAACTCCTTCATCAGGAACTCACCGCTACGCATATTGTGAACACCATGCATGAACGAAAAACCCTCATGTCTGATCTGTCAGCCGGATTCATCACGTTACCCGGTGGATTTGGAACATTGGAAGAATGCTGTGAAATGGTAACCTGGGCGCAGTTAAAACTTCACCACAAGCCCTGTGGCCTGCTGAATTGCTTTGGGTTTTTTGATGGTCTGTTGAGATTTTTCGACCATCAAGTCCATCAAGGGTTCCTCACCCGGACAAACCGGGCGTTACTCCTTGAAGCCACCACTCCTGAAAATCTGCTGCCCCTCATCCTAGACCGACTCGAGCCTGACGTTCGCTAACAGCATCCGGCTTAATAAGCCGACGGCCGGGAAAGGGGACGATTGGTCATTAATTCCATCGCACGAAGATTATCAAACGAAAACCCGCCATCCCCCATTACAATCAATCCCAATTTACCCTTTTTGAATGATTGATCGTAGACATCAAGGATCAAGTGGTTATCAAAAGAAATTTCGGTAAATTCCTTACTGATAATGGTGTTTCGTTGAATCCGGAGAGAGTGCCATTCACCAGATCGAGGGATCAAGGACTCCCTCCCTAATTCGGTTGGTTGCCCATCCTTGACGACATAAGCCACAACCTCGTTCGTTCTGGGTTCAACCACGGTGGCAAAGAAATTTTTATCATCCTGGATCCCATATGCCAAACCGGCTTTCCCGGTCGGTGTTCCCAAATTAAGCTTTAAACGAACTGAAAGATCCACATATTCAACTACAGCGTCTTCTGCGATCAATAGATGGTAGCACCATTCCTCACCACACTGTAATCGTTGCTCTACCAAATGGTGCGGACTGGGAGCGGTGCTATCTTCTTTGACTGTCCACTCCCCTTTTCCTGAAGATCCACCAAAAGCCTGCGTAAAGCCCTTTGGCAAGCCACTAAGTGACGATTGATCAAAATTCCATTCCTGAAAAAGAGGGGGAGTTGTTTTATGAAACGGCTTGGGAAGCTCCTGAGGTCCCTCTTCCGAAAATCCCACGGAAGCCCCCATCACGAGAAAACTCAAGGCCGTCACCACCACCAGTCCTCCATAACCACATGAACTTTGCGTGCCCCTAACCCTTCGCCCAGACAGTCGGCTAGACTGAAAATGTTTCTCAAGCAAACTTAATTCCTCGTGTTTCATAATTATCCCTACCCCAAAAAGACATGAATATTAAGTAGACGGAAAACCCATAGCGCTTAGGATGATACGCATTCTCACCGGAAGTCCACAACCCCTTTTTGGCAGTCAAGGCAGGGCACCATCGCCCGTCCGCCAACCTCACGTTGCACTAAAGTTCTGACAGGAAATTCCATGAGCCCCTTCGCGCATTCCACTGGCCCTCGGATGAGATCCAGGTGGCCCTGGACAACACAAATACCATCCTTTCTGTCTAACCATTTTCCAGAAAAAATTGCGGAAAAAATCTGGCTTTGATAGTTTGGATGTGACGTTGGTCTCCTGGAAATTTGAATCAATTAACCAGATATGCGCTGGACCACGATATTTCAAGCTTTGACTGGACCGGCTTTTTGGGCCGTGATTTTCCTCACCGGACTCGTGTGGCCGAACAGTAGTGAGAGCCGTACCCCAAGCCCCATTGAGATGGAAGAATGGTCATTTCAGGAACTCCTGCCATCTGATTCCGTCATCACCCTGACGTTGCAGGAAGCCGTCATGGAAGCATTAGAACATAATCTGGACATTCAAGTGAGCCGTCACACGAGAGATGTTCGACTCACCGACATTGTCTTTCAACAGTCACAATTTGACCCCACGGTTGAGCTCGGCGGACGGTACGACCGGACAGTCGTTCCACTCAATAGACCCATATTCGGCCTTGAAGGCGTCTCGCTGGGTTCGATTCCAGACACCTTTGACCAAAATGAAACAAACTTCAGCCTGGGATTGAAGCAAAAGTTGCTGACCGGCGGATCGTACGATCTGACCTTTGATACGAAACGGAATTCCGTAGCCGGATCAACCAGCTTTCTTTTTAACCCGGCCTATTCAAGCAATCTACTCTTTAATCTGACGCAACCACTTCTTCGCAACTTCGGACCCACGATCAACAACATACAAATTACCCTCGCTAAAAACGCAGCTGACGTGGAACAACTGACACTCCTAAACCAGATCCTGTCGGTGATCGCCCAGGTCGAGGAGGCGTATTGGGAACTCGTCTTTGCCCGGGAGAACTTAAAAGTCGCTCGCGCGACCTTACAGGCCGCAGAAGAATTGCTCGCCAGCAATCGCGCAAAGGTTAAGGCCGGGGTGATGGCCGATGTAGAGGCCCTTCAAGCTCAGGCAGGGGTAGCCAACCAGATCGAACAAATTTTGCTGGCTCAAAAAACCGTCCTGGATCAGGAAGACCAACTTCGGCTCCTCCTTAGTACATCGGAATTCAACCTGACCCAAAACACGCCTCTCGTCCCACTCGACCCACCCATTCAACATCTTCAGGAAACCCCGCTCAAAGAAAACCTGGAGGTAGCATTCGAGCATCGTCCGGACATTCTTCAAGCCAAAAAGAACATTGAAACGTCCAACGTCAATACCCGCTTTGCCAAAAATCAGCTTCTACCCGACCTCTCGTTTCAGGGAAGTCTGGGTCTTAGCGGACTGGGGAAAAACCCCCGGGATGACTGGGATCGTTTAGGCAGCACGGATTTTTATAATATGGGAGGAGGACTCGTCCTCAGCTACCCCATAGGAAACCGCTCAGCGCAGAGCCAATATCAACGCCGGATCCTGGAGACTCAACAAAGCCAGGTCTCTCTCTTACGCGTTCGCCAACAAATTATCCTGGACGTCAAGGAAGCCATCCGTCAGGTACAGACGAGCTTCAAGCGCACCAGAACGAATCAAACGGCTCGCCAATTGTCCGAAAGGCAACTCAACGCGGAGCAGGAACGCCTCAATCTCGGGCTCAGCACCACTCGATTAGTTTTAGAATTTCAAAGAGATCTTCGAATAGCTCGGGGTAGGGAATTACGAGCCATTCTGGACTACAACCAATCGTTATCCCGTCTCCGCCTCGTCACCGCCTCGACACTCGATCATTACCACATTGAAATTCAGTAAAGAAAGAAATGAAAAATCCCCGTAAAGATTTTCTCCCCGCCCCGAGAATGTTCCATGTGCAGATGGATACCACACCATTTTCATTTCGGGAGGCCTTGCCAAAATGACCATGCCGGCCCTCCTGCCCGAAGCGGAGTAAGCTTCCGGCAAAGGGGCCTTGTTACGAACCTCTCCTTTTTCACTCCGGTTTGTCTGAATTCAATCAAACCCCTATGCGCAAAGCGGACAACCCTCTCACCCCGCAATTTATCCCTTTCCTGTCTTTCTATTTCCCAGGCCTTTGCTAGACTTGTTACCATACAATTAGAGATATGAACAAAACATTTTGGATTATGACCATCATCATACTTGCGGGAGCGGTGGGTGGTTGGGTGTATTATTCCCGGTCGACTGGTCAACCTTCTCCTGAAACCGCACATCACAACGTGGTCGAAGTTGTCCGGACCTCGCTTCAAACGAAGGTGTCGGAGACGGGTACGATTATGCCTTCTCAAACCATCGAAATTAAATCTCAATTTTCCGGCGAAGTCGCTCAATTGTTTGTGACTGCGGGACAAGAGGTTCAAAAGGATCAGGTTTTAGCGATTATTCGGCAGGAATCCAGCCAGGCCCGCCAGGTGGCCCAACTCAGGGCAGGTATCTCGGAAGAACGCTTAAACGTGGATACCGCTCATCGGGAATGGATACGTGCCGAATCCCTTTTCAGAAAAGGGTTTATCCCTCAAAAAGAATTGGAACTTTCCCATCGGGACTATCAACAATCCCTGGTTCGTCTGGAGTTGGCCGAGCGACAACTATTATTGGCATTAGGCGGCAACAAGGAATTGTATGAACGATACCGTGATGGCTCTGCCTCCAAAACCCGCCCTGAAGAATTTCAGGTCCGGTCACCCTCCCAAGGTACCGTCCTGGAAATTCTTGTCCATACCGGAGAAATCATTACGTCCGGAACCGCCACATTCGGCGGCGGAACAATCCTCATGCGTATTGCCGATCTGTCCCACATGGTGGTCAAAGCCAAAATCAATGAAGTCAATATTCCAAGGGTTTCGGTTGGCCAGTCGGTGGACATCCGCCTGGATGCCTTACCGGAAAAAATTTTTACGGGCCGGGTGATGGCCATTGCCGCCCAGGGGGTCAAAGAAAACAATCTGGTGACGTATGAAGTCTCTATCGCCATAAAAAATACCCACTCCGATTTAAAACCGATGCTGACGGCAAACATCGATATTGAGACAAAACGGCTGGATAATGTCCTCACCGTTCCGCTTGACGTCTTACGTGTCAACAAAGGGGATGATGTGGTGGACGTGCTCGTGGAAGGACAACCCCAGACCCGGAAGGTCCGTGTCGCCTTCCGGACTGATACGCAGGCCATCATCACTCAAGGACTTCAGGAACACGACCAGGTCGTCGTCCCATCCTTTAAAGCCGAAGGGGCTCGCCGATAACGCCGGAAGTGAATTTGGCCATGTTGATTGAACTCAACCACATCTTCAAAATCTACCAAGCGGGGCATGTCGAGGTCCCGGCCCTAATCGATATCACTCTCCAGGTAAATAAGGGAGAATTTGTAGCCATAATCGGACAGTCCGGAAGCGGGAAAACCACCCTCCTGGATATTATTGGCTGTTTGAGCCGCCCGACGAGTGGCGAGTATTGGCTGGACGGGGACCTGGTCAACACCCTTCCCGACTCCCGCTTAACCGGTATCCGTAACAAAAAAATCGGGTTTATCTTTCAAACCTTCCATTTACTTGCGCGGAAGACCGCCCTGGAAAATGTCCAACTTCCTCTGATGTATGCGGGCGCCTCACGAACAGTCCAACACGACACCGCACGGACATTATTAACCAAGGTCGGCCTGCAAGACCGCCTGCGCCATTACAGCAATCAGTTATCGGGAGGCCAACAGCAACGCGTGGCGATCGCTCGTGCGTTAGCCAACAGTCCGGCGCTCCTCCTGGCGGACGAACCCACGGGAAACCTGGATAGTCAATCAGGCAAAGACATTCTTGCGCTCTTTGAACAACTGCATCGGCATGGACAAACCATCGTGATGATTACCCACGATCCCCTCATCGCACAGCAGGCGGAACGCCGCATCACCCTGGCAGATGGCAGAGTCGTGGCTGATGAATACATGCATCACCCCCTCCCGGTGCCGGGATAAGATTATGTTACGTTCAATTTTTCTGGACGCGCTCAAAAATCTCTCAGGGAACGCGCTTCGTTCGGGGCTTACCATGTTGGGAGTCATTATTGGCGTCGCCGCGGTCATTACCATGATTGCCATTGTGGAAGGCGGACAAGTCTGGCTGGTAAATTCGCTTGAGCGCATGGGCACCAATTTGCTGTTTGTCTGGAAAAAGCGGTTGACCGTTGAAGAACGGCAGCTCTTTGCGGGGAGAAATACGGAACTCCGCTATGACGACGCCCTGGCCATTCAAACACGTTTTCCCGATCTGCTTGTTGCTCCCATTATTGAGCTGGATGGTCAATTAAAAGCGGGGGATCGTGACTACAGCGGACGAATCACCGGCACCTCTCCCGAATATAGCCAGATCCGAAACTTTCGCCCCGAATCTGGACGATTTGTTTCTTCCCTCGACATCAAAGAATGGAACCGGTCAGTGGTATTAGGGCACACCATTGCCGAAGTTTTATTCGGATCCCAACCCGCCATCGGAGAGGACGTAAAAATCGGCGATCAACGATTTACGGTAAAGGGCATCATGGAGCCCAAGGGGGAGATTTACGGGCACGATTACGACGAAATGGTGATCATTCCTATCAGCACCGGCCTGCGGTTTTTCCAGGGATCCGACAAAATCCGATCAATGATCATTCATGTACCTGACCGGCAGCGCATGGACGAAATCTCCCAGGCACTGCATCAATTTCTGGTTCAACGTCACGAAGGGGTAGACGACATTCATATTCGGAATCAGGGAGAATTTCTGAGTGCGGTGGACCAAACGCTTTTGACCTTCCGGCTGGTTCTTGGAGGCATTGCGGTGATTGCCCTCCTCGTCGGCGGCATTGGCATCATGAACATCATGCTGGTTACCGTCACCGAGCGAACCAGGGAGATTGGACTACGAAAAGCCATCGGGGCCAGGCGGCAGGACATTCTGTTGCAATTCCTCATTGAGTCCACGACTATTAGCGTGATTGGCGGATCCATTGGCATTCTTGTGGGCATTCTCGCAGCTTATGGCATTGGGGATGTAGTCGCTCGGGCCATGCCGGGCGGAGGAGATTGGGGAGCAGTGGTTCAGCCGACCGCCATTGCCATTGCGTTTGCCTTTGCAGTGGTCGTCGGAGTGGGATTCGGTCTTTTTCCTGCCATGAAAGCTTCGAAACTGGAGCCCGCCGAGGCCTTGCGCTATCAATAAGTTTCAGGAGTGCGCTCCTTTTTACCCGGAACCGGCCACACCGTCCATGACCATTGCCCAGCTGTGATACCTCAGAAAGAACGAGCCGCAGGATTAGCCTTCCTCCCGATCTTCACCACTATCGGGTTTTACCTCTTACCCTCAAACTGGCAACTCCACACGGCTGTCCAGTTTGTTCCACAACTGACGGCTTATGCCGCCTTAAGCGTCTGGGCCTATAAAAATGGAGATCTCCGGCACAAACTTGGGCTAGGATTCTGCAACATACAGTCAGGGGTTTCCCAAGGAACTGCGGTTGGCCTCACGCTGGGTATACTGAATACCGGGATCATCTTGTTCGTCATGCCTGCTTTGGGAGTGGACATCAATTTTCTCTCTCAGACCCCTCATGCCCAGGTTCCGTTTTGGATCATGATGCCATGGTTCATCATCCTGATTGCTATGGCAGTGGAATTGAATTTCCGGGGATTTCTCCTGGGCCGACTACTGGTATGGTTTCAACTTGTGCGTCAACCCGATCAGCCCTCGACCACCAAAATTCGCCCACAGGCCTTTCTCCCCTTAACCCTATCGGCTCTGACATTTGCATTTGATCCCTTTATGGTGTCGACATTCCGTGATTTACATTGGATTGCCGTATGGGATGGCCTGGTGTGGGGATGGCTATGGATGCGAATGCACAATCTCTATACGGTCATAGTAGCTCATGCCGTGGAAGTGATTCTTCTCTATCTCATCATACGGGGAATATTGACATGACACCCTCGTTTTCCCCTCATCTGGTGAATCATCCCTTTGGAGACCCCGGCCTCTATGTCGATATACGGTGGAGCCGTCGTGCCCTGCTCTTTGATCTAGGGGATAATGTGTCCTTGAGCCCAACCCAGATTTTACGGGCACAGGATATTTTCATCTCTCATACGCATATGGATCACTTTATCGGATTTGATCGGCTCATTCGTGTGGCCCTGGGTCGTGGCAAACACCTTCGATTACATGGTCCACCGGGCCTTATTGAAAATGTTCAAGGCAAACTTCGTGGGTATACCTGGAATCTGGTCGATGGATATCCACTTACCATCGAAGCCAGAGAATATCACCCCACCCATATTCAACCCGCG
Source organism: Nitrospira sp. (assembly GCA_024760505.1). Classification (GTDB taxonomy): domain Bacteria; phylum Nitrospirota; class Nitrospiria; order Nitrospirales; family UBA8639; genus Nitrospira_E. The sequence continues at coordinate 208,249 of CP058931.1, forward strand.
CATTTTCAGGCGAAGGAGGCCTTCGCCTGTAAACGGGAAACCGTAATCCCAGGGGATCATTCCCGAATTTTTCCGGTTCTTCAAGAACCTGCTCTTCTCGTGAAAGCCGTCGCACTCAACCATCGGATCCCTTCTCTGGCCTTTTCCCTGGAAGAACCGTTTCACATCAATATTAAGAAGGCCCGACTTCATGAGGCAGGCCTTCCGGTCGGCTCCTGGCTCAAGGAAGTCAAGCAATTAATCTTAGATGGCGCACCGGATTCACACATCTTTTCCGCCACATTGTATGTTGAGCACCGAAAGGAAGAACGCGTATTTGATGTAGGCACCATGAAGCGAGAATTTACGACCATCACCAAGGGGCAAAAAATCGCTTATGTCGTTGATTGCCGATATGATACCGACAATGAGCAGCGGATCATTCAATTATGCCAAGGGGCCACAACGCTATTTTGCGAAGCACCCTTTTTAGAAGCCGACCGGGACAAGGCTGCCAATCGCTACCACCTCACGGCCCGCCAGGCAGGAATTCTTGGACGAAAAGCCGGGGTGGAACAATTGGTCGTCTTTCATTTTTCTCCCAGGTATACCGGGCAGGGGGACAAACTTCACCAGGAGGCCATGGAGGCCTTTCATGAACAGTAATCACACATGACATGAGGAGGGACGATGCCGGAATGGGTCAGATATGGGTTGTATTTTGTCCTGGGCGGAACATTGGTGAGTGTCTCGACGTATCTGGGAAGTCATGGGAGAGGGTTCCTTGCTGCCCTGGCCAGCACTCTGCCGATCATCAGTGGAGTGACCTTTATCCTCATCTTCATCAATGCCGGATCGACTCCAACCGTCTCATTTGCCAAACACCTGATTTGGCTTTCTCCCCCATGGTTTGTCTATGTGGGAGCGATGATTGCATTTGTCCCCAAGTTAGGGTTTTGGCCAGCATATGGGTTGGCGATCGGGTTATATTTGGCCGGAGTAGGACTGACTCGACTGTTTATTGATTAGTACAGATATAGAGATTGTGAGAAGCATTTGGTCAGGTATTGAGAACCAAGAATATGGCGGAATTCATTAAACCGATTATTCACGCATTTTTAGTGTGTGACACCATTATCATTGATAGTCTGACAGGGAAAAAGAGCATCATTGGGGCCTTTACCCATCTCTGGGCAAAGACATTTCCCTGCCAGCACCCACAAGTCGGCGTCTATTTTTCGCTCACCGATGCGGAAGGCAGGTACGCATTCGAGATCCAACTCGTGTACCTTGATCAGGACCAGATTGTCGGCAAAGGTTCCCTCCCGCCAATTGACATTTCCAACCGGTTAACGACCCAGGACTTCGGGGTAAACATCCCCTATCTCGTGTTTCCAGGGCCGGGACGATACGAGTTTCGTCTGTATGCTGATGGTCATTTCATCACCCAAAAGGACTTCCAGGTTATCCAACAAGAATCTTCTCCCTCACCACAGTCCTGAGTCCCTATCAATTTTCTCTTCTGATCAACACATCTCTCGACTCTCACTTTCCATGGAGCGGAGGACGGGAAAATCCGACATGGGTCAATCCACGATCCAGACCACTTGGCTAATATCAGCAAATCGACTGGGCAGCAACATGCCCTTTCCAGCTGCATTCGACAAGAACCAGCCACACCTTCCAGCAATCTCGACCTCACACCTCAATCTCTGCATTTTACCTTTTCCCTCTAGTCACCGATGAACTACCCGGGAAGAGACGACCAACGGCCCTAAGTACCCAACCAAGATGTCAGACAACAGGGGTAATTCTTTTCTCACGATAAAAACCGGACAAACGTACAACTTCAGAGAGGGAGATTTGCAATGGCTGCATCCCACCATCAACAGGGAAAACTACGCCTAGGCTGCCTGTTCATTCTGATCCTCTTTGTTTTGGGTACCGGAACAGTCAATGGTCAGGTGGTCGGGGATGGATACAACAACAGCCTGATTTATAAAATCCAATCTGATACGAATACGGTCTATATTTTGGGATCGATCCATGTGCTGGCCGAAGAATACTATCCTCTCACCAGGTCCTTCTCCTATGCCTATTACAATTCACAAAAGGTCGTCTTTGAAATAGATCCGGAAATATTATTTTCTCCCGACTCATTTTCTCAACACGAAAAACAGTACACACTCCCAAAGGGCAAAACACTGGAAACGGTGCTCTCCCCAAAAACTTATGGGCTGGTCACGCAGAAGATTCAAGCCTTGGGAGGGAACATTCAGAATTTCCAACAATACAAACCCTGGGTGCTCTATCTCACGTTAAGCGGACGATTTGATTCGTCCATAGATTTCCGGCCTGAATTAGGAATTGAAAATTATTTCTATCGCATGGCCAAGGATGCCGGAAAACCGACCGGCGGGCTGGAAACCATTCAAGACCAATTGAATGTGTTCGACACACTTCCGCTCAACATCCAGGATGCTCTTCTTCAGGAATCACTCGCCGCCACTGGTTCAAAGGAACGAGAACAAGCGTTTTTACATATGGTGAAAGACTGGCATCAGGGAAATCTCGACGGGTTGGAACAATTGGTGGAGTCATTCAAAACCTACCCGCTGTTCTACAAAAACCTGCTCGTCCAACGGAACCAAAACTGGATCCCCCAAATCGAATCGTTCTTACAAGAGGAGAAAAACGTTTTAATTATTGTGGGCGCGGCTCACCTCGCGGGAAAAGACGGATTACTCGCGCTGCTGAGAGAAAAAGGTCACCACATTGAACGAGTGTCTTATGCCATGCCCTAAAACCGCAAAGGAGATTCCCGTTACGGCCGATCAGCATCGGCCATGCCCTTTCGGGCCATCCAATCAATCATCTGCGGGCTCATCAATTTCATCCACCGACCCCACTGTCCTCTCCAGGACGTAAACACCAGTCGTTCCCGGCGGGTCATCCCCTTGATAATCATATCCGCACATTTCCTCGCGGTTATAAATCTGGCATGTCCTTCAAGAACTCGCCCGAAAGGTTGTCCATGAGGCCCGAGACTTCGTTCATGAATTTCGGATTGCACAAAATCGGGGGCCACAATGGTTACGGTGACTCCCGTCCCTGCCAACTCAATGCGAAGCGACTCAAAAAATCCATTCATGGCATGTTTACTGGCACAATAGGCTGAATGAGCAGGCACTCCCGTCAAACTTGCAACGCTGGAGATCGCAACAATCCTGCCTTGCGTGGCCTTTAAGAACGGCAACGCCAATTTGGTACAGTAGACGCTGCCGAAAAAATTCACCGCCATCACGCGTTGATACAGTTCCACATCGTGAGCATCCTCCACCGTCGACCACATGGATATCCCGGCATTATTCACCAACACATCAATCCGGGAATACACAGAAACCACCTGTTGGATCATCACGGAACAGGCATAGGGATCCGTCACGTCCGTCGGAATGATCAGGGCAGACGCTCCCAGGCTTTCACAGGCGAGCGCTACCTCCTGCAACCGTGACCGATCTCTCGCGACAAGCACCAGCTGGGGAGCCTGTGGCGCCAACGAACAGGCGAGCGCTTTTCCAATACCCGACGACGCCCCGGTAATGAGAATCACCTGGTTGGTAAATTCACTCATCGTCCCTTCCTCAGGAATTGAAATGGGATAGACCCTATTGACAGATTTTTTTAACGAGCGTAGCATTATATCTGCGCTCATGAAAAACGATTATGAAAGGAAGGAGAGCATGAGCGTACATCTCCTTTCAAACCGTAAAGAGGAAAGGGGGTCTCAAATGGACGACCTTACTCCACCGGATCATGTAGGCCCATCGGCGGCGAAACCCGCCTCAGTCTCCTGACGGGCCTTCTCGTTTTCGCCGAATCATATCCCTACTCAGACACAAGCATGCCTAAGGGCATCTGCCAGTGGGCACGGTAATGAGCTTGATGATAATGAGTCACAAGAGGGATCTTCAACCATCACATCTGGAGGATTCGGCCAAACCCTTAACGAGAAACACGTCATTAGCCTACTGATGGGCCACGTTAAACATGAGGTTCACATTTTGTGGTGTATGCCACATAATCCGAGGGGCTCCCTTTCACGGGACAAGCCCCTCGGGTTGTTTTTGATGTCGGCACCACAATCAGATATGCGTTCTTCACACCTTCTGCCACTCAATCCCCTGACTCCCTGATATGAGCATCCCTTCTACCCGGTTTCAACCGTATTGTCTTGAGTTACCAGCCTGGGTCGCCGAGTATCTTGTCCAACAACCGGAGACCTACCCGACTCAGGATTCCCGTATGGACCTGGTCATTACGCTGGCGCAACTCAACATTCAATATGGAACCGGGGGACCATTTGGAGCCGGGATTTTCCGCTTGGACACTTACGAACTGGTCGCGCCAGGGGTGAATCTCGTCCTTTCGTCGAAAAGTTCAATTGCCCATGCTGAAGTCGTCGCGATGCTGATGGCACAGCTAATCGTGGGCTCCCATAATTTAGGAGCAATCGGGTTTCCCACCCACGAGCTGGTAACCAGTTGCGAGCCGTGCAGTATGTGCCTGGGAGCGATTTCCTGGTCCGGCGTTCGGCAAATCGTCTGTGGCGCCAGAGGAAGCGACGCCGAAGCGGTTGGCTTTGACGAAGGCCCAAAACCTGCAAATTGGATTTTGGAACTTGAGCGGAGAGGGATTGCCGTGACCATGGATATTGCGCGAGCCAAGGCCGCTTCCGTCCTCCAGAAATATGTCCAAAAGGGCGGAGAGGTCTATAACGGACGAAAAGGGTAGATGAGGGCCCTATTTCACTTTCCCAATTCAAGGAGAAACATTGATGACTCCGACAAAGAACACATCACATGCTTCACACGGATCAACCATTACCCTCGCCATTGATATTGGCGGGTCCGGAATCAAAGGCCTCCTGCTCAATCAATCCGGCCAACCTCTGTCTGAACGGGTACGAATGGCCACACCAAAACCCTCTACGCCAAAGGCCATCGTCCCGCTTATTTCGGAAATTGCCAACACTCTTGGCCGGTTTGATCGGGTATCAGTGGGCTTTCCTGGCGTCATTCATCAGGGGCGGGTGAAAACAGCTCCCAACCTGGACGCATCCTGGCCTGGAACCGATCTCGTTGGAGAACTGGAACGAAACCTCCATAAACCGGTTCGGGCGGCAAATGATGCCGATGTGCAGGGCTATGGAGCGATCAAAGGCCAAGGGGTCGAAATGGTCATTACCCTGGGAACCGGATTTGGAACCGCGTTATTTATTAACGGGCACCTCGTGCCAAATTTGGAAATTGCTCACCACCCCTTTCGGAAACAACAAACATACGAGGTACAATTGGGCGCCAGCGCACTGAAAAATGTGGGAAAAAAGAGATGGAATCTCCGTCTGGCCAAAGCGATCGACATATTAGATCGAGTGATTAATTTCGACCATCTCTACATAGGCGGGGGCAACGGCAAAAAGGTCACCATTCAATTGCCGCCTCATGCCACAATTGTCTCAAATACAGCAGGTCTCCTCGGGGGAATAGCCCTCTGGGCCGATCCCAATGTAGTCATTCCATCTAAGCCTAAGGTCCCTGGTAAAGGAACCGCACGCAAACATGCTCCTCGAAAAAAGTCATCGAAAACTCTCCGGAAGAAAAAAAATTGACACCCATAAACCCTTCCCCACCCCTCAGCTCGTTCCACGCCAAGTTGCGCCTTCCCTTCATCTTGAGGGAAATTGCCTAACCGGCACACACCACCATGATTCCGTATGGATTACCTCAACTTCTCTGGGTTGGTCTGGGTGGGTTTTTAGGGTCGGTAGGCCGATTTGTGATCTCCGGCTTCTTTAACCGCCTGAGTCCGGCTCTTGCCTTCCCGATTGGCACTCTGGCCGTAAATATTCTCGGCTGTTTCCTGATCGGATTGCTCCATGGATTGGCCGAGTCCAGGAATATGCTAGGAACGGACACCAGAATCTTTCTGTTTATCGGCGTTCTGGGGGGATTCACCACCTACTCCACATTCGGGTTCGAATCCCTGGTACTCCTGAAAGACGGGGCGATGCTCAAAGCCTCCGCCAATATCATCATCCATATCTTCGTGGGTCTAGCCGCTGTCTGGGTAGGTGATACATTAGGCCGGCTGTAAGCCCAAGGCCCTTCTTCCTCATTTCAATTCATAAAATACATTGGAGAGTGGATTCCTTCTCTTGAAGCCACTTGGCGGGAAGGGGGTGAACAGGGTACAAACATTATTCGTTTCACTATCCGAATGGTCAGCATCCCTGAATATGTCCTCAAAAAAACCGGTTAAACCTTCCAGCTCCCCCCATGCCGACCTGATCATTGAAGGCGCGCGGCAAAATAACCTTAAAAACATTTCTCTCCGTATCCCGCACAACGCCGTCACCGTCGTCACCGGTGTATCCGGCTCTGGTAAATCCTCTTTGGCCTTCGACACCCTGTTTGCGGAAGGCCAATGGCGTTATGTGGAATCGCTCTCCTCCTATACGCGCATGTTCCTGGATCGCGTGAAACGGCCTGATGTGGACCGACTCACCAATATCCGCCCCTCAATTGCCCTGGAACAAAAAAATCCGATTCGGACCTCGCGCTCCACCGTCGGCACCACCAGCGAAATTTCAGATTATCTCCGGTTGCTATTCTCCAAAATTGGACGACTGACCTGTCCCGACTGCAAGGTGGAAGCCATCGCCCACCACCCCACCACGGTCGCGCAAGACTTACTGAATCGTTTTCCCAATAAACGCGCCCTCGTCTGTTTTCCCAAACCCACCCCCCATCCTGACGCACTGGAGTTCATGAAAACGGCACTCCTCAAGCAAGGCTTCATCCGTATCGTCATCAACCAACAACTGATCAACCTCAATACCGACACCTTCCCCTCACCGCTGCCATCGGAATTGTTGGTCGTCGTTGATCGCCTGACTCTGGATTCGGAATCGCGCAGCCGATTGGTCGAAGCCTTGGAATCGGCGTTTCGCGAAAGTGAAGGCCGCGCGAGCGTCATCATCGGGGAGAACGACCCCTTTGGCTATAGCGCCCATCTGTCATGCCCGGGGTGCGGAAGGACGTTCCCGACGCCACGGCCCGTGTCCTTTTCCTTCAATCATCCACTTGGGGCCTGTCCCGAATGCAAAGGGTTCGGCAACATCTTGCGCTACGACGAACGGTTACTGATTCCCGACCCCGACAAATCCTTACAGGACGGGGCGATCGAACCATGGACCAAACCATCCAATGTGTGGTGGCAGAAGGAAATGCTCAAAGCCTTCAAGAAGAAAAACCTCGACCCGTCCACACCCTACAACCAACTCACCCATGCAGAACAGGACCTGATTTGGAAAGGAGAAGGCAAGCTCGAGGGCATCGATGATTTTTTTACATACCTAGAAGGCAAACGCTACAAGATGCATGTCCGGGTCTTCTTAAGCCGGTATCGCAATCCTTCCCCATGCACAACCTGCCAGGGGACCCGCTTACGACCGGAATCTCTCATGGTCAAGATCTATGATTGCCACATTCACGAAGTCTGCGGATGGCCCCTCTCGGATCTTCAACGATGGCTTCAGACCTTGCCGCTAAGAACATTTGAGGGGGCGATCGCCAAGGATCTGTTGATAGCTTTGCAAACGAAACTGTCATTTCTTCTGCGCGTGGGTTTGGACTATCTCACCCTGAACCGCGAAATGCGGACGTTATCCGGAGGCGAGGCTCAGCGTATTCATCTGGCGACACAACTGGGCAGTCAGCTCATGGGCACACAATATGTCTTGGATGAACCGACGATCGGCCTCCATGCACGCGATACCGAGGCCATGGGCATGATTTTGCGAGAGTTGGCGGCGCGGGGCAATACCGTCATTGTGGTGGAACATGATCCGCAGATCATTCAACAGGCCGATTACATCGTCGAACTGGGGCCACAATCAGGCAATCAAGGCGGAGAGGTCATCTGCGCGGCCCCCTACCAATCCTTTCTCAAGCATCCCCGATCCCTCACCGCACAATATTTGCGGGGGGAACGAACCATACCCTTACCTTCCACACGTCGATCCGGAAATGGAAAAGCTCTTCAGTTCACAGGAGTGAACGAACAGAATCTCAAAAATCTCACCGTCAACATTCCCCTCGGCACGCTGGTCTGTGTCACGGGTCCTTCCGGATCGGGAAAAAGCACGTTAGTCGAAGCCACCATCTATGCAGCCCTTGCGCGTTTTTTCAAGGTGGACACTCCTCCGCAACCCGAACTGGCAGGTATGACGGGACCTGAACATCTCCGAACCGTCTGCCTCATTGACCAGGAACCCATCGGCAAAACCCCGCGTTCTAATCCCATCACCTACATTAAAGCCTATGATGAAATCCGGGCCGTATTCGCCCAGTCCCCTGAAGCGCGGGCGCACCGGCTCACGCCCGCGCATTTCTCATTTAACACCGGCAAGGGCCGATGCGCTCGTTGCCAGGGAAACGGGTACGAAAAGCTGGAAATGTATTTTCTGGCGGACCTCTACGTGCCCTGCGCAGACTGTGAAGGCAAACGGTTCAAAGACAAGATCCTACAAGTCCAAGTCAAAGGGCTTTCCATTCATGATGTGTTGAACCTCACCGTCGATCAAGCGGTAGCCTTCTTCGCCACGTCATGTCCCAAGGTCCTCAAAGGATTGCGGGTGCTTCAACAGCTCGGTCTTGGCTATCTCACACTGGGACAGCCAGCCACGACTCTTTCCGGTGGCGAAACCCAACGGCTGAAAATCGCCCGGGAATTGACCAACGCCCCCAAACGATCAGCTGCCAACTCAGACCACAAAGGTGCCCTCTACATCCTGGACGAACCCACCAGAGGACTGCACTTGGAAGATATCACGCGGCTGTTAACGGTATTGAATCAACTGGTGGAGGAAGGGAATACGATCCTGGTGGTCGAACATCACCTGGACGTCATTAAAGGCGCGGATTGGGTCATCGACCTAGGCCCCGGCGGAGGAGAATCCGGCGGCCACATCGTCGCCCAAGGAACCCCGGAAGACATCGCCAACAGTCCGGACTCCATAACCGGACATTATCTGAAAACTCTGCTCGCTCTCGGACCATAAAAACCTTTTGTCTATCGTCTTTTGCCATCACTTCCACACAGAAATTTTTTCTAGTTTCCAATTGCGGAAAATCCAACAATTTCCGAAATGCATATGCCCCATGAATGATCGCTTGTGAAGTAGAAATGGATATTCTCTTCACACCCTTCTGCCGATGCCGGTTAATTCTCTTTGCTAAATCGGTTTCTGATCCATAATGGATCCTTCCGGCAATCTAACACGGCATGTACACGCACTAAATCTTCATCGACGTGATAGTAAATGGCAAAGGGAAAACGTTTGGACAAGCACCGAAAATAACCATACGTGAGCTGGTGAATTCCGGCATACAACAGAAGGGAATCAATATCCGAAAACAGGCTGTCTAAGAAATAAGACCCAAGCCCAGGTTCCCGATTTTCATAAAAACGAAAGCCCTGGATTAAATCCTGCTGGGCTTCATCCAGGATCTGGATTTTCACGAGAGTTTATTGCGAATCTCGAGCTTGGCCTTCTCCCAATCTGTAAATTGAGATTTTCCCTCGGCGATTCGCTGGCCACGTTCTTCGAGAACATCACGGTGCCAGGGAGGAGATTCAATCGAATCGGGAGTACGGACAAGGTCCTCCCAAAGCAACTCCATGACCGCAAGCTTTTCCTGGAGGGTCATCTCTTTCAGAGGTAGGTTAATTGGCATAGGAAGAGTATACCTCAGTGCATAAGGTAAGGAAATCCTCTATATGGCAAAGCGCGGATCGGGTCATCGACCTCGGCCCCGGCGGCGGCGATTCCGGTGCCACATCGTGGCCCAAGGAACCCCGGAAGCAATCGCCAACACCCCTAAATCACTCACCGGACAATATCTGAAACCTCTGTTTTTCCTAAACTAACGTCCCTCCGGTCAGCTGCCGGCGGCTGCAACGACGGGCTAGAAGGAGTCCTCGACAATGAAGTCACCATTAGTGGCTACGATGAAGTCGTCGGTCAAGGGGAAGAACACACGGATTCCCCCATCATCGATCGCGCCAAGAACACGTATGTCTCCTCCGGGCTTTCTGTCCCAGAAGATTTGGATTTCATATTGGTAGCGGTTGCCCGCCTCACTCTGGACTTCACCCGTCACTGGGTCGCCGTGGACGAGTGAAGCCAACTCAGCATATGGGCGTTGTCGCCATCCCTCGAGTTCCTTCGCCAAGAGTTTTCTTGCCTCACGTTTGTTCACCAAACTCACTTCCGTCCAATAAAGTCCGCAGCTGAGCAGGAAGCCGTCTGTCCAAACCGCACGTTTGGCCGCAGCAGGCGGCTGACAATAGTTCTGAGGTCCTGCCTTGAAATCACGCAAATCATTTTAGCTTAGCTCAACAATCCCAAAACGCAACCATCCGCTGTCGCATTGCAAAAACCTTCCCCCAGATATCAACATCAGATTTAAATGCCGGGTTTTGGCCCTGCAGCCGAGGTCCTTTTGTTGCGACAAAAGGACCCAAAACCATTGACACCCAGTTCGGCCACATGAGATTGGGCGGACGCGGAAAACGGAGGGGCGGACCAACTCGCGGAGCCTGTTCTGAGGTTTCTCGAAGGGCTCAAACAAGGCTCGCCAATGATTGAAGATCGTCCCCCATGGAGCCGAACAGCAAGTGTCGGTTCGAAGGATAGGGAACGGAGAAATCTAGGGAGTCTGATCGTGCAAGCACTTTCGGCATCACTCAAGTTTCACGAAACGTAACCGCTCATGATAATATTTCTAGACCTGACGCCCAAACACAATGAATGTGATATTGCCAGGAAAGAACCAGTTAATGGGGAACTGGAAAATCCGCTAGGATGTTTTTTTTAGAATAAATTCAATCGTTTCCAAAATTATGTTAGAACCCCCAGGACCATTTTGATGAGGATTTGAAATGAAATATTGAATTAATCCATTAATTCTGGTTGGCTTCGTACCCAGGCTTTCAGGGATCAGATCTTCTAATGAAAAACGTAATAGATAAGGATTAAATTCATTAGTATTCCATCTTTCTAAAGATCCGAGTGCCTCGATTATTGTTGCACGGGAAAAACTCATGAGTATTGCAATCACTTTCTGTTTGCGCTTTAAACAAACCGCTGCTGATTGGCTGGCAAGAGGCACCACTATTGGAGCCACGCGTTCGGCTGCCGCAGACGGCTGATGCGCGATCCCAGCCCTGGACTCTGTTTAGCGGGGCTTGCGGAACACCAATTGAAACTGTTTGTTAGGAACCATATCCATAGGTCCTGTTGGCTATCATCTCTGCCAGCCCTTCCTCTGATCCAAATAAGGAATAAGCATTAATGTTCATTGAATCCAAATCAGCGAGTGCCTCACTTCTAATACATGCCGGTAGAACATACTTTGTTGCCACATCCTGTTTGCCATTGGCAAATGCCAACGCATCTTCGTGACTACTGTAATACCATTTATCATTAACTTTCTTTCTGCAGAAAGTATATTCAGACTGCTGCACATAATGCCGCCGGTGGGTTTTGATGTTTGGGCCACACCCGACAATACTTGATTCTCCCGTAAATCCGCCCTTTCCGGCACCAAGATATTCCCGAAATGAGTAAATCGAAATTTCTTTCTCTGAGCCATGTTCCTGAAAAGCGAAAAAAGAGGCCACATATGGTGATCTAGTCCAATCTAAGATGGGTGTAGGAAATCCATGGTGGCGAAGATAAACCATGAACTCAAAATCTTCTGGGGGTGAAGGTGACTCCCTGTGCATAAAAATAGTATCCCACTTGTATCCGGTATAGGATTCAAATGCATTTTTTGTTTCTTTTAGAGTATCCCCGTACTCTTCAATAGATGGAAAATCTGCGCCTCTTCTTTCAAAGGTAGACTCAAGCCGCCAGCTGGCGCACTTATGCCCACGAAACAATAGAGGTGAGACATACTCTTCTTCTTTATTTCCAATCGAATCTTGCTCACGAAGACGTCCGATCTCTTCCTTCCATGATTTCCAACTTGAAATGGATTTAGTTTTCATCGCGCGCATTGGATCCATGGTGATAAATTAATTGGTCTGCTGATATGTGACGGGGGTGAGGTTTTTTTGATTCGAGCTGCGCGTTCGGTCTCTAGTGGCGAATGACAAATGTTTGAGGTAAGATTTTGAAATCACGCAATTCTTTTTGGTTTTCGCTCAACAATACCACCGCAGAACAGTTCATTGTCGAATTACCCCACCCCTGTAGATCGGCCAACTGGGCTGACGCTCAAATAAAAAAGTGGACCATGTCCGAGCCTGGCGAGTTGGGCCACCCCTCCGATGCCTGCGCCAGCACAATTGAATATGGCCGACCTGGGGGAAAATAGTCAGCCGCACTTGTGCCCATGAAGGGAAACGCTCAGTGACTGAGAAGGATTCTTGATAAAGGCCTGAAATAAGTCAAGATTGCAGGGGTATAAAGTCCTTTAACTCAATGATGCCACCTAGATTGGCCGCTTTTCGAAAGTAGTGAGTGGCAGCTACGAATTTGGAAAGCCACAAAAGTATGACGCAATCTGGATGCAAAACCGCTTTGATTACATATGCTAGGACCAGCCTAGCCGAAGAAGCATGCGCATTCGTCTTTTTTCACGACCCCGAGAAACTCTTCGACAGTCGATACTTCCGGAACCGGTTCATAACCATGCCATTTCAGATCGGCGCGCTTCCAATAGACCCTCCACATGCCTTGAGCTCGCACGAAGGTGGCCTTGGCAAATGAGCTTTCATACTTGATCTCCGGTTTGTTCCATTGTGGCCGGATTTCGAATAATTCGATGCTTTGACCGGTGACTCGGAATCCAAAGTCGAGTTGGGGGCGTATATGTGGTGGGGGCCGAAGTTTCTCGACAAACGCACCAACAAGCTTTTCGATCCTTTTCCGATCAATGTCGTTTAGCGCCATACTCTTGCCATATAACAATTAAATTATGCTGCACGCGCGTTTTTTGTGGCTGTCACACAGTTATGACTTGTTAGGTTTTTACTGCCTGCAGGTCGACCGACTGGGCTGACGCTCAAAGCAAAAAGGGGACCTTGTCTGAGCCTGGCGAACTGGGACAATCCTCCGATTCTTGCGCCTGCACAATTAAAGATTTTGTTGCCGATGGCTCCCTGATCTCGTTGTGCCGTGGACCTGATTCCATATTTTCGGTCCTGGAATTGATTCCCAGCACATGGAAACTATCGTCACGTTTTTAAGGGATGAACTACAAGATCGCCCGTCTGTTATCTAAACATCCGCCATTGGCTCGAATGTGGTCTCCAACCAGATAGTATTGCAAAAGGCAGCTTCACGTCCTTGTTTCAATCATCCCGGGTTTTCTTGGATAAGATAGGCCAGGGTTTTTACCAGCTTTCTCAAAGCCGGTATTTCCTTTATAGTAGCAGGACAGATCGTTTCTTGATTCAGAGTGCGCGTACTCTTATGCTCTTTTCCTCCTTTCAAAAACCATCTTTAGTGAGACAGGAAGTTCTCCCTCTCTGCTTCTTTGTTCTCTTGGCCGTCGGCATCCAAGGATGTTCTGATTCCGAAGATAAAGCCTCACCGACTACCCAGGCAAAGCCGGCGCCTGCGACATCAGCAATTGCGCCAAAAGATGCGCAGGCCCCACCAGAAAGCACTGGTGGGCAAGAAAAGGGTTCTTTGCCGATCACAACACCGGACCCCTCCCGCCAACCAGCCCAGGAAGAATTGGATCACGCGAACTTTGCCATAGGAAAAGCGGAACAACTCCTTCGTCGAGCTCCCATGGGCAAGGAATCGGACCTGGCATTATCCGCTTTGGAGCGGGACCTGGATTCGGCTCGAACCCTTCTTCGAACCGGTCAAACTCATTTTGATGAACAGAAATTCGAAATGGCCCAAACTCAGGCCAAACAAGCCACGGAAAAAGCTTCGGCCGTGTATGAGCACATTGAGCAGGCCATCAGTACGGTTAACGAAAATTCCCGATAGCTTGACGGCTTTTATGGTTAATTTGGTCTCTGGTGGTGATGTCCCATCATGGCTCCCGACAACCGAGATCTTCAGTTTCCCCGGAAGACTGTTGAAACTATCAGAACCACCGGTTCCATAGTTTTCTGGGTGGGGGTAGCTTGGGGAGTCTTGATGCTTCCCTTGCTCGTTGTCCTCGCTTCACCTTTCCTGAATTCTGCCCAATCCAGCCCGTTATCCATACCCTTCCTCCAGGCTTCTAACAGTCTTTCTCCAGATTGGCCTCTCTATGATAAGCCGGCACACATGCCCCAGACCCTTTTTCAAGAAATTGAATCCCCGCCCCCCCAAACACTTCAACGCGCCTCAAATCGCTCACCGAATCAAAAACCCGCATCCACACAAGCGAAAATATCCATCCTTGTGGATATTTCCCGGCATCGGCTTTTCGTCAAGGAGGGCGATCACATTCTGCATGAGGCCATTGCTTCGACTGGCAGAGGAAATATCTTAGCGGATCCCAGAAATCCAGAAAGAACCTGGACGTTCGAAACTCCCAAGGGGACGTTCAGTATTGAGAGCAAGCTAGAAAAACCGGTATGGATTCGTCCCGATTGGGCCTTCATCGAACAAGGCGATCCGGTTCCTGACAAGATGGCTGATCGCTTAAAACCGGGAGTGCTCGGACAATATGCGTTGGGTTTTGGCAATGGATATTTCATTCATGGAGCCCTGTACTCAAACTTATTAGGACAGGATGTCACCCACGGATGCATTCAACTGCATCCTAAAGATCTTCAATTTGTGTTTGAAACAGTCCCATTGGGCACTCCATTAATCATTACCTAAGCAAAGACGATGACTTGGCGTTGACCTCAATCAGTCATTCCTTCTGAACGACAACCCGATGGTTTCCCCCAAAGATCTTCGCAGCCTATGGTTAGGAATGTGCACAACCCGGGTCTCAGTATGTTCGTCAGGGGTTTGATCATTTTCTCGTGAGATATCGCTTTCCGCCATCGGCAAAAGGAAAAACCTGTCGGGCTCCCATCGTTTCCGACGATTCCTCAGAGGAGAGGAATTAGCGGTCGCCAAATTCTCCTAGGATGCCTTCAAACCGTCGCCGACTTTCCTCGTCGAACAACACGAAGCGGATGTGCGCGACAGAGGACAACCGTGGCACCTCTTCGAGCACTGCCTTCAGCGCGACCCGTGCCGCAGCATCAATCGGATACCCGAAAATGCCTGTGGAGATGGCGGGGAAGGCAATTGACCGCACACCGCGGTGTTCGGCCAGACGGAGGGCATTTGTATAGCAGTCGGCGAGAAGTCCTTCGGCCGGTTCATCCCTTCCGTAAACCGGTCCCAGGCAGTGAATGACGTACTGATTAGGCAGGCCGTGCGCACTGGTGACCACCGCCTGGCCAGGGAGGATCGGGGCAAGCGCACAGGCCTCTTCTTCCAAACCCGGTCCGGCTGCGCGGTGTATCGCACCGGCCACACCCCCGCCCCTCCGCAACTCGGCATTCGCCGCATTGACAACGGCGTCCATGTCGGGTTGGCTCGCGATATTCCCCCGAACACATTCAATCAGGATACCGTCAACCGTTCGCCTGGCGATGAAAATGTCCCTCCACTCTATCAGAGTTGCCTGCCGCTGGGCGGCACGCTATTTACCTGCCTCATCGCGTCCGCTAAAAGATGGATGAGTTCTGAGCGTCGGCTGCAGCATGGCGTTTGCCATGTTTTCTACAATAATTTTGTGCCTAGGGGAACAGGCTTGTCCGGAACACACAACGCCACCTCTCCGCTCTCATTATGAAATCCCGTGACCAGGCATTCAGACATCAACGGACCGATTTGCTTGTTCGGAAAATTCACGACAGCGACCACGAGCTTTCCCACTAGCTCTTCCGGCTTGTAAAGATCCGTGATCTGAGCACTCGACTTCTTCATGCCGATGTCCTTCCCGAAATCAACTTGCAGAATGTAGGCAGACTTTTTGGCTTCCGGAAACCGCACCGCACTCACAATGCGCCCGACACGGAGTTCAACTTTTATGAATTCATCCCACGATATGGTATCCAACTCCGCCTCCTAGCAATTCACAGTGTTCGTGCCGGGTAAACGATTGGATAAAAATACCCGGTCCATGGTCATCTGAAAGCGGGCTTTTCTATCAGAAACCCTGAGTGTAAAGGACATCTATGCCCAAGTAAGATTAATCATGCCGATAGCGCATCGCCCAGCGCGCGAAGCAATTTGGCGCCATCACCACGCCATGCACTCCCGTGCATGCAGGCCAGTGTGGTTGGATTGGTCGAGGCAAGCTTCTCCAGGAGCACTCCATCGTTCTTCGTATGGGAGAAATAATCCATTTCGAGGCGAAAGGATTCGCTGGGTCCAAGAATGTCCGACTCCGTAATAGGAGGATGGTCAGCCCCTCCCTGCGTAAACAGATCGCCGCAGAACAACGTCGACGTCCGCTCTTCCATCAGTAAGCCACATTCCCAGGCGTGAGGCAAATGCGGGGTGTCAAACCAACGCACGGAGTGTTTGCCCAAAGTGAGCCGCTCTCCATCCGTTAGGGCGCGAGGGGCCCGATCGGCAAGATCATTAATCGAGACCATGGCCGCAACTGTCCCGCACAACGGCACGGCCTGGGGAGCAGCGGCCAGCCATTCGTTGAGTGACCCGCATTCGTCGGCTTCCACATGTGAAAACGAAATATATCGAAGCCTCTCAACCGGCAACACGCTCGCCACCGCTTCACGCACGAATGGGAACATTTTTCGCGGGCCGGTGTGGAAGAGCAATGGTTCATCATCCACGATGAGGTATTGGTTAAACGAAAACCCGCCCGCACCTTCGATCACCACCGGCGTATTAATGCGATAGATCCCGTCAGCAATCTCATGCACGTTGGTTCCTGACTGCTTATTCGTTATGGTCATGAGACTCTCCTCATTCCGTATTGAGCCGCTTCCTTCAGGATATTGAATATCCACCTGGCTCCCTAAAAAGTATTCGAGCCTAACAAATTTGATTTTTGGTCAAATAACTAAGAATGTCAATTTGCCATAGGGTTCAATGTTTTGATCTCTAAATTGGCTGGACCATTATTGATTTCATGAATCCTTATTTAATGCGACGGTCCTGGCTTCTTTGGTATCGTATCCCTGGCTCAGGGCAAAGCACGCTCAGGGCTACAGTGCCTTTGAAAAGGATAACCAGGAAGGGAGTTTTCCTCACCCATTTTTAACCAGGGAACTTCTATTTGCAAGTGAACGAAGGGAGTGGCTGATCATGTCTGATTTTGAAAAGCTCGGGGTGTTTTATTTAGGGAGGCCATACGACCTCGCCACCAAATCAGCAAAACCCGGCCTCCTCCTCTATGACTCGAAAGATCTGGTAACCCATGCGGTCTGTGTCGGCATGACGGGCAGCGGCAAAACCGGCTTGTGTATTGGCCTGTTGGAAGAGGCCGCAATCGACAATGTCCCGGCCATCATCATTGACCCCAAGGGCGATATCGCCAACCTCTTACTGACCTTTCCTGACCTGCGCGGCAGTGATTTTCTTCCCTGGATTAATCCCGATGACGCAAAGAAAAAAGCCCTCACGCCGGAAGACTTCGCGGACAAGGAAGCGGCCAAATGGAAATCGGGATTGGAGGCCTGGGGGCAGGACGGAACCAGGATCGCGAAACTCCGTGAAGCCGCGGAATTTTTGGTCTATACCCCAGGGAGCACGGCTGGACTTCCTGTGTCCATTCTCCAATCGTTTGCCGTGCCTTCCCCCAAAATTCTTGAAGACCCAGAACTCTTAGGGGACCGGGTGGGCATTACGGCAACCAGCCTACTCAATCTGGTTGGTCTGGATGCCGACCCCCTGCAAAGCCCCGAACATATTCTGCTGGCCAAAGTCCTGAAAACCTCCTGGGAAGCCGGACAAGACCTCACGCTTTCCTCGCTCATCCAACAGATTCAAACCCCGCCCTTTTCCAAGTTGGGCGTGATGGATTTGGAATCGGTTTATTCCTCGAAGGATCGCTTCGCGTTAGCCATGCGTTTTAATAATTTATTGGGAGCACCAGGGTTTTCTGCATGGCTGGAGGGCCAGCCGTTGGATATCGATCAGATTCTGCATTCCCCAACCGGCAAGCCCCGCATCGCTATTTTTTCCATCGCACACCTGAATGATACTGAGCGCATGTTTTTTGTCAGTCTCCTGCTTACTCAAATGGTCAGTTGGATGCGAAGTCAGTCCGGCACCACGAGTCTGCGCGCGCTGCTCTATATGGATGAAGTCTTTGGCTTCTTCCCTCCCATCAAAAATCCACCATCCAAAGCCCCGATGCTGACCATGTTGAAACAGGCTCGAGCCTATGGCCTTGGCGTCGTGCTCGCGACTCAAAATCCGGTTGACCTGGATTACAAAGGACTGGGCAATACGGGAACCTGGTTTATCGGACGACTCCAGACCGAACGGGACATGGCCCGCGTCCTGGATGGATTGGAAGGCGCCGCGGCCAACAGTCAAGGAAACTTCAATCGCCAGAGGATGGAGCAGATTATCTCCGGCCTCGGGAACCGGGTGTTTCTCATGAACAACGTCCATGACGATGGGCCGGAAATTTTTGAGACCCGTTGGGCATTGTCCTATCTTCGAGGGCCTTTAACCCGGACGCAAATCAAAACCTTGATGGATCCGGTGAAAGCTGCGCAGCCCGGTTCTGCAGCGTCATCCCCCTCCACAAAAACCCTAGCCGCCGCTTCTCAATCTTCTGCCGGAACGCCCTCCAAAGACGGCACCACGCATCCACCGGTTCTTCCTCCCGACATCCGCCAACATTTTGTGCCCATTCGGGGAGCCAGACCCGCAGGCGCTTCACTCATCTATCACCCAAGGCTCTATGGTGCCGCATCGATCCATTACCAGGATGCCAAAACGAAATTGGATGAAGTCCGTGAGGTCCAAGCCCTTGTCGTGATAACCACCGGCGCCGTACCGGTCCATTGGGATCAAGCAGATTCTCTCGATATTCCACCCGCCGACCTGAATACCCATCCTGCTAACGGAGCACAGTTCGGGGAACTGCCAGGCGCCGCCAGCCAGGCAAAATCCTATAAGGGCTGGGAGAGAGATTTTGAGGATTGGGTCTACCGGACACAAACCTTGGACATCTGCAGAAATGCCTCGTTAGGGGTGACTTCCGGCCCACATGAATCGGAGCGCGATTTCCGCCTTCGATTACAACAGCTCGTCCGCGAACGTCGGGATGACGAGACTGACGCACTCCGTAAAAAATATGCCGGGAAAATGACGACACTCGAAGATCGCATCCGGCGGGCCGAACAAGCCGTTCAAAGGGAATCCGAGCAAGCCAAACAACAAAAACTCCAAACAGTGATTTCCATCGGCGCGACTCTCTTATCGGTATTCATGGGCCGTAAAACCGTCAGCCGATCTTCGATGGGTCAGGCCACATCCGCCGTTCGAGGCATGAGCCGAACCATGAAAGAAGGCAAGGATGTGGACCGTGCCGAGGAAAACGTGGAGGCCCTTCAACAACAATTGGCTGCGTTAGAGGCGGAGTTACAAGAAGAAATTCAGTCCCTAACCGCTCAGTGGGATGTCGAAACCATTCCCCTGGAGACTCTCACTGTGCGTCCCAAAAAGTCGAATATTTCGACAAGGTTGGTGTCGTTGGCGTGGGTCCCGTATTGGGCAGAAACCAACGGCCAACAGACTCCTGCGTGGGTCTAACCTCAAGAGTTTCCAGGCAACGATGTTGCGATTCGGGTTTCTTTTAGAGCGGCACATCCCGTATCCTAACGTGTACCGCTTTTGCTTCAGCATCAATGATCGACTGAAGTGGAAGCGATCGGTCCACCCCTCACAGAATTTTCACCCGCGTGTCCATGCAATCGATTATTCACCAGGAGGTCTTTGCCATGGAATTGATTCAACAACTTGTCAGCAGTTTGAACATCAATGAAGGCCAAGCCAAAGGCGGAGCCGGTCTCTTGTTCAATCTCGCGAAAGAAAAATTGAGCTCAGGCGAGTTCCAAAAACTTGCCGACAAGGTTCCAGGGGTCAAGGACCTCTTAGGGGCAGCACCGGCTCCTTCCACGGCGGCCTCTGCGAGAGGTGGCATGATGGGGGCGTTAGGAGGGATCGCCTCTTCACTCGGAGCCGGGGGATTAGGGGATAAAATGGGAGGATTGGGAAATCTCGCCAATTTGGCAAGTGGATTTTCGCAACTTGGATTAAGCCCTGATATGATTGGAAAGTTTGTCCCGATCGTCCTGTCCTTCGTCCAGAATCAAGGCGGTGATTCCATGAAGGGTCTTCTGGAAAAAGTCTTGAAGCCCGGGCCTTCGACAACCTGATGATTGGGCCAATGAATATGAACCATTTGCACAAGGATGACATGATGTACCCTCCATATTCCCCAGTAGGTTTTCGAAGTTTCTTTCCTTACCTGACATGGGGAATCATCCTCTTGAGTCTGAGCACGTTTGGTTGCCAGAGCATCTATTATGATGCCATGGAGAAGATCGGCTATCACAAGCGCGACTTGATGGTGTCCGATGTGGAAAAAGCCCGTGACGCTCAAGAGGACGCCAAAGAACAATTCAAGTCGGCGCTTGACCGCTTCACCACAACCCTGAATATCAAGGGCGGTGAGTTACAGGAGAAATACGAGGTCCTGAATGCGGAATACGAAAGGAGCGAAGCCAAAGCCCAGGCGGTTCGAGATCGAATCGCGTCGGTGGAAGATGTCTCGGAAGCCTTATTTGATGAATGGGCCGCTGAACTCAAAGAATACTCCAGCCCGGCCTTGCGGAAGAACAGCCAAAAGCAACTCACACAGACTAGGGCTCAATATGCTCAACTGATTAAAGCCATGAAACGTGCCGAATCGAAAATGGATCCGGTATTGGTCAAATTTAAAGATCAGGTCCTCTTCCTCAAACACAATCTGAATGCAGAAACGATCGCGTCATTAAAGAGTGAATTGGTCTCCGTGGAAGGCAATATCGCCTCCCTCATTAAAGAATTGAACGCCTCCATTAAGGAAGCCGATTCATTTATCGCCTCAATGGAAAAAGATAAGTCATAACAAATTGGGCCATGGCCCATCTCAACGCGTCACTCGCACTGCCCACCAATAGGTCGGCGAGTGACGCATACAGTGGTTCATCCTGAATCACAAGGAGGGTCTCCCTTGGGCATCATTTCCTGGATCGTATTCGGCCTCATGGCAGGAGTCCTGGCAAAGATCATCATGCCGGGAAAGGACCCTGGTGGAATGATTATCACCATCTTGATTGGGATCTCCGGCGCCATGGTGGGCGGATTGATCAGCACCTACCTCGGCTATGGCGAGGTCACCGGTTTCAATTGGCCCAGTTTTGGCATTGCCGTTGGTGGAGCCTTCGCGCTCCTTTTTGCCTACCGCATTATCAAAGGAAACTAATTATACCCACACCACTAATCTTCAAATTCCGTTCCTCTCTGTGTGTCCCTAGCCTTGCCCGTTTCCCTCGCATTTTAAAATCCCCAATCAGGTATCCCTATAAAAATCCATTCCTTTATTTAAGACATGAAGTTGACTAAACTCTTAGGTAATCGACGCTACGGAGAATTGGAGCGTTATCGGATCATACGAAGTATAGGGTTCCTCCCTCTTTTATGAGAGTAACCGAGATGTTCGTCTCCCAGGGTTCGACGCCTGCCGTCTGGTCTGAGGGAGGGACGCTTCCATCATCCGGCGGACCTTGTTTGAGCCCTTCGGCTTGGCTCAGGACAGGCTCCGCGAGTTGGTCCGCCCTCCTAAGACTAGCGTCCGTCCGCTCCTCATGAGACCAGACGGGGCGGCTTTGGTTTTGGGTCCTTTTGCCAAAACAAAAGGGCCTCGCCTGCAGGGGCGAAACCCGGCTACACAGAAAAGCACGATGACACGAAAATTGGTGACACCAGTGCGATACGCTCACCTCCCAACACTTTTTGACTGACAAATTCCAAAATGGATTCCCGATACACATAATAAAGCTGTAATACCAGAATCAGGTATTCTGTATGATCTGTCCAAACTCCAATAACGAAAAAGGTCTCGTCGCTTTCTGGCAATAGGATTCCCCCTCTTCCATGACTTCCGATACCCCCCGACAAGACACGCCTCCTTCGGCAAAACCACCACGAGGAAGGAAAGTGTTGAAATGGTTCGTCTGGTTAGGCATGGGGATGTTGGCACTTCTTCTCTGTGCGGGTCTGTTGCTGACCTATTGGTTTCCTTCGGACATGGTTAGGCAAGAGCTGGAAGTTCGTCTCTCCGAGCTTCTTCAAGGTACGGTCAGGATTCAATCCCTTTCGTTTAATTTGCTTACCGGCCTTCAAGTCAGTCAATTGGAATTGACCAAACCGGGCCAAACCCCACTCACACTCGAACAATTGACATTAGATTACAGCCTCCTGGGACTTCTGAAGGGCACCCTCACCATCAACGAAATCTCCATCGATCAGGCAGACATATCTCTCAATCTGCCTGAACTGACGAAGGCCGCACCGGTGCCACCTTCCCCACCCCCTGCTGAACCAGCAGCGCTTCCCACTCTCCCTGTCTCGATTGATTTGGAAACCCTGAGGATTATCGAGAGCAATATCCAGCTTGTGGTATCGCCCGACCTCACCGTGAACCTGGCCCGTCTGAATCTCCAAAGTTCGGGAGGCGTGTCCTCCGAGGATGCGCATCTCAACGGCACACTGCAGGTTGAACAACTCGCCGTGGCGCTTCAAGGCAAGCATATTCAAATGCCTCTGAAGATAAAATTCGATACCGCAATTCATCTTCCGACTCAACACCTCGATCTGAAGCAGCTCACCATTGAATCGGATCCGGCCCTTCGCCTCACACTTTCCGGAACGATCAACGAATTCTTGACTCAAAAAGCTGTGAATCTTTCCCTTGCCGATACGGATCTTGACCTCGGAAAAATTATGGCCCTCGCCAAAGATTTTGTACCGCCGGAATTTGCCACCGTTGCAATTCTTGGAAACCTTTCTCCCTCATTCACCCTCACAGGCTCACTTCCCGACTCCGGGTTTCAGGGGACCATCCACGCGGGATTAGACGGGAAAAATGTCGAGCTGCATTATCCAGAGCTCGCACTGACCGTGGGACCGACCAATCTGGCATTCACCGCCCAGGAACTTCAGATTAAGGAGAACGTCCCCTTGACGGGAAACGTTTCAGCGAAACTTTCTACTCATGATGTGACGTTTCACGCGTATGGAATACAAAAATTTAACTTTATGCTTCAGAGCGCCTACCAAGCGTCCGGACCGTTTTCGGGAAATCTGAAGGCCTCCGGCACTACCGCCTTACCCGGCGAATTACTTGGCACGCCATTCACTCTTCCTTTTGCCGTGACCCTCGATACCAGTGGCAATCATCACACCCGTCATATAGAGGTGAAGCATTTGAATGCAGACCTCAGCCCTTATGCGACCTTACAGATGAACGGCGCGATACAACCTCATCCTGCCCCGAAGGAAGGCATGGATGCCTCACTGAAGGTTCGTCTGTCACCAAGGATTAGCGCCATACTCTCCCTCATCCCCAAGGACCGGCTTCAAGGACTCGTTCTCCAGAAAGGGTCCGAACCGGATACCTTTCTGCTGCACGCCACCGGAGCACTTCATCCGGATTTCCATCCCGAATGGGCAAAAGCGACGGCGGCGCTCAAGCTGTCCTCCCTTCAAGCTCAAGTGAAACCCTTCGGCGCAGAAGGCACCATGCAGCAACTCACCTTTCTGCTTTCTTCCGGCTATCAGGAAACCAATGGTGCAATTCAGGGAACGGTCGGATTTTCGTCAAATTTCTCTGACCTCCATGCGGCTGATACGGTGACAATCGGGACCAGCCATGTGATCCTGAAATCCAATTTTCAAGGCCATCTCTCGCCGACCTATCAACCCACCAGCCTTCGCTCGGAAGACCAGCTCCAGATCACACTCGGCAACCTGACCTACCAGGATCCGTCCCTGACGGCCACCCTTCCTTCAATCAGACTGTCATTAAAAACCAAGGAAGATGTGTTCAAACAGGATTATTTACTGGAGAACCTGCGACTGACCAGCGAAGAAATATTAGATTTGGGGATGAAAGCCCGGTATCAGCAGGAGAGCCAACGATTTGATGTAGATCTTCAGCTACCGCTTCTCCATGTCGGCAACCTTCTCCCGCATCTGTCGGGACCGCTCATGAAGGGGGTAGACGAAATCAATCCAAAAGGACGGGTCAGTCTGACCCTGCGGGCAGCGGGTAGGGTCCCCAAGGAAGATGATCTCAAGAAATTGATGCTTCCGTTGGGAGTCAATGGAAAACTTACGATGCGGGATCTTGAGGGAGCCGTCTCGGGATATCGGGTTCGGGGAGGCAACGCCACCATGACCATGGCCTATTCTCCACGTGCCACACCTCAAACCCAACTCACCACGGATGTCACGCTCAATCGGATCCACTTGCCGGATACCCTCCCGATCAGGGAATTAGCCAATACTTCCCTGCACGTGAACATGTCGTCTCCGGATCTCAATGAAGTCCAGATTGACCCGATCCATGTGACATCAACGGGAGTCGACCTTACCATCAAGAGTGCGGTGGTGGGCTTGCGTGAGCTGTTGGCCTCCAGCTCGCCTCGTGGCACTCAATTGGCAAAACTCTTTGCCCAACTGCACACGCGCCTGGCTCTGGATGTGGAGACCTTCCAAGAAGCCTTGCAACCCTTGGGGATACAGGGGAACGGCAAGGCCCTGGTCACCCTGTCCATGCTCAAAAAAGAACAAGGGAGTCTGGACGCCTCGGTAGAGATCGGGTCTGAAACACTCTCCCTGACTCTGGATGGCACGGAACTGCATGACATGAACGGTGGGATACAGCTCAGAAAATCCCTAGCCTGGAAACCGGATGGACTTCCGTCTCCGCTTAAAAAGACATTTCAACCGTCCGACCGTATTGCTCAGCTCAAATCGTTTTCCCGGAAAGGACAGACCCTTACCATTGATCGTCTTCAGCTCGGGACATTCACCGTTGAAAACTTCTCGACTCATTTGGCGTTTGAGCAGCAGTCCCTCAAAATGCAAAATCTCGCCATGAATTTATTGGGTGGAGGGATTGGGGGAAATGTCATCATTGCCGCTGAACATCCCCTGCGTGTATCGGCAGAGTTTGAAGTGGCGAATCTTGATGCTAATCAACTCATTCAGACGGAATCCAAAATCAAAGGGGATAGCAACATTGCCGCAACCATTGGACTCACGACCATATTGCAAGAAACCACCGGAGCCGTGGATTTGAGCCGAATGGAATGTAACCTGCACATTACGCACATCGGGAACGAAGCGCTGGATCGCCTCCTCGTGTTCCTGGACCCGGAAGGAAGCAAACCGACAATCTCCAATGTTCGTGCGCAATTGAAATTCGCGAATCCCTCACGGGTGACGGTGGAAGTGGCCAGAGGCCAATTGAATCTGACGATTCACTTCCAAGGCAGTCTGATCCCCACCTTTAGATTGGAGCGCATCCCGATCGCCAAGATGAAAAACTTCGAAAAACTCACTGCTGCCATTCCCAACTGGGAAGACATAGCAAAGGTATTGAAATTGATCGGAGCTGAAACCTACTCGTTCACCCCCGAAGGGGAAATCGTGCTGCAGTAAGTGAAAATCTTCTTATCTCCCGTCAGGCTGAGCTGAAGGCGAAGCATCTGGCTAAGCCATGGGCCGGTTGAGCTGGGCACAAAGCCTTCTCGGCACTCTGGATGACATGAATCTGGAACAGGATGACCATTTGGAGATTTTTCTTCAGCAGCATTCTGGAATTTGATAAGATAAAGAAGACCCTACCCTCTTTAGGAGCAGATTAGTTATGTCCTACCCCCGATTATTACCTCACCGCATTTTGCACACATTCTTTTTCCGTTCAATTTTCTGGATCTTGATGACCCTCCCGGTTGCATTCCTGACAGCGTGTGGAGGTCCGCTGGTGGGTGTCACAGTCGTTGATGAACGCACGGCCTTGGAAAACCAGGTGCTGGGCACGTATCAAGAACTTAATCAGCAAGTCATGCTGGTGGCGTCCGTTCGCTATATCGATCCGAAGGGAAAATTGAAACAGACCCAGGAACTTCCTCCAGGGAAAAAAGACGTCGTGCGTGCCCTCCAACGAGTGTCGTTTAACAAAGATGATCTCAATCGCTATAAATCATTGGGAATCATCGGAGAAAACAATGAAGGTGGCATCACCCTCCTGGAGCCGGAAAAAGTCCAACCGGACGATCGAGCGTTTGTTGAGAATTTGATTAAGGAGGAGAATGAGGATCGTCTCGCAATTATGAGCCGGATTATTGAAACCAATGAGACTCTGGCACCCTCAGAATTACCACGGGTCCACAAAATGTTCGCCGCACTCAACCGGGATAAGGCGCTCAAGGGAGAACGAATCCAACTGGACAATGGGACATGGACTCAAAAAGACGCCACACCCTAACTCAAGACCCCAGGTTGCGAGATGGACACCTTTCTCACCCTTCCCAGGAAGCTCAAGAGAGCACCTCAGGAAGAAAAGAGAGAAGATCGTTTCAGTTTCACGAAGCCCTATTCGGCCTGATAGCCTTCACCAGCCTGATCGGATTCCTGTGCTCCTCCCTACCCGCTCTCGCTGCGACACCTGAACGACTGACCACTCACCCGGGCCTGGATTATCAACCGTCTGTTTCCAAGGATGGACAAACGCTTGCATTCGTTTCTACTCGTTCAGGAAGTTCGGATATCTGGGTCCAAACCCTCAAGAGTGCCGCCCTCACACTTCCCCGGCAAATGACCACTCACCCGGCCAGCGATCAGGAACCCGCCTTGAACCGGGATGGGACCCGACTCTTGTATGTGTCGCATAAGTCCGATCCCCGTGGCGATGTGTACCTCCTGGATCTCATAACCCGTGAGGAGCAACGACTGACAGATTTAACCAGCGGGGATGGTTCTCCTCTTTGGGATCAAGAAGAACAAGGATTTTTCTATCTCAAAAGCGATCCGCTTCAAAACACCTCCGCCATCTATCGGAAATCTTTTTCAAACCAGTCGGAAGAATTGGTCGTGGCCCAAGCCACCAGCTTTTCTGTAAATGGTCAGGGACAGCTCCTGTATTCCACTGGTGCCCATTTGACCTTATTGAATCTTCAGGACAACAGCTCCACCTCCTTCGACCAGGACAGCCATGCTCTGGATCTCTGGCCTGCCTTAGACCATAACCCCTCTGACCTCACCACGAATCGTCACCTGGTGTTTACCCGATATGACCGGGACACCAACAATGACGGGCTGGTTGATACCGATGATGAATCGTCCATTTGGATGAGACTCTGGGGCCCGCAGCAGGCTGAACTCCAAAAACTCTATCGGATCACTCCGGCGCACACATTTCATATTTACCCTGCCGTGTCCGGGGATTTTCTCTATTACTCCGATCTGAAAGCCGGAGATATTTTCCGGATGGACATCCCCGCGTTTCTCAGGGATTACGTCGATCTCGATCACGCCAAATCGCTGGCCGCCTCCTATCAGGATCACGGGCAACTGGATCTCGCGCTCCTGGTTCTGGGAAACATTTCTCACAATCTGTTGGCACAACAACCTCCTGACGCACGAGCGGAATTTGATTTTTCCCTCGCCGAAGCACAGACACAGGAAGGGAATTTCCTTGCGGCCCGCGAATCCTTGGAGCCCTACACCCGCCAACCGGGACGGACCGGCGCCTTGGCCCGGATACATACCATCGTCCTGCGGGTCCAGGAACAGGCTCAGGGCATCAGCTCTGCGGCAAGACGCCGGTTAGTCACCAGTGGGGTGTCCGATTTACTCACCATCGGGCAGGAGCACCGGGACATGGATGAAGTATACGGTCAGGCTCTGATTGAAGCCGGACGGCTCTACCTCTTTGCGGACGATCCTCTCACAGCCTTGGAGTACCTCGTCAAAGTCGAAGATCTGCACAACAAAGAGATTCGAGCCAAGGGTCTTTTCACCAGAGGAGAAGCCTATCGAATTTTAGGAGACGCCCCCAATGTGATCCGCGTGTTCGTGGATGTCATCCAATTATTTGGCGAGCGTTCCTCCTGGGGCAAACGTGCCATCCAACAGGTCGTGATGCTGTCTCAACAGGGTAAAACGGAACGTGAGCGCATCACGGCCCTAAACAGGATCATCCCCCAGCATCCGGACCTTCCCGTCTTGATCGCCAACGCCCGCTTAACCATCGCCGATCTGTATCACGAACAGGGAGAACAACTGTCCGCTCTGGAAACTCTGGATTTCGTCATCCCGGTTCCCGACCTTCCCAACGAACTCGTCATCCAGGCCTATCGTAAAAAGGCCGCCATCCTTTCAGAATCGGAACGGTACCAGGAAGCGGCGGATACCTATGCCGCCTTGAGCCAATTTCCCGGAGAAAATCAGACTGAACTGGAGGGAACCAAAAGCCTTCTCATTTTACAATTGGTGAAAAAAGCCCTGAAGGACCGGAAGATCGGGGAGACCCGCATCGCCGCCAAATCCCTGAAACAGCTCATCGACCAATATCCCGAATCCGTGGAAGCCCATCGGGCCTATATTGAAACCAAAGTCATGCTCAAAGACACGGCGGAGGTCCAGGACTGGTACACCACCTTAGTCAAGACCCATCCCGATCACGCGGTCTATCAGTATGGCCAAGCCCTGGCGTTGTCCTATGCCGAACCGCCCGACCTCCCGTTCGTGATCCGCCTCCTCCAACGCGCCATGAAAAAAGATCCCGCCCTTGGGTATGTCCACCAAACCCTGGGATGGGCCTACGAACAAACCGAACGGACGACCGGCAACAAAGGATACCTTGAGAAAGCCGAGCAGGAGTATCGCATTGCGTTGGAGCTCAACGATGCCGGCCGCTTTCCCGACGTGGAATCGCAACTACTCTTGAATTTAGGCAATACCTACCTGGCTCTCTCGAATGCCCGCGAAGCCTATCGACATTACCGGCAGCGTGAGGAGCAATTCGCTCCGTCCGGCGAGACCATCACCGAATTGCTCTATCGCAAAAATTATGGAGAAGCCTGTTTTAAGGCAGGACGCACCGAGGAATCGTTGGTGCAATATCAGTCGGCCTTACGGAACGTGCCTCCCGAGCAGCCAGGCCTACAAGCCGAAATCCTGGAACGCATAGGCTTGTCCCATCAGGACATCGGACAATATGCCAAAGCCATTGAGGCATTCTCCCGGGCCTTGGTTCTGAACCGTGAGTTAGGGCAGGAACAAAATGTCACATTGCTCCAGAGAAATATCGGGGTCAACCTGTTTAACCTGAGCCGCGCCAGCGAAACCGGTGGACGCGAGGAACTCAAACAGGCTTTGGGCAGTTACTTTACCAGCCTGGACCACCTCACTACCGGCGGGGGCAAAACGCTTTCCAAAGGACCAGGCCTGTTCAATGTGAATGTGGCCCTCAATGAAGGCGGGTCTCAAGCGGCCAGCGGGTTCGATCTGAGGGGCGAACAAAAGCTCATGTTCAGTTATATCGCCAGCACCTATGAGCAATTAGACGAACCGGGTCCCGCTCGAGATTTTTATCGCAAAAAACTCGCGCTACTCAATCAGGGAGCAAAGACTACCCAGGATGCGGCAGCTCTGACAGAAAAAGCTATTGTCCTGAATCGGCTGGGAGTGCTTTCCCACCAATTAGATGAACCTGAGCAGGCTATGGAGTCTTTTCGTCAATCCTTGAATTACACCCGGACGTTGAATATCCCGTTCGGAACAAGCGTCAACATCTATAACCTTTCGACATTGGCCGTCGAAAGCCTTTTACAAGGCCACACCCCGGACCACAACCTTGTGGAGGCCATCACCTCGGGCATTCAGGATCTCCAACAACGAAACTATGAAGACCGCAATCTCTTTTTCACCCTCACCAACACCGCTATGCTCCTGTCCCTTCTTCCCGACCCATCGCCGGACCCGCGCCTCAAACCGGCTGATGCCGTCCAGCGCATGCATGAACAGTTCACAACCAGGACACTTCCGTGGTCGTATTATCAAAAGGCGGACTCGCTCCTACAGAAGCCGGCCCTCTTTTCAGATTCAGAACGACTTCCCGCTCAATTTCTGGTGAAGTTGAACCAGGCCGAATTGGCACGCACATCGGATCAGCCTCAGGTCTATCGCAACATTCAGGACGACTTACTCAAACTGGTGGAAGACCGGCAATCGCCCAATAGCTGGTTGTGGTATCTGTCTCAAGCCGAAGCAACCGCTGATCCCCTGACGCACAAGAAGCTTCTCACCCAATCCATTGAGGCCGTCCTTCGTTTCCCCGCGCAAACCGCCCCCCCAACAGGTCAGACCAACACCTGGCCCGCATACGAACGTCTGATTCAGCTCTCGGTCGACCAATTGATTAAAGAAGGCCGGCCCGACGACGCCTTTACCGTGGCGGAGCAACTGAGCATTCGACAAATGACCAGCGCCGTCTATGAAGCACTGGGAGAGACGGTCTTTCTCAAAGGCTTGGGAGACTATGAACCAGAATTACACTCGTTACTCGGGGAACTCCGGCAAGCCAGAAATCACGGGAACGTCGCGGCCATTGAAGAACTGGCTCCTGCCCTTCAGGACACGCTCTACGCCCTGTTTGAAGAATATCCCTGGGCCACCGCGTCCTTCTGGGCCTATCCTCCGACCAGGGACCTGATATTTTTGGGAGTTGACGCGCAACACCCCTACCTGAAAATTCTCAAAGGGAGGCAAGGCTATCATGGCTTTGTCCATAACGGAGACACACTCCATTACAGCCCTCTGGCGGTCACGGAAAAAGGGGTGACGGGAGATGAAGAATTTCACAAAAGGCTCAAACAATCGGCCTCCGCCTATGTGGCGATGCCACAGGAATTGGAATCCACCCTCCCTTCACTGACGCTCGATCAGAAACCGCTCACGTGGGTCAGCAACTTCTATGATTTCCTGAATGGCTACCATCAGCGCAGCCTCTTTTTTTCTCACATCACCACCCCAAGCACATTTCTCCCCTCCACACCTTCGAGTGCGGGGGAAATTCCATTTGTGCTCCAGCAATTTAGCGGGGTCGAGACGCACGATCATCCGCTGGCCAGCCACACCAACATTGCCGCGTTTCTAAAAAATCCTGAGACGTTCGCCTTTGAAGTACAGGAAGCTCAGAATGTTCGGGAATTTGTCTCCGTGCTAGATTTTGCCGGCAGTCAACACCATTCAATCCTGCTCTTCGGCGGTGTTCCGTCCTCATCGCCTTCTCCATGGGTGCTGATCTCTTCGCTCCTGCGGGCGGGATTTCCTCATGTCATCGTGAGCCGGACACCGCTCGATTCCCAAACGGCCGCCAGGTTTCTGAATCAATATCTCACGCATCTCAATACGCTTCCTCCCGATGAAGCCGTCATGGCCGCATCGAAGGATCTCTGGGGATCGGAGACGGGGAAATATCCCTTCCGCCACTACGGATTTGCAGGCATGGGTCCGGACGAACGCCAGGAATATGCCGCCTCCATCTATGACCAGGAAGTGGCAGAAGCCATTCACGCATTTGAGACCAAAGACTTTCCCGCTTCTTTACGGCACATCGAACATGCGCTCGCCCTTATCGAGCATGCTAAAAAACGGCAGGATTTCAAAGAACTCACCACCCTGGCCGTCGAAACCGCGTTTGAAGTCAGCGATTATGAAAAGGGTCTGTTCTTTCAACAGAAGCTGCTGAATTCCCTCACCCCGGAGACCCCGGCCAACGAACGGGCTGAGGCGGAATATCGCCTCGGCATCCTGCATTCCCGTCTCGAACATTTTGACCTCGCCGTGCAAAACCTCGAACAGGCCAACCAGATCTGGGAACAGGGCGAACAGCTTGATCGACTCGCGGAAGGCATGGCGACATTGGGCATTGTCCGTGAAAATATGGGTGCCTATACGGAAGCCCTGGACCAATTCAACCAGTCGTTTTCCCTGTATCAGGAAATCGGGGAAATGGGCCACACGGCGTTTCAATACCGTCGAATCGGTCGTATTTATTACCTTCGATTGGGCCGGTATGAGAAAGCCCGTGAAAATTTTCTTGCCGCTCTTAAACTGTATCAGGAACAAGGCGATCCCCAGGGAGAAGCCGAAGCGCTGTATGAAGTGGGATTGACCTATGAAAAAGTCGGTCTGTTCGACCAGGCCGCGGAACGCTACCACCAGGCCCTCTCGATTGCCAAAGAACTGGATGACCCCAAGCTCCTCACGACAGGCGATCTCTACCTCGCCAATGTGGCCTGGTTTCAGGGGAACTATCAAGCCGCCTTTCAACTCTTAACCCAGGCCGACAAAAAAGCCGAACAGGCCAATGACCCGCAATTACGCATTATGGTGAAAAATACCCGCGGGCTGATTTACTGGACATTGAATGACACCGACAAGGGACTGGTCCATTTACATGACGCAGTCACGCTCAGCCGGTCTTCCAATATTCAAACTGAGTTAGCCTCTTCGCTGAACAATCTTGGCTTGATCTTCCGGCAACGAGGCGACCATGCCACCGCGCTGGACTATTTTCAACAGGCGAAAACGCTTGACGAGTCCCTGAAGAGCCAATGGGGTTTAGGCTATGACCATCGGAATATCGGCATCTCCTTACTGGCCCTGGGACAGTTAGAAGAGGCCGAAGGTCATTTCATCAAAGCCGAGCAGATCAGCGCCGAGATCAACAATGTCATCAATTGGGTCAAGGCCTTATTAGAACTGGGCAATGTCAATAAGGCTCTCCTCCGACCCGAACAGGCCCTTGGCTATTACGAGCGGGCGCATGAGATCTCCCAGCGATACGGCATCAAGGAGGTAGAATGGCGGGCCGCAGCGGGCAAGGCCACACTGTTGCGGGAGGAAGGAAAGCTCCCGGACGCCCTGACCTGGTTTACCAAAGGGGTCGAGGTGGTGGAAGGCATGCGGGCCACGCTGAAAATTGATGAACTCCGCAATAGTTTCCAAACGAACAAATTGGATCTGTACCGGGACATCATCACCCTGCTCATCACGATGAACCGAACTGATGACGCTTTCAATTTTTTAGAACGCTCCCGATCCCGAAGTTTCATCGACCTGTTGGGTAATCAAAAGCTCGATTTCAAAAACCAGGGCGATCAGGAAACCTGGACCAAAATCAACAGGCTGGCTTCCACTGTGGATTCCCTCAAATCGGAACTGGGATCGTATGAGGAGCCCCCTGCCGACCTCCAGGATCGGTATCGCAATACAAAGGCCCTGTATGAAGAAGCCATCCTGGAGGTCAAACAGGAGAATCCTGCGCTCAGTAGTTTTGTGGCGGTGGATCCGCTCAATCTGGAAGGAGTGCAACAGCTCCTGGCGCCTCGGGTGGGACTGCTCACCTACTTTTTAACAAAAGACCAACTCTACCTGTGGCTCATGACCAAAGAGCGGACTATCTTTAAAACGGTTTCTGCGAAGGAGGAAGATCTCACCCGCCTGGTGACCCGCTATCGGCAACTCGTTCAGCATCTGGAACCGGTTGATGATGAATTACAGAAACTCTATGGGTCTCTGATTCAACCGGTTGAAGCCGACATCAACAACCTGGAGTATTTGGGAATTATTCCCGATGGACCGTTACACTTTCTCTCCTTTGCCGCACTCAAACATGGTCCGGCGTATCTGGTGGATGAGATTCCGCTCTTTTACGCACCCTCGGCCAGTGTCTTTCAATTCACCTTTGCCAAACGTCAAGCCGTTAAAAATGACAAAGTCCTTGCGATCGGAAATCCGGATCTGGGAAATTTCAATTACGATCTTCCACTGGCCGAATTAGAGGCCAAAAGCATCAAATGGAATTATCCCAACATGGATATTCTGACCGGAAAAAAGGCCACCAAGGAATGGGTGATGAAGAATATCTCCCGATATGGCATCATCCATTTAGCGGCCCACGGGGAATTCGATGAGGGCAATCCGCTGTTGTCCTCACTCTGGCTGGCTTCAGAAAACCCGGAAAACCGCCGACTGACCGTCAAGGAGATTTTCGGTTTGGAATTGAACGCGGACCTGGTGACGTTAAGCGCCTGCCAAACGGGCCTGGGCAAACTGGAAGCCGGAGAACTTATCGGCCTGAACCGCGCATTTGTCTATGCCGGCACGCATGCCCTCGTGTCTGCCCTGTGGCGGGTAGATGATCTCTCCACCTCGGTGCTCATGAAACATTTTTACCGGAATTACGTGACGGCGAATAAAGCCAGAAGTTTGCGGCAAGCACAACTCCTTGTCAAAAAGGATTTTCCCCACCCATCCTATTGGGCCGGGTTTAGTTTAATTGGAGACTATCAATAATCGTAAATCGTGCCCGACCTCAAAGCTGAAAGGGGACCTCATGCAAGACCGTATCGCTCGGGTTATCTTCGGAATTGTCTTTCTCACCATTGTTGCCTGGATGTTTCCCTCATCCAATTGGGCGGCCACCCTCTACGCCAAGCAGGATGACGTCAAAGTCAATGCGGAGAAATCTCCGACCTCCGCGGTCATCGCCACCCTGGCGCTAGGAGATGCCGTCACCGTGCTAGCCGAAGAAGGTCGACTGGCCAAAGTCAAAACCGCCACAGGAAAGACCGGCTGGGTGTTTAAATTCC
Source organism: Nitrospira sp. (assembly GCA_024760505.1). Classification (GTDB taxonomy): domain Bacteria; phylum Nitrospirota; class Nitrospiria; order Nitrospirales; family UBA8639; genus Nitrospira_E. Next base: position 243,019 of record CP058931.1, read on the forward strand.
GCCTGGCAGAAGAGAAGCCTTCCACAGGTAGCAGCGGGCTGGGCCTCTCCGGCCTCACGGGACGGAATACCATTGCCGCGCGAGAGTCACGGGCAGGAGGCAGCATTCGAGGCCTCAAGGAATCCACCGAACAATATGCCAAAGCCAAAAATATCAAAAAGGAAGACCGTGATGCCGTGGATCACATGGAGGCCTTTTCCATTGCCCCGGATGAATTGATGCAGTTTAAAAAAGCGGGAAACTTAGGAGAATTTTCTGGAGGTGCCCAATGAATACAGGAAAAATTTTAGCGGGTGTCAGCATTCTAAGTCTCCTCTTGTCCAGCATGGGATGCGCTGGATCGCAATCCGGGCAATCGTCACAACAAACGGATCTCATTGGAGGTCTGGGAGCGGCCCTTGGCATGAAACAACAGAAAATCGATCTTCTCAAAAAAGGCGTCGGCGTCGTTCAAGCGATGGAGCCTATCGGAGAGGAAGAGGAAATCACGTTGGGTCAAGCAGTCGCGGTGGAAGCCTTTAGCCGTTTCGGCGGGGAATATTCGAATCCAGCCTGGACACGCTATATCAATCTGGTGGGAAAGACGGTGGCGGAAGTCTCGGACCGGCCAACCCTGAACTACCATTTCGCCATTCTGAACAGTCAGGAACAGAATGCCTTTGCCGCTCCCGGTGGCTATATCTTCATCACCGTCGGGCTGTTGAAGACCTTGAACAATGAAGCCGAATTAGCGGGCGTGTTGGCCCATGAGATTGCGCATGTCACACAGAAACACATGCTGGACGCCATTCGCCGGGGAGCCCTGATGGGCAGTGTCTCGGAACTAACCCTCACCGCCATGAAACAGGATCCGGCGATGTTCTCCAGCGTCATTGACGAAATGACCGACCTCTTGTTCACGAAGGGTCTGGACAAAGACAAAGAATTTGAAGCCGATGTGGTGGGCGTAGAGTATGCCTACCGGGCAGGCTATAACCCGCAAGGACTGGAAAATTATTTACAGACATTGGCCAAAGAAGAAGGGCATGCGGAATCCAAGTTTTTCACCACGCATCCTTCCACCACCCTCCGCATCTCCAAAATCGATACGCTTTTAAAGAATTATTCCGACATCAAAAATCTGCCATTCCTCACGGAGCGCTTTCACCAATACGTGAAGGCGGGGTAAGGCTTGTGAGGTTTGGGGATTTGCTAGTGGGTAAACGCATTGCGCAGGTGGGTTGCCTGATGCGTCTCGAAGAGCGCCACCTTTGTTGTGGAGGCAAAAGGGCCCAAAACCAGTAACGCCCCGTCCGGTCGAATTAAGATGGGATGGACGAGAGCCTTAGGAGGGCGGCCCAACTCGCCAGGCTCACACAAGGCCCGCTAGGAAAAGAGCGTCCGACCCAAGGACCGGACGGCAGGCGTCAGTCATAGGCGAGAGGAGCACCTGGATTAAAGAACCCTTTGGAAATTAATTGAAATCACTATAGGATAAAGCAATGCCCGTTCGTATACTTATTAGTTCAACGCACAGAACACAAAGGAGTGACACATGAAATACAGAGTGTTGATTGAACAAGACGAAGACGGGGTGTTTGTGGCTGAAGTCCCGGCTTTGCCTGGTTGCGTTTCCCAGGGCCAAACTAGAGCCGATGCGCTAAAGAACATTCAAGAAGCAATCGAAGTGTATCTCGAAAGTTTGAAGGCCCACGATGAGCCTATCCCGCCGTCTATTGACGAAGAGGTCGTAGAGGTAGTCATGTGAGCGTCTTACCGAGGATATCGGGACGGAAGATCGTCACTGCCTTGTCCAAGGCAGGGTATGAAAAAGACAGACAGAAAGGCAGCCATATTGTCCTCCGTCAAGTGGGGGCACCTCACCGACGTATTGTCGTCCCCGATCATGATGAGGTCGCCAAGGGAACATTGCGCGCAATTATCAAACAAACCGGATTGACAGTAGAAGAATTCAAGGAACTCCTGTAATCCTTTGGAAACCCCTTGTTCTGGCTTTTGCTATTGTTCAAGCAGATCCTCTTTGTGATACCCCGCCGTCCCCCCTTGGATTTCCAAAAATTTCAACAAGGGATTCTCAAACCCGCCATCAGCATCTAGTAAACCCTGCTCAAGCCTTGCCCTCTGCATCTAAATAATATTGAGAATTTTCTGAATCAATGCGACAATCAGAAAGACAAATACAGACCAGGTCACATTAACTTGCTGCTCGAAAATGACACCCCAGTCTAAGAATCAAGTCAGAATTTATCGTTGTGAATCCTGGTCCGATTTCACCAGGGAAGTACGCAAGAACCGATTCTGGCCCCTCACCAAACAAGACACCGGCTCCGCATTGGCAGACATCACAATCTTTCGGGGACATTCTGATCCAGAGTGGCGTTTGATGTCTCAGCTCGAACGAAAGCTCGAGATTGAGCTTTATGACCCCACAACTGGTAAGCTCACCCGAGGTTCTACTAGAAAGAATGAGGGACTCGCCTGGTATGATTCCGCCTGTAAGCGGATCATAGAGAATTTTTCCCGATATGCTGCTGGTCGCACTGGATTTGATTCCGCTGCACATGAAGACGTCATATGGGCCCTAGGACGACACTTCGGTTTAATTACACCCCTCCTAGACTGGACAGAAAGCCCCTACGTGGCGGCATTCTTCGCATTTAAGGAATTCCGCCAACGCTTTGAGATTCATACAATGGAAACACTTGCATCAAAACATGAATATGTCCACGTGTGGGGACTGCGATTCTGGGAAGATGTCGAAAAAGAAGACGAATTTGAGGTAATTCGCACCTCACCCTCCGCAGCCGGTCGGCAACGGGCTCAATCCGGTTTGTTTACCAGGCTCCGATCACTCGACTACCTAGATCTTCGTTCATACCTTGAGAGCCTTGGCAAAGCGCACTTACTGGAGCTTTACGAGATCTCAGGGAAAGCTGCTGTTCACGCGATACGCGACCTTTACCTCATGAACATAACAGGGGCCACGCTGTTTCCTGATCTAACCGGTGCGGCTTTGGAAGCCAACTTCGCATTGGATACTATTCACTTCTATAGCTCGTCTATGGCGGAACACTGGCCCGAGCACTTTTGAGCAGCCTAACCCATGCACAGATCTGTCGAACTCAGGCGTTTCACCGAAAGTCATTAATATATTGGCGTGGCATTTCTAGGAGTACCTTTACCAAGTGGAGGGGTTGGACAAGCGATTGCTCGCTGGTCCTGCGTAATTCGTCAGCCAGACAAGAAATCGGAGGATTCAATGCTCTCCTTTTGCCCAATATTATTACTCTCTTCGGCCTTTTTCGGGCTCACACTAGCCAGCAACTCATATGCCGAATCGCCTTCGGAAATATCCCAACTTTGGAAAGAGCGCGGATATGTCGCAATCTCCCGTCTCGAAGATTTACTAGGAAAGACCGATCCCAAGTCCATAATGAGTATCTTCTTGAATACGCTTTTGCTGCACATGCTCTCGCGGAAAAGTCCGAGGATTACGCCTTTGTGCATAAAATTGCAGACGGTCTAGATTTCTATAAAATAATCCTTAACCAAGGGAAGGCTGAGGGTAGAAGCGGACTCTTCTCGATAAACTATGTATATGATCATAAATCAGGCGATTACTCCGGAATAAAAATTGAACTGCTCCCAAAGGGTTGGAACATTCTGAGTCACCCGAAAATGTCAAACCTCATTATGCTTGATGTAAACGACAGAGGAATTGTCGTTGTGTTTGATGTGAACAATCCCATGAACATCTTCGTAATATTCCTGCCTAACCAGTGAATTTGCTCGACGGTATAAAAGTGAAAATGCAAGTTAGTTACCTCTTGGTTCTGGTACTAGTGGATCGTAACAATTGATTCGGGAGTAATTCGTCCTGACGCATCGACGTACTTCCACTTCACTGGCTTAGGCTGCTTGTTGTACCGTCTGATGTATCGCATGAGCTTTCTTTTAAGATCGGCTACGGACGTGAACACGCCACGGGCGATCACGTCACGCTCAATCTTGGCGAACCACAACTCGACCTGGTTGAGCCAGGACGAGTAGGTCGGGGTAAAGTGCAAATGAACATTCGGATGCTCTGCCAGGAACTCTTCGACGCGTGCGGTCTTATGCGCCGAGAGATTGTCGGCGATGACATGAATCTCCTTGCCGGCGGATTGATTGGTCACAATGTCGGTCAGAAAGGCGACGAACTCAGCCGAGGTGTGGCGCTCAGCCGTCTTGCCCAACACTTCGCCCGTCTTCGTATTGAACGCCGCATACAGCGACAGCGTGCCGTGGCGGAAGTACTCAAAGCCGTGACGCTCGGCGCGACCCGGTGACAGCGGCAGCACCGGATCCTTGCGATCGAGCGCCTGGATCGCCGTTTTCTCGTCTACGCAAAACACTGCCGCGTGTTGCGGCGGGTTCAGGTACAGACCGATCACATCGGCGGCCTTGGTCTCGAAATCCGGATCGTTCGAAGCAAGGTACCCCTGCAGACGATGTGGCTTGAGGCCATGCTTGGCCCAGATCCGGGCAATCGTCATGTGCGAGAGGGCGCAGCCCATCTCGGCCGCCAACTTGCGCGAGGACCAGTGCGTCGAGCCGTCGACTGGCTTGCGCTTGGTCGTCCATGCCAGCACGCGGGCTTCGAGACGCTCGGTGACCTTGTATCGTCGGCGCCCAGCATAGCGGGCGAACAGTCCAGCCAACCGATCGGCCTTGAACCGCTGGCACCAGCGACTGATGTAGCTGTCGCTGCAATCCAACTTGGTGCGAATCTCGGCCCAGGTGAGGCCCTCGGCCACCAACAGGATCAAGCGGGCGTGCCGCGCCCTGTCGGCCCGAACGTTCCTCGCACTGCTTTGCCGTTGTAATTCCATGCGTTCGCTCTTAGTCAGTTTCACTTTGGCACCTCCAAAGGTGCCATAATACTACCATTTCATGCGTTACAGTCCACTAGACATCTGTTGCAGCGTTCCGATTATTATTGACTCTAGAGATTCCAGAATTGAGGTTTTGAAAAAGTGAACTGTGTAGCCTGGCTCTTTGGTCGTGGAGCTTCGGTGGCATGTAACCTTCGTTGGGTCGTGCCTTCCGAATGGACTGTAGATGATAGATCTCTTCAGGTAGAAAAAATACGGGGAAAAATTTTAGCCGAAATGGATCATCCCGACATTGATACCAGACCATATCAACAGCTTCTTGAAACTCTGGCTCGAAGAACGAAGCCCGGATGGAAGCATGCCTTCTTCACTACAAATTGGGATTATCTTCTCCAACGAGAGATCCTTCGGTTGGGGTTAAATTTTGTCCCTCCCTGGTTGCAGGACACACATGTTTTCCACCTAAATGGCACAGTGGAATATACAACTTCCTCCAATATACTGGGACTCCGAGCTCCATTCTTGCTTGAGCGGGATAGCTTTCGTCAAAGAACCACCAGCCAAGAGTTCAATCTAGCCCTTCAGTCTCTATTCTGGCGTCGGGATTTTATAGTTGTCGGTGTTTCGTTTTCTTGTGAGACGGATAGGACCTTTTTGACTATTTTACGGAAAGCAAGGCTCCTGGCAGTAGGGGCAGCCCGGTGGCATGTAGTGGATCCCTCCCCGCAGTCCGGCGAGGCAGTTGCCAGCCGTATCGCTTCCGCGTTACCAGAGGCCAAGGTAACATCAAGCACAACGGGATTCGCGGAATGGGTTACACAAGGCATGCCAGAACTTTCCCAAATGGGGGTTCTGGACTAATGATCTTTCTAGGTACCTTTCACATCGGTTAACTTGCCAGTAAAAGTTTAAAGACATCGAGTTTAACCTTCGTTCACGTGGGGGCATTGCTGGATTTTCCACTACCCAGCGCTGCTGGAAGAACCTCCTGCCCGAGCCGTGTCAAGAAATCAGTCGGGTCGGTCTCGTAACGAAGGATCGACCGCTGGTTGTTATAGCGAACGGGGAGGTTGGAACAGGGGTCAAGTCTGTTGTTGAGAGTTTCGTGCAGAGGAAATGGGAAGCAGTCCGCAGGCAAAGGCTTTAGGAAGCAGGTGAGACAGATGGAGGCAGAATTTCGTCACCAACAGATTTGTTCCCATACCCTGACTCTAAAAGTTTCATCTCCCCTGCTCCGACGCCTGCCGCCCGTCCCATGATCGGACGCGCTTTTTCCTGGCGGGCCTTGTGTGAGCCTGGCGAGTTAGCCCGCTCTCCCATGTTTAGCGTCCGATCAATCAGATGAGACGGGCGGGGCGTCATTGGTTTTGGCTACTTTTGCCGGAACAAAAGTGGCTCGCCTGCCGGGGCGAAACCCGGCGACACAGAACATCACGTTGAAACGAGGAACAGGAAACAAGTCTGTTGTTGAAAGTTTCGTGTGGAGGAATTGGGAAGCAGTTCGGAGTCAAATGGTCCAAGAAGCAGGTGGGACAGGTGGAGACAGAAATGCGTCAACAACAATTTTGCCCACCGTACCCTTTCACCAATACGTGAAGGTGGAATAAGAGGTTGGGTACCGTTGATGGTTCTGTCGCAACCGTTAGAGAGGAAAGGTAAAAATTGAACCTGCGAGGTAGTTAGTGCAACTCTCGTATAGAAAGCGCTACGAAGATTTTTTCCTACGAGCCGGTCGTGCGTCTAACCATTTTTTGAACGAGGTCTGACTCTCGCCAGATGGCCGGCCTTCAAGCAACCCATCAATGCTAATATCTTCATCAAGATCTTCCCAATGAATGCCTTCACCTTGGCCGATCAGCCGCCAGTTATTTTTCTCATCGAGAGTGGCATGGACCAGCCGTGGATACCAGGCTAACGGGACGGCAATGGTCCGTCCGTCTCCCAGATCGACACTTAACGTATCGTCGGTGATCCTCACATGTTCAGCACGGGGACTGACTGGGTTAGGTATTACGGAAGTACTCATTCCAGGCCTCCCTTAACTGTTCTTGATACTCAACGACAATTGCATACATCTGCTTAATGTCCACACGATTAAAGCCACCGCTGCGTTGTAACCGCACAGGGTCTAGCCAGAACTTTGCAATCTTGGCATCCCGTTCAATATGGACATGCGATGGTTCGTTACGGTCTCCGGCATAGAAGAAGAATCGATACGGCCCGACTTGTAAAACTGTTGGCATTAATCAGATTTGCCTGCCTAATTTCTTCCTTCAAGACACACTGCTCAAGAGGTTGGCCGCGCTTGGAACTGACTTTACCGCAATTCGTTCAGAAAGTTAAGGCCACACTTCTCGTCCTTCCGCAAGGTCGAGCTGACGGAGCTTACCCTCAGCAAGCTACGATTGCATGAACAGACGATTTCCACCTAACACAGCGCTTGGTACCAAGCGCAAATAGCAGCAGCGAAGCTCAAGCGGCAGACGCAAAATTTCACGAAAAAGATAGCGCCAGATTTTTTGGCGCTCACCAGGAAATGCACGCACGAGCTTCCTTATTGCTGTTTTTCACCCCCTCCGCCGCCTGCGGTCGGCTGAACGTTTAAGCGAAGGGTTAGGCCATATGGTTTCACTTAACGTGCGGCTCTGAACATTGGCCTTATCGGTGGTGAACTGCCAGCCCGAATTTCTCCCACAACCTCGAACCCGAAACGCTGGTAGAGCGGAATGTTAGCCGAATTCGTCGCTTCAAGGTAGGCCGCGACGTGGCCACGATCACAGACTTCAAGACCGCGTGCGAGCAGGACAGAGCCGTACCCCTTGCCCTGAAACATCGGCTCGACCCCAATGGCAGGCAGGTACCAATGTGGAACCGGCGGATGCGATGCGCCGGCTTGTTCCAGTAAGGCCAACGCATCCCCTTGCAGTTCAGGGTCCACGCCTTCTTGCATGACAGTAGCGACCGCCTCTTCGTCGGGGCCGACACCGGGAGGCAGCCAGAGCGCTGCGGCTTTAAAATCTTTCGAACGATAGGCCGATCCGTGATCGAAGGCGCGTCCAGCAAAGTACTTCAGGACTAGTGGGAAGTAATGAAGATACTGCTTGGCATCGGGAAACATCCAGCGAATGAACGGATCGGAGATAAACGCGGTCACGAGAGTGGCGATGGCCCTATCGTAGTCGGATAGCAATGCGGGTGTTGCTGACGGTGCGGACATTGTGCCTCTTGGGATGATGGTGTGGTGGTAGGGTATGTACTACGGCCATGGGAACTGCGAGCAATCGTGGCTGCGGCTTAACGCCGCATGCAGCGCTTTGTTAAACTCCTTTGGTTTCGCTTAACCTTTTCCCCTGTTCGTATTGTTCTATACCATTTTCGGTCACCCATGTGTATTCCCGAAACCCCTGGGGCACACCATCCAGCCAGTCTCGATGCGACCGATTCTTGAACAATGTTATACATATGTCAAGAATTATGATCTTCTTTCATAGCGCTTCCAGAGGTTTTCCTTCGCCTCCTGCCAAACAAATATCTGCTCCGGTCCGGATAGGACTCTGAGTGTTGTTTCGTGCAATAGCGTTTCATACCAGACAGAGATTGAGGCGATGGGCCTTCTTGAGAAAAACCAGAGGTCAGGTCTTTTGTTGAGAGGTTCATGTGAAGGAATGGTGAAGGAGCCCGCAGACAAATGCTCCAAGAAGCAGGTCGGTCATGTTGAGCCAGAAATTCGTCGACGATTGTTTTGATCTCATACCCTAACTTTATAACTTTCATCTTCCCCCAGCTCCGACGCCTGCCGCCCGTCCCATGATCGGACGCTCTTTCCCTAGCGGGCCTTGTGTGAGCCTGGCGAGTTGGTCCGCTCTTCCGTGGTTAGCGTCCGAGCATCAGATGAGACGGGCGGGGCGTCACTGGTTTTGGGACCTTTTGCCGAAACAAAAGGCCTGTCCTGAGCCCGACCGAAGGAGGCCTCGCCCGCCTGGGCAAAACCCGGCAACACAGAACATCACTAGGTCTGGGCAAAATAGGGAGGTAGACTGCCACGAAAACATCTCCTTCCCCCGAAGCTTATTTACCAGGTGGGCAGGACATCCCAATTCGTGTAAAATTAAAACATCCGTAGGAAGGAGGGCAATTTATGAGTGAACTTGAACAGCTTGAGCAACAGGTCCTGAATCTACCGCCCCAAGACCTGGCTCAGTTTCGGGAGTGGTTCCTTGAATTAGATGCTCGTATGTGGGATCAGCAGATTGAAGCTGATCTCAAGGGGGGGAAACTCGACACACTCATCGCAGAAGCGCGAACTGAATTTAAAGCCGGGAAAGCGCGTGAGCTTTGAAGCACTATGCTTCTTCAAGGTTTTGGGGTTTATATCAGGCACTCCCACCGAATGTCCGCGATCTTGCCGACAAGAACTTCCAACTTCTGAAAAGCAATTCACACCATCCTTCTCTTCACTTCAAACAAATTGGTGAGTTGTGGTCGGTGCGAGTCGGAGCCCATTACAGGGCCCTGGGTATCGAGGCCGAGGGAGGTATCCAGTGGATCTGGATCGGTTCCCATGCCGAATACGACAACATTATTTCCTAACCTTTCGCTCCGGCCAAGGCTACTTAAGCGCAGCACCACGCCTGAACGGATCATTTGTAAGGTTGCCCAACCCGAGGGGATAGGCACTCAAATGACTCTTGTTGATTCACCCTCCGCTGAGTTAGTGGGGAAGTGAAATAAGAATCTCCTTGAACTCTGCCTTTTCACCTGGGCACAGATCCTTCGCCGCCGGCTCAGCAACTGTCTTGAATGTCAATGAGCACTCATACGTGTGTCTTGCCATTTTGTCTGCTGTTTGATCATCGCATTGAGAATAGTCAGCAGCTTACGCATACAGGCGGTCAAGGCGACCTTTTTCTCTTTACCGGCCGCCAGGAGGCGCTCATAGAACGCTTTGCTGACGGGATTATGGCGGGTGGCCACCAGTGCCCCCATGTACAGGACGGCCCGCACGCGAGCGCGCCCACCCCAAATACGACGTTTGCCTCGCTGGCTCCCACTATCCCGATTAAACGGGGCCACCCCAATCAACGCCGCCATCTGCTTGCGGTTCAATTGGCCCAACTCGGGTACCTCCGCCAGCAACGTCTGCGACAAGATCGGGCCCACCCCTTTCGCGCTCTGCAACAGATCATCCTGGACCCGCCAGACGGGACTCTGCTGAATCAACTGGGCTAGCTCCTTCTCGGTCCGCCCCAATTCCTGAGTCAGCCACGTGATATGCACGCGGACCCGTTTACGCAGAGCCGAGTTGAGCTGCGACGCCAGCCGATTGCTTTCAGCCGTCACCATGTCCACCAGTTGCTGGCGGCGCGTCAGCACCGCACTCAGCTGCTGGGTAGCGGCATCCGGCAATGGCCGTGGCGTGGGCTGCATCACCGCCGCAAAGTGGGCCAACACCTGCGCATCCAGCCGATCCGTTTTCGCCAGGATTCCTGTGGCTTGGGCAAAGGTCCGAACCTGGCGTGGATTGACCACCACCACGGGCATCTGGGCGGCAGCCAACGCACTGGCCACGCGGGTCTCCAACCCTCCCGTGGCTTCGAGGACAATCAAGGCGGGGGCCCAGGTCCGCAGTTGCGTCACGACCTGTTTGAGCCCAGCCGAGTCGTAGAGCACCTGCCAGGGCGCCCCGGTCCCATGGACTGCCAGGTCCAGCTGCATCTTCGAAATATCAATCCCAATGAAACTTCCCGAGGTAGACATAGATGCTCCTTGGTGAAAAAGATAGCCCTCCGGCGACCCAGCCTTGCCAATACGGGCTTGGTGGCCCCAGCAACTGTTCGGGTTCAGGAAGAGACGGACGTGACGACCCGCGCTGAGCCACGGTCTCCAGGGACCTCAGGATGATCGGTCTGTCACGTCCCAAATAATGAACACGGATACTAATCACATGCACCTCCTAAGATACAAGGATGACGACCTCGTGATGACTCACGCTTCTCCTGTTATCAAATGTATGAACGAAAGAAAATTCCACACTATGCCGGTCCCCATACGTAATAGTTAACCACAACCGAATCAAGTGCTTTCTGGGCAGATTGTTTCCTGGTACTATGAGAAAAAAGTGGAGGAATGAGCCATGAAAAGAATTTCCAAGGTCAAGGTCTTGCCGGAGTATCGACTGGAGTTGGAATTTGACGACGGGGTATCCGGAAGGGTAGACCTCTCTGAGTTTGTCGGCAAAGGTGTGTTCGCCGTGTGGCGCGACCCGCTCGTTTTTGAGCAGGTTCGTATCGGGTCATCCGGTGAACTGTGTTGGGGTGAACAGATTGATCTCTGTCCGGACGCACTCTACCTTAAAGTGACGGGCAAAAAACCGGAAGACATTTTCCCCGCGCTGCGCAACCAGGCCACTCATGCCTGAAATCAGTCGTTTCTTCGGCATTGTGATCAAGATGTTCTTCGACGATCACAACCCGCCACACTTTCATGCGGAATATGGTAGTAATATTGCGTTGGTCGATATTCGCACTTTGGCTGTGTTTTCCGGGAGGTTGCCTCCTCGCGTGACCGGGCTTGTCATCGAGTGGGCGACACTTCATCAGCGCGAACTTCTCACTGACTGGGAAAGAGCGCAAACGCGAGAAGAACTCCAGAAGATCGCGCCCTTGGAATGAGCGAATGCCTCCCAATAAATAGCGTTGTGAACTTTTGAATCAACCACACAATCAGAAAGTCAATTAGGAACGTCTATGGCTGATTGTTGCAATGACAAAGCTTGTGAGATTGAGGCGTTGCGTGATCGCCAAAGCTCGATACTCAAAATAGTATTGGGTATTAATGCCGTCATGTTCTTCGTCGAACTCATCGCAGGACTGCTCGCTGGTTCTGTTTCCTTGATCGCTGATTCGCTGGATATGCTGGGCGATGCTCTGGTGTATGGCTTCAGCATTTACGTGGTCGCACGAGGCGCAAGAATGAAAGCCAAGGCCGCCCTCCTCAAAGGGGGAGTCATGGCGGCCTTCGGACTATTCGTGTTTGGGCAGGCGGTTTTTAAGATGGTGTTTCCACAGGTCCCTGTATTCGAAGCCATTGGCGCTATTGGTCTCCTTGCGCTTGCAGCGAATGGCCTTTGCCTTCTCTTACTTTGGCGGCATCGGGCCGATGACATCAATATGAGTTCGGTGTGGTTGTGTTCCCGCAACGATATTATTGCGAATGTCTCGGTACTGTGTGCCGCCGTTGGGGTGTGGCTCACCACTTCAGGTTGGCCTGACATTCTCGTGGGCTTGGGACTCGCGGCTCTTTTTCTACGGTCCGCGGTATTCGTCTTGCGGGGTGCGAAGGAGGAGCTTCGAACAACCCATGTCCGACATTTTCATTAACGACGGCAGCCAAATCCGCCAATTTGTTCTGTTTTATTCCACCGATACTGCGTAGTAATACGCGACGAGAAACCAGCAAGCTAGGCTTTCATCGTGAGCAACAGTCAGATACCATGAGCAATACGTTCGAACGCATCACAAGTCTTGTGACGGCTGGATCTGTTCGAATCTCCGAACACGGGTACGACGAGCTAATGGCGGATGATATCTTTTCCCGTGATATTATCAAAGGTATTGACGACGGAAAGTTGGTCGAAGATTATCCGGATTATCCCAAAGGACCCTGTATATTGGTGCTCCAGAGAGACAGAAATGGCAATCCGATACACGTCGTGTGGGGCATTCCCAAAGGACACTCGGAACCAGCTGTTATTGTGACTGCCTATAGGCCTGACCCCAAACAATGGCAGGACGGATTCATGAGGAGGCGCTGATGAAGAAACAACAGCGGACGAAGCTGATTCACGAAGGACGATATCTTGCCGAAGTCGAGGTCGAACTTCTGGTGACTGACGATGAATGGTCTCCTTCACTGTCGGTTCAAGATGCCTACAAGCTTGATGACGTGCGTGAGGCCTTGAAAAATGGAGACACCACGACGGCAGCGCGGTACGGTCGCGTCTTCTCTCTGACCCCAATCAGCGTCTAACTTCGCGCTTATCAACTATACCTGGGCACAGATCCTTCGCCCCTGGCCTAGGATGACGGCCTGGTGATGGTTCTCTCTTCTCACATTTTCCCAATCGTGCGAGGGGATTTCGCGCTCATTATCGGAAATAATTCTTCAGCCCATCTATGCGCATTCTTATCTTGAACAGTGGTAGTTCCTCTCTGAAGTTCCGGCTGGTTGATTACCCCACATCCTCGTCCGAGGCCGACGCCAATCCGACCACGTTACTGCAGGGGATCGTGACAGGTATCGGGAAAGAGGCCTCCCTAAAAGTCAGTGCTCCCGAGCGCACCCCGTTTACTTCCACCCGGCAAAATATCCTGAACCATGGGCAGGCGGTGGGTTGGGTATGGGAAAGCCTCCAAGGCCTGATGACACCAGACGGAGAAACCTTAAGAGGACCCGGGATCACCATTGATGCAGTAGGCGTCCGGGTCGTTCATGGGGGCCATCGGTTTACAAAATCCGTCCTGATCGATGAGACCGTCTTGGGCCAAATTGAGGAATTGAGCCCCTTGGCTCCGCTCCATAATCCACCCTGCCTGGAAGGCATCTATCAGATTCGTGCTCTACTGGGTCCACAGATACCCATCGTGGCGGTATTCGATACCAGCTTTCATCGCACGCTTCCCGACCATGCCCGCACCTATGCCATTCCCCGGGAATGGACGACACAGCATGGCATTGAGCGCTTTGGCTTCCATGGAATTGCCCATGCGTCTCTGGCCCACAGCTATGCCCGCTATTCCGGTCGATCGTTGGAGGGAACCCGTCTCATCACGTTTCAATTGGGGCAAGGCTGCTCGGTTTCGGCCATTAAGAACGGAGCCGTGGTTGACACGTCAATGGGATTCACACCGTTAGAAGGCCTGGTGATGGGCACACGATGTGGAGATATGGATCCGGCCATTATTGGATACGTCGCCGAACATGGACAACTTTCGATAGAAGAGATCGACCATCTGTTAAATACGCAATCCGGCCTGTTGGGCTTGTCCGGCCAGACCTCCGATATGCGTCAACTCTTGAAGGCCGTCCACGAACGACAGGATCCTCACGCGACTCTGGCCATTGAGGTGTTCTGTCATCGGGCCCGAAAATATTTGGGAGCCTATCTGGCCACCTTGGGTGGAACCGATGCGGTCGTCTTTGGGGGCGGTATTGGTGAACAGGCTCCTGACATCCGCTCTCGAATCTGCAAGGGAATGGACTGGTGCGGTCTCTCACTGGACTGCCCTCGAAATTTCGAGGCCTCTGATGTGCAGGCAGGAGAGGCCATTCCCATTCATAGCAAGGATTCCGCTATTAAATTGCTGGTGATTGGAACCGACGAAGAGTCGTGGGTTGCGCGTGAAACATATCAATGCCTGAGAAATGCCCGATGAACACAAGCGAAATCGTATTGGCCAGACGAAAATGCCCTGTAGGAGCTGACAAAATCATTCTCATTTAGTTGATTATCAACAAGGCAAAATCCATTCTGTGGATAAAGTATTTTTAGATGATCATGATAAGAGTTTGAAGACACTCCCGAGGATCAACAAAATCAAAAATGTCAAGATATAATCTGCCATCTACCTTTACGACTACGCCAAAAATTTATCACCCCTATATGTTGTACCCAAAAATAATTTTCATACAATGCCCAAAATATGTGCATTCCGCTCATTTCGCTATCAATCCTTTAGAAAAAGACCTGTCCTTGCCATTAACCACCAAGTTATCCACAAAATTTGTGGACGGCATTTTTCTCTCCTGGTCTGTAATTTGCCAATTAAAATAATGGGACATTTTTTTATGCCTCAGATCCTTATCCCGGCATGATATGGTCTCTATAACAATCGCCGCTTCCTGATTTAAATAGATTTTTCAATCACCTATGGCCCGGACACTTCAACAGGTTTCTTTACCGCCGACTTCCCTCGACATTCGGATCGTGACCTATAACATTCACCGGTGTTGCGGGATGGATCGTCGAATCATGCCCAGACGGATTGCGGAAGTTCTGTCAGACCTGCATCCGGATGTCATTGCTCTACAGGAAGTCCTGGGGCTTGGCCCCAAGGGTCGGGGACAGGATGAACTGCTTGGTGCCTTGATGGGTATGGGATGGGTAATGGCATCTGCCAGGCTGCGTCACGGATATCCTTTTGGGAATATGATTTTGAGCCGATTCCCGATTGTCAATGATGCGCAACATGACCTGACCTGGAGAACCCGGCGCGGCCGATGTTGTCAACGCGCCGATCTCCGGCTGGGCAATCAGACCTTACATGTTTACAACGTGCATATGGGGACCGGTTTGCGGGAACGCAAGTATCAAGCAGAGCGCCTGGCTATGATACTGGACCAGCATCGAGGAGCCGGTCCGAAAATCATTCTCGGGGATTTCAACGAGTGGGGGCGTGGTGTGACCACTGATATCCTGACCCCACGATTTCAGAGCCTGGACATTCGCCCATTTGTCAAACGACGCCGGACCTATCCGGGATTTTTGCCCCTCTTGCATCTCGACCATATTTTTTACGAGGGCCGGATTGACGTAAACCATGTGCATCTTCCGAAATCTCGTGCTGCACTGATCGCCTCAGATCACCTTCCCCTCGTCGCCGATCTTCGCATACGCTTTTAACGTGCAATCTTCCTTGAGAGTACCGCCCAATCCGTTCAGATTGTCGTTCGGAGGTCCTCATTCCGAATTCTCTTGGACCTCGCCCCTCTTTCTTTTTACCAGATAGACCCTTCAGGGTCTGTTGAAAAAAGCCGCCAGCGGCGTTCTCGCCATTTTCCCGTGCTCACGTACTAAGCGTACGCTCCGCGCGAAAAAACGGCTGCGGCCTTGCTGGACGGACTTTTTTGAACCGACCCGGAGCCTTTGATGGGTAATCTAATCCTGGGCAAATTTGTCCTTGAAAAGCTTAATTATTCAACACTCCCCTTCACACAAATTTCCATCGGTTTCCGTTTCGGGAAACACCTGCCTCAATTCCTTATAAAACTCTTCTGGAATAGATCACATTACTATCGATGCTGTTGAAACAACACAGTCAATTCGAAGATAAGAAAAATTGTCGGGTTTTTGGATCAATTTGTCTTTTACTCCAGAATCAAGGACTTCATTTGTCTGAAATCGAAGGAAGCAGGAGATTTCTAAGACAAAAGAATGTCATGAGATTTCAGGAAAATTCCCATTTGAATCAATTCATGCTGTGGCATGTCCCACGAGTGCATAACGTCGTATGTCATTGGCACGCCTTATGCTTTTTGTATACCACCTAGTAGGGAAATCGGAAGCATAGGATTTTGAACGACCGGATTGATGTGAAAATGACCATGACCAAATCCATTCACATGCTTTCCATGCAGCGGGCAATTAACGCCGCAACAAAAATGCTCGACGGATTCTCCAATTCGACTCATTGTTTTCCGGAACGCCAGGAGAACGATTCGTCCTGTCGAATGACTCTCGTCGATCATGCCATTCAAGGCACCAACGTCTGTGTCGAGATCAATTCTGAGGAGATTATTCACGCCACTCCTCATCCCGTATCAGTCACGCCCCCTGCCGACATTCAGCAATAGGGAAGGCCGGACCGGAAAATCTGGTGCCTCTACAGCAATTCGGTAAAGCTCACCATTCATATTGACTGAACACCCCCTTGCAACTGCCCATAGATTCACCAGGTATTTCTTTTCTCAATCATTTGCTAGGCCTAATATTATTTACAGATGAAAGGCATATCCCTGCGTTTTCAAGATCTTCCTTTTCCTGACGTTCAGAAGAATGACATCATGTTTTTATATCCACGTATTCTGAGACAGACTATAGAGTTCGCTCGATTTCCTTCATCATTCATGATCCCCGATTTAATTTTCAAATGGATGAAGTTTCAAAACATGGTTTGGCTTTACCATTCTTTTTCAATTCGGAATCACCACCGTAAGGCCAAATCAGGATTGGGGCATTTCGGTAATGGCTTACAAATGAACGCCAATATATAAATGTTCTTGTCGGGAACGTCGGGCGGGGGCGATGCCGGTGTTGCAGGACGTGGCGCCGGCTTCCGCACCGGCGTCGTCGGCAACCGGGTATAGGCGGACGCCTTCAGGGTCACCATGGACCGGGAGTAAGCCGGGCGAGCGACCATTGGAGTCATGACCGCTGGTTGTAACAAGACATTCCCTCTGGTTGGCTGAGTTGGCACCCTGATGGCCGTTGACTTAAACGAGGCCATCGCCTGGGGCCGCATTTTCATGATTAAGGGTTGCACAGGTTGGGCTTTGATTTGTTGTGGTGGTATCGGTGGCCTTTTCATCAATTGGGGTTGCACGGCTTGCAGGACAGCAGGGTTTATCCTTTTTATCGAATTTTGATCGTTCACCGCATAGTTAAAACGCAAATCTACAGACATTTTCGGGTTGGAAGAGGTTGATTGGGTTTGTTTTGCCTCGACGACCACCTTCCGGGCAAAGACGATTGCCGTGACATAGGCCGGACAATCTCCGGAAGGCGGGTTGCCACCGTCAGAAAAAACCTTGGTCGAATCTGACAACCGCCAGAACCGTGACCGGAATATTTCAGAATCAAACCAGGACCGCTTGATGGCCGCAGAACTGAATTCCAAGGTCACAGATTTCATCGTGGACACTTTTCCATCAGCCGAGAATCGCTCGCGGAGTTCTGCCGGCGCTTCATTCACCAAGGTTTTGATTTCCGCCTCGCTCAGAGAGAAAGGATTCCACGATCCTTCTTCCAACGCATTCGACGGGGTAAAGCTGCTTGGGAAAACCGTGAAATTATCCTGCGCAGTGGTCTCACTATCGAGATCCTGATTGAAAGATCCCTTCCACTCCTCCCAGGTTATTGTGGGAGATTTGGCTCCAAGATTCTGGTACTGACTTCTGGCAATAGTGACTTCATTCTTGTAACCCTCCAGGATCCACTGATTATCCAGATCCTTCAGTTTTGCGCGAAACGCAGGCTCATCGACCTCCCGCCAGTGCTTTTTCTCGGATTCGTTCTCCGCGGCCTCACCCGTACTTCTCGCCTCCATGAATTCCTGCTCAGCCATAATATAGGCATCCTTATACTGGTTATAGACCCTGACCTTCGGGCTGTCCTGTAGAAGGCCTCCCTCACCCGGGACTTTCAGAAAGGCCAACGCCTCCTGATAGGCCAGTTCTTCCTCCGGTGTACGCGTCGAAGATGCAAGCCTGGCTTCTCTCAGCACATATTCCAACTCATTCCACAAAAAGCGAGCATCAGTGGGTAACCAGGCCTCATCATGAGGAATCAGATTCACGAGCGTTGAAAACGCGGCCAGATTGGCCTTGCTCTTGAGAAGATCACTCCCGGTTTCCTGTGAAAAGAAATCCAGATCCTCTTTTGTATAGGCCAACGGTGTCACAGGAAAACTCAGAAACGTTCCTTCCTTTTCAAAGACCTTTTTGGCCTTGGACATCAAGGCCAATTGCACGATGGAGTCGATAGCCATGTATTACCTCATCAAGTAGTTATGTTGGTCGAATTCCCCCATTCCCCTGGTAGCCCCGCCTCAAATTTGACAGTGAGGCGGGGCTCCTTCGAGCGTTAAATCCAATCAGTGATTTCGCTTAACGGATCAGGGCTCTTTGGGAACACATGGCATTTGAATCCAATAATTTGATGACCCGGCACTCTCATTTCTTGTTTTTCCGAATCGTAGTGGAATTTTGAGGAACGTTCTCCACTGGCAGAACTACGGCCATGCGAGCCACCGAAATGAAATGGCCCAAAATGCACGGCACCACCACCACTCGCCGAGGATCGCTCCCAACTTTGTGCGGCCTCTGAAAAACCACTGCTATTCCGAAAGCCAATCACGAGATCTTTAATGAAAATGATGGCCGTGGGATAGGCTGGGCAGAGTCCTGTTGCAGGTTTGCCGCCGTCACTGACAATTTGCTTTGATGATTCGGGATTATTTTGGTCAAAGCGCCACAACTTACTATTGATAAAACTTGTTTTAAACCAAGGCCGCACAATTTGGCATTGGGTAATCGAAAAATTCATATAAAATTGGTTGCTGTCAAACGTGATTTTAGATTCCGATTGTCCACTGGCATGGCTGGCAGACCCGCCACCGCCGAAAATGCCTAACCATCCCCCTCCGGCACTTGTCCTGGACCGTTTCATTTGGTAACTGGAATTGGAGGAATTATTATAATCCGAAGATTGAAAACTAAAGTTGGTCCATCCTGCCGCCTGCATGGGGTTGCTGGGCACGAGCGAGGTATAGAAAAAATCGCTGCCGGAGGACATCCCGGTGATTCTGGCCTTCTCCAAATCATCCTGATATTGGGCTTTCAGCAGTGCCATATCCCGTCTCATAACCTGGTCAATAAACGCGTTAATTCCTTCGTAATCATTTTTGTACCCATTACTGACCCAATCTCCCATAGCCGCCTTGACCCTATTGCGCAGAATGTTGGCGTTCATTCCCCAATAATGAACCGCTTTGACATTGTCGGCGGTCAGGGCATCGATGCGGGCACTGTTGTATGCCAATGCCGCCGCTTCATATTCCGTCATCTTCTGGTTATACAATTTCACTAAGGCACTAGGCTCTGAAACCTCGATCTCTTCATCAGTCAGAAGATCCTTTTTTATCCTTGTCGTGGAAAGCAGCCCTCTGAATTTTTCAATTTTTCCTTTGGTTTTTTCATCCAATTTGGTTTCCATGATTTGACTCATGCGTAAAATATACTCGAAGCGCTCTGAAAGCGATCCTTCATTGTTCATGATACTCATAGCCGCGAATTGATTATTCGTGGTTGCAGCCAGGTCGGGAACAAAATCAACGAGCCGCGCAAAACTTTCTGCATTCATATACTGTTTGCTGGCATCTTGTGCACGCAATCCTTCTAATACTGCCGGTGTCAGTTCTGGTGAATTCGATTCCCCTCCCTCACCTTCGAGCACCATGTCCTTCAGGGCTTTCTTTTTCACCACACCCGTTAACCCTTGTGTTAAAAAATCAAAATCATCAGGTTCAACAGCCAATCCGGGTGTGCACCAGCTAAAAAAATTGTCTTCCGATTTTGGGACGGTATCATCCCCATTGGTCAGCACATTGTAGATTTTCCCCATAATCGAATTAAGCATAACGCTCGGTTCAACCTGTGGCATGACGACTCCTCCTTACAGTAAGACGTACCCTTTACAGGATACGTGGAAATTAAATAATTGGGCCCATATGTTTTATTGACCTGAGCAAGACTTATTCCCAATTTGCATGTGGTATGCTGACAAGTGTTGTGCAGATCTATCACCTTTGTAATTCCACTCTTTTCAACCTTTTCTTCAGAGCTCATCTGACGCAGGCGTTCCTTTTATAACGTTCACGGTGTATCCGATTGTTCGAAACGTTTATCTGTTTAGATAACCGGAACTCTCTCTGCTCGTTGAAAATCTGGATTGGAGTCAAGATTAAACATCCGATTCCTGTCACTCACGAAACCAAACGAAGAATAATGAAAGGAATGATTCACCAGTAAAACGTGGGAGACTTCGAAGATCAGGACAATCTGAAAACAGGTGGGACATTCTGAAAAAGCACTTCCAAAACGTGATTCGTAGACAGGCTAATGAGCTCTGAAGGCTTATGCCCACTGACTTGGGCTGTAACGACCTAAGAGAATGACGCCAGGAGAGAGAGGCATATGCCAATCGGATACCTTGGTTAACCATATCTCCATCGGACGGAACTCTATAGGTTAAAGAAAATAAGAAACGGTGAGATTACCCGTTGAGTCTCGATAATGGGGCAATTGACCAGCTGACTCCAATTGAAGCGTTGGGGATTTCGAATAGTCACAAGGATTGTTCTCTCTATGGTGTATGAAGAGGAACAACGATCCATTCCAGAAAAATGAATGATCAGGTGAAGACATAGATATTGAGACGCTGAAGACCATCCCATCGTCTACCCTTTTTGATATGCGGAAAAGCGATATCCCATCCTGCCGGGATTCCCCTAAGTCTGTAAGGGGAATCAAAACAAAATTCGACAATGATCGATGTCGGATTCAACATGTCGGACATGAGGCCGCTGAGGATTGATTCCCAAATGCAGAATGTCGGAAAGAACAGCAATGTAGCTGATTTCCCGCGAAAAAAATGGGGCCAAAAGAGGCGATTGGCCATTTTCATTCAACCCCGTTATGGACTCAATACAAATGGATAAGGGGAAGATTGAAAATTTTCCATAAATTGGTTGACCTCATCATCCTATTTTGTTAAACAATCAGTGTTTCATGCCGCTTTATTCTCCCGCTACATTTCCCCATTCATAGTTCGGAGGGTATCACCATGTCTCAGGAGACAGAAGAACTCTGGTCCAGGCGCTTCTTTCTGAAGTCCTCACTTGCAGGCATGCTGATCCTTGGCAGCCGGTTGATGTTTCCGGAATCCGCATGGGCCCAGTCCCTGCCTGAAGGCCGGCTTCACCTCTACAACGCCCACACTGACGAACGACTCCAGGTGACGTATCGCAATCAATCCGGACGCTATGACCAGGAAGCCCTAAAAGACATTAATTATCTCCTGCGATGCCATCATTCCAAAAAAATCTGCCAGATGGACATCCAATTGCTGGAATATATGAATCAGGTAGAAAAATTAGTCGGACAGGGAAAGGAAATTCACGTCTACTCTGCCTACCGGTCGCCCTCATACAACAAATTGTTGATTCGCCTTGGTCGAGGGGCCGCGCCAAACAGTTTACATACGGTCGGACAAGCGATGGACTTCTCGATTCCCGGCGTTCGACTTTCAAAAATTCGACGCGCCGCGGTGAAGCTTCGGTTGGGTGGAGTCGGCTATTACGGCCGACGAGGATTCATCCATATCGATACCGGATCGGTCCGGTACTGGTAATTCCTTCTTTCATTATCACATTCAACCAATATCATCCGGTTTTGTAAGGGCTATGAGGAATAGTCCTTTAATTGGGAAAATAAATTCTGCTTGCAGGATGGGCAAATTCTATGGGTAAATTCCGCATGAGACCGGTCCCGGATATCCGTTTCCCGTGGCAGCCACTCTACGATTTCGTTACGAATCACCTTGCCAGTGGCACAAATGGGAAGCAACCCGTCTAGGATTTTCACCTCTTTCACGACATGCTTCAATCGCTTTAACAGAATATTGCGTTCTATCAACTGGCGACGTCATTCCATCTGGGCCATCACCTGACGGCTTAAGGCTTGTACAGACTTCATCTGATTTTGAGTGAGCTCCCGTGGCACTCGATCAATGACGCACAGAGTCCCCAAATTATGACCCTCCGGCATCATCAATGGAGCCTCGGCATACAATCGAAGGTACGGTTCCTGGGTGACCAAAGGATTATCAGCAAATCGGGAATCATTGATAGCATCAGACACAACCATGACGTCCGATTGCAAGATGCCATGTGCGCAAAACGCAACGTCCCTGGAGGTCTATCTCTTCGAGATCCCAACCTTTGACTCTGCACATATTCCTTCACATTGATGCTTCGACAGTGTGGGTCATGCCCTTCAGCAATACAGATCTCTCCAAACCCAACCCTGTGGATGAATTTTTTGATATTGACTGTCCATACGTCTATGCTAGCCTTTTAAGGGGCTTTTTTTTAATGGTCTTTACTCTGAATCCCGGGTTATTCCGGCTCTCCTCCCGAACTATGATATCTTTATGTGAACAAAATGGAGCATGCCCTCCTCAATTGAGGAGGGCATCGTATTGTCCGCTTTTCCAAAAGGAACCCTAATGATGGAAGATGGCTTGTCCACCCCGGTAGGAACCCGCCGGTCATTCTTTGTAAAAGCCACCGTGTTTATTTCCTCCCTTATCGGAATTTCTCTTGCTGTTCCATTGATCGGATACGTCATCGCCCCTGCTCTTCAACGACGAAACAAGGAATGGGTCTCACTGGGAAAAGCCGATGCGCTACCGGTTGGTGAACCCAAGGCGATGGATTACACCATGACGGAAAAGGATGGATGGCAGGAAATCCACACCACCAAGGGCGTGTGGGCGGTGAAACAGCCTAATGGAGAGGTGACAGTATTTTCGCCAATCTGTCCTCATTTAGGCTGTGGTTATCGATGGGACCAACAGGACCGTCTCTTTAAATGCCCCTGCCATGGAAGCGTCTATGACATGAACGGAACCGTGAAAGCCGGCCCCGCACCACGCCCGTTGGACACACTGCCATCCAAAATCGAAAATGGTGACTTGTTGGTCCAATACGAAGAATATAAATCCGGTCTGGCAAAAAAGGTTGAACTCTAAGCATGGCCTCACGTCTTTATCAATGGATCGACCAGCGCCTGAAATTAAAGCCCCTGGAGCAAACCCTCCTGGACGAGCCCATTCCCGGAGGTGCCAGCTGGAACTATGTCTTCGGCTCGGCCACGCTGTTCCTCTTTGTCTTGCAAGCGCTGACGGGCATGTTTCTGATGATCTATTACGTCCCAGCGACCGACCATGCCTACGACACCGTTCAGTATATTCAACATGAGGTCTGGGGTGGATGGTTTGTGCGTGGCCTGCATCATTGGGGTGCCTCAGGGGTCATGTTGGCCATCGGGCTACACATGTTGCAGGTTTTTTTTGACGGTGCCTATAAACGGCCTCGAGAACTCATGTGGATCGTGGGCGTCATCCTGCTCGCCATCATGCTGGCGTTCGGATTCACGGGATATTTGCTACCGTGGGATCAAAACGCCTATTGGGCGACCCAGGTGGGAATCAACATGGTTGGCAGCGTTCCCCTTATCGGAGATTTCCTGGTGAAAGCCCTTCGTGGTGGGGAAACTCTCGGCGCCCTGACCATATCACGCTTTTTTGCCATTCACGTCGCGTTTCTTCCCATAATCATTGCAGTGGGAATCATGCTCCATCTCTTTATTCTCAGACGGGTGGGACCCGCCGGCCCTCATGATGAAACGAGAGCCAGAGCCGGGAGTGAAACCTTCTATCCACGGCAGGTCTTCATGGATGCGGTGGTCATGCTTGGAGTGTTTGGCGTCGTCGCCATGTTGGCGATCAGCGTGGAATTCCCTTTGGCTGATCGGGCCGATCCGTCAGACCATTCATTTGTCCCCGTCCCGGAATGGTATTTTCTGTTTTTTTATCAGCTTCTTAAATATGCCCCAGGGGCCTGGGGACCACTGGCGACCTGGCTTCTTCCCACACTCTTTTTCACCGGGTTGCTGCTCCTGCCCTTTGTGGATCGAAACCCCGAACGACACCCATCCTCACGTCGCGTCGTGTTGGGTGCGGGGTTGGGGTTTTTGATTGTGGTGTTCAGCCTGTTGAGTATCTCTCTCCGTGATCTGTACGCCGTGCCCAAACGTGACCCCTCGGTGATTCGAGGCATGGCTTTAGTGGAGCAATTCCATTGCAAAACCTGTCATCGTATTCACGGGGAAGGTGTAAATGTTGGCCCAGACCTTTCTTTTGTCGCCGATCGACGACCCGATCGAGAATGGCATCTTCAGCATTTTAAGGATCCGCAATCCGTTTCCCCGGGCTCTTTCATGCCAAAATTTCCACTAAACGACAAGCAGCTGAACGACCTCACCAATTACATGCTGACTCTCAAGAGTGGATAATTCTTCTTCCTACCGTGAAAAAATCAGTTAGTCTTGTTGAAAGCCACCCTTCAGCTTAGTGCCGTCAGCCGCGAACGCTGCCACTCCCCATTGAGGAGTGGATCAGCCACGACACCGGCAGCAGGTTATGGCTGATTGCGGGGTAAGGGCCAATCCACCCTATACCCCATTCGCAGGCACGTCCCGACTGAACAAAAAGTGTCCCCCACGGCCATGGACTACAGCCGTGGGGGAAAGGGTCTACCCTCGACGTTCACCACGGGCTTGACTGAGCCAATGCTCCATTTGCTTGCCGGCTGCTTCCCGGCCTCCTAGACCAAAGGATAACGCCACCGCCACGGCAATGGCTCCAAGAGTCAGGCCAAATGCCAGATTGACGATCTCATTGGCCAACCCCATGGCTCGGAGACCCATGGCGAGCACCAACCCGAGAATCGCGAATCGAGCAATATTCGCCACCCCTCCCGAATTCGCTCCATGAACACGAATGATGGTTTCATAGGCGAGATTCGACAACCAGAACCCGATGGCAATGATGGCACTGCCCAATAACACCTGTCCTCCAAATTCAATAAACATGGTGACGAGTGCGGATACCTGCTCAAATCCTAATTGGCTGGCAGCTTCAATAATGGCGAATAACATGATAAAGAAAACCGTAATTTTTCCAACTAAAGCGGACGGTGTGACTTGACCCGAAAATGCCTGTCCTAACCCGATCTTGTCAGGAAGAGCATCGAACCCAAGTCCGCCCAATAAATTACTCATCAAATGCGACACTAACCGGGAAATGGCAAACGCGATCCCTAAAATAATTGCCGCCGCAAAGATGTCGGGAATCGTCGCCATCATTCTATTCAACATATCGGTAGCAGGTCCCGTAATCACCTCGATTTCCAAGGCTTGCAGGGCAGCCACCACCGCCGGCACCAAAATTAGAATATATACCACCCACGCGACCAGATGAGACAGTGACATCGTCCCACGCAGCCCGACCTGTTCACCCAATCGGTCCGTGCCGACGGCCGTCAACAAGTTACTAACCAGATCCCTGACGATCTTGGCTAAAAACCACCCAACAACACCGATTAAGACCGCCCCAAACAAATTCGGGACCATGCCTAACATTTCATTGACCATGTCTTGAACCGGTTCTAACAATCCAACTATCTCCAACGTACCTAAAATAGCTGGAAGAAAGAGGAGAACAATCAGCCAAAATACGACATTCCCCAAATTCTCACTAATAGGCCGCATCCCGGCTCCCGCGCTGAGTTTTTCATCCAGTGTCGTCGCTTGCAACGCCTTGGCTACAATTGTTCGAACCACAGTGGCAATGATCCATACGAGGAGTATTAATATTCCTCCAGCCACTAATTTCGGGACAAAGGCTAAGACCTGATCCACTAATGCCCGCAATGGACCAGAGACCAACTCCAGGTGCAAGGCATTAAAAAACGCCACCAAGACCAACAAGAGGATTAAGTAATAGATTCCTGCCGCTGTCCCGCCTTCAACGTCCATTTCGGCCCCTGTGGTCGAACGCAAGCGCTGATTGACCTTCAGCATGCCTAATCCTTTTCGAACACCGGCTCTCACGGCCATGGCCACAAACCATCCCAACACAAGGATTCCCAAGGCTCCCATCACGCTAGGAAGAGTCGCTCCAAGAGTCGCTTGCAGGGTTTCAGTCAATTTACTCATGTCCATAGATCACTCCTTTCGATAAAGGTAAGAAGCCAAGGCGAAAATCAGCCTAGGTACCCAACCTGCGGGTATTTTCCGCAGGCAGACGGTTCAACAAAAAATTTATGGCCGATTTCGGGAGAGAATACGAAAGGGAGTTATAGATTCAGCTCAGAGTTCAACACTAACAAAGGGGGGAAAGTAAGTCCACCTGAAAGCCATATTCCTCACATTCTGGAAAATTTCGTTCAACCTGACATACTGGAATGTCTGATTACTGGAATATCAATTTTTGGTATATACACAAGACGGCATTCCGGTTACCGTGAATGCCGTCTTTCGGACTCGCCATGTATGAAGAACCCCACCTCCTGTTGATGATCAGCCGGTTATTAATCCTTGTCGGACTATCCGTTCAACGCACATCAGCATGTCTGTATTCCATGTTTAAGGGCATATCATCACGAGCCCTTACGCCGATTTGGCCAAATCCGAGGTGCAATGGCCACACCGTAGGGCCTTGATGGGAATCGTCATGTGGCAGAATTTGCATTCCTTCGTTGTAGGATCTGCAGGCGGGGCCTCTTTTTCTTCACGTTTCATCTTATTGATGGCTTTAATCACCATGAAAACGGCAAAGGCCACAATAAGAAAGCTAATAACCGAATTAAGAAATACTCCATAATTCATGGTGACAGCGCCCGCTGCCTGAGCGTCGGACAAGGCAAGATATGGCCCTGGAGGCACACCCTCCTTAAGGGTGACAAACAGGTTGGAAAAATCAACGCCACCTAACAAGAGACCAATAGGGGGCATCAACACATCGGCCACCAGCGATTTGGCAATGGTGCCAAAGGCCCCGCCAACAATGACACCGACTGCCATATCGATAACATTGCCTCGCATGGCAAACTCTTTGAACTCTTTAAGCATCACATCCTCCTTATCATGAGCGTGAACATTAGAACCGGTTGTTTTCCAGGATGATCATAAAAAGGCTGCATCATCCTCTCTCAACACAAAAACAAATGCAAGATTATTCCAGAGCTTCCCGTTCTTCGCCTAACCGGGCTTTCACCTCCAATATTTTCTGTAATCCGTGAAACCCCAGGACCGGCAACAGGCAAAAAAACCTGGGGCGGCCGGCCTATCCTCGCCTATTTCCAGTTGAAGACCCCCTCTAAAAGCCCCAACTGTCAAGATCAGCTCGAATAGGTTAGCCGCCCTGGGTGTTCCGCACCCGACAAACAGTCTACCGTTACGATCTACCTTCTAATCGCCTTGTGAGGCGCATCTTTGCGTTTTCAAAAAAAGACATTCATCCATGAGTCTTCCCATCTGACGATAATCCAAGGGTTTTTTCAGCTCACGAAAATGCCCCGGTTCATCCGATGGAGGAAGATCTCCCAATACCACCACCATCGGAGAAACTGAGGCATGGGAGATTCCAGCGCTCATGCCACGCTTCAGTTGTTCCAGAGAGTGGCTTTCAATGAATGGGACACCAAACCCCAGCAAATACTGAGGGAACTTTTCATCTTGAGATGAGTTTTTTTGTAAATGAGTCAAAATCCCGTTTCATTTTTTCGTTACAGGACAGGGACGAAACGGCCACACGCAAACAGAATGACACCTCCAATTATCAACAACCAATTCAATCGTAATGCATAATGAATTCATGCACTTAGAGCAACAAATCATTAATGATCGTATCAACCAGGACAGAGGGAAAACCGACGCGTTGGAAGGGGTAAAACAATGAAACTCTCTTTAGAGGTAACGTGAGGGATGGAACCACGATATAGGGAAATGGGAATAAGAAGTTCGGGAAAGGCAGGAAGTTAGATTGGTCTTTTCACTAATCTTTTTCGGGCTCGGCGTTTCCATGTTTATGCGTGACTCGATCTTCGTCAAACAGATCGGCCATTTCTTGAGCCATTACATCATTATCATGAGGAAGAGACACAACCGACAATTCTTTTTTTATTTTTTTGGGAGAGACGGCCTTGGGATCTTTGTCGCTGGCTGTTTCAGAATCGTTGGCTTCTTCGGATGTTTTATCGTGATTCATGATGACATTCTCCTCTTCGATGATTACTCAAACGATTCCAAATGGGACCGCTCAGGAAACTTGAGCTGACAACTGGGACAGGTCACAAAATAGACCGACTCACGAACCGAGAGGACCGCTCGAAAATCCAGGGACACCCCGCGATGTCGACAGGATGGGCATGGAATTTCCTTGAGATGATAGGGGATATCCGGCTGTGTTTGTACATAAAACTCCATGTCAGTATGGACGGGAAACATATAGTGGCACCCAATACAAATCGCTTTCCATTCCCCATCGCCTGTCGCTGTCCTGGAGTCGATTCCAAAACGGTTGGCCTTGCAAATAGGACACTTCACTTCTCCTAACCGTTCTTCCACCTGCTTAATGCTTAATTGTGTCATGCTTCTTCCTTAGTCCACGCTATTGAGCAAATTCCTCTCTAAAGTATAGGCTTCCTCACCGAGATCCCGCAACCAAACGCTCCATATCCTCTTTACACAACAGGTCCCGCATCCAGGGCCTGGCTTACTCCAATCTTATCACACCTGAGCCGGAGTTCATTGGCTTGCCCATGAGGATACCTCTAGGATACCTCACAAAAAAAATAAACATGGCGGTACCCAGCGCCACTTCTAATCTGATACAACCTTCCAGACCATAAGGAAGAACGACCCGCGCGCGCTCAACCCTTTTATTTTCCCCGCGTCTCCCTCTATGCCCGAGCTCCCTGAAGTCCAAGTCATCCTCAACCAGCTGAACCGGCATGTCCTGGGTGGGACCATCGCAATGCTCACCATACACCGTTCGGATATTGTGCGCACCGGACACGACCTCATCCCCTGGTTTCAGCGTTCCACGATCACCCATATCGCCCGGAAGGGCAAATGTCTCATCTTTACCTGCCATCGAGCCAACGAAACCCGGTATCTGCTTTCGGAGCAGGGAATGACCGGACTCTGGTTTTTTAATCCCGCCTTGGCCTCAACCCCTCAACACATCCATTGCCGCATCGAGATTTCCGGAGTTCCGGCCACTGAACTACATTACTGGAATCCTCGAAGGTTTGGCCGGCTCTGGCTGTTCACCCCACCGGAATTGGAAGCCTTCATGCATCGCCGATTCGGTGCTGACGCCATGGATATAGGTGCACAATCCTTTATCCAGCTCATTCAAAGCTGTCGAGGCAGGCTGAAACCCTTTCTTCTCGATCAACATCGGCTCGCGGGGATTGGAAATATTTACGCCAATGAAATCCTGTTTCGGGCCAGAGTGCACCCACAAGCTCGCGGCTATCGGCTGGGCGTCTCAGCCTGTCAACGGCTCTATGACACCATGCATACCGTTTTAGGTGAAGCCATTGCCGCTGGAGGGTCTTCCATCAGAGATTTCCGTGCTCCGGATGGGTCGTATGGACGGTTCCAGCAAGCGCACCAGATATATCAGAAGGCAGGATTGCCTTGTTTGCATGGATGCCCCACTCTGATCACACGCCTGCAGAGTGAACGCAGCTCGTTCTTTTGTTCGATCTGCCAAAAGAGACGGTAATCTCCCATTTCATTCCTTGAGCCAAACTGAAACCTTTGCTAGAATCAAGTAACAGTTTAATGGTGGCTAACCGGAGGTTAAGTCGAATACGACGTGCGAAAAATTAAACTACGAGAAGGGGTAGATTTAGCCAATCTTTTCGGCCCGCACGATCTGCACCTCAAAATGATCGAAGGGGAGCTCCAGGTGCGAATGGCAGCCAGGGGCGATGAAATTACCCTACATGGTCAACCGGAGTCAGTTCTGCGGGCCGAACACATTTTGCGGGAATTAGCTGATTGGACCCGAACCTATTACGAATTGAAACCCGACGATATTTCACGAGCCATTCTGGCGACAGAAGAAAAACGAGATACCCCGCTCAAACCCTATACCGTTTCAGCTAGCGCGCTTCCGACAAAAAAAGGGAATGTCAATCCGAAAACTCCCAATCAACAGGCCTACCTGGAAGCCATTAACAAGTCAGATCTGGTCATAGCCATTGGCCCCGCCGGCACCGGGAAAACCTATTTGGCAATGGCCATGGCCCTTGCCGCTCTCACGCATAAACAAGTCAGTCGCATCATTCTCGCACGGCCAGCCGTGGAGGCAGGGGAACATCTCGGCTTTCTTCCAGGCGACCTCTTTGCCAAAGTGCACCCCTATTTACGTCCCTTGTACGATGCGTTGTACACCATGATGGACATTGATCGGGCCAATCGGCTCATCGAACGTGGCGAAATTGAAATCGCCCCGCTGGCGTTCATGCGGGGACGAACGCTCGACGATGCTTTTGTCATTCTGGACGAAGCGCAAAACGCCACCACCGAACAAATGAAAATGTTTTTGACGAGGCTCGGACTGAATTCCAAGGCCATTGTGACCGGGGATATAACCCAAATCGATCTCCCCGATTCGCAGAAATCCGGATTGGCGCAGATTGCTGACATTCTCCTTAATATTGACGGAATACAATTTGTGTATTTTTCCGAACAAGATGTGGTCCGGCATCGATTGGTCAAAGAAATTATCAAAGCATACGATCGGTTTGAACACCAACTGTCCAATAACAGCCCGCACAACATATCACCCGGCCATTCGACCCCATCTCCTGGAATTCATTCAAAATCGGACGCCAACGGCCAGGGGCCCACGCGGTAACACCCGATGGCTGTGTGGATTCGTTCTCACCTCCGGCGAGTATCCGTTCGCCCCAGAACTGTGGGCCGACTGGCACAAGCTGTGTTACAACAGGCAGGGTATCCTTCGGCTGATCTGAGTCTCAGCTTCGTCGGCAAGACTCGCATGCAGCAACTCAACCGGACGTACCGGCAGCGGGACTATGCGACCGATGTGCTAGCCTTCCCCATGCAGGATGCCTTACAGTCGCCACTGACATTTGTGGGTGATGTCGTGATTTGTCTTCCCGTGGCACTGGCTCAAGCTTCACGGTTTGGCAACACCGCCGATGAAGAAATCCTCCGTTTACTCATTCATGGCACCCTTCATCTGCTGGGGTATGACCATGAAACAACCGATCGGGAAGCCAAACGGATGAAGCGAAAAGAACGCACGATCTTCGGTCGCCTTTCTTCGCCGGCACTCCGTCTTCTTGCATAACAAAAAAACCATGCATCACTTATTTGGCGTCATCGTCGGGAACATCAGTTATGAAATGGGTTGAACGTCTTCAGAAGGGGTTAGCAAAAACTCGTCAGACCGTGCAAAAGTCATTGCGTCGCCTGGGGCGGGGGCACCTGGATCCCGTCGCCCTGGAAGATGTCGAATCCAGTCTCCTGGAAGCCGATGTCGGCATACACACGGTCGAGCGATTTCTTGAGATGCTGAAAGATAAAACACGGGTGTTCAGTGGGACCGATCCAACAGCGGTCCTCCATACTCTCCTCACGGACATTCTTCGGAAGGGCGAGACCGAACCGCTGGAACAACTCATTCGACGCGGCCCTCGTCCCTTTGTGATCTTGATCATCGGCATCAACGGTGTCGGCAAAACCACGACCATTGCCAAACTCGGGCATCGGTTAAAGCAACAAGGGTTACACACACTCTTTGTCGCCGGCGACACCTTCCGGGCTGCTGCGATTGAACAATTGGATATTTGGGGAAAGCGCACAGGCATCGAGGTGATTAAGCAAAAGCAGGGCTCCGATCCTGCCGCGGTGGTGTTTGACGGCATGGTCGCGGCGAAAGCTCGAAATGTGGACGTCGTTCTCATCGATACCGCCGGTCGGCTGCATACCAAAATTAATTTGATGGATGAATTGAAAAAGATCAAACGAATTATTGCACGGGAAATGCCCGACGCCCCACACGAAACCCTCCTCGTCCTGGATGGCACACTGGGGCAGAATGCCATTGCACAAGCCCGACAATTTCATGAGTCACTCGGCGTCACCGGCTTAGCCTTGACCAAACTGGATGGAACCTCCAAAGGGGGAGTGGTCGTAGCGATCGTCGACGAACTCAATCTTCCCATTCGTTTGATAGGTGTGGGGGAAGGGGAAGCGGACCTCCAGGATTTCCACGCTTC
The DNA here is from genome assembly GCA_024760505.1 of Nitrospira sp. Classification (GTDB taxonomy): domain Bacteria; phylum Nitrospirota; class Nitrospiria; order Nitrospirales; family UBA8639; genus Nitrospira_E. The sequence continues at coordinate 275,399 of CP058931.1, forward strand.
AGCATTTGTCGAGGCCTTGCTCCCGACAGAAAACCCAGACGGCTGACGCGTCCCAGCTTTCTTTGACACAGCATTCTGTCTGAGAAAAACATGGTGTTCGGAAATTGACCAAGGAAATTGGCTTGTGAATTTCATTCACCAAATCTTCCCGCAAGCAATACGAGTCCCACCACTTGTCCTCGGCGTCTTGCTGTGCCTGGCGATGGCGAATCCCGTCCAAGCCAAGGCATTGATGTCTATTCACCATGAATTACATATTGAACTGAATCCTGACACCCATTCCATTGCCGGCTCGGACACCGTTCATCTTTCTCCATCTCATCGCGCCAACTCATCCGTCTCCTTCATCCTGCATCCTCAACTCACAATCGATCGAGTCGAATTCAACGGCAAATTGCTCCCGGTCCCTCCCCCCTCTGAAGGCCAGACCTTGCAGCCGGGATCAACGCGTCGGGTTATTGAAATTCCCTTGCCTCCCCTTCACGGTCCGGACCAAACGGCAATCCTCACACTGACGTATCACGGGCAGATTGATGATTCTCCAAAAGCCTCAGGTGGACTTCGCTTCGTCAAACCGGATGACACCAACGGACATATCGGACCCAACGGCGTGTATTTGACCTACGAAACATTCTGGCATCCCACATGGGAACAGACCTTCTCGACATATGATCTCACCCTTAGTCTCCCTTCAGACTGGGAAGCGATCACCCAAGGCCGGGAAGTCTCCAATACCGTGACTGCCGGACGCCGAACCACCCAATGGAAAGTGAGCCTCCCGAGTGAAGCTCTGACGTTGGCAGCCAATCATTTTGTGGTGCAGAAGCAGGAATGGAAAGGCATTCAACTCGCCACCTATCTTTTCAAGGATGACGCCCACTTGGCTCCCCAATACCTAGAAGCGACCGTTGATTACCTTCAAATGTATACCGATCTTCTGGGTCCTTACCCGTTTACAAAATTTGCCGTCGTAGAAAATTTTTTTCCAAGCGGACTTGGGCTCCCCTCATTCACCCTCTTAGGTGAAGGAGTTATACGGCGCGGATATACCCAACCCTATTCTCTCGGTCATGAAATCGTCCATTCCTGGTTCGGAAATTCCGTCTTCAATGACTTTGCTCAAGGCAATTGGGTGGAAGGGCTCACTACTTATCTTTCCAATTACTATTATGACGAGGCCAAAGGGCATCAGCAGGAGGCCTTCAATACCCGACGGCGGATGGTCTACGAATATAATCTGTATGCGGAGCCGGACAAGGAATATCCGGTACGGGCCTTTCACCACAAAGAAACCCGGTTGGATAATGCCATTGGCTATCAAAAAACAGCCATGGTGTTTCACATGCTCAGACAAGAAATGGGAGAGGTGGCTTTTTTTAACGGGGTTCGCAGAATAATTCAGGAAGGGACGGGCACCTATCTGGAGTGGAACGATCTTCTCCGGATCTTTTCACAGGCGGCTGAAAGAGACCTCGGTTGGTTTTTCCATCAATGGATCGATCAACCCGGCGCACCAAATCTGGACATTCAGGATATCATGGTGCAGGAAGATCCCACGCAACAGGGACAATTCACCCTGACCGGAACCATCCTGCAGACGGACCCGATGTTCACCATCCGCCTTCCCCTCCACCTCGATCTCCAAGGAGGACTCATGCATGACGTCGTCCTCAACCTGGATCGGGCCACACAACCGTTCACGCTGGCTCTCCCGGCGACTCCAACAACACTCGCCATTGATCCCGGGCACCATCTTCTGCTCCACCTTCCCCGCGCACAAATCCCACCTATGTTAAATAGGTGGGAAACCGACACCCGTCGAATTCTCATCAGACCTCAGACCCTGACACAAGAGGAGGCTCAAAGCTTAGAACCTCTGTTTCAACGCCTTGAGGAACAACCCGGCATCGAAACGATCCAAACCGATGATCCGGTCATCGCTGAATCGGCCTCCTATCTGGTCATCGGACCCTCTGCCCGTCGCCTGTTGGAATCCGGTTCTTTCACTAGTTGTGAAAAGTTTATGGACATGCGTCCGGGACACCTCTCCATTGAGGAACAGACATTTGAAGGCCCGGAAATGGCCTTCCTGATTTCGTGCGCCCGCCCCCGGGATGGGACCCATACCGTCACATTCTTTTTCGGATGGTCTCCTGAAGCCGTCAAGCCCGTTTCACGTCTGTTGTTTTTCTACGGATGGGATAGCTATCTGGTCTTCAAGCAAGGAAAAGTGATTGCCCGGGGGATGTTTCAACCCGTACACTCTACACGCGAGATTATTCGCCATTCACCGTGAGGTTCATGAATGCATCCGACCTTCTCTTTCCTTCGATCCACATTCTCGATTCGAAACATGCTCCCGTTAAGACTGCTGTCCTTGTTGCTCGTGTGGAATACCGCCCTGGCTGCCGAACCACCCGCAAATCAGGCTCAACCGGAACCTCATTTGGCCAATATCCGGCAGCTCACCTTTTCGGGGAAAAATGCCGAAGCCTATTTTTCGGATGAGGGCAACCGATTGGTGTACCAATCAACCCTGGAACCGGATGGCAAGACACTCAGATCCTGCTATCAAATCTATATCATGGACCTCGATGGCACGAATGTCCGGCGAGTCAGCCTGGGCTTGGGCGGTACGACGTGCGGATATTTTTTCCCCGGTGGGCGGCGTGTCCTTTTTTCCTCCACGCATATCAGCAGTCAATTTTGTCCACCCGTCCCCGAAAGGACCGAACGCTACCGGTGGGCTCTCGATGATTATGACATCTTCTCCATGAATATCGGCGGCCGGGACGTACAACGGTTGACCTCCGCCCATGGCTACGATGCCGAAGCCACCATTTCGCCAGATGGAAAAACCATTGTCTTCACCTCCATACGTGATGGAGATTTAGATGTGTACACCATGGATATCGATGGAAAGAATCTGAAGCGACTGACGCAGGAAGTCGGATATGATGGCGGAGCCTTTTTTTCTCCCGACAATAAAAGAATCGTCTATCGGGCCCATCATCCGAAAACTGACGAGGACGTGAAGGCCTATCGTGACCTGCTCAGTCAAAACCTTGTGGAACCCTCAAACCTGGAAATCTTCATCATGAATGCTGATGGCTCCAACAAGATACAGGTCACTCACAACGGACGTTCGAATTTTGCTCCATTCTTTGCTCACGATGGGAAACGCATCATCTATTCCTCCAACTTGTCGACACCGCCCGATCATCAGGGGCGCCCCTCTTTTCACTTGCATATGATCAATGAGGATGGCACGCACCCCGAACAAATTACCTTCAAAGGGCACTTCAATAGCTTTCCGATGTTCTCCCCTGACGGAAAACAAGTGGTATGGTCATCCGATCGCAATGCCGCCAACCCAAAAGAATTCAACATCTTTCTTGCTGACTGGGTACCCTAATCCAACGAATATCATGTCAACCGGGCACTCCCATTCGTCCCCTTCACCGTCTCTGGTCCAGAGGGAGCATGGAGGAGGGGAAGATGTTCCATAAACGGAAGAAAAATTCGGCCAAGGCTGTTGACGAATCCCATTTCCCAATCCTGTGACTGACCAATCATCCGCAGCTCCTTCACCTCGACGTCCGCAGCTTCTCCTCCGCCAGAATCCCCTCCTGATATTCGGGCTATCCGGGGCCCTTTTCCTTGGCTTATTTGTTTTTCTTGCACAGGTAGATGGGCCAACCCTCCAGATCGTTCACAGCTTCACGCATCCTGCCATCGACCACATCGGCACTATAGGAAACCATATAGGAGACGGGGTCACCCTGGTCCTCATTTCCTTGGGAATTGGGGCAGTGGGATTCCGATTCGGTTGGCCTGCCTGGAAGTCCGCCTGTATTCATACCTTACTCGCACACGGAGTAGCCGGACTCTTTACCCAAATATTGAAACACACCATCGGCCGCCCCCGCCCGAGACTCAAACAAGGCCAGGACTGGGAAATCGCCCCATCACTTGAAAGTGGATGGGACTCCTTTCCCTCCGGTCATACCACCGCATCCTTTGCCGTAGCCACCGTCCTGGCCTATCATTTCCCAAAAGCCAAAATGCTCTGGTTCGGACTTGCTGCATTTAATGGGACCTGTCGCGTCATCACCGGCGCCCATTTCCCTACCGATGTGCTTGGCGGTGTTCTGGTGGGGATCGGAACCGCGCTCATCATCATTCATCCTCCCGACAAGTGGAAGACATTCTTTCAGCACACACTCACTCATGGTCTCCCCTGGCTGATTTCCGCCTTTGGTATCGTATGGATCATTGTTCCCCATCCAGGCGTTGAATTGGAACCTTCCCTCTCACTCTTTCTCGGACTGATAGGCATAGCGGTTGGATTGGGACTAAGACTCTGGTGGATACGGGAACTTACCTCCGAAGAAACCCCATCTCCCGGACGAGGGCTCCCCCAATGGCCACGACTTCTTATGGGCCTTGGCCTAGCCACCACGACGGGTAGTGTTGTGATTTTGGGAGCAAGTTTGATGGCGGGTATTATCTGGTGGCGGGGGACTCAATTCGAATTAACCCCTGAGATCAAAAACAGCTTTCTCGACGGCTTCAAACCCATTTGGATCGAAGCGATCATAGGGCTCGTTATGTTTTTCCTTACAATCCTGATTTTTTCAATCCGATCCGCTTAACTTCTGCCATCCATGACAGAATTTCAGATCCTTCAGCGATTTCCTCTTCTGAAATTTCTTGCGAATCAACCCTTGTATGATTGCTGCCGAGGAGGACCATTACAGTCCCCCTCGGATTACCTTTATAACCCCCGTTCAGAAAAATTTCCATCAAACAGGGTCCCAATGAGGGTCTCTATCTGGCTCTTTATTTAGTTCTGATGACCCTTTTGATCTTGGCTCGTCATGTGTTCCTGTCCCATCTTCTGGTCTTGACCACCCATTTGGGAGCGATCACCCATCTGGTTCTGGCTCTCTGACTCGTTTGCTCCCATAGCACCGGACCGGCGGGTTTCCAGGTCTTCAGTGTATGATTTAGTGGCAGCATTTAAGGCTTTTTGACCATACAAATTTTCTCGCCCCGGATCATTAGCTGTGGAGACGCCACTCACCGGACTTTTCGATTCTTTCATCGGATACCCTGGATGATCCGGCACTAATGCGGGATTGGCAAAGGCTACGGTGGCCAGTAAACATGTTCCGGCCAAACTACCCAATAATACGATAGATTTATTTTTTATCACGTTTTTCATAATGCCTCCTGATTTGATGTAGGTGTAGGTCTCATAGAGCTTGGCATACCCAAAAATTTCCTGGATCCTCAGACTTCATTTTTCTCTTCCTAAAGCTTCATTAAGAGTAATCTCCAAAAGAGTCCAATTTAGGGCAGAAAAAAATGCTTTCTTGTAAGCCTCCTTCCCGAAAAGCAATAAAAAAATTGAGGCTGCAGCAGATAGATGATTAATGAGTATTAATTTCATCCTATACCTCATTTGCAAAGCCGTAACTGTCAATAACCCTTGAAGGCCATTTTTCATGTATTTCTGTTATGAATTGCCCAAAGGTATTGCCAAATCTCTGGCCAAGCTGATCTGGCATGTCGGGTGCGGAGAGAAATGCCTAAGTGCAATAACCCATGGAAAATATTTACATTTTCCTACAGATGCTCCTGGCAGTATTTCACTTGATACTCATCTTCTCAACCGTTATAAAAGGAAACTGCATGGCAGTGACCTCACAACTCGAATACCAGACAAGAACGTAAGGATGATGCCTATGAACCAACGCTCGACACCTCGAGGACAAACACCCAAAAGGTCAACGATTTCCTCTCTCCTGTTTCTTTCTGTTCTCCTAAGTCTTACCGCAAGCTGCGCGCATAAAACATGGGATATCAACAGATACATTCACGCCCTTGAACGCCCGGAACGTGATCAGCATCAACAGCCAGAAAAAGTCATTGAGGCCTTGAACCTCACTCCTGGCATGATGGTAATTGATATCGGGGCAGGGTCGGGTTATTTCACCCGGCGCTTCGCACAATCGGTGGGAGACAAGGGGCGGGTCATCGCCATCGATGTCGAACAGAAAATGTTGAATTACAACAAACAGCAGTTGGAAAAACTTGGGCTCGCCAACAGAGTCCATTTTGTTCTGGCCGAGTCAGAAGGTCCCACATTTTCCGGGAATAACGCCGACATCGTATTCTTGTGCGATGTCTATCATCACTTGGAAGACCAGATCGACTATCTGGCCAACACCAAGCCTGCACTTAAACCAAACGGACGTGTGGTCATTATCGACTACTATGCCGATGCACGATCCGGCACCCTCGGGTTCTCAAAACGCCATCTGGTTCCAAAAGAACAAGTCATCAAGGATATGGAGCAAGCCGGCTTTACCTTGGCCAAAGAACACACCTTCCTCCCCCGCCAATACTTCCTGGAATTTGTTCCCCAAAAAACGATGTCTCCCTCAAAATCAAGGAATTAGCTTGATGCTTGATTGGAAGACCTTCACTATTCTGTCTCCTGCATGGAGAGACAGCTATCTATCCTTTTGGGTAGGGTGTCCCCGGTGTTGAATCAGCGATGTGCGGCATTAGATCTACTGTTAATGGCATATGATCACTAAATGCCAGCCAATCTAAGGGGGACCCAATTTTCATCCTTGAACCACGCAACATGTTACTTGATATGAATGCGTAATCAATGTGGTAGGGGTTCTCGGGCTTTCTATACATAAAGAATGTTGGCTGATTCTCCTTGCCTTGCTCCTCTCCAGTTTGAGCGTGGTAAAGACTGACGATCCCCAAATCTTCCAATTCCCTTACTACATCGGAATGGTTCCACCAACGATCCCAGGCATCCCAACGTGAATTACTATTAAAATCTCCAATTATGACCGCATCTTGATTTGAAAAGTGGCTTTTATGTTGCTGAAGATACTTCCACATTTGGCCGATGTACTTAAAAGTCGGTGAATTAGCCTCCCTTGTCCACACGGCTAAAAGAAAAAAGCTCTTATTGACTAAGCAGGGCAAAAAATACTCAAGCCGACCAGAATCTATCGTCATTAGTTCCAAGGGGATATCTGGCTTGGCAAATATTCCTATCCCCCTGCTCTTATTCTTGCCTATCCATAGATAGTTCCTGCCCCAATCTTTATACACTTGAACTGGTGATTGTTTTGGATCTTCACACTCTTGAATGACATATATGTCAGCTTCCAACGTGGAAAGCTGTTGCATCTTTTTTCTAAGTGCTCCGTTACAGTTCCAACTGACTATTTTCATAATAAAAAAACCCGATTAGATTGATACGCAAAAAATATGGATTATTGTCTGCATGCCCCCCTCAATCAATGCTATTTAGCACAATGGCCCGCAAATTCATTTTTCTTCACATGATTGTCCGACGCCTGCCGCCCGGCTCCAGGGGCGGACACTCTTATCATTGGGCGGACCTTGTTTGAGCCCTTCGAGCAACCTCAGGACAGGCTCCACAAGTTGGTCCGCCCTTCCGTGGCCTGTGTCCGCCCCATCCGATTAAGCCGGACGGGGCGTCAGTGGTTTTGGGTCCTTTTGCCGAAACAAAAGGGCCTCGTCTGCCGGGGCGAAACCCGGCACCACAGAAAATCATGTTGACACGAGGGTTGGATGCACAAGTGTGATGCGTTCACCCGCCAGCACTTTTTTATTGGCAAACCCCAAGATAGATTCCCGACCCACATCGTCAAGCTGTAACGCCAGATCCATAAATTCTATATGTTCCAGAAAAATTGAGTCAGAAGTTGAGTTGAGTATTGCTCTCCTTTCCTACTCCACAAATCGATGCAAGAGAATTCCTTATATCACCCGACATGGAGAAAGAAATCATGAATACTTCACTAGGATTTTTTAGATGCAGCAGGCGCGGAGGTTCGTTTCCCATTTTTGGGGGAAGAGTTGCGACCACTCGACTTAGCCTTCTTCGGGGTTTGGCTGGTTTCCGAGATGCCCCCATCATCCACAGCCTCCTGAAGCCTGCGCACTTCATCAAGAATTTTCAAAAACCGACGACCGAAGGCGGTAAGTTGATATTCCACTTCAACCGGAGGCTTTAGTCCAAACACCCTGCGTCGCATGATGCCGAAACGGATCATCTTTCGCCATCGCTCATTCATGACTTTTGCCGACAGACCTGGACAGGCCCGGAGCACCATACCAGGGCGATTGTGCCCTTCGGCACAAAGCTGGAGTAAGCGGACAGACCACTTACAGCCCACAATACTCTCCACCATCGAGGCCACAGGAATTTTCCTGCCATCCTGCAACTCCGACTCTACTCCCATCGACGGATCATCCTGAACCATTCAGTCACCCCCTTACCAAAAAGTGCCTTCTTGAGAGACTCCTGCAGGCTTAGTATCTTGCATGAAAGACCAATACTCAACCATCAACCAACCCAGGAGACTTTTGATGGAAATCCAGCTAGCTCCAGAATGGCAGACTACAGACTGGTTCAACACCCCAGAGCCCCTCAGCCTGTCGGGCCTTCGCGGACAGGTTGTGCTTCTTTATGCATTTCAGATGCTCTGCCCCGGCTGTGTATCGCATGGACTGCCACAGGCTCAGCGTGTCGCCAAGCTCTTTCCCGACGTCCGAGTCATCGGGTTGCATACGGTGTTCGAGCACCACGAGGCTATGGGGTTGTCGTCGCTTCGCGCGTTTCTGCATGAGTACCGCATTCGTTTTCCGGTTGCGGTCGACCTGCCAGGACCGGATGGCGATCCGCTTCCCCGAACCATGCGAGCGTATGCGATGAGGGGAACTCCAACCACGGTATTAATTGACGCACAAGGCAGACTGCACCGACAGGTGTTCGGGGTGCATGACGATCTCCTTCTCGGAGCGGAACTTGGGTTATTGCGGGAGCACGCAACATTCTCAGCCAAACTCCCGGCAACACCCGAACATCTGTCAAAGCATTCGTGTGCAGATGACTCCTGTGCAATCGGATAAAACGAAATTATTTCTTGGTACTATTTGGCCCCGGGCTCACTGGTACAGTGCGCACAGGCTTCGTCGTCATGGAGAAAATCCAGAGACCACCAGTTTTTCTTTTTCGTTTTTTACGGTGGGGTCCACCGGAGAGGAAGGAAACCTGCCAGGCTCCAGGACCACGATCCTATCGGATCTGAACTACGAGGATTCACGGGATAGGGTATGATGAAGTGAGATTATTTTCCGTTCAGGGGCCGAGAGATGCAAGGCCCATTCTTCATCTCCCGGTCCCGGACAAGACCCTCTTCGATTAAGAACACTGAATGGATCTATTTCCCTAAAGTGTGAGACCCAGGCGTTAATGGCCATTCTTCCTTCCGTCATGATTTTGGTGGTGGCGTGGAAGGAGAAAGACATGATCTTGAATCTCTCGACCGATGTTCGTATTCCGGCGAATGATGTCAGCCAGCGTCGTCTCTTCCAGTCGTTTGATTTGATAATTTGGAAAGGCGTTGAGATAAAAAAACCGGTCTCCATCCCTCAACCGTTCGAACTGATTGACCAGAATGGTATAGAACAATTCCCCCACCATCGCGCCCCTGCGATGATCTTCGGCCAAGCCTCCAATCCAGACGTCAACTTTTTCCACGCTTCCATAGGCCGCCTCCAGGCGATTCTGAAGATCACGATTCCTGGTGATGTCGCCAAAAGTAATGGCTGGAGAAAGACCGTAGGCCAGTCGAACATCATTGTAGCCCGGAAGTCCGTGGTCTCGCCCGCGCTGCAGATTGAGTGAGGCCAGATCAAATCCTCCTGCTCCGGGTTGGCCAAAGAGGAAATTTCTCACATCGTCGATGATATAGGCATCCAGTTCCTGTGCACGATTGTGGACCAGTCCGCGCAACAAGGGAGCAATCCCGCCTTCGTTCGTGATCCGCCAGGGTGAAAAAAATGCATCGCGCAGCGCCAAAGATCCTTCCGGAATAGGTCGGCCGTTTTTCCGGAGACGAAGTAATTCCGGAGAAAGCATGCTATGACCTAATCGATAGGCTGCAGTACTGAACTCATTGGCGATGCCTGGATTTACACCGGAGTCGTATCCGATGTAAGGCTTGAGAGCATCAGGGCCCAGGAGTACCGGAAGAAATTCATTATAGGTGATGACCTGGATCATCCCCCCGACCCAGGCTCGAGCTCGTTCGTAGATTTGGTCATCGGTCAATTCGGGAGAACGTCGCCGGATGATCCTGGCCAGTCGATTATGCTCGCGCACAAATAGGGTATGCATGGAGGTAAGCCCCACCTGCTCATTGGCTCGCACATCTCCCGCCACAAATAGCGTAGGTGCCGGCCCCCCTCCGTTGGGTAGGCCATCGGTATTGAACGGCAACAGATTGCCGGAGCTGGTTTTCATCCGGCCGGTTCCATCATGGGCTCTGAGCGCCGAGGCTCGAACGGGGTCTGAGCCATAGACCATCGATGCGTCGATATAAGACGTTAACTGGTTCATTTGCTGGCGAGGATAGTTCGAAGTGGTTCCACTGGCCGGATCATAGACTGACCGGTTCAAGCCCATGAACTGGGTCCCTGTCGAATGCGGATCAAAGTGAGGGTCTCCTCCCGGAATTTGAATATGAAAAGGTTCCTGGGGATCTGCCCCCTCGGTCAGGTCGATATCGTGATCGATGAATTGCCCCCACTGCCACACCATATCCGTGGCGCCCTTTTTATTGTAAATCGGCCGTTCCTGAGCAGCGACCACGTTTGATATTTCACGAACATTGGGGCGATTGTAGCCAGACGGACTCCAGCTACCATTTTCATAATCCGGTGGAACCTGACGAAGCAAGGGGATATTGGCGCTTCCCCAATCCGGATTTTCGAGATGGTTGTGTGTCCCATCAATAGTCCTTGCCTCCAAGGCAAAACTAGCAAGTGGTTGGGATCCGATCAGAACCAGAGTCAAACTCCCGAGAAGAAAAGACATCGGATGAATGAAGAAAATTTTGTGTGTATCCCTCCCCCATGATTGTACGCTTTCCATGGTTAGGACCTCCTAGAGAGAACCGCCTTATGAATAAATATGAAGCTTTCTCAATAAATAAAAGAATGAATACATATAAAATTTCAGCGTATTTCCTTCGGAAAATGAGATATATAACTCAATGGTGTTAAAAAACTCCGGTGAAGCGGTCGGACCGGACGAGCATAAGGGAGCCTGACATTCTAGAGAATTTTCTATACGGCTACCTTGAGCTTGAAAACACATTTGTTCGGTTTCCATTTCTTGTGGTGCCTTCTCAGCTTCACCTTGGGCAACGCGTCAAAATATTATCAGGAACTGCATAGCCCTAATTTTCCTTTTTAAGAGTGACAGGAAACCTATTATGATTTTTCTGAACTTCGATGATATTCGCACTTTGCCGGAAGCTTCCTGACTGGCTTTTGACAGACCTCCTCTTTAATAAGTTGAATGCGAATATTGCCCTTGCCGCTGCCCCGTTATACGAATATCGTTATCCATTAAATTCATTGCCTGGTCTCATCATTGGCTAGCTGCATAGTTCCACACATTTGCAAACGGTGGAGTGGATCATTTTTTTGCTTATTTGCAAACAAAAGCAAAAAGTAAACCAGTCACCAATGTGGAGATAAACCTTAGTTATTGTTTATTTTTTAAGAAAAAAGGCCGTTGGGAAAGAAGTCGGCAGGTTATACGGAAAGATACATTTGGTAAATCAAAAGGGACATGCGTGGCACTAGAAGGACCAAAATGGCAAGGGAGGATGGAGCCGCCTCTCTCATCAATACTTTTTTGGTGTCACTCTTACATCAGGGGTTCGCTGGTGAGGAGAGAAAAACCGCCGTGGTCCAGAACGACAATCCAGTGGGCCATGGTTTCGGGAAGTTGTCCGCGAAGCTGAGTTTGGATAATGGCCATTTTTCGACCGGGAGCGGAAAGGTGTTGGGGAAGCTCTTCGTCATTCACCCCAAGAAAGTACACTTTGCGTTTGGCATAAAAACTGAGGGATGGGCGCTTCCGGCCAAATTGAATCAATCGGTCATCCGGGCCTAAGTTATAACCGGCGATGACGGCTAATTCCTGCGGTGGTCCGATGAAATACTGTTGGTAAATCGAGAGTCCTCCTCGCGCGACCAATACGGTAAAGATCAGCATCATTCCGCATCCCACCCAAAAGGCTAAATGGCGCTTGGAGTCAGATCGCATGCACTGACGCATGAGCATGGTTCCTAGTACCATGACGAGGCCTACCAGCGAGGGAAGCCACGCCAGGTCAACCTGGATCGCAGCCGGGAATTCTTTGGCAATTTGCTTCATGAACAACTGAAAGACCGCAGGCACAAACATCATCGCGATGCCCAAGAGGTATCCCACCCCAATGAGGACACGAGTGGAGGCCGTGAGTCCAGCCGGCCTTTCTTCTGTCAAGAAACGCTTCCACCACTGGGCGACCAGCAGGGCTGCGGCCGGAAACAGAGGATAGATGTAATGAGGCAGGCGCGTGGCCGAGAAGGTAAAGAATAGCAACAATCCCACTACCCAGAGGCTCAGGAAACAATCTAAATGTTGCTCTTGCGTGGCAGGGCCTTGTCCCTGCCAGAACGCTTTCCAGCGCTTGAACGTGTGATACAACACGGAAGGGAGAAAGGCACTCCATGGGAAAAATCCAACCAACAACACCGGCACATAAAACAAGAGCGTCCCCCCATGGCCTTCCATGGGATTCATGAACCGGCCGGTGGTATTGGCCTGCGCTGCGGCCCAATAGGCTTCCCCATGAATTTGAAACATCATCACATACCAGGGAGCCGCGACAGCGGCGACCAAGAGGATTCCGAGAAGGGGAAAGCCCCGTTGCCAGAAGGTTCCCCATTGGCGCGTGAGGGTGAGATAGGGGATCACGCCCACCAGCGGAATGATGATGCCCACGGGCCCCTTGACCAACATGCCACATCCCATGGCCAGATAAAAGATGGCGAAAAGCCATCGCTTGGTCTGTTCATGGTGAAGCGCGTGCCAAAAACTATAGCCGGCCAATGTGGTGAACACGACCAGTTCCGGATCGGTCAGCACCATGCGATTGATGCCCAAAAACTCCAAATTCAGCAGCAACATGCACGAAGCGAAAAGGGCCACCGTGGGGCCAGCCCACCTTCGCACAAACACATACTGGAGCAACAACAGGCAAAGACCGGACAAAGCCGAAGGCAACCGCGCGGCAAATTCATTGATGCCAAACAGGGAATAGGACCCGCTGATGAGCCAATACACAAAAGCCGGTTTGGCATAGCGAGGTTCATAGTTGAGAGTAGGGGAAATCCAATCACGGGTCTCCAGCATTTCCCGGGCTGCTTCGGCATTACTCCCCTCATCCCGATCCGTCAGCCCCAGCGCGCCCAGATCCGGACCAAAGAGCGTTCCGCCATCTACGCCCAATAGCCAGGCAGCCAAGAGCAGCACACACCCCACCTGAAAAAGAGGAGATTGCGTTATTGAGGAGCGGAGAGAGGACGGAAAGAGTGCTTGAGGCTGAGGGCTATCCACTCATGACTCGCTTATTGGCCTGATGGAGCAGCATGATATTGCGGACATACACCACGGTTCCGACGCTTTGGCCGGCCATGAATACCAGATCGGCGATGTGAATGGCATAGGTCAGCACAATCACACTCCCAACCAGACTCATGTACCAGAACGACATGGGAATTTGGCTTTCCTCGTTGCGTTCCGACACCACCCATTGCACCAACCAACGTGAGAAAAAAATGCCTTGTCCCAAAAAACCAAAGCCGATCCAGAGGAGTTCCTCAAAAGACATGGCCAGGAGAGAGTGCGTGAAGGATTCGAACATTGTCAGTAACAGGGAATGAATCGCCGAAAGGGGTCTATCAATTCAGACCCCTTCCGGTGCATTAAAGGTTTGTGGTAAGTCAATCGTTTTCAGAGATGGTCAATTCAAAATACTACGGTTCGGATTTCTCGGGATGGCTACCCTTCAGGGTGTAGTTCAAACAGCGTTTTTGCATCCATCTGACTGCGAAGAGATCATACAGACCGGCAAAAAGCCTGTTGCCAATTCCGTATTTTGATGTCCCATGGGCTCTTGGAAAATGCTGAACGGGTATTTCGGTCACCGTAAACCCATACATTTTCGCCAGCGCCGGGAAAAACCGGTGCATGTTTTTAAATGGAGGAAGTCGTTTGACCACAGCCTGCTTAAAAATCTTCAAGGAACAGCCGGTATCTGAAATGCCGTCATGCACAGCCCAATTGCGAACCTGGTTGGCAATTTTTGACGACCATCGACGGATCAGATTGTCATGCCTGGTTTGTCGTCGCCCACACACTAAATCATACCGTTCCACGAATGGAAGCAGTTTGGCAAAGTCATTCGGGTCATACTGCAGATCACCGTCCATGGTGGCAACGAGTTCTCCTCTGGCCTCCCGAAAGCCCGCATCGAATGCCGCCGTTTGCCCGTGATTCCGGTCTAAATGAATCACCCGTATTGCAGGAAACTGCTTGGATAACTCATCCAGCAATGGCCCACTCCCGTCCACACTTCCATCGTCCACAAAGACAAGTTCAAATGCCGCGGAGCCACTTTCAGGCCTTGACTCAAAAAACTTGAGCAATTGGCTCGCTAATAGCGGGATGTTCTCCCGCTCATCTTTAATAGGAATGACAACGGAAATCCAATGGCGCGGCGGGTGGAGACTCATCGATGGCGCGGACTAAGCTACAGATTTCAAAATAATGTCGGAACACACGTTGCGGACCCTCCTACCCGGTCACCATTTTACTGAATATCTAAAAAATCGGTCAAACGACTCTTCATCACGAGAGGCTCTCCCAGAGATCCCATGATCGTCATGCTACACTCCACACCGACGGTCACGGTCAGTTGACCACGGGAACAGCCTTTTGTAAGGTGGAGGACATTTTGAAGGAGGAACATTCATGCAAGAAGACATTCTGCAAGCCTATTTGGAAATTGAGCAAGCAATGCAGCGCTATTCCATGTTATTACAGGAACATGTGAGCCGGCTCGAAACACAGACCGACCCGGAATCCAAAAACCGATTCCATAGAATGAAAGCTGGCTCAAAGGCCATGAGAGACAGCAGCCAGATTTATCTCTCCTATGCGAAATATGTGGCGTATGGAATGCCAGAGGGTGAGGAGCTGGCTGAAGAGGAGGACTTACAAGCCTAGCGAGCCTTCGTACTACCCAATCGACTCTCCCCTATGAACTGACCGAGGAGACGAAGAAACCCTTTCTGCTGAAAAGAAAACATGGTCGGGGCGAGAGGATTTGAACCTCCGACCTCTCGCACCCCAAGCGAGTGCGCTACCGGGCTGCGCTACGCCCCGACAATATTCTGACCAGTCGTATTCCCATCCGTCGTCATTGGTCGAAAACCTACACCGTCGTTCGCCCCAGAATCTTCAGAATACCTTGCAATTCCACCTTCGCTTTTTCCACTCGGTCTTTTGGGACTTGCACGGCTTTTTCTGATCGTTTTTTGCGATACCAATATCGCTTCAGGCCCGCAATCGTATACCCTTCATCATAGAGCATTCGTTTTATTTCAAAGACCGTTTCAATGTCGGCTTTCGAATAGACCCGGTGTTTGCCCTGACTTTTCTTGGGTTTGAGAAAAATGAATTCCGACTCCCAAAACCGCAGGACATACGCGGGAAGATTCGTCAAATCGGCGACTTCCCCTATTTTATAAAAGGCCTTATCCTCGTATTTGTGTCCAACCCCCATACCTGCAATCACCCCACGGTGTGTCTAGCAAGAGAGTGAACGAGACCGAATGCGAGATTCTCGCCAGTCAAGAATTGACATATTTCTTAAAGAGTTGGCTTGGTCGGAAGGTCACCACTCGTCTGGGCGTAATGGCAATTTCTTCTCCGGTTCTTGGGTTCCTGCCTTTCCGCTCTCCCTTGTTCCGGACAACAAAGTTACCAAACCCGGCAATTTTCACGACTTCCCCTTGTTGAAGCATCGACTTGATCAAATCCAAGACGTGCTCAACCATTTCCATTGAGTCGGTTTTTTGAATAGCTGCCGTCTCTGTGATGATTTCGGCAATGTCAGCCTTGCGCATAAATCAAAACCCCCTCACCAGTGGTCTCGAAGACCGTACATACGGATTGTGAATTCACGCCTCCGACCGTTGTTGCTGGCAGCAACGTAACGGGCAACGCAGATGATGTCAAGAACCGGGCTCTTCAGAGGATTCCCCTTTGTCAGCCTATACTCGGAGAGACCGCTATCACGCTTACGGCTTCTCCTTCATGAGCTTATACTCAATACTGTCGGCCAGGGCCTGCCAGCTGGCTTCAATGATGTTCTCCGATACCCCGACCGTGCCCCATTTTTCCTTGTGATCCCCCGACTCAATCAGGACTCGCACACGAGAACCCGTGCCATGTCGCCCGGTCAGCACACGGACCTTATAGTCCAGAAGTTTGACTTCCTTTAACTGCGGATAGAAATGCTCCAGCGCTTTCCGAAGGGCATGATCGAGCGCATTCACCGGCCCATCACCGACCGCCGCGGTATGTTCAATCACTTCCCCGACTTTGACCATAATCGTGGCTTCGGAAATAGGGTCTTCATTCGTTTTCCGTTTTTCCACAATGATCCGGCACCCCAGGAATTCGAAGGATGGCGTATAGGTCCCCAT
The DNA here is from genome assembly GCA_024760505.1 of Nitrospira sp. Lineage (GTDB taxonomy): Bacteria > Nitrospirota > Nitrospiria > Nitrospirales > UBA8639 > Nitrospira_E. Next base: position 292,079 of record CP058931.1, read on the forward strand.
GGCTTTCCGCACTAACAATTCAAAAGACCCTTCTGCGCCTTCAAATTGGTAGCCTTCATATTCCAACGTTTTGAGTGAATCCAGCAATTCAAGGACCTTGGGATTATCCTGAGGAAGATCCAGTCCGAAGGTTTCCATCTTTCCAAACACGGCACTTCGTCCGCTGCTATCGGAAATTAAGACGCGGCGATGGTTGCCGACGATATCGGGATTCACATGTTCATAGGTGAGCGGGTTTTTTTGCACCGCATGGATATGCACTCCCCCTTTATGCGCAAACGCGGTATCTCCCACATAAGGCTGCCGTTTATTGGGAGTCAGATTGGCCATCTCGGCCACATAATGAGAAATGGTGCGAAGGTGCGCCAACCGTCCATCCCCCAGCGCTGTTCGCTCCATTTTTAATTCCAAATTGGCCATCACGGAACACAGGTTGGCATTCCCGCACCGCTCTCCAATTCCATTGATCGTTCCCTGGACCTGGATCGCTCCCGCTTGCACGGCAATCAGTGAATTGGCGACCCCCATCTCCGCATCATTGTGTGCATGGATGCCCAACGGCACAGAACAATTTTTACTGATCTTCGCAAAAATCTCCCCGATATCCCAGGGCATCGTTCCCCCATTGGTATCACACAACACGATCCGCTCCGCCCCGGCTTCTGCCGCGACTTGAATAGTTTTCATAGCGTAGGCGGGATCCGTTTTATAGCCATCGAAAAAATGTTCGGCATCATAGAAGACCTGCCGTCCCCTTGACCGGAGATAGGAGATGGAATCGGCGATCAGTTCTAAATTGATGGCCAACGTCGTTTCCAAGGCTTCCGTCACGTGGAGGGTCCAACTTTTCCCAAAGATGGTCACAATATCCGTTTCAGCGGATAAGAGGGCCTCCAGCGTCGGATCGGCCTTTGCCGTATTTTTGGCTTTTCGCGTCGAACCAAATGCCACAATTTTGGCGTGCTGCAACGGAGTCGATTTCATGACTTGGAAAAACTCAATGTCCTTCGGGTTGGCTCCCGGCCACCCTCCTTCTATAAAATGGACCCCGAGCTCATCTAATTTAAGGGCGATGCGAACCTTATCCTCCACCGAAAAGCTGACATCTTCGGCCTGAGCTCCATCCCGGAGGGTCGTATCGTAGATTTCGATGACCGGAAATTTTGAATTCATATCACGCATTCGTACCATCGGTGTCGAAACACATACCCACGCTAGGCCTTCCTGCTCCCCGGAGGTACTTCCAATTCAAACTCCTGGTGCAAGGCCCGAACAGCTAACTCCATATATTTTTCCTCCACCACACAAGAGATTTTTATCTCCGAGGTACTGATCATCATGATATTAATGCCTTCACGTGAGAGCGTCTGAAACATTCTGGCTGCGACACCTGAATGCGAACGCATTCCCACTCCCACTAACGAAACTTTGGCAATGGATTCGTTCACCTCGACCGTCCGTGCTTCCACTGATTTGGCAATGTCTCTGATGAGGCTCATGCCTCGAGGAAGGTCAGCTCTCGGCACGGTAAAGGAAATATCCGTCAGGGAATCCTGACTCACATTTTGAATAATCATATCCACATTGATGGCGGCGTCGGCAATGGAGCAGAACAATGTGGCTGCAATCCCAGGGTGATCCGGGACCCCGACCACCGTGACCTTGGCTTGATTCCGATCGCCCGTGACTCCTGAGACTAAGACTTGTTCCATATCGACATCCTCTTTTACCACGCAGGTTCCAGGCCCGTCTTGAAAACTGGATCGCACTTCCACAGGTACCTGATATTTCGCCGCTAACTCCACCGAACGAGACTGTAGGACCTTCGCACCCAGACTCGCTAACTCTAACATTTCTTCATAGGAGATTTTATCCAATCGTCTCGCGCCTGGCACAATATTGGGATCGGCCGTGTACACCCCATCCACATCGGTATAAATAAAGCAGGTATCGGCCTTGAGCGCTGCCGCTAAGACCACGGCCGTCAAATCCGAGCCGCCGCGTCCTAACGTGGTGACATCGGATGCGGCGTTGATACCTTGAAACCCGGCTACGATGGGAATAATCCCGTCACGCAAGGCTCCCAGCACCCGATCCGTATCGACACGGGAGACTCGGGCTTTGGTATGTGTGCTATCGGTCACAATCCCAACTTGACGTCCCGTAAAGGACTGCGCCCTGATCCCAAGACTTTTGAGGGTCATCGCCATCAGCGCAATCGTGACCCGTTCTCCAGAAGAAAGGAGCACATCCAGCTCCCGATCATCTGGATCAACGCTCAGGGTCTTGGCCATTTTCATGAGGCGGTCCGTTTCCCCGCTCATCGCGGACAACACGACCACCAATTGATGCCCCTCCCGGTAAGTGTGTTGAATAAGCCGAGCCACGTTTTGGATTCGTTCAAGGCTCCCCACTGATGTACCGCCGAATTTTTGAATATACAGTGCCATAGGCTTTAGTGAGTGCCCATAAATCGCTCAAACAGTTTAGTAGCATCACGGAGTGGGCGGTTGGCTACTTCACGTTCATTCATTGCTCCCCCATGATTTTCGGATTTTTCCCCTGGCCCTTCAAACACCAGATAGGGCGATAGGGAAGACCCTCCCTCCTTCTGCCAATTCGGACATGGGGTCACCAGGACGAGGATGCGGATGAAGTCGGTGCTGACAACAGACTGATGGATGGCTCCAATGACCTGTTCGTCCACTTGCCCAAGATATTCCACTAATTGTGAGGGTGGTACCACCTGTCCATCCTTCAAACCCCACTCGTAAAAGGGAATGTGCAGACAGACCAGGTCATGCCTGTCCAACGCCGTCGAAGCCTGATTGGCTACGGCCTGCAACCATGCGATATCTCCCTCTCCCACATGTTCGACCTTGACCGTGTGAAGCCCAGCGGCCATTCCAACACCGATATACGGCCCATCGGGCGAAATCACGAGACCGTTGACTGGCCACCGCTCATGTAAATGAGGCAATTCCACAGGTTTCCCGGCCCCCCACAACCATAAACAATTGGCCGGTTTCAACCCGGCACTCAGGCGCTCGTGATTCACAGGATGATGGCAGAGGATCGCCCTGGAAGCCGCCATGAGTTCACGTAAGATGTGCGATCCATCGCCGGTCGGCAGATAGGCCTCGATCGACTGTCCTAAGGCCTCGTAGGGGTTCCGACAGGCCACTTTCCCGCTCGCGCCCACCCAGACCATAAGATGCCGATGATGGCTGCCCATGTAAAATTGAATATTTTCCGAAATCAATTGTTCATTAATCGCATCAATGAGTTCTCGGGCCTCCTCGGACCCGATTCCTCCGCCATAGGGGTCGGCCATGAATAGGTGAGGACCAATTTTTTTCTCATCCCCCCATCCATCCTGACCCCGGAGAGTCACCAAATGACAAAGATAGGCCACATCATGGGCGTCCAGAACAACCTCTAATCCCCCTGCCTCAAAGGCGCCAGGACCGGTATACCATTTGTGTGGATCGTATCCTAATAAAGCCAGTAGGGCCATTTCGCCGCAAAAGGGACGGGATTCCCGGGGAACCCCTAAGCGCCCTAGTTCACCATGCCCCGCCAATTCGTCCAGGTGCGGTGTCTGAGCCGATTGTAGGACGGTTTGGTCTCCTAATTCTTGATACGACTGTCCCGTCAATCCATCGACGTGAATCACGATCGTTTTTCGCACGACCTGAGCCTCACTGTGTTGAGTTAATGAGTAGTTGAACGAACAATCCGGGTTTTCGGAAGACCATGGGGGATTATTGATTCGTTAATTGCGCTCTGACCGCTTCATGTGTTGCAGGAACCGTCACCGGTCGATAGGAGACCGAGATGGCCGTATCCGGATCTTTTAATCCGTGTCCGGTTAAGGTACACACAATATCTCCCTCCTTCGGTAACAACCCGGCGCGATTCATTTTGTCAATTCCAGCCAGAGACGCAGCGGAAGCGGGCTCGCAAAAGACCCCTTCTTCACTTGCCACCATTTGATACGCTCGAAGAATTTCTTCGTCCGACACCATGTCCAGGTATCCGTGTGATTCCTCCACCGCTTCCAGGGCCAAACACCAACTGGCGGGATTGCCAATCCGAATGGCTGAAGCAATGGTTTTCGGTTCCTCCACGACATGCCCCCTGATCAAGGGCGCGGCTCCTTCCGCTTGAAACCCGAACATCCGAGGCAACCCTTGCGTTTGTCCGGCCTTGTGGTACTCCCGATATCCTCGCCAATACGCAGTAATATTCCCCGCGTTCCCTACCGGGAGCGCATGAATGACCGGGGCATACCCTAACTGATCACAGATTTCCATGGCAGCCGTTTTCTGGCCCTCCAAACGAAACGGGTTAATTGAATTGACCAATTCAATGGCGGTTTCCTCGCACAAATCTTTTACAATCGTTAAGGCCTGATCAAAGTTTCCTTCAATCTGAATGACTCGGGCCCCATGCATGAGGGCCTGCGTCAACTTACCCAATGCGATATTCCCTGCCGGCACGACGACATAGACCGGCAACCCCGCCTTCGCCCCATAGGCCGCTGCCGACGCGGAGGTGTTGCCTGTCGAGGCGCACATGAGTCCCCTGGCCTTGCTTTCTACGGCCTTGGAAACCGCCATGGTCATTCCCCGGTCCTTAAAGGATCCGGTTGGGTTAGCCCCTTCTATTTTTAGATACAGACCCAGGCCAGGACAAATTTTCCCGGCTAAGCGCTTTGCTGGAATAAGTGGGGTATTCCCCTCCAGTAGTGACACGATCGGAGTCTGCTCTCCCACCGGGAGGAATTTCCGATATTCCTCGATAATGCCACGCCAAGGAATCATAATAGCTTGTCCCCCTTCGTGACGCGATTTGGCCTCATGTATTATTCCACCCCTTCCATCCGAAGTAACGTCGTTGGCTCTGATACCATGGGAAGTGCATTAATTTCCTGGAGTGCCGATTGAACCGCTCGCTCCACCGAGCGATGTGTCAAGATGACCAACGGCACCGTTTGCCCTTCCTTGCGTCCTTTTTGCAGGACAGACGAGATGCTGATCCCACGCTGTCCAAGAATTCCCGATATGGACGATAGAACGCCGGGTTGATCTTTGACCATGCACCGCAAATAATACCGGCTTTCAATGTCGTCCATCGGCCGTATGGCAATAGGCTCACGCGATTCCCATTGGAATGAGGTCACAGGAACCCGTCCGGCAACCCCGGCGATACGATTGCGCGCCAAATCGATAATGTCCCCCACCACCGCACTGGCTGTGGGAAGCGATCCAGCCCCTTTGCCGTAGAGCACAACATCTCCAACTGCGTCACCTATCAGATGAATGGCATTGTAGACCCCATTGACCTGTGCAATGGGAGATCCGGCCGGCACCAGGGCGGGATGCACTCGTGCCTCAATGGCCTGCTCGTGAAGTTTCGCGATTCCCAGCAATTTAATCGTAAACCCGAGTTCACGGGCAAACTCGATATCTACCGTCGAAATACGGGAAATGCCCTCAGTAAAGATGGCTCCCATGGGCACGGGAGTCCCATATGCAAGATTCACCATGATAGCCAGTTTGTGAGCGGCGTCCACCCCATCAACATCCAGCGAGGGATCCGCTTCGGCATACCCTTCCCGTTTCGCTTCCTGTAATATTTCCTCAAAATCACGGTGCTCATTGGTCATCCGGGTCAGAATATAATTTGACGTGCCATTCATGATCCCCGTAATCGACAAGATCCGGTTTGCCGCTAAGCCTTCGGTAAGCGATCGAATGATGGGAATGCCTCCCCCCACACTCGCTTCAAACCCGAGATCAACGCCTGCCTTGAAGGCCGCCTCAAATATCTCTTCTCCATGGTCGGCCAACAACGCTTTATTCGCCGTGACCACAAACTTTTTTCGTTCAAGCGCCTGAAGAATAAACCGTTTGGCGGGTTCATGCCCGCCAATTAATTCCACCACTATATCAATAGCCGGATCATCCAGAATGTCCCTGACATCCGTCGTGAGTACTCCTTGAGGTACTGAAACCCCGCGATCGGTTTTCACATCCAAGTCCGCAATTCGCACGAGTGCCACCGGAACTCCAACACGTTTCGTGATGAGGCTGACATTTTCCTGGAGAATCTTTACGACTCCTGTTCCCACCGTTCCAAACCCGATCAGTCCAACCTGGATCGTCTTTCGCATTACACGTCTCCATCCAGCTTTAAGGCCTGACGGATTCCTCGAACGGCCTGGAAAATCCGGTGCTCATTTTCGACTAATGCAAAGCGAACATAGTCATCGCCGCCTTCGCCAAATCCTATTCCCGGTGACACCGCCACTTTGGCATCTCGTAACAATAACTTGGAAAACTCCAACGATCCCATCCCAAGGTAGGGTTGTGGGATTTTTGCCCAGGCAAACATGGTGGCGCGAGGATAATCGATCGGCCAACCAATGCGATTGAGCCCGCGGACCAGAGCATTGCGCCGTCGCTCATATCGTCCCACAATTTCTTTTACGCAATCCTGCGGACCGTTCAGGGCAATAATACTGGCAATTTGAATAGGCTGGAACATGCCATAATCCAGATAACTTTTGATCTTGGTCAATGCACCGATGACTTCACGATTCCCGACACAAAATCCAACCCGCCACCCCGGCATATTATAACTCTTCGAGAGAGAGTAGAATTCCACGCCAATTTGTTTGGCCTCAGGAATTTGAAGAAGGCTGGGGGCTTTGTACCCATCGAACACGATATCGGCATAGGCCAAATCATGAATGACCCAGACTTGGTGTTCCAGGGCAAACTCCACCACCTTTTTAAAAAACTCCAGATCAACGACGCGAGTGGTTGGATTATGAGGAAAACTGATGATCAACGCACGAGGAGCCGGCTGCGTCTGCTTGAAGGCCTTTTTCAGATTTTCGAAAAAATCCGAATCCGGCCCTAGTTCAACCCCGCGGACTTCACCACCTGCGATGATCACACTGTACATATGAATCGGATACGTGGGGGTGGGGGCCAGAACCACGTCACCCGGTCCCACCATGGCCAGGGCCAGATGCGCCAACCCTTCCTTCACCCCAAGGGTCACAATCGCTTCCGTCTCAGGATCGAGACTGACCTCGTAATTTCGTTGATACCAATCGCAAATCGCATGACGCAATTTCGTAATACCGCGTGAAGCCGAATAGCGATGATTGCGCCCCAATCTTGCGGTCTCAATCAATTTGTCTACAATATGCCGGGGGGTGGGCTGGTCAGGATTGCCCATACCTAAATCGATGATATCTTCTCCCCGCTTCCGGGCTTGGAGTTTTAACTCCTGAACCTGAGAGAAAACGTATCCTGGCAGACGTTGAATTCGGTAAAAAGGTTCCATTGTTTGTGTAAAATGACGAATCGTCCTTGATGGTTTGGGAAGGAAATGGATAGATAATCGTACGATTTAATGGAGTTTTTATTCTAGATGAGGTAACGCGACCAGTCAATTTCAGAGTATGGGAATTTTCAGTTAATTTTTCCCGCCTCACTCCCCCTGAACTGAAAATCCCTTTATTGCAGGAAGATTTTCCCTTTTGCCATAATGAGATCTCGTTGATTTATTACTCGCCCGGACCTTAAAGGACTTCCATGGCACGACTCGGCGTGAATATCGACCATGTGGCGACTCTTCGCCAAGCTCGTGGAGGACATGAACCAGACCCCATTGTCGCGGCTTCGTTGGCTCACCTTGCCGGGGCCGATGGCATTGTAGTGCACCTCCGGGAGGACCGGCGACATATTCAGGATCGGGATCTGACCGTTTTGCGTGAAACCGTGCAGACGCATCTCAACTTAGAAATGGCCGCTGACGATGCCGTGGCCAAAATTGCCTTGAACATTAAACCCGATCTGGTGACCCTCGTGCCCGAACGGCGCCAGGAACTCACCACAGAGGGTGGGTTGGACGTGATCGAGCATCGGGACCGAATCCAGGCCATGGTGCAATTACTCCATGAAGGCGGTATTCCCGTCAGTCTGTTCATTGATCCTGATGTCAATCAACTTCGCGCCGCCCACAAGGTCCAAGCAGACTGCATAGAAATCCACACCGGTCGGTACGCCAATACCCGCCGTCAACAGGAAGAAGATGTTGAGCTTGACGCGTTGGTTCAAACGGCCAAACTTGCGTCGAAATTAGGATTGCGTGTCAGTGCGGGGCATGGGCTGAATTACCGGAATATCAGGCGGCTGACCGGCATTTTAGAAATTGAAGAATTCAACATCGGTCATAGCATTATCGCTCATGCCCTGTATGTCGGACTTGAACGAGCGATCCGTGACATGAAACACCTCCTGGGTTAACGTCTATGAAAAGAAACAGGTTCCCATCAGTGTGCACGGTAAATGATCCGGAGACATCCACGAGTCAATTCAAAAACAGTGTCGAACCCGAATGTCATCCTAACCCGTCTACGCATGGCTTGCCGTTGCTCATGCTTTAACCAACCATTTCTCCTTGTTTCTATGATTTGCCTATGTGGGTCGTGACCGCTGAACAGATGCAGACACTTGATCGGCGCACGATTCAAGAAACCAAGGTTCCCGGCATAACCTTAATGGAGCGGGCGGGAACCGGTGCGATGAGCCACCTTATCGAAGTCTGTGGTTCCCCTAAAGGCAAAAAGGTCGTCATTCTTTGTGGCAAGGGGAATAATGGTGGAGACGGTTTGGTGGTTGCCAGGCTCTTGGCAAAAAAAGGTGCAAAGCTGAAGGTAGTCTTGATGGCTCCACTCAAGGCACTCAGTCCCGATGCGAAGATTATGTATCGACGACTCAGCAAAATCATCAGACCATCTCTGTTAACCGTCAATCCTTCGGAGGAATCCCTGCATTCCCTCACCCAAGACGCGGATATTCTTGTCGATGCGCTCCTTGGTACGGGCCTCTCTTCCGCAGTTCGCCCACCCTACTCCTCCGCCATCGGAGCCATGAATGCCTCGCAGGCCTTTACCGTAGCCATCGATATTCCGTCCGGCTTGGATAGCAACACCGGGGCCATACTGGGAGCCGCTGTTCAGGCCGATCTCACCGTGACGTTCGGATGCCCGAAACTCGGCCTGTATCTGGGCTCAGCCATCGACAAAGTTGGTACCATCCAAGTCGTCGATATTGGGATTCCCCAGGAATTTGTGGTGGATCTGAAACCCCAGGTTCACCTTCTGTCACAAAATATGGTTCGCCCCCTTATTCCTCTTCGCCCCCTGTCCTCACACAAGGGGACCTTTGGACATGCAGGAATTGTTGGTGGTTCACAAGGGAAAACGGGGGCTCCAGCTATGGCTGGACTAGGGGCACTTCGTATTGGGGCCGGCCTGGCAACCGTGGCTACTCCTCAAAGCATTTCCCCCATTTTGGAGTCAAAGCTCCTGGAGGTGATGACTGAGCCCATGCCGGAATCGTCCCAACACCTGCTGGGCATGGAAGCCTACCCGGGCCTTCTTGCTTTCGCCGCTAAAAAATCGGCTCTGGCTTTCGGACCCGGTATGGGGACCTCTCCCGAAACAACCGAGGTCCTGGGCCATCTCCTCCCTCAACTGGAGGCACCCTGCGTTCTCGATGCCGATGCCCTCAACGGATTAGCCCAACAGCAGCAAATATTTTCAGCCTTGAAACGACCGCCAATCCTGACCCCACACCCTGGAGAAATGGCCAGGCTTCTTGGAGCCTCCTCCAAACAAGTCAATGAGGATCGCATCGGCGTCAGCAGACGGTTTGCCATGCAACATCAGGTGGTCCTGGTATTAAAAGGCGCTCGAACGATCATCGCCGAACCCCAGGGACAAGTAGCCATTTGTCCGACAGGGAATCCTGGAATGGCTTCCGCCGGAATGGGAGATGTCCTAACCGGAATCATTACCGGTTTATTAGCTCAGGGCTTAAGCAGTTGGGATGCGGCCCGGGCTGGCGTCTATCTGCATGGATTGGCAGGCGATCTGGCTGCCGCCACCATCGGTGAACCAGGATTGATCGCGGGGGATGTGTTGACCACAATTCCTCATGCATTGACCCACACGCTGTCTCATTCGTAGGAACTCATGAATCTGAATCCCTCTCACTCCACATCTCATCAGACCGCAACCGGAAATGCTCTTCAACTACGGATGGCATCTGCCCAGGAAACCATCCGATTCGGTGAACGGTTAGGGCAACAGTTAACAGGAGGAGACGTGCTGGCTCTGACGGGTGACTTGGGAGCAGGAAAAACCGTTCTCACCTGTGGCATCGCCCTTGGGCTAGGGATTCCAATGGATCAGGTCAGCAGTCCCACGTTTACCCTTATTCAAGAATATCCAGGGACTATTCCGCTTATTCATGTGGATTTATATCGTCTTGAGGGGCCATCCGATATATCCACATTAGGATTGGAGGAATATTTCACTTCAAACACCATTGTCCTCATTGAATGGGCGGAGCGGTTCCCTCAGATATTACCCTCCGACCACCTGGCCATTTGCTTGGAATACGGAGAGGAAGAGAACATCCGCCTTGTAACCCTGTCTGGAACCGGACCCAACACGATCCGCATAGTGACCAACATACAAAGAAATTTATCAAACCCGCATTGACTCAACTTATCGGTACCGCATACAACTGAACCGATATATTCGTGCGGCCATCCGATCCGAATTCAATAACGAAGGCGCGGCATCGACCCACAAATGACATAACCAGCACACTCATTTCAGTCGATTCTTACCACACCCAACAATTATCAAAACGAAACAGCTCACCTGATGAAAGATCAAGAACTCTCCCCGCTCATGCGCCAATTTCAGGATGTAAAGGCTCAACATCCTGATGCCATTGTATTTTTTCGTGTTGGGGATTTTTATGAAATGTTTTTTGAGGACGCCGAAGAGGCCTCAAAACTCCTTGGCATCGTATTAACAGCACGCAAGGCCAAAGGGGAGGCCATCCCTCTTTGCGGAGTCCCCTATCACACTTCAACCGGGTATATCGCAAAGCTCTTAAAGGCTGGAAAAATAGTGGCCTTATGCGAACAAGTCGAAGACCCCAAGCTTGCCAAAGGGCTCGTCCGTCGTGAAGTCGTGCGGGTCTATACCCCTGGAACCTTATACGATCATGAGTTGCTTCCGGCAGGAGAGGCCAATTTCCTGTCAGCGCTGTGTTACACCCCGTTATCCTCATCGGGGAACACCACTCTAGCCAATCGATTCGGACTGGCCTCCCTAGACCTTTCAACCGGGGAATTTTGGATTTCGGAGTCCTGGATGAAGCATTCGCTACAAAGTGTCGTCGATGAACTGGTCCGCCTTGAGCCCAAAGAAGTCATCTTTCCTGCTGGAATACAGGAGGCCATGACCTCCGCATTCCAATCCTTGCCTATCGCCCGTATCGTGCCTCGTAATGCCACGACCTTTGGCCTTGAGGAAAGCAAGACCATCCTCACAAGAATTTTCCAAGTCGATCGTATCGAAGACCTCCAGCTACATGGCCTTCATTCCGGCCTTCAAGCGGCGGGCGGCCTTTTACACTACCTGGCTGACACTCAGCCCACGCTCGTGCATGCCCATATACGGCGTCCATGGATTCGGCTCCTCGAACATGAAATGCAACTGGATCAGACCACCCTACGAAATTTAGAAGTTCTCAAGCCCGTATCCGAACAACGCCAAAGCCCTACTTTACTCACGACATTGGACAAGACCAAAACTCCAATGGGCACAAGACTTTTACGGGAGTGGATCGTCCGTCCCCTGACCCAGGTCCCGGCCATACAACTACGCCAGGAAGCCGTGACGGAATTGGTCCTTCATCTTGGGATTCGCATGACGATTCGTGAGCATCTAAAAACGGTACAAGACCTTGAACGACTGAATAGTCGGATTGTCCTGGAAGTGGCCAATCCTCGAGACCTCATGAATCTCCATCGCTCCCTGGAAAATTTGCTGCTACTGCAACAACTCTTACCGTCTCTCACGTCTCCCATGCTAAAAACCATCCATGAGGCGTGGGATCCCCTCCAGGATGTCTCATCCTGGATTGGCGACACCATTATTCCCAATCCACCCCTTTCGGCCAAGGAAGGAGGCATTATTCAAGCAGGCGTGAATGCAGAACTGGATGAGTTGCGAATTCTGGCAAAAGAAGGCACCCGGTTACTGGCCGAAATGGAAACTCGGGAACGCAACCGGACGGGCATCGACTCTCTCAAGGTGAAATTCAATCAGGTCTTTGGCTATTACATTGAAGTGACGAAAGCGAATTTATCGCGGGTTCCTGCCGATTACCACCGGAAACAAACTCTGGTCAATGCCGAACGGTTTACTACCGGAGAGCTACAAGACCTCGAAGGTCGGCTCTCGACCGCAGACCAAAAGATGAAAAATCTGGAAGGGCAGTTATTTGGTGAAATCCGTCGCCGTGTCGCATCTGCCGCCATCAGAATCCAGGGAATGGCGCAGCAACTGGCCAGGCTGGACGTCCTGACGGGTTTGGCGGAAGCAGCTGCCGTCAACCGGTATCATCAGCCGACGGTCCATGAAGGCGGAACAATCCAGATCACGGAAGGTCGACATCCGGTCATTGAGCATCTCCAACAGACTGAAGGATTTATCCCCAACGATACAATACTGGACCTGGACACAAACAGACTTTTATTAATAACCGGCCCGAATATGGCAGGAAAAAGTACTTACTTGCGGCAGGTTGCCCTTATCGTGTTAATGGCTCAAATGGGAAGCTTTGTGCCGGCTGAATCCGCCAGAATAGGAATCGTGGACCGGATTTTTACCAGAGTGGGTGCGGCAGATGACCTCAGCGCCGGCCAAAGCACATTCATGGTGGAAATGAGTGAAACAGCAAGAATTTTGGACACTGCGACTTCGCGAAGCTTATTGTTGTTGGATGAAGTTGGCAGAGGAACCAGCACCTATGACGGACTGAGTATCGCATGGGCATTGGCCGAATATATCTTAGACCGCGGACATCTCGGGGCACGAACCCTTTTTGCCACCCATTACCATGAAATGACTCAATTAGAGGCCCTCCGGGAAGGAATCAAGAACTATACGGTCCTCGTCCAGGAGAAAGGGCAGGATGTTTTGTTCTTGAGAAAGATCGTCCAGGGAAAGGCCGATCGAAGCTACGGAATTCAAGTCGCCAAACTGGCAGGGATACCAAAACCGGTATTGGATCGTGCTAGAAATATTTTAGCTCAACTTGAGCAGGATGCATCATCCACCACTGTGTCACTCTCCGATGAACCGATGACTATCACAGACGAACACGGCTCCCCAAAACCCCATGTCATTTTGGATGAAGTTAAACAAATGGATCTTTTTTCGATGACTCCCCTTGAAGCTCTCAATAGACTCGCTGACTTCAAAGCCAGATTAAATGCGGACAATATATAAAAAAAGGCCTGCGGATATCCGCAGGCCTTTTTCGCAAAACTCTTTTAGTAAAGAGTTTCTTATTACTTAATGTTTATCACCAGATGCCGGCACCTTATATGGTTCTACTTTCTCAAACTTCCCTTGTGCAGGATCGTATATTTGACCAGTCCCTTGATCAGAGTAGGGAATGACACCAACAATGGCCTGCCCGTCTGGGATCAACACATCATAAACCATTTTACGATTATTGGGCCAACTATCGGCCCGTATCGCCTCTAATACAGGCACTGACCTGAGGCTATGAATATTCCGTGGTTTTTCAGGAGTTCCTGCTACCTCTGGAACTGCCTTGGCTGATGAAACCACCCGATGGTTTTGCTCGGTTTCCTGAACAACAATCTCCACTAAGCCATAATTTGATGGCTTCGTGTCCGTCATCACTGCTTGACTTGATGAGTCCTTCCCTGCCTGTACTAGAGTTTTCCAGACTTCTTCGTTGGCTGGGTACACCTTGATGTTTTTGCCAGGGTAATATTTTTGCCAATAATACCCACTCTCCGCATTTCCACCAAATACGGCAACATTAACCCACACGGCTTTATCGTAAGGATCGACCACAGCAACGCGTCCCTGAAGGGTCGTTGGCTTGCTTAAATCACCCCACTCAAACCGCTCCTGGAAAGCTTCGATTGCCATTGCACTCGAGGCCATAGCCCCAACTAGCGCCATGGCTCCAACAAGGGCCAACCCTTTCTTCTTAGCACTTTTCATAATGGCTTCCCTCCTCGACTAAAATTTTAATTCTAATCATGAATTATCAGACAAATGCTTATTCTTCTTGTAACAATTTAAATCCCGTGACCGTACGACCATCTACTTGCACTTCCATGGCCACGAAATCTTGGGCCGCCTTCGTGATTTGATCCATTAATGCTTTGTCCTTGACTGCTAAACGGACTGTCGTTTGCGGGGTATACCATCCTGAATATGGATTGTTCTTTTCGTTCCCGCCCTGATAACCCCAGGCACAACAGGAAAACAATGAGTCAGGAAGCGTTTGGATTCGATCATCGGAAGCCCTGCCTGGAGGGTTGCCTGTTTCTGCCGGTGCAGAGGTGTTCCAATACTGAATTCCAAATAAAATTTCTCCCTCAGGGTTGTCCGCCCAATGGCCAAAAACCCGCCCCTTTAAACTGGTAGCTGGTACACCTTTAAAAGAAATATCACCCTGGTGAGTGATATCATTAGGGTCACCCTTTGACTTGTCAGGACCAGGACCAGCTGCATACCCAACGCTTACTAATCCAAGACTCAACAGGCCAAAGGCACAGAGAGCTACCAATTCCTGACGTAGAGATGACTTCTTCATCTGCTCCCTCCTTACAGTGTTAGAATGACAAAAAATTAAAAACGACTTACCCTTAGTTTATCTTCAAAACCACTTTTCCCCAGTTCTTTATACCCCTAATCCGAAAAGGAAAACAAGGTATTCGAGAGGGTCCAATGCTACTCATCCAGGGCATGGTTGTCAAGCGAAAAAATTGGCGTTTTTGATGATCATCCCCACCTCGGAATTCCTCGTTTTGGGATGGGTCCCAGAGCCGTGACCACAAACTGCTGTAGATCAAATAATTTCTGACTTAAATGACGAATTTGTTCAGGAGTAATCCGATCAATGGATTTCACCATCTCCTGGAGGGTGACATGACGCCCTTGGTACATTTCGTCTTTTGCCAATTTATTCATCCGCCCGTATGTGCCTTCCAAGCCCAACATCAAACTTCCTTTTAATTGAGTTTTGGTTCGCTCTAATTCATTGCTCGCCACTTCCCGACGACATAATTTCTTGGTTTCTTGACAAATTCGGTCAATGACGGCCGCCATTTCATTCGGGCGGGTGGCGGCATAAACGGTCAGCGTCCCACCATCCAAAAAACCAGAAAGATGCGAATAAATGGTATAGGCCAATCCGCGTTTTTCCCGGATTTCCTGGAATAATCGCGAACTGACTCCACCTCCCAGAATTGTGCTTAGGACATGCGCCGCATACCGATCCGGATGCCCCACCGGCAATCCCTTAAACCCGACACACACATGAACCTGCTCCAAGGGTTTAACGTGAAGACTCTGACGTTCCTGCGGCTGATCGGGCCAGGGTGCTTTCTGGATGGTTGAGGAAAGCTTGCCGTATCCACCCTGTTTCCACTTGCCAAAATATGTGTTGACGGTATCAATGATTTCTGGAAAGGAAAAGTTGCCGGCCACAGCAACAATGGTGTGTTCAGGGCGATAATGCTGTTGCCTATACTGCATCAGCGCTTGTCGGCTGAGTCTTTTCATCACCCCAGGCTCTCCCAGTATCGGACGCCCCAACGGGTGGGAGCCGAAGATATCCTTGGCATGCAATTCATGAATATAGTCCTCTGGGTCATCCTGGACGGTACGGATCTCCTCAAGGACGATTTGTTTTTCTTTTGCAATGTCTTTGGCCGAAAACCTTGAATGGTGAAACAGATCGGCGATGAGATCAAACGCCAGCCTCACCTGCTGATCCAGCACCTTGACATAAAAAGCCGTGGCCTCATGAGTGGTAAAGGCATTCATTTCACCACCCAGGGCATCGATCTCATTGGAAATTTGGGATGCAGTCCGTTTGGGCGTGCCCTTGAACATCATATGTTCAATGAAATGAGAGAGGCCACCCTCCCCCTTTCCTTCGTCACGACTTCCCACCGTGGCCCATACCCCTAAGGCCACGGATTTCAAAGATGACATCCGCTCCAGGACAACCCGGACTCCATTATCCAATATGACTTTTTTATACACGCGTTGCGACTCAGGCAGGCTTAGGAGGTGAGCTGATCCTTGTCCGTCTGTTCAGCCATGGCGTCTTTTCGGCTCAGACGGATCTTCCCTTGTCGATCAATTTCCAGAACTTTCACAAGAATCTGTTCACCTTCAGAAATTTCGTCCGTGACCGATGCCACGCGGTGAGGGGCCAATTGCGAAATGTGCACCAGCCCATCCATGCCGGGGAGAATCTCCACAAAGGCGCCAAAATCCACAATCTTTCGCACCGTCCCGAGATAGATTTTCCCAACCTCCGCTTCTTCAACGATCCGCTGAACCATATCCATTGCCTTTTGGGCCGACTCCCCGTCTACGGCTGCAATCGTGACCACTCCTGAGTCATCGACATTCACTTTCACTCCACAATCGGCAATGATGCTACGAATCATTTTGCCCCCAGGCCCAATGACATCCCGGATTTTATCTTGTTTGATCTGGATGGTGGTGATACGTGGCGCATAGGCTGCCAGCCCGATACGAGGGACAGCCAAGCATTCATCCATTTTCCCAAGGATGTGCAATCGCCCTTCACGGGCCTGCGCCAACGCCTGCCGCATCAGGTCAGGGGTAATTCCGGCAATCTTAATATCCATCTGCAGGGCTGTGACTCCATCTCGCGTTCCTGCAACTTTGAAATCCATATCGCCCAGATGATCTTCCATTCCTAAAATATCTGAAAGAATCGCAACGCCACCCTGTTCCAAAATTAACCCCATCGCGATTCCTGCCACCGGCGTTTTAATGGGTACTCCCGCATCCATCATGGCTAATGCCCCACCACAAATCGTCGCCATTGAAGAGGACCCGTTTGATTCCAAAATATCCGAGACAAGTCGAATGGTATAAGGGAACTCTTCCTTGGTGGGAAGCACTGCTGCTAACGCCCGTTCGGCTAATTTGCCATGGCCGACTTCACGCCGTCCCGGACCACGAAGCATTTTCGCCTCACCCACGCTAAAAGGCGGGAAATTGTAATGCAACATAAATGACCGGAAATACTCTCCTTCCAACGCATCAATCCGTTGCTCATCATCTGAAGTGCCCAAGGTCACCACAGCCAATGCCTGGGTTTCCCCTCTGGTAAATAAGGCAGAGCCATGAGTCCGGGGAAGAATTCCTGCCTCAGAAGATATGGGACGAATGTCGGATAAACCCCGGCCATCGGCTCTCTTCTTTTTTTCCAGAATCATTCTCCGGACCTCGGAATATTCCAAATCTGCAAACACTTTTTTAACCTTGGCTTTTCGGTCGGCATCGTCTCCGGCCACGGTCTCAATCGCTTCTTGGAGAATTTGGGCAAACCGATCCTGGCGTTCGGCTTTGGCTGCAATATACATGGCCTCACAAATGGGAGCGGCCGCCACCTGGCGTACGGCTTGCTCAAGTTCAGGGTCGATGGCTTCCACCTGCAATACCCGCTTGGCTTTGCCCGCCTTCGCTTGTAATTCTTCAATTTTGGCGACGATATTCTTAATTTCACGATGAGCCAGTTCGATCGCGTCAATCATCGTGTCTTCCGAAAGCCCATCCGCACCAGCCTCGACCATCATCACGGCGTCCTTCGTTCCGGCCACCACGAGATTTAACTCGCTTTCCTCCTGTGCCTTCTTATCGGGATTGACCACAAATTGGCCGTTCACTCTTCCAATTCGTACCCCTGCTAATAACCCGGACCCGGGAATATCAGAAACGGCGAGTGCTGCCGACGCGGCCACAATGCCGATGACGTCCGAAGACATCGTCTGATCGATAGAGAGCACCGATACAATGATCTGGGTTTCATAAAAATAACCCTCGGGCATTAATGGCCGAATCGGACGGTCAATGAGTCGGCTGGTCAACACCTCTTTTTCGCTGGGGGCCCCTTCCCGTTTGAAAAACCCGCCAGGTATTTTCCCAGCTGAGTAGGCTTTTTCTTGATAGTTCACGGTCAGAGGCAAGAAATCGGCGTCAGCCTTCAAGGTCTTTGAGGCTACCGCCGTGGCTAACACCACGGTATCGGCATAGGTCGCCAACACGGCACCATCCGCTTGCTTGGCCATTCGACCAGTTTCCAAACGAAGCGGGCGACCACCAACTTCCATTTCAACGAAATGAATCATGTTTCAACCTTTCTGATCCTTGAGTGGATATATTGATATGGAGTGTGAGGCTTCGCTTCGCATTGAGAACCGGGCATCTGTCACCCATCTCATTGATTCTGCTCACCCTAAAACCTGTATTCTGTCTTATTTTCGTATGCCCAGTGCGGCAATCACGGCTTGGTATTTTCCCTCATCTCGACGCCGCAAATAATCTAATAACTTTCTTCGCTTACTCACCATTCGCAAAAGGCCCCGTCGGGAATGATGGTCTTTTTTGTGTGTCTTGAAATGTTCGGTCAAACTCGTAATTCTATTCGTCAACAAGGAAATCTGCACTTCGGACGAACCCGTGTCCTTGTCGTGAATTCGATGCGATTCTATTGCCGCGGTTTTTGCTTCTTTCGTTAAGCCCATAACTCCTCCTCCAATTCCTCAAGGTTACATGAATTCAGTAAGAAATTCCTTCTACGAATGTCGTCTTATCTCACTAATCAAACCTAATTTTTTATACTAGGCAAACACCGTTTCAATTGCTAATACGGGACCTCCCTTGCCTGCCTGAAGAACCGGGCCTCTCCCCAAAGCAAGCAATTGCCCATCTTTCTGTTTCACCCTCACCATATTGTTGTCCCCCATGGGTGAAACTTTTGGTTCCAAATACGAGTCGACCACCCGATCCCAGGAGATCGCATTTCCATGGAGCACCTTTCGAGCATCATCTCTATCGACCTCAACTGCGGGAAACCCTTCTAAAGCCTGGTCTAAACCCAAAAATGCCCCATCCAAATGGGAGAATTCAAGTCCCCCAAGCAGGGATTCTATCTCAAGAGCCTGATCAACATGAATAGGCCCGACCCGTCGTCGTTGAAGCCATTTCAAATGTCCACCCACCTGCAATATGTTTCCAATATCCTCGCAGAGCGTTCGAACATAGGTTCCCTTAGAACAGACAACCCGAAACGCGACCTCAGGGACATTCAGTCTTTGGATTTCTAAATCATGGATCACCACGGTTTTTGACGGTCGGTCAACCGTTTCCCCTCTCCTGGCTTTTTTATACAAGGGTTGCCCCCCGATTTTCACCGCCGAGTACATGGGTGGCACTTGCTGGATAGACCCTTGAAAGGTCGCAAACACTGACCGGATACGGTCCTCCGTCAGAGATTCCACTGGAGATTCTTCTAAGACCGTACCCCAAGCATCTTGCGTATCGGTCCGTTGGCCCAATTGAAGCACGGCGCCATATTCTTTTTCCCATCCCAATAGATACTGGGCAATTTTGGTTCCTTTTCCAATTAAGACCGGCAATACACCTGTCGCATGGGGATCCAAGGTCCCGGCGTGTCCGACTTTCTGAATACCCAAACCCGACCTGAGGCGTTGCACCACATCATGCGACGTCCATCCATCAGGCTTATTGACGTTCAGGACTCCATGTAGGGCCATCCCCTGCGCTACCTTCCCGGTGTTAGAATGGTCGATGCAAGACCCCACTGGTGCCATTACCCCTCTACACTTTCACTCTTATTGGGGAGAGAGGAGGATGCCTCAGTTTCCCCGGAATCCCCAGATTCCTCGTGAAGAGAATCCAATAACTTTTCGATTCGATTCCCATACTCTGCACTCGTATCACGATAAAAGACTAATTCCGGTGTATAGCGCAGATTTAACCGTCGTCCCAATTCGGTTCGAACAAACCCTACTGCGCTTTTTAGACCAGGACCCGTCACCTGATCAAAATGGGCTTGATCCAAAGCAGTCACATATATTCGAGCAATTTTGAGATCAGCCGTCATCTTCACACCTGTGACGGTCACGAATTGGATACGTGGATCTTTCGTTTTTCTGGAAAGAATCTCTGCCACTTCCATCCGGATCTGATCGGCGACCCGTGTTGCCCGACTACTATTTGTTTTTGCCATGACGTGAAAAAATAATGGGAGCTTACAAGACTTCAATCTGGGATCGTAAAATCTCGAGGGAGGGATTTGATCGTATAAAGTTGAGGACTTGGTCTAAGACTTGATTGACCCTTCCCGTGTCATTCGCCACACACACCACCCCCAAAATGGCTTTTTGCCAAAGGTCTTGTTCATCAATTTCAGCAACGGAAACATTAAACCGATTTCGCAATCGGGCAATCAAGCTTGAGAGGACCTGACGCTTCCCTTTCAACGATTGGACATCAGGGATATGGAGTTCGAGCGTGCACAACCCCACGATCATCCCCATTCAGGATTCCCTTATCCATTCAGCATTATAATTTGGTGGCCTCCTCTTCCAATACGTAGGCCTCTAACACATCGCCGATTTTTAAATCATTAAAATTCTCAACTCCAATTCCGCATTCATAGCCCTGCTGAACTTCCCGTGCATCGTCCTTAAACCGCCTCAATGATCCAATTTTTCCTTCATAGACCATCACCTGATCACGAACAACTCTCACTTTGGTATTCGAACGGGATATCAATCCATCATTCACATAACAGCCGGCAATGGTGCCCATTTTCGGAACGGAGAATAGTTGCCGAACCTCCGCATGTCCCATCACTCGCTCCTTGATCGTTGGAGCCAGGAGCCCCTCTGCAGCCGAACGAATATCATCAAGAATATTATAAATGATGGTGTACAACCGAATTTCCACACCCTCACGTTCCGCAATAGCAGCCGCCTTCGAATCCGGACGAACATGAAATCCAATGATAATCGCTTTTGAAGCAGCCGCTAATAACACATCAGTTTCGTTGATGCCCCCGACTCCACTATGAATGATCTTCAGCTTTACCGCGTCGGTAGAAATCTTCAGAAGTGCATCGCCTAACGCCCCCACCGATCCTTGCACATCTGCCTTGATCAGTAGTGGCAATTCCTTAATTTCTCCATCTTTAGATTCTGCATAAAGCTCCTCAAGGGTTCTTCTGGACGTGGATGCGAGGCCTACATCTTTTTGCTTTTGCTGCCGGGCCTGGGCAATTTCTCTTGCAGCCCGTTCATCCTTCACCACGACCAGCTGATCCCCGGCCTCAGGAACCCCCAATAAGCCGATGACTTCAATCGGTATCGATGGCCCAGCTTCCTTCAAGCGTTCACCTTTGTCCGATGTTAATCCTCGCACCCGGCCGCTCACTGACCCCACGACAAACGAATCCCCGATTCGTAAGGTTCCGGCTTGAATTAACACCGTGGCAACAGGCCCACGCCCCTTATCCAATTTCGCTTCCAAGACAACCCCTCGAGCGGAACAGGTAGAATCCCCTTTCAATTCCATAATTTCTGCTTGAAGCAACAACATATCAAGCAACTGGTCTAACCCCTTGTTTTGCTTTGCCGATACTTCAACAAAAATGGTTTGGCCTCCCCATGCTTCAGGTTGCAAACCATGCTCAGCTAAACTTTGCTTAACCCGATCAGGATTAGCCCCCGGTTTGTCCATTTTATTCACGGCCACAATAATCGGCACATTGGCCGCTTGCGCATGATTAATAGCTTCAATTGTCTGAGGCATCGGCCCATCGTCTGCAGCCACAACCAGGACCACAATATCAGTAACCTGAGCCCCACGAGCCCTCATGGCCGTAAAGGCTTCATGGCCTGGGGTATCCAAGAACGTCACACCACGTTCACCAGCTTTCACAAATGACGCCCCGATGTGTTGAGTAATCCCTCCGGCCTCTTGGTCGGTCACCTGGGTCTGCCGAATCGCATCCAACAACGAGGTTTTTCCATGATCGACATGTCCCATAACCGTCACCACAGGCGCGCGAGGTTCCAAATTTCCTTGCTCTCCTCCCTCAAGCACCTCATCCAAGAGGGCTTCCCCTCCCTTTGCAGCCACCGCTTCAACTGCGAGGCCATAGCCCTCCGCAATGAGCACTCCAGCTTCTAAATCCATGGGTTGATTGAGGGTTTTTGCAATATTTAAATCCATCAATTTCCGAATAATTTCCGTGGGTTTTTGGCCGATCACTTCGGCAAAATCTTTCACGGATATCCCTGCAGTGACCTTCATAACTTTTTTCCGGGGTTTGGTGACTTCACCCACCGAAGGCTGTTGAACCTGACGGGTACGTTCCTCACGTCGCAACGTTGGTAATGGTCGAAGATCTTGCCAGACCGCAGCATCTTCAAACCGTGCGGCAAAAAGATCTTCGTCTTTCACACGCGCAACTTTTTTAATTTTCTTGCCTTTTTCCTCTATGGGAACTTCTCGCGATAGAACCGCAGCCTTTTTGTCTGGCTTCCCTTCGCCTTTCTTCTCTTTTTCAGGAGATTTACTAGAGGGAGGGGTTGCGACACTTTTCTCCTCAAGAACAGGGGGAGGAGCCACAACACCAGAAAGCCCTTCCGATTCAGTGGGCGATACGGCGGGGACCTCTTGATGAGATTCTACGGCCGATACACCAGAACTCTGAGTCAAAACGGAAGCCGCCTCCACTGGAGACTCTGACTCCTCCTGGATGACCGGTGACTCTTCTCCCTCACCTTCCGCGACCGGAGACAATTCCGCCATCTCTTCCAGGATTTCTTCTTCCGTTTTTTTCTTCTTAATCAGTATGTGCTTTTTTTCGGCTTTTTTAGGTTCTTCGGCCACTGCCTCAGACCGATGCCTTCCAGAAGTCGACGATTCTTTTTTCAGTAGGCGCCCCCCCTCAGAGCTTTTTACACCAACAGGCCCTGAAACGGATGATTCCCCAGGCTTGGGCGTTGTTTCAGGAGTTTTACCAAGAATAATATTCATCGCCCATTTGGCCATATTGTCTTCCACGGTATTACTATGGGAACTAACCTGAATGCCAAGTCGCACCAATTCAGGAATAAGCAAACGGCTCTCCATCCCAATTTTTTTGGCTATCTCATGAACTCTCATGCACGTCCTTTACTGTGAAGCCGTATCCTTACGATCCCGAGCTCTGCCTTGACTCTGTTGGTACCACCGCTGGATTCTCCACGATTTCATCCTGCGAGGATCTTTCAATTTCCTTGGCGTTGTCTGCCGCCGGCTCTTCCGTAATTTGAGCAGCCTCTTCAGCCAAAGCGGCTTTAATCTCCTGGTCTCGTTCAAGCTTTTGCTTTTCGTATTCTGTGGAGCTAATGATATCAATCTTCCAACCTGTCAATTTGGCTGCCAATCGTACGTTTTGCCCATTCTTTCCTATGGCCAAAGAAAGCTGAGAATCGGCCACCACCACCAAGGCAGATTTCTTTTGTTCGTCAATCCCTACTTTTTCAATGGAGGCAGGGTTCAAGGCTTCACCGATAAAAACCCGAGGATCATTTGTCCATGGAATGATATCTATTTTTTCGCCATGCAGTTCGCGGACAATGGCCTGAACACGTGAACCTTTGACGCCAACGCATGCGCCAACCGGATCAACCGCCTTATCCCGTGAAGCCACCGAAATCTTCGTCCGGTCACCCGGCTCACGTACTACCCCTTTTATTTCAACAATTTTCTCTGTAATTTCAGGCACTTCCAGACCAAACAATTTCACCACGAATTGAGGATGCGCTCGGGAAAGGATCACTTGTACGTCCTTTGGAGTTCGTCGAACTTCCAGCAGCAAAGCCCGCACTCGATCGCCCCGTCTATGGGCTTCCCGTGGGATTTGCTCCTGAATGGGTAGAAGGGCCTCCGTTTTTCCAATGTCGACCAGGTAATTTCGACGCTCTTGGCCCAAAATTACCCCATGAACTAGCTCCCCTTCTTTTTTGGAATATTCCCGTTCAATCGATTCCCATTCAGCCTCTCGAACTTTTTGACAAATGACCTGCTTCGCGGCCTGTGCAGCTATACGCCCGAATTCTTCCAAATCAATGAGTGAGCCAATTTCGTCTCCCATTTCAGCTTCATCATCAATTTTCCTGGCATCTTCCAATGAAATCTCTGTTTTAGAATCCAGCACGTTCTCGGCAATCGTCTTTTTCTTCACGATAGAAATTTCGCCGGTTTCCATATCAATGTCGACTTGAATATTTTCACCATGCCCAAACCGTTTCTTCGCGGCCGTGAGAAGCGCTGACTCCAAGGCCAAAATGACTTTGGCCTTATCGATTCCTTTCTCCCGACCGATTTGATCAATGACCAACATGAGTTCACTTTTCATATGTATTCCTCGCAAGGCACGATGAGCGGTTCAAACGGACATGGGCGGTTGGTGCGCATTTCCAGTAAAACGTTAGAACGAAACCTCTAATCTCGCTTTGGCAATATCTTCCCAGGGCACAACTACTTCCTGTGGATTCTTGCTTTTGTCATCCATCAAATGAATCCCCATGTCTGTAACAGTAATCAATTGCCCCAAGACAACTGATTGCTTGTCGATCGAGGTTTTTAGAGTGACTCGAAGTCGTTCGCCCACCACTCGTTCGTAATCTTTTGGACCTCGGAGCGGTCGATCTAGACCAGGCGAAGAAACTTCAAACCGATACGCGGCTTGCTCTGGGTGAAGAACCTCCCAGGTTCGACGAAGAGATTGATGAAATTGTTCACAATCTTCAATTCCAACTCCCCCCTTTTTATCAAGAGTTAATCGAACCAAAAGGTTGGCGGGTCTCCCGGTGCACTGAACCTCGAAGATATCTACTCCTAAGGCTCGAGCAATAGGTTCGCCAACTTGGCGAATAACTTGCTCAAGATTGTCAGCCGTAAAGGCCACCACAATTCCTCACTACGAGCGGCCACAAACCAAGACCAAAAAAAAGTGGGCTCACGCCCACTCTACTCGAAAATAACCTAGCACTTTCCATTTTTAAAGGCAAGAGCTTCCCCGATTGACAGCACGCCCTAGCTGAGTGGAAATCCTTCATCTCTTTAACCACCGCATAGTCACGTACCATGGGCATAAGACGGGCCCCATGATAAGCTATTTTCTGAGTAGGGTGGCACGCGCTTCCAGGTGAAATCTACGAGAGAGGAGTTCAACCGATGCCTTGTATAGTTTCAGTGGCCTCCGGTAAGGGCGGAGTTGGAAAAAGCATGGTCGTCAGTAACCTTGGCCTCCTCCTCGCCAAAAAGGGGCTTCGCGTCACGCTGGTCGACATGGACATTGGGGGAGCTAATCTCCACATCTTATTCGGGATGTTCCATCCTCCATCCACTCTCACAGATTTTTTGACAAACACGCTTACTGATTTAAATGAGATCGCCCACCCTATTCCCAGCCTTTCCTCCCTGAAGCTCATTCCTGGTACCGGGGAAACGCTGATTACCGCAAACTTGCAACATGCCAAAAAAAGACGCCTTATTCGGCACGTACAGAAGCTGGATGCAGATATCATTCTAGTTGACGTCGGCGCGGGCACCAGTTATCACGCACTGGACTTTTTTCTCCTCGCGGACTATTACCTGGCTGTGGCCACTCCTGACCCGACTTCGGTCCTAGATCTGTATCGATTCATTAAACTTGCCGCCATTCGAAAGGTTCTTACCGCTTTTTTAGCCCGCGACCCAGTGGCGGACGCCCTTCTGGACAAAGAGTTCCATAGTGTCACAGCTGTCCTGGAAGCCGTTGGAAAAACGAGCGAATCAAGTGTGGGGATTGCCCAAGAAGCTTTAAAAATGTTTCAACCGGCCCTTATCTTAAATCGCATGACTCCCAAATCAAGGATCAATACCCTGCACTTACAACATCTGCTTAAGCAATATGTTGGAACCGACCTTTCCATCCTAGGAAATATCCCGGAAGACATTCACGTGCAACAATCCATTTTAAAATATCTTCCAGTGGTAGAACTGGCTCCCACTTCCCCAGCGACCATTGCGCTGAACCAAATTGCCGACAATGTACTTGGGATGGTGGGGCGAACAGATGGATCAATTGACCGGAGGGAAGAGCCCAGAAAGATCCGAGCATGAATGATTTACTGACGTCATGGCCTTGGCTATTTTTGAAAAATTCGGCGGCTCTTTTCCCATATGGAAAGAGTCGGAAGACTGCCCTCACGTTTCACTGATCATCGCCTTAACTTAAAAGTCACATTTCCCACGACGCCTGCTGGAAATCACCTGGCCTAGTTGGAGGCCTTAGAGAGTTCTGCCAATGAATCTTGCAATTGTTTGACTTTTTCCTCTAACACCCTGCAATTCTTTTGAGCCACCTCGGCTTCCTCCTTTAAAACATGCAACTTCTTCGTGAGGTTATCAACCATGCCTTCGGCTGATTGCAGACTCCTCAAGGCATCAAGTCGATCTTCCTCTCCTTCCAGGCATTGTGAATTAAGGCCTTCTATTACACCTACCCATTCTCGAGCAACACCCCCGAGCGAACCAGGAACCGGAGGTAGGGTGGCCTCCTTACCTAACAGTCCAACGGCTTTCTGTACCCAATCGATAAACAGGATGGCTTCCCAAAAATTCAAATCACCCGCACCCCCGGATTCCTCCGCACGGGGTGCTTCGGCCCGTCCCCGCAGATCGGAAGCAGGAGCCGGGTCCTTATGATTTTCCTTGGCACTCGGCTTGAGTGAGGAACCGTTATGGAATTGGTGCAGTAATACCGCAACACAGTGGCGACAAAAAGGTTGCTCAGTCGATGGACAGGAACACCTGGTCGACAAGGTCCCCGCTCGCAACTTAATGATTTGCGTATACACGCCATAGACGCCATGGACCTCAGCCGTGATTTGCGTCTGGTCCGCATCAAGGATCTTGACTCGTTGGGTGGAAAAATATTGATGGCCTTCTTCGAAGACCGTTCCCCCAACCACGGATTGAATCATGTCAGCATCTAATTGGCTCAGCTCCTGAGCCGAACAGGAAATTCTATTTCTCATACAGGTAACACCCAAT
Organism: Nitrospira sp.; assembly: GCA_024760505.1. Classification (GTDB taxonomy): domain Bacteria; phylum Nitrospirota; class Nitrospiria; order Nitrospirales; family UBA8639; genus Nitrospira_E. Next base: position 319,185 of record CP058931.1, read on the forward strand.
CAAAAAAATGAGTCCCGCCTTCACCTCAAAGGGTAAGGACGGTTTAATGTTTCGGAAAATATTACCGAGAATTAACCTGAGAGCCAATTACCACATTCCATTGGAATGATTTAAAATTACCACGTCCTTGAATTACCGCCTGGCACTCTACCCTGCCGGACGTGCCATCATGAAATCCGCCACCTCCACCGGGCACACGAACCCTGCTTCCTTTTTAGAAAGTCTGCTCGCCGAAGCCCCGGAAACATTGCCGATCCTCAGGCAAAGTTGCATCCAAGTCCTAAATCTTACTCAGGATAAACGCTCAAATGCCAGCGATATTGGAGAAATCATCATGCGTGATCAAGCCATGATGGCCAATGTCATTAAAATCGCGAATAGCCCTGCCTATCATACCCGCACCCCAGTCAAAACCCCAACCTATGCTGTGGCCCTTATCGGGTTTGACGTCATTCGGGCCATGGTGGTCTCTGCCCAATTAATTGAACAAGCCGATACTTTTGGAGCCAATACCACCAATCTGAAACACCTGCTGGCTCGCGCTCTGGTTGCGGGGACCCAGGCACAGGAACTGGGGAAAGCCATCAATTACGGGGAGACGGGATCGTTATTTACCAATGCCGTGCTCTATTCACTGGGAGACCTCATCCTCGCCCTCTGTCGACCCGACGTCGCCGAACAACTAGCAGTCATACGCCGGGAGGATCCAGCCAAGATCCCAAAAGCCGAACTAACTCTTTTGGGAAGACCGCTGCATGTCATTGCTGCCGCCATGGCCAAGCATTGGAATCTGCCGGACACCCTGGTTCAGCTATTGGAGAAAAAGCCCGTCTGGCCCAAATCCCGTCCCGAAGCAGATCAACAGATCATGGAAGGTATTGTTCGAGCCGCGAATGAATTGAGTTATTGCCTCCTGAACCCATTGGCTACCGGACAGGGAGAGGTACTCCAAGGCCTGATCGAACAGTTTCTTCCCCCATTCGGCCTCTCCATGATCCAATTGGAACACACCGTGTCCAAAGCCTTTAGCCAAGCCTCAGAAATCGCCTCGGCCATCAACATTGACCGACAGCACTTTCTTCCCGTATCTGAGGCCGATGGACTACTTCTTCACAATCAACACTTACATCGGCTCACTCAAACGATCCATCAGGTTCTAGACCCCGAAGGGATTGTTTCCAAAGAATCAGCAACATCGGCGCAACAAGCATCCCCTTCTCTCCAGCCCTCTCCGGCCTCCGATAGGCCTTTGCTGGATTTCACCATTCAGTCCATGAAAATATCCGAACCCTCCTCGCTGCTTACCTTTGTCACCCGAACTCTCCATGCTTCATATGGATTTGAACGGGTCTGGCTCGCATTGGTCGTACCGGGAAAAGATATGCTCCAGGCCAAAATCGGTTATGGTCCGCATGTGGAAACCATCCAACCCGTGTTTCACTGCCCTCTTTCCCATGGAAACTTCTGGGATCGACTGCTCCATAGGTTTCACCCTATTCAATATTCTTCCTTGGTCAAAGAAGGGGAATCAGGAGGTATGCCAACCGCCTTTCTAAAATACTGGGGCGACCAACCCGGGTTTGCCGGAACCTTATACGCGCCCAACAGGCCTATCGGGGTTATCCTGGTGGATAGATATTCTACGGGACATCCATTGACCGACACGGATTTTGCCGCCTTTGCCTTAGTGTTGTCCCAAGCCAACGGTAACCTGGCTCGCTTAGCCCACAAGCACTAAATATGTTGCACGACTTGCAACACGTTTTGGTATCCGAAGAAAAACAAAAGGCTGTGCTAGAAAAGAAAATTACTTGGTTTGATTGTATGGGAATAACTACTCATTGCAAATTTTGCAATAAGCAGCAGTAAAGATTTCTGCATTTTTGTCCTGGAAGCGACAACCCGAAGTACTGCAGATCTTCTGGACTTAACCTCCCACGCCATCGCATGAATTAACCGGAAAATCAGGGAAAACATCGCCTTGCAGCTGAACTGGGCATTTCCTACCCCCCGCAAGTTCGGCATCGATGAAAGTTATTTTTCGGAGGCATCTGCAGAGGCAAGCATGGGCAGAGGGCTAGGGGAAAATCCTCAGTTTTCAGCAACGTCAACCGTGTCGGTCAAATGCATACGCAAGTCATCGGCAATACGAGAACAGCCACCTTAGTGCCCAAAATCAAGCAGAATATCCAGATGGACTGTGTGACAAACAGTTATCGATATTACAATCCCCTTGAATATTTCCAAATGTAACCGGTATAGAATACCTCATCCAGAATTCATTGGTGACCGATCAAAATCATATCAATGGCATCAAAATTTGGGAATCAAACCAATCGTGTCTTCCGAAAGTATCATGTCATCTCAGCTAAATATTTTTAATTGCTCCCAAGAAGTGTCAGCTTTTGTTTAATTAGAGGTCTCCGAAACAGCAATTAACTACTCTACGAAATCGGCCCAACATACTAGATCAGGATAGCCAAAAAAATTCTTCAAAATGTCCAAACCGTTTTATCAATTTATTACTTTTTCTAATGACAACCCTTTTAATGTTTCTGGTTGTCGAAATGAGTATCCGCGTATTTGACATTGGTCCTGAAATCAGCCCGGTCTATCGTCAGAATTACCAACTTTCCAAAAATCCAATTCTCAGATATGAATTAAAGCCCAACTCGAAAGATGGGAAATTCAAGATTAATAGTCATGGAATGCGGAATAAGGAAATTTCTTTTGATAAGCCAAAAGGCATATTTCGAATAGCCATAATCGGCGATTCAATTGCTTTCGGATTTCGTGTCCAACAAGACCAATCGTTTTCCTCAAAATTAGAGGAACTTTTGAATAAATACTATTCTTCTCCTGGGCTGTCATTTGAGGTTTTAAACTTTGGCGTAACGGGCTATAGCGTATCTCAAATTATCGAAAGCGTTAAGGTGCGCGCACTTAAGTTCAACCCTGACCTAATTATTTATGCGTATTGCCTGAACGACCCACAAGAATACAGTTTGGAAATGGAAAATTTACTGGCAGAGATGACGCAAGCCCGGGAAAATTATTGGAATAAGTTGTCCATGAAAAGGCAAGATGTATTGAGTATATCCCGAACATTTTTATTAATTCAGTATTTGATTCGATCGAAACTGGAACCGAAAAAACCCCGCCCATCATGGAAAAAAGATGACCCTCAATTCGTTGCCCTAAATAACGGGACCTATGTGAAGTATTTTAGCCACCTCCATGAGTCGGAAGGAAATTGGTCCTCTGTTAAGACGGGAGCAGATTATTTGCATTCTGTGGCCAAAGAATATCAAATTCCATCAATGTTGCTCATCTTTCCGTTATTGAATGATCTTGAGGACTATTCTCTTCGTCCCGTACATGAAAAACTGACTTCGGAATTCCAATCGCATTCTTTCGAAGTTTTGGACTTACTAGATTTATTTTCACTCTTTCAGAAACGAAAAATTGGACCAATTGCTCTAGACCCACTTCACCCGACACAAGAGGTCCATGCGTACACCGCCGTCGCAATTCTCTATTTTTTATTACAAAAACAAATAGTTTTGGACCAATCCGTTCAGGGATTTCAAAAACGATTTAATACTTCTGAAAGAGAATCGAAATACGCATTTCTTGTTGAAAGTGTCTTGAAAAATAGGAAGAAAAATGAATAATTTTTGGCTAAGCAACTGTGCATAAATACCATAAGCGTTTCGCATTCATATTCACCGTATCTTTTACCAATACTCAATCACAAAACAGCTAAGCTATTGCTGTTATTTTGTTCAATTGAATCGGAAAAATATAGACTTCATTCACAACTAAATTTGTATAAACACATTTCACTTTTTTGATTTAGGGTCATGCCTCTTTGGAAGAACCTAATCCTTGACCCCAGAAAGATCAGGATTGACCATGCAGGGGACAAAAGACCGGACCTTGATGGCTTTGGGGGGAGTTGGAAGTCTCCGGCCATGTTGTCACGGTATGCCCATCTTAGCCCGACCCACCTCTGGAGCGCAGTGGAAGGGCTGACCCCATTTAAGGGGCAAATTTCAGATGAAACCGTGACTGACCAAACGGCAGGGGAAGGATAGGATGCACAACTTCTTGATATTTATGGTGAGCCGCGTGCGGCTCGAACGCACGACCCTCGCCTTAAAAGGGCGATGCTCTACCAACTGAGCTAGCGGCTCACCGGGTCGCGATGCTAACAACGGATTCTATTGTTGTCAAACTTACAGCCAAAAAAACACAAAGAAGCGTGTAAATCATGAGCCCTTCCGGGACCGAATCAATGGATTCTTCACAACAATGGTATCTTCACGTTTAGACCCGGTCGAAATCATATCGATTCGACATCCGGTTAATTCCTCAATTCTGGCTAAATACCTTTTAGCAGCAGGCGGAAGTCCCTTATACCCTTTCAAACCCGTTGTGTCGGTTGTCCACCCACTCCATCGTTCATACACCGGTTCACAACCGGCCAGCACCTGTAGGTCACCTGGCATTTCTTTGTGGAGTTTTCCCTGATATCGGTATCCCGTGCAAATTTTCAATTCCTTGCAGCCATCCAGCACATCCAACTTTGTGATGGCCAAGGAGGTGAGTCCGTTGATTCGAACGGCATATCGCAATAACACCATGTCCAACCAGCCACACCGACGGGCTCGACCCGTCGTCGACCCGTATTCATTCCCACGCTGCATGAGTTGCTGACCCATTTCATCAGTCAATTCTGTCGGAAACGGACCTCCACCCACTCGAGTCGTATAGGCCTTCGTGACACCTAAGACTCCCGTTATCGTAGTGGGACCGACCCCACTGCCGGTGCACGCCCCACCCGAGCAGGAACTTGAAGAGGTGACGTAGGGATACGTCCCAAAATCGACATCTAAATGGGTCCCTTGTGCCCCTTCAAACAAGACACGCTTCCCTCGCTCAAAGGCCCGGTCCAGGACCAACGCTACATCGGTAATATGCGGACGAAGTCGCTCACCATAGGCTTGATAATCTTTGAAAACCTTCTCAACGGTGAAACCATCCACATTGTAAATGCGCTCTAAGAACGCATTAATTTCCACTAGATTTTCACGGATCTTTTGTTGCAACACATCCGGATTCAGCAAATCTCCCATGCGAATGCCGACTCGCGCCATTTTATCGACATACGCCGGCCCAATGCCTCGGCCCGTCGTCCCGATTCGCCGAGCCCCTTTCGCCTGCTCTTCGGCCTTATCAATAGCCTTATGATAGGGCATGATGACATGGGCCCGATTACTAATAAGAAATCGTTTTCCAACGGGAATCCCCTTGGTCGTCAAACGGTCCAACTCCTCGATCAACCCAGCCGGATCAATGGCAACCCCATTCCCCAACGCGCACACCTTCCCTCGATAGAGAATACCCGAAGGAATCAAATGAAAAATAAAGGTGCCTTTATTGGTAATGACCGTATGGCCGGCATTGGAACCTCCCTGATAGCGGACAATGATATCCGCATCCTTGGCCAGAAGGTCCACAATTTTTCCTTTTCCTTCATCTCCCCATTGGGAGCCAACAACAACCAATGCGGCCATAGCTTCCTCCACACACACAAGACAAGAGCACGGGACAAAAAAAAACTCGGCCAGCGGGTCAGCCAGAGCTTCAAGGGTGAATCGTAGGTCTCAACGCATAATTTGTCAACGAGGGAGTTCTGCCTTTCCGGCCCCTGATTTTCTTGACCGAACCGTAGTCGCGTGATAGCATCATTTTCGGTGTGGGGCTGTAGCGCAGTTGGGAGCGCGCGTGAATGGCATTCACGAGGTCGCCGGTTCAATCCCGGCCAGCTCCACCAATTCATCCCTCCTTTCCGTCTTTTTGACCATGACAAAGGGGTTTTGACTCAGTTTTCATCTCACATATTGGATGGTGTTTCCGCATGCTGCATATTGAACAAATCTCCAAGAGCTACCCCACGAAACCCCTGTTCATTGAGGCTTCGGCACACCTCAAGCCCAACACCCGTGTGGGACTCGTTGGTCCTAATGGGTCAGGGAAAACCTCACTGATGCGCATGATCCTCAATGAGGAGGAGATAGAAAGCGGAAAGATTCGACAACGTCCATTTCTTCGCCTTGGCTATCTGCCACAAGAACTGGAGTCTTTGCCGGGAAATACCATTCTCGATGCCACACACCGGAATCAATTTCCCGATCACGAAGCCAAGCGAATTCTTGCCGGATTAGGATTTCAGGAGTCGGATTGGGAGCGCAAGATTGACACCCTCTCCGGTGGCTATCGCATGCGGGTGGCCTTAGCCCACTTGTTGCTGTCAGCCCCCGACGTCCTCATGCTGGACGAGCCGACCAACCACCTCGACAAACCCACGCAACGTTGGCTGGAATCCTTTTTACTCTCTTCAAATTTCACACTGTTGATCATCAGCCATGACATTGGCTTTTTAGACAACATGGTCACCCATATTTGGGAAGTCCGAAACCATACCTTGCAGGAATACCGGGGCAATTATACGCGGTTTCAAAAACTCCGGGCAGAGCGAGACGCACAGGAAGAGGCCGCCGCCAATAGACAATCCAAAGAAATTGCACGTGTCCAAAACTTCGTCGACCGGTTCCGATACCAGGCCAACAAAGCCAGTCAGGTGCAATCCCGCATCAAACAACTTGAAAAAGTCAAACGCATCGAATTGCAGCGGGACACGAAACGGTTGCGATTTAAGTTCCCGGACCCACCGGCCAGCGGAAAAGACGTATTTGAATTGCGGGATATCGGGAAACGCTATGGCGAAAAAATCATCTATGATGGCTTGGATTTTTCCGTCGAACGGGGACAACGCGTAGCCTTGGTCGGAGAAAACGGGGCAGGAAAATCTACACTTCTTAAGATCCTGGCCGGAGTCTTGGAATTCGAAAAAGGGTCCAGAACCCTGGGTCACGGGGTCACCCTCCACTACTTTGCTCAGCACCAGGCCGAAATTCTGAAATCTGAACATTCCATATTGGATTCACTGGAAGAAGCCGCGCCCATGACTGAACGAAATTTTTTAAGAGGATTAGCCGGCGCGTTTTTATTCTCCGGTGATGATCAGAAAAAACCCATCAAAGCCTTGAGCGGCGGGGAACGTAATCGAGTCGCCTTAGCCCGCATGTTAGTCGAGCCAGCCAACACCTTGCTCTTGGATGAGCCGACCAACCACTTGGATCCCACATCCGTGGATATGTTAACGGACGCACTCCTTCAATTCCCGGGAACCATGGTGTTTATCTCGCACGACCCCACATTCCTCATGCGGGTCGCCACGCGCGTCGTGGAAATAGACGACGGACAAGCCCGCGATTACATCGGCGACTACGAATACTATTGCTGGAAACGGGCCAAAGAACTGGAGGACCAGGCGCCCCCGGAAGCCACACCCGACAAGAAAAAATCAAAGAAAAAAGAGAAGCCCCACAAAGAGAAACCCACTACCGAACATCTTACTAATGGGACAGCTAAGACAGCCGTCACCACTCCTGACGCTCCATCGCGCCGAGACCTCTCAAAAAGTATCGCCCGTTTGGAGAAGCAAGTCGCCACCCTGGAAAAAGAAATTGGTCAGCTCGAAGAACAGATCAAAGCTCGAGACGTGGAACTCGCCGACCCGGCCACCTACCAAGACTACTCCCGCTGGAATTCTCTCCATCACGAACGCGAACAATGGGGACGCGACCTCGATCGCCTCACCCACAAATGGGGCGACCTCGGAGCCCAACTCGAAAAACAACAATCCCAAATTTCCTAATTTCCAACATTCCAGTTTTTCTATCAGAAAAGCAAACAAGCGAACCACACCCCAGGGCTTCTTGCTCTTAACATGCTCTGGTGTATCATGGGGAACCGTGGCGAACCGATGCTGATTCCCCTTCCATTTCAAGCATATTAAGGGAATTTAACGTGACGCAAGTAAACACTACTGGGTTTGGTTAACATTTTGCCTTGGTCTGCCAGTGTGAAGGTCTAGAAGCATTTAACCTGCCGCCAATAGAAGCTATGGCTACATATCAAAAAAGCGACTTGCCAAATTCAATAAGGCTGTTTTTCCAGGGCTCATCAAATGGTTGTAGGCTATCGAGCACTTCTTCAAATCTTCCGAACCGCATTGAAACGTCTTGCGCGGCGAGGAAAATCCTTTCCACGGTCCTTTCTTCCGTGATCGGTTGACCCTCAAATTGCGCTTCTTCAATGGACCGCCCATGGAATATGTGGTTTCGGAGGTCATTGATTTTCCAAATGATTTTCTTTTCTTCGGGAAAGCGCTCATCAAAAAAAGTCGCTACGGGCAAAAATTTCGTTGAAAAGCGCATACCAACAATTTTGTCCCAAAGCGCTTCTTCGGCTTTTAATTGATCCTCACCTTCGGCAAGAGCCGGAACGTTTTGGATCAGCCATCGATAGAGAAGTCCATTGAGTTTTTGTTCAATTAGAAGATGAGCCATGAGGCAGACAACAATCGTTTCTACTTGGTGGTCGGTTAAACCGGGGTAGAGTATTGTGCGAAGCTTCTTGGCCACACTTCCCGTTGGAACCCCCCAGTTTTCCATTAAAACCTTTCGTAAATGATATTAAATTGGAATATGGAATAACGAAATTCAGTGATAGTTTTGACCCAATAGCTGAACCCATATAATAAAAAACCGTACTGGGTTACATTTTTCAGACAAACCAGGCCGTGTCCTGCGGCCGAATTTCTTTCCTTATCAAACCTTTACCAAACCCCTATGTTTATTGGGTATGGCTAAAAATGTACCAGTTCTCTCGGGGAAGTGTTGCACCTTCAAGGTTTTTTGTCATCTCATTTGTGGATCCGTTTTAATCTGTTCCTTCTATGTTTCCGCCATCTTTCCTGGCCTTGTAGTGTGGCCGAGCAGGGCAGGCGACTCCGGGAAAAAGGCGCGCACTGTTTGAGCATAGCGAGTTTGCGCGCCGCCGGTGTCGGCGAACCGCGCAGGGGACCCGAAGGGCCACGCCACGGCCAACATGGTTTTGGGTCCTTTTGCCGAAACAAAAGGACCTCGGCTACCGGGCCGAAACCCGGCTCTTAAATTCGGTACCCCATAATTACCAGGGAGCGGTGATATCTTCTTCGTCATCAGCAGAAGGAGAAGAAGAATTCTTTGGTTTATAATATTGTCGGTCTTCTAATTCTTTAGGAAGATGTCTTTGGGCTTTGGCGCCCTTTGGATCGTCATGGGCATAGCGATAGTTTTTGCCATAATCCAGATCCTTCATCAGAGGCGTCAACGCATTACGCAAATGCAGAGGGACCGGCAAATTGCCCTTTTCCTTGGCATCTTTCCTCGCTGCCAGTAGCCCCATATACGATGCGTTGCTTTTTGGAGCAGTGGCTAAATAGGTCACCCCATGGGCCAAGTTGATTTGTGCCTCGGGTAATCCGATGACCTCCACCGCATGAAAAACGGCTGAGGCAATCAAGAGCCCCTGCGGGTCGGCCATCCCGATATCTTCCGACGCAAAAATCATCATGCGTCTGGCAATAAATTTGGGATCTTCACCGCCCTCCAGCATCCGCGCCAGCCAATACAACGCCCCGTCGGGATCGGTATCCCGCATACTTTTAATAAAGGCCGAAATAAGATTGTAGTGCTCTTCTCCATCCCGGTCATATCGTAAGGCCTTCTGCTTCAGGGCTTGCTCAACGTGCAGTTGATCAATGGTCGTAGGTTTGCCCGGCTTCGCATATTGGCCAACGACAAATTCCAGGCCGGTTAACATCGACCGGGCATCGCCATTGCCATATCCAAGCAACAGACGCTGCGCGTCGGGAGTAAGGGTCACGCGTGAGAAACCGAGCCCCCGTTTTGTATCCGAAAGGGCACGATTCAAGATATGCCTCAACGCCTCCTCATTTAAGGATTGAAGCACCACCACCATGGACCGGGACAACAAGGGAGCAATCACTTCAAAGGAAGGATTCTGTGTGGTGGCTCCAATGAGTATGATATCTCCCCGTTCAACATAGGGAAGGAAGGCATCCTGTTGCGCTTTATTGAATCGATGGATTTCATCCACAAAAAGAAGTGTACGCTGGCCTGACACCTTTCGGCGTTGTTGGGCCGTTTTCAGCAATCCGCGCAACTCCGGCACGCCACTAAGCACCGCTGAAAACGGGACGAATGTCGCTTGGGTTTTCTTGGCAATCAAACTCGCTAGGGTCGTCTTTCCCGTCCCCGGCGGGCCCCACAAAATAAGTGAGGGCACACGATCATGTTCAATGGCCACACGCAGCGGCTGACCTTCGGCCAGGACGTCTTCCTGGCCCACAAACTCATCAAAATCCAGCGGACGCATCCTCTCTGCTAACGGAGCGTCGCGTATATCGGAAGAATCCTGAACAGGGAAAAGGTCTTCCTGGGACTGTGACTCAAATAATTCCATGAAAATTCACTGACCCCCAAGGCATTTGTGTTAACCGATTTCGTGATTACCTCTATAGGCTTACTATGCTATAACCACCGGTCATGCGCCCGCAAATCAAATCAGCATATGGCTCTTTGATAACATCACTCGAAAAAAATCGAGGTGGCTCCCATCGACAAAAAAGGAGAGAACGGTGAAAGCGCTGATTCATGGAGTGACCGTCGGGTATTCCGATCAAGGCAACGGCACGCCGCTCGTCTTCATCCATGCCTTTCCACTTTCCAAAACCATGTGGCAACCTCAAGTCGATGCGCTAAAGGACACCTATCGAGTGATCACCATCGACCTTGCAGGACATGGAGAATCCGACATCGTGCCATGGCACGATTCGTTGGACGATTATGCCAGGGACGTCATCCACCTGCTCGATCACCTCGGGATTGCTCAAGCGGTGTTTGTGGGCTTGTCGATGGGCGGGTATACCCTCTTTGCAATCTATCGACATTATGCTGACCGGGTAAAAGCCATGGTTTTGGCAGATACAAGAGCGCAAGCGGATAGTGAAGAAGGGAAAGCCGGACGTGGGTCGATGGCTCAAGTAGCTTTTAGCGATGGCGCACCAGCCATTGCCGACCTCATGCTTCCTAAACTTCTGGCCCCTTCCACCATTGAGCGTCATTCTGAAATTGTGGAGCAGGTTCGACAGATGATTCTTCAAACATCAACGGGAGGAATTGTCGTCGATTTGGTGGCTATGGCTGCTAGACCTGATTCAACAGACCTGTTATCCACAATCACCTGCCCGACTTTGGTCATTGTGGGCGAAGATGATGTCGCTACCCCGGCCTCAGAGTCTCAGTACATGGCCAAACGGATCACCGGCTCAATCTTGGTCACCATCCCTGAAGCCGGCCATCTATCGAACTTCGAACAACCCGCCGCGTTCAATGAAGCACTTCGGAGCTTTCTCACGACACACCGGTTATAAGTACTGCCGGCAAGGCCAAACGAATCAGAAAAATATTCGATACAGGAGTTGGGTTGAAACTTAAGAAATAGAGAAACGGCGGGCCTAACAGAAAAGAAATTGAGGGAAAATCAAAAAGAGGTTCTCTCGCCCCAGACCACACACAAAACCGGTAAGAAATATAAGGATGAGACCGGCGCCTCCTGCGCGACATGCCCTTCCATGGGAACACCTATGAATAATCAATAATGTCGCATTAAACCTGATTCCATTATAAGAATCAAATATCTAGAAAAGTTCAGCCATCAGCTCTTGTTGAACGGGAAAAATGAAATGGAGGGAAAATTTCAATCGCCGTCGCATCCGCGCTGGCGAATGAGCTTAAGGAATTCGTTTCGGGTTTGCTCTTGGTTGCGAAACACCCCGAGCATTTCGCTGGTGACCGCCACGGTATTCTGTTTTTCTACCCCACGCATACTCATACACAGATGGCGGGCTTCCATGACAACAGCCACCCCACGCGGCTTGAGCTTCGTGTGAAGGGTGTGGGCAATCTGGACCGTCAACCGTTCCTGGACTTGCAGCCGACGACTAAAGGCATCGACAACCCGTGGGATTTTGCTCAAGCCCACCACATGCTTATTGGGAATATATCCGATATGACATTTTCCAAAAAACGGCAGAAGGTGATGCTCACAGAGGCTAAAAAAATCGATATCGCGCACGATGACCATCTCATCATATTCAATAGGGAACAGAGCCCCATTCAACAATTCATCGATATCTTGTTGATAGCCTTTGGTAAGGAAGGCCAGGGATTTGGCTACCCGCTTGGGCGTATCAGTTAAACCATGCCGTTGGGGATTTTCACCTAAATTTTCCAGTAGTTGCTTTACAATGATTTCCAGATTCGCGAGATTGGGCATTCGAACCGGCTGGCTGTTGTCTTGAATGACCGCCCGTGGCTTGATGGATGAGGGCCGCTTCGGCTTGGTCGGCATTAGTTCTCCTTTATCCCGTTTCTGTTGGAAGAATCGCTGGGCACTCTGGGAGTGCCGATATATTCAAAAAAGTTATCTCTGGTTTCAATCACCCCAATTTTTTCCAATCGCCCGGAAGGCATCTGATCAACCAGTAGATCCCAAATCAAACGCGCTAAATTCTCACCAGTTGTCGTGACTTGCGCAAAAGCGGGATCAAAATTGAGATGTTGATGATCAAAACGATCGACAATCTTGTCTTTCACGAGTTGATCCAAGGCGTCCACGTTGGTGATCAACCCTGTGCCCATATCCAATTCTCCGGCCACCGTCACAAGAACCGTATAATTATGCCCATGCCCGTTCAGGTTATTACATTTTCCAAAAATCTTCTTATTGGTATCGTCTGGCAATAGATCCGTATGCAGACGATGGGCGGCGCAAAACCGATAGGTTCTGGTGATGGACGATGCAGTCGGCATAGCAGTCGGTCTCAGGATTCTTTCACATGGCAAGGCATGTTCTGAACAATACGACTGTGGCGGGTACCCACACTCTCTACCTTTACTCGGGAGAAAATGGCCAATTCACGCAGATCGTTCAATTTCGGCCTCACCCCATTTTTCTTCGGGGACTTGCACAATCACATCCCCGAATACTCGAGCCTGACAGCCTAACCGGTGGTAAGGCTCCGTCAGGGCTTCCCGATCGAGCAAATCCTGCTCATCAAAATCGATATCAGAAAGATTCCCTTCGCCCGCAATCACATCCACCCGGCAGGTCGTGCAGGAGGCGTTGCCCCCACAATCATGATTCAATGGGAACCCGAGCTTCTCCGCGACTTCTAAGAGGGAAAGGCCTTCAGAAACTTCGCCAGACTTCCCTTCTGGATGAAGAAATGTAACGCGAGGCATAGAGTCTTCTCCTTACTTAGCGCCAACTGGAACCGGCTTGAACGGACATCGTCCCAGACGAATATGGTCTTCGAATTCGTGACGAAACAGGCGTAAGCTATTTTGTACCAATACCGCAGCTCCCGTCACCAGAGTACAAAATCCGGTGCCTTTGACGAATCCACAAATTTGCAACAGTTTGGCCAGATCGCGCTCTTCGCCTGATCCATCTTCGATTTTTCTCATTAAGATCGCTAACTCCTGAGTACCAATCCGGCAAGGTGGGCATTGCCCACAACTTTCCCGTTCAAAAAATCCGGAAAACTTGAGCGTTTGCTCCACCATACACGTCGCATCATCGACAATAATGACGCCGGCAGACCCCAATCCAGTGCCGGCTTTCTTAAGCGAATCAAAATCCATGGGTAATTCCAATTGATCCGCCCCCACCATGGAAAAGGATGGTCCACCGGGGAACACGGCTTTGACACCATGTCCGTTCGGCACGCCCTGCCCACAGACCTCAATCAGATGTCGGATGGACGTTCCTAACGGCAGTTCATACACACCGGGCCGGTTCACGGCTCCACTGAGCGAAAACAACATCGTTCCTGGAGTCGTACTGGTGCCGACCTGACGAAACCATTCCGGTCCGTTCCGCAAGAGTTGGGGAATATTCGACAGCGTTTCAACATTATTGACTAAGGTCGGCTTGCCATGCAGTCCAAACTCCGTGGGATAAAAAGGTGGCTTTTGCTTAGGCTGGGCTGGACGCCCCTGCATCGATTCCAACATCGCAGTTTCTTCACCCGCCACGTAACTGCCATATCCATCAAAAATTTCAATATCCAGGGTGAGGCCTGTACCAAGAAAATTCTTTCCCAATAAGCCCTGCTCTGTGGCCTGCTCCTTAGCTCGTTCAAAGATGGCTCGCTCTTCGGAAAATTCATGATTTAAATAGATATACGCCGCCTTCGCTCCAACGGTATACGCCGCAATCAAGCATCCTTCGAGAAGTTTGTGAGGATGATGTCGAAGCAAATACCGATCTTTGAACGTCCCAGGTTCATGCTCTCCGGCATTACAGACAAAGTATCGCTCTTTAACGCGATGATTGACCACCTTGTCCCATTTCAGTCCGGTAGGAAATCCAGCGCCCCCCCGTCCTCGCAGATGGGCCTCTTTCAATTGTGCGATTATGGCCTGCGGGTCATTTTTCGTGACACACTGAAGCCAGGCTTCATACCCCCCTTGCTGGCGGTACGCCTTTATGTCCCCTGGTTCACCCTTTACCTCCCGCAACACCCGAGGTGCGAATGCGTTATCCACCGAAGCCCCCTTGATCAATGGTTTGGACCCCCATGCGTTTTTCCATTATGCTCAACATTTGGACGATGGTCTTTTTTACAAATTCCTTCCTCGAAAAACCAAATTTCCTTCCATATTCCTAAGGGAAATCAGGCGTCAAGGCGGGTTCAGCGTACGAGCACCACCCACTATACGAACGGGTCGCTAAAGTCGTCAAGGTAACAAGAGGACCAGAAGGCACGTCTATTTAGTGAAGGAAAAAGATGGGCAAGTTCATCATGCCATCCCATCACGCTAGAGGGTCTTTTTCATCATCTGATCAACATGGCTGCACAATTCCTTAACGGCTTCAGCTGAAACCTTCAGAGCCGCGTGTTCCTCGGGGGTGAGCGCATACTCAATAATCTCTTCCGCTCCGCCTGATCCGAGTTTCACCGGCACACCCAGAAAGAGGTCGTTAAAACCATATTCCCCGGCGCATAACGCCGCACAGGGAAGGATTTTCTTTTGATCTTTAGAGATAGCTTCAACCATTTCTACGACTGAGGCAGCCGGGGCATAGTAGGCACTCCCTGTCTTGAGTAGATTGACGATTTCGATTCCTCCCTTGCGAGTCCGCGTGATCAGGGCCTCTAATGCCTCTGCCGACAACCATTCAGTCACTGGCCTCCCCGCCACCGTGGTATACCGATTCAAGGGCACCATCGAATCGCCATGTCCACCTAGGACCATCGCATGAATATTTTCGACCGAGACCTGCAAGGCTTCCGCAATAAAGGACCGGAATCGGGCGGAATCCAACACCCCCGCCATCCCAATGACCCGGTTCCTTGGAAATCCACTCACCCGATGCGCGACGTGGGTCATCACATCAAGAGGGTTGGAGACAATAATGAGAATGGCATCAGGGGAACGTTTGGCCGTCTCACGGACTACGGTGGACACGATTTTGGTATTGGTTTCCAATAATTCATCCCGGCTCATCCCTGGACGGCGAGGCACGCCTGACGTAATCACCACAACGTCGGAATCTTTGGTCGCCTCATAATGATTCGTACCTGTGACGGCGGAATCGTAGGCACAAATTGGGCCGGCTTCGACCAGGTCCAATGCTTTGCCCTGCGGCAAACCCTCGACGATATCGACCAGCACAATGTCGTACCAATTTTTTTCTGCCAACCGTTGCGCGATGGACCCCCCCACATTTCCAGCCCCCACCACAGTCACTTTGATACGGCTCATGAAACCACCCATCCCTTTGAAAGGGTTCCCAGCCATGCGGGTTTAATCATCGTCATGGCTCGTCCACCCTGCGACTTTAAAGTTGATCGTACACACAAAATTATCCCCATCATAAAAATTGACTTTGATTTTTTTCTTTCCGTATTCCCGACTCAAAAACTCTTCCGGATGGTCGATAAACTCCTGGTAGGTTCCCGCCTCATACCCTCCTAATTCCTTAAACGCGACAATCATCCCGACCTTGACCTCCTGTAGCATTTTGGTCGAACAGCGAGGAAAGATTTCCCAAAATTTTTCACGGATATCATCTTGAGTTGGCTCGAACCGTTCTCCGTCCTCCTGACGATCTTTCCGGTCAAACTTCGCCTGCCGTCGGACATAGGGGTATTGATGGCCGGTAAACAACTTATAGAGCCACGGTGGCACATCAGAGTGTGAAGGTAAACTGGTCATACATCTCCCATCTCCGCTCATCTGGCCGTAAGCCGTTGATAAATTTTTGGCAATTTCATCGGAAGTGATTCGACTTCATCGACGACCACATACCCAATCTCCCCATACATCCGTTTCACATAATCGGTTGGAGCTTGATCAATGGTAATGCAGAACGGATGGACGCCCTGAAGACGGGCTTCACGAAGAGCCATTTTGGTGTCTTCCAGGGAATATTCATCCGCATAGTCAT
Source organism: Nitrospira sp. (assembly GCA_024760505.1). Classification (GTDB taxonomy): domain Bacteria; phylum Nitrospirota; class Nitrospiria; order Nitrospirales; family UBA8639; genus Nitrospira_E. The sequence goes on from CP058931.1 coordinate 335,682, forward strand.
CATCTAAGGGTTTCCCATCACTGATCAGGATTAGAAGCCGGACTTTTGCCGCTTGCTGTTTCAATCGATGCGTCGCATGTCGTATCGCCGCACCATCACGGTTCTGCTGTTTGGAGGTCACTCCGCTGATTTTCAAACCGACACGCCCCCCAGGTCGCTGGTCAAAATCTTTCAACACGTGAATGTCCACCGATTGCCGGGATTGCCCGGAAAAGCCATATATCGCATATTGATCGCCAATCGCAGACAACGCTTCTGAGAGCAGGAGCAAGCCTTCCTTTTCAATGTCGATGACGGGACGGGCTCGAGTTCCGATCTGCCGTCCGGTCGACCCGCTCATATCCACCAGAAATGCCACCGCAACCTGTCGATCACGTTTTTGTCTGGTGGCATACACCTGATCAGAAGAATCGTTTCCATGCCGTCGATCAACCATCCAATTCACCAAGGCATCCAAATCAATGTCCTCCCCATGTGATTGGCGCCCCATTCGACGGAAGGCTTCCGGACGAATCGCTTCAAAATACCGGCGGATGAGTCGCACCATCGGGCCATACGTTTGAAACGTTTCATCTACAAAGTCTGGTGACCCTTCACGCCCTGCCTGTTCAATCACACGACACCATTGGGGTCGATAGTCACGGACCGTCCCATCCCACTCTTCATACAGATACTCTCCCTCACGGAGACGAGCCCCCTGTTGTCCATCGCTCGGACGAAACGTTGGTTGAAACCACTGCTGCATCGGTGATTCACCAAAGGTTGGTTTCTTCGGATCTTGCGAAGGATCGGGTTGGTGAGGAGATCGACGCTCAAATTTGCTGGGTGTGTCTCCCCCAGCATTTTCCCTCATTGTGGCAACTTGATCCTGTTGCCCTCCTGTCTGCCCTTTCGACGCCTGTTCCCCCTCTTCCCCTCCTTTGACGTGGTCTGGATTGAGAATGCCCCGATATCCCCAGTTACTCAAAGGCTGATACGCCTCTTCTAAGTGTTCAGCCGCTTCAGGTTGGCCACCTGAGTCAGAAACCCCGGAAGTATTGGAAAAGGGTTCAGGTTCTTGATTGTGCTTTCCCAGAGTTCCAATCCGGCGCTCCAATTCCTGGTAGAGCCGGTCGGCAAGTTCAACAGATTCATCGACGGTCGCGGTGGGATGTAAGATCGTTCGGGCAATCGGCCAGATTTCATCAATCACCTCTTGAAGTCCCGGACGAGTGAATTCCTCCTTGGTGAACCCTGCATACAGCAACAACAATGCGTCCAGCACCATCTCACGAGCCGTCATCCCATGGGAAAGCGTGCGAAGCTCCATGGCCTCCTTTGTCAAAGACGTCAAATCCTCTTGTAATCCTGGGTATTCATGACGGAGCAAAAAGTCAATTCGTCCATCTTCCACAATTTCCCACAAATCCCGGATAATTTCGGGTTGAGGGTAGCGTTGAAAGAGATTTCCCAAGGTGTGAATGGCTCTATTGGGGCTAGGAACTTCTTCGTGGTATCGGGTCTGCACCCGGGTAGCCACACGTTGTAACACTTCGGTCGAGAGCGCATACGTTCCAAATTCCACGTGCCCAACTTCATGAGCGACCATGACCGTATACCATCGTCGGTTTCCTTCACGGGTCTCTGATCGCCTCATGACCAGGGGAAGATATACCGTTTTTCCGTCCGCGCTCACCTGAGCTTTTCCGGAGACAGGACTCGTGGACATGTGACTGGCACCGATCGAACCTCCGCCCTCCGGGAGCCCTTCTATGGCCACATCCTCTCCACACAACGCCCTGGCAAACATTTTCAACGATCTGGCGACCTGACGAAGCGACACTCCACTCATTGCCTGCTCTACGGCTGAACAGGCCTGCCGCGTTTCCAGAGCAAAAAAGGCTCGTCCAGCCTCAACACTATACTCAAGGGCCTCCATCCCCTGACCAAACCACGCATCAAACACACCGGAATCGTCTTCCTTGCCGGTCAAGACCACCACCTCGGGAACCTGAGTAAAATACGCGAGAGTAGCCTCGGGATCCCGATCCGCCACAAGAAGGCCGAATTTCAAGATTCGAATCTTCCACACGACCGTCGAGACCCTAGCCAAAACTTCGGGAGCCTTCGCCAAAAAAACTACCGCCTGTTCGGGAGAATGATCTGCGAGGTTCGTACCTAGGTCAATGACCCCTTGCTTGACATTCTCATCATGGATCTCAAGAAACAAACTTGGACTGGCTCGAAAAAACTCCAAGGTTCCAATGTAATCAGGCTTTCCAAGGCTGTTTTGAACCATGAGTTTCATGCCAAACCCAATCCAGGACTTTGCCGATCCCAACGGAATAGCTTTAGCGATGGAGGGACACTCCCGGAAAAATTCATTTCCTAATACATAATTCCATTCGGCCAGCTCCATCCCTAGTCGAGCCCATTCCCGAATCTCAGGAAGGGCAATCTCCCCGCACAATTGGGGAAGTACCTTGAACCATTCATACGCACATTGTGGAGCGGCCTCATTTGACCCATCGGCCAACTCCAAGACATGGGCCAACAATTCGTCCCGATTCGACTCTTTTTCCAGAAATCCGAGAATCATAGGGCTTTCTTTGAAATATCGAAGACCGAGTGCACCAGAGGCCTGAGCGAATGTTATCCCTAAATCCAACCACGGGATGGCACAGTCTAAACATCGTTTTCGATACACCTCACCTAGGGCCCATATGGCTTCACCCTGTATTTTTGACGAAATCTCTTTTAATTCAATGAGTAACTCTAGAACAGGCACCCGGAGACGAGGGTCCGCGAGTTGTTCATCGAGACCATGCGCCGTGGTCGCATCAAGACGGTCGACTAATAACTCATGAAGTTCATCTTTTGGGGTAAAGGAAGACATGTAATTGATTAATAACCGAGGGAGTTAAATGGATACAAGAAGGATTCTTACCCAGCACAATCCCATACCGCATTGTAACCACAACTACGGCTGGGCATTATAAAAGTGGCTTCAAGGGTTGTAAACTCACCCAACTATCTTGCAGATTCCCTCTTTATACTCCCAACACCCACTTCTATCTACCTGCGTTTAGGTGTCCCGCACCTCATGGATGTTCAGAATTTTTCGAGGAGAGGCTTTCCGTCAGGGCTGCTGCTACGTCGGATAAGGTTTTCCCTTCAATTAAGACTCGCTTCTGTCTTGAATTAACCCCGGATTTCAGCTGCACATATTGGCGCGGAATACCAACATGTCGTGCCAAAAATCGACACAATTCCGCATTGGCCTGACCATCTACCGGCGGAGACGCTACGCGAATCTTCAAGGCTTCCCCATGGAGCCCAACAATCTCCGTTTTTGACGCTCGTGGCTGAATATAAATACGAATTTCTATACCTTCTGATTTTTCTATCAGGCACCTGGCCCATTCCATGTAAAATTTCCTATAACCGATACAAATAATTGATTTTTTTTGTGAGAGAAAACAACTGATCCGATAGAGATAAACGAAAAACAATATCACATAAATAGCAATAAAATTATAAATTTCAATACCTTATGCCAGGCACCAAGACCTTGACATGAACCCAGTTGGTGAGTAAAATATTTTTAGATTGATAACGGTTATCATTTTCGAAAGGAAAATCATTCAGTAACGGATCTTTTATGTTTATCTGTATCTGCAAAGGTATCAAAGAATCCGATGTCCGTGAACTTGGACAAGCAGGTGTCACTTGTCCCATAAAGCTTGCGGACGCCCTCGAACTCAATGACAAACGGCAGTGCTGTGGCCGTTGCATCAAAAAGATATCAAAATTTGTCGCACTCGCTGAAGAAGAAACGTCCTGCCGACACACCCCCATGGTAACTTAGGGGTTTCGTTCCTACCACCGCATACCCGATTCCCAGCAATTCCTTCTCAGGTCTATCACCTGACTCTCCACGAGAAAAGCATTGTCCCTAAAGCTTTTGGGGGAACCAATCTTTCCATGGTCAACCTTATCCAGCCAACGTTTGCCGTATCCCAAAATGGATGAGAGGACTCGCTTTGTTGTTCTTGTCTATGGGAAGAGCAGATGGGTATTCCCGGCGGAATGATGCAGACCTCGAATTCTTAAAATCGCACATCAAGCGTTCCAACGCCCTGCCATCGCAACCAAATGCCGACCCCGACAAAAATCAGCATCACACTCATGACCGCGTAGTCTTGGGTCCCCAATTTCCCGGCAGCGTACAAATGCCGTGTCGCTAAGGGATGGAACCCTTTGGATTCTAAAGACATGGCCAGAAGATTTGTTTGACGAAGGGCATGCCCAATCAATGGGATCACCAGAGGCACATATTTACGAATGCGTTGTAGAATTCCGCCCGTCGACACATCTAATCCACGTGAGCGCTGCGCTTGAACCACGCCCGCCCCTGCTCCCAACAACATCCCCACCCACCGAAACGCAAGTGAGAAGACAAACGCTGCCCGTGAAGGCAGTCCTAATTGCTGAGAGGCTTGCGCGAGTTCTTCAACCGACATCGTCGAAAGTAGCCAAATTCCAGCCCAGAGCATAATCAACAATCGCAAGCCCATGCCTAAGCCAACCATGACGCCTTCCCAAGTCACTCCAAGCCCATGCAAGAGGGGCACAGGTGTCACACCTTCGACAAAGAAAGGCCAGAGCGCCACGCTATAGACAAAGAGGAGAACCGTCAGCATCCACATTTTCCTCACATTGGCCCACGCACCGGACAAGGCTAACCCGCTCATGACAAATCCAAATAGTACCAGCAAGTAGGGCGGATCCGAAAAACAGAGAGCAAGCCCAAACACCCCAAGCACCGTCAGAACTTTGGTGCGTCCATCTAACCGGTGCATCCACGACTTCCCGGAAAGATACAAGGAAACAATCATCGGTCGTTACCAGCCCCTACGAATCTTACGCACCCCAAAACACGCTCTCCATTATCTGAAAAGTATAAGCCACAAGTTTTAGTTTTTTGGAAAACCTGGTCTGCAGGAAGCCTTCACTTCTTCCACCGATAACAAGGTCTGTCCCCATCGTTGACTAAAGCGAGAAATGGCCGGGATCTCTAATGATGCTGATTGGATCAAGCCCGGTTCAGCAAAAACTTCCCGCGGGGTCCCATCAGCAAGAATCCTCCCACTGTGAATTAACAGACAGCGCCCGGCATAGGCGGCAACAAGCCCCATCGAATGGGTGATCATCACAATCGTATGCCCCTGTTGGTTCAATCGACGAATCATCGCCATCATCCGGTCAGTTTCCTCAGGATCAAGCCCTGTCGTCGGCTCATCAACAATCAACACAGCCGGTCTGGTAGCCAACACGGACGCGACCGCAATCCGCTGTCGCTCTCCTTTTCTTAGGGAAAACGGATCTAAGTTCCGGCTGCCCTCAAAGGGCAATCCCACAGCCGCCAGCGATTCTTGCACCCGATCGACAATCTCATCGTTTGAGCAACCCATATTCTTCGCGCTGAAAGCAACCTCCTCCCAGACGGTATCCGCAAAAATTTGATGATCAGGATTCTGAAAGACTAATCCGACGCGCCTCGCCAATTCATTCATCGATGTGGTGCGGGTATCCATGCCGTCCACAACAATGGTGCCATGCGTTGGCATCAACAGGCCATTGAGCAATCGTGCAAGCGTACTTTTTCCTGACCCATTCTGACCCAGCAAAGCCAGAAATTCTCCTGGACGGATGGTAAATGACACCTCATTCAGGACCATCTGCTCTTCATACCGGAATGAAACATCGTCAACCTGAATCAAGGGCAAAGCCATGGTTAATTCTCTCTCCGGCAGATGACCCAAACGAAGCGTGTCATCCAGGACTGATGCCGGGGGAGACAAACGAAGATTCAATGCCTCAGCCTGGATCCAGGCTTCTTCGACAGAAATAGGCAAGTGTTCCACGCCCCATTCTTCAAAACATTCTGTCAGGGCGAAGGGTCGAAGACCATAATTCCGCATCAACCGAGGCTGTCGCAACAAGACTTCAGGTTTTCCCTCCCAGACAATTTGCTCCTGATCTAAAACCAGTACCCGATCCGCTTGCAAAAGATAGCCATCATCATGCTCCGTCATAAGCACAGTAATCCCGTCTTGTCGAAGATTACGTAAAACCTCCCGCAATTGTGCTCGCCCTGCCGGATCATAATCTGAACCGGGTTCATCTAAGACCAACAGCGCCGGTTCCTGCACGAGCACAGAAGCCATCACCAAACGTTGCCTCTGGCCACCGGACATCCTCATGGGATCACGATGGGCACAATTGCCCAACCCGATTTGACTGAGGGCATGAACCACCCGCCGTCGGACCTCGTCCGAAGAAAGCAGGGGGTCACGATATTCCAATGGGTGAAGCAGTTCCCCCTCAACAGTCGTCGCCACAAGTTGCGTATCAAAATCTTGAAACACCAGGCCGACCCGTCCGGCCTGTTTCCACACGGGATCATCCACGGTTTTACGGCCCTTCACCCGCAATGTTCCGGAGAAAATCCCGGGGATCATGTGAGGAATGAGACCATTACAGGCATAGCATATTGTGGATTTGCCACTTCCACTCCTGCCTAACAGGACGACGAGTTCCCCAGAAGCCAGAGAAAAGGAAACATTCCGGAGAACCGGCGCTGAACCCGAGGCATATTGGAAGGAAAGTCCACGACAGTCCACAATAGCGTCGTCGAGATGGTCATTCGCCTTCTCGCTCCCCATCGATTCATGTGACCGCAAGGTTTTGGAAAGGTGAATATGGGAAGAATCTGATTCTCGAATATCTTCATACCGTAATCGCCACCGTTTCACCCTCGGGTAGAGAAAACCCAATAATGGAGGACCGAGAAACAAGCCCATTACCACATTATTAAAAAAGATCGCTGGAGCGAGAATAACGAAGGGTAACAACCCCAACCACTCCACTCCCCACGCAATCATTCCGGCACAAGCAGCTGAAGCAATCACACATACCACGCCATATTCCATCATCTGCCGCCAAGATTTTCCCAAAGGCGGCTGTCCGGAGGAAAACCACCCCAAATGCCCCCACAATACATACGGAAGATACCCAAAAATAAAATTGCCTAATAATCCAAAGAAACTTGCCGGCCCCAAGGTGCCGAAACAATCTCCGATGACATTGCCAATACCTGCACCCCAGGCCGCAGCTGGACCAAACAACAGCGATGCGACAATGGGAATAGCATTCGCCGGGCGTAATTCCACAAAACCAGGAACAATGGGAATGCCGGCTTTAAAGGGAATAAGAATCGCCGCATAAATTGCGGCAATCTGAGCCGTCAGAACAATCTGCCTGGTATCCTGCCAGACAGCCAGCAAGTCAGCCCACCATCTTTGTGAATCACGAGCATCTTGAGGAAGAGACATGAATCTATGAAAAGCTCCTAAGACGGGAGATACACAGATGACTGATGAATCATGATTATTTTGCCTGTTGATCCCAATATGGCTTCCGAAGTGCCATATAAAAATAAAAAGAATAAGGCAACGCCCAAATCATGTGGACAAAAGGAGGGTAAACGCGGAACTTGAGAACGGCCAATGAGCGACCTTCCTGCGCATTTAGACGGCGAAGCGCTTCACCGCGTAGACATGAAGTCGCTCAGCGAAGGCAAGGAACGCCATTGACCTCATTTTTCTTCGTTCCCAATCATGAACACCATACGATGATCAGCCTCTGCATAGAGCGGACCTTCAGCTAAGGCATTCAGTAACAGATCCCTCAGGGGGATTTGATGATCCGTTCGGTGTGTGACGTGAGTCAACATGTCATAACCATCCCCGCCGTCAGCCACAAATGCGTCCGTCGCCACGGTATAGGTTTTGGAATTATCTAACGGCACACCTCCAACCAGGATGCTTCTCACACGAGATCCGACCGAAGCCTTTCCTTGATACGTGACCTGGAGACCGGATATCTGGAGGAACCGGCCAGAATGATTCGGCCATTGGCTCACACTATGCTCTAACACTTCACGAAGCACCGCTCCCGTCACATGCAGGGTCACAAGAGCGGAATCAAAAGGCAGTACCGACAGCACATCGCCAAGTGTTACCGGACCGGGTTCCAGGCTTCGGCGAATCTGTCCGGCATTAACCAAGGCGATATCCGTGCCCAACGTGCTTCGCATACGATCGGCCAACAAATTGCCTAAATTGGCTTCTTGAGTCCTGATAACCGGTCGATCGCCCTGGAGCCGCACCGACGCCTCCCCCAACACCTGGGTGGCATGCCGGGCAAACCGCTGGCGATATTCATTCAGAAGTTGTTGGACCTTTGGCTCTACCGGAACCGCCACCGTCACTGGAATATTAGAGGAACGCGCCTGGACCACCGATCCATCTGCAATCGTCAGATCTAATCGCCCGATTGTTCGTCCTTGACGATGTGTCTTCACATACACCGATCGGGGTCGGGTCACGGTTTCGACCGGCTCCGCCAACCCGGGAGCGTACAATCCGTCAAACCCTTCGGTATGTCCACCAATGAGCACATCCACCCCCTCAACGGTCTCCAGAATTTTCAAGTCTTCCTCACTATCTTGATGCGTGAGGGCAATGATCAGATCAACATAGCCTTCCGTTCGTAACCGCAGGGCCTCCGCTTGAAGAGAGTCTATCGGATCCACCAACGATAATGCCTTTGCCACATCCCGGTTGAAAGTGCCAGGAAAATTACTTTCCCCGACAATACCCAACACCCCGACGACCACATTCCCCAGACGAGTGACAAACGAGCGCCGGCAAGGCAGGAGGGATCGCTCAGACTGGAGATTCGTGCATAAAATTGGGAAATCGGCCAACTCGACCAATGTACGAAGATGGTCTACTCCATAATCAAAATCATGATTGCCAGCTACCATCACGTCATAGCGGATCAGATTCATCGCCCGAATATCCGGTTCACCGCGAAACCAGGAAGACAAAGCCGTTCCAATAAGGATATCCCCGGAATCCACCAACAAAACCGGCACGCCTTCCCACCGAACTTCCTCGACAATTGTGGCCCGCCTGGCCAACCCTCCAATTTTAGTCTCCCCGGCTTGATCAAGCGGAAGCGCAACCCCGTGATGTTCACTCGAATGCAAAATCACCAAACTGTCATTCGCGTGGGCTGGATTCCCCCAGAGAATCAAGATAAGGAAGAAATTCCCCCAATACCCTGCTCTTTGTGGGATCTGTCGCATAGACCGGTTCAATTCGAAACGCAACACGGTGGGGACTCAACGTCATGCATTAGGATTGCACACAACGAAACCCGATATGCGCATAAGGATAACTTTGTCGAAACCAATTTCGAAAAGACCGGCGCAAGAGCCGGCTCGCGGTATGAGGACCACCACCTTTCACCATATAATGATCCTGGTCAAAAAATCTGGCGGAATAGCCGGGGTAGGTGGGAAGGGGAGAAAAACCCTGAAAAGGATGGAAAAGAGTGGATGTCCATTCCCAGCCGTTCCCCACCATCTGAGCCACTCCAAAACCACTGTGCTCAGCAGACTTAGCCATAACAGGAACGGGATCCCAGGATTGAGAATCAACATTCACGTGTTGAAACATTTGCGCCTCATCACCCCAAGGGAACGATCGTTCAATCCCGGCCGGAGTACCAAAGGCTGCGCGATGAAATTGCGCCTCGGTCGGGAGGGTCATCCCGACCCAATTAGCATACGCTTGCGCCTGCCGATGCGTCACATACACCGGCCATGATTTCGGTAATGGGATCTCTTGAAACATTGTGCGAACATACCAGGCATCCCCTCGTTTGACCCAAAAGGCCGAGGGTTCCCCACCATCCTGTACAAATCGCAAATATTGTTGGTTCGTCACTTTATACCGGCTGATTAAAAATCCAGGGACAGCCACTTCATGTTGGGCGAATTCGTTGTCCCAGCCAAACCCCTCGTCCGGCTTCATCCCCAAGGTCGCAATGCCTTCCGGGACTTCTATCATCTCATCCTTGGCCGTTTCGTCTGAGAGTGAAAAAGATGAGACGCGAGAAAAATCGGATGGGGGGGTCTTGTGCTTCGAATCCAAATGGTGCAGTAAATAGGCGTTGGTCTCAGCATGCATCAGACGATGCTCAATCGCCATATGAACAATCCATTCTGGAACAGATGCCAACAGGCGATCCACTTCTTCACGAGCACGCGCATTATACCGGTACACCTCATTGAGCGTTGGCCAATCGGAGGGTTGGTCAAGGGGAAAGCTTCCAAGGGAAGGATCAATACCGGCTTCGAATAATTGATCAAATGATGCATGAAAGGACGGCATGCCCAGTGTCCATCGACCAATCTGATTCCAGTCAAAAGCCTCAAGATGTCCCAAATAAAAAATTAAGCGGTTCCGCTCAGGAATGGGACGCTCATACATGGCCTCGGCACGCATAAACGAAAAGAGTCTATCAGTGCGTGACCTGGCGGAATCCAATTCTCTCTGTAATTGTGGCAATTGCGACATCGCGCCTCCTCAGCCAACATCCAGCTAATAATGTCCCAGCAAACTACTTTCACAAGATTCTTTGACTCTCCGGCCTAACTATACCAACTCGCCTCCCCCTAGAAAAGTTCAATGAACGGAAGTCAGAATTTCAAACAAACGGGAAAAATTCCTTCATTGACAAGAATAGCGACAAGGCTTGCCCAAAAGTAAATGATGATGGTTCCACCATCTAAAGCCTGTTTTGTTCATTGGAAAAGGGGCACCTTAGCCGTCCGGATGATCATTTCCGGTGACCCTCTTGTCCCCTCAAGACCCGGTCAACTAGGCCAACACGCAAAAAAAAGAGCAGGGGGCGACGCATGTCGCCCCCTGCTCTTCGGGTTCCCCTCTGGGCTACCTGCTTACAGCCAGTTCACCCGCTCCGCCGGGCGGATGTAAATCGGCTCTTCCACTTGCTGCCGCACCGCTTCCTTGCCCGACTTGTTGAAGCCCAACACCGTGTCGTTGTACATCTCAAACTTCCGCCCATGGATTTGGGTTTCAAACACTTTCGGCCCCGGAATCACGTCATACCGGAAGATGATCTGCTGGCTCGCCCGCCACAACTGCAGCACCGCCAACAACTCCCGGCTCGGCACCAGATACTTCTCAATCGCATTATCCACCCCCGGCCCGAACATCTGCCGGATGTAGCCCCGCGGCGCCTGCCGCGGTGGGATGTAAAATCCGTTGGGTTCCGTGCCCCATTGCGGATACAACGGCAACGCCACTTGTTCCACCCGGATGGCATAGTACAACGGATTCCAGCGATCTTCCGCCCAGAGCCCGTCATCGCCCACCTTCACCAACCCTTGCAGCCGGATTTTGCCCACGCACGCTGCCATACACCGCGTCTCCATCGGCTCGCCCCCGGTTAAGGGGTCTTTGCCTTCCACCCGCGGATAGCACGCAATACACTTCTCACTCACCCGCGTCGTGCCCCGGTACATCGGCTTTTTAAACGGGCATTGCTCCACACACTTCTTGTACCCCCGGCACCGGTTCTGGTCGATCAACACAATCCCGTCTTCCGGCCGCTTGTAGATGGCCTTCCGCGGACACGCCGCCAGACACCCCGGATACGTACAGTGGTTACAGATGCGTTGCAGATAGAAGAAGTACGTCTCATGCTCCGGCAAGCTGCTGCCTTGCATTTTCCACGGCTCTTCTTTCGTGAACCCCGTCTTATCCACCCCTTCCACGATGGCCCGCATCGAGGTGGCCGTATCTTCATAAATATTCACAAACCGCCATTCCTGGTCGGTCGGGATGTAGCCAATGGCCGCCTGCCCGATCTTGGCGCCCGCGTCAAAGATCGTCATCCCTTCAAACACCCCATACGGCGCATGGTGTTTGCGGCCCACCCGCACGTTCCACACCTGCCCGCCCGGATTGACCTGCTCAATCAACTGCGTGATCTTCACATCGTAGAACTGCGGATAGCCCCCGTATGGCTTCGTTTCCACGTTGTTCCACCACATGTATTCCTGCCCTTTGCTGAACAGCCACGTCGACTTGTCCGCCATCGAGCAGGTTTGACACGCCAAACACCGGTTGATGTTAAAGACAAACGCGAACTGCCATTTCGGATGCCGCTCCTCATACGGATACAGCATCTTTCGTCCTAACTGCCAGTTATACACTTCAGGCATTGTCGTCCTCCGTTTCAGTGAAAATGTCGGGGCTGCCCGGGAAGAGCCGGCCAACGCTCAGGTTGCCAGCCCCCCGGTATCAACCCAATTTAACTGTCGCATCTTTCTTACAGCCATCGCTTCATTCACGATAGAACCTAACACACTCAGATCTATCGTTTTGAGCAGGACCTCGCAGCGCCCGAGTTGCTTCACGGCCTGCAAGTCCACAAGGCCTTCGTACGCCGTAAATATTACGGTAGGAGTGGTTGAAACCTTTCTCACTGCCCGCACGGTTTCCACCCCATTCATCCCACCCATTTTATAATCCACCAAGATCACATCAGGTTCATCCCTATGATCTCTTAAAAATTCCATCAAGGCCTCTCCCGATTCAAAGGCACGTACCGTGCAATGCAATCGAGAAAGTTTTTTCGCAATATTTGAGCGAATCACCTCATCATCATCCACCACAAATACATAGGGTTTGCTCACCGACAGTTCCTGGTAATTGGTTGTGATTTACGTCGATCTCAACTGTCATAGCATCCTCCAAAGGATAATCTCCGTAAGATTCGCGACATAAGTAGAGGGAGGCTGGGGGAGGTATTCGCAATGTTTCTTTCTAGACGGCAATCAAGAAAAAAAACCCCCAGCCTCCAGCTCACCTACACTTTGATCTTAATATGATCACCCTTCAGCCATTTGATCATGAACTCATTCTCCTGACCTGGCGTGAACCCGGTCCGGACGGGTTCCCACGGCCCACGTCCGCCAATGCCGCCATCCTCCGCTTTGGTGATTCGGATGAGACATTCCTTTGGCGTCGTATTGACCGCATGGTGATCAATCGCAAAACCCCATTTAAATTTCCAGGCAACCGGATGCTTACCCGGTAACGAGTCGGTTTGATGCATCGGCATCAGCCAACTGCGGGTAAAGGACTGTTGCGCCCCATACCGGAAGTTCGATTGATAGCCGGTGTCCAGCGCAATCGCCCGTCCGTCCGGCCGGGTTTCATGCCCTTTCACCGACTTCGCCGTTGACACAAATGGCGCATGCTTGGCCATTGTGACATGGTACGGGAAGGCCGGGTTGTACTTCGCCCGGATCATCAACCGAGCCACTTTGTAATAGGGGTCGCTGGGCTTCCAGCCACGATACGGCCGGTCCACCGGATTCCCATCGACGTAGACATAGTCCCCGTCGTTGATCCCACGATCTTTGGCCGCTGATGGGTTGATATGGATTTGATGTTCACCCACCCCCGGTGTCCGCTTATCCATTCGATAGGCATCCCCAAAGTTGGATTCATACATCTGGACCCAATCGTTCACCGACCATTGGCTATGCACCCGATGCCGGGTCTTCGGCGTCACGCAATAGAACTGATACCCCTTCTCCCAGAGCGGATTGGCGTACCGTTTAATTTCCGCCCAGGGCAACTTGATGTTGCGGACGGTTTTGTCGTCATGATGTTGCGCCGTGATCGGCACACCATAGTCATCCGGCCGGATATATGGATTGGATGACATGATCGCATTCGGCAAATAGGGAGTGGCTTCTGGCCCTTCACGATGCACAATGAAGTTTTCCCCATATTCAATGGCTTCCGGCTCCACCCGGTAGGTCTCCACGCGTCCACTGCGGGTCCACATCGGTTTCGATTCGTTGGTTTCTTCCCAAAATGGATGTCGAGGATAGGTCCGGGTCATCACCATCCAGCCCTTTTCCGATTTCAACATCGTGTCCGCGTTATACCCATAGGAACAGTTACCGGCATCCAACAATCGTTGGAGGTACACGTCCACGCGATTGTCATAGACAAATTTGAAGTAATCGCGGAACCGGCCGTCACCGGTCATTTCGGTGAGTTTGGCCGCAACGCCCGCCACCGTATCCAAATCGTTCCGGGTGTCATACAACGGCCGGATGCCGCCCTTCCATACTTGGAACCATGGATTCGACACCGTCGCCGTATGCTCAGGATAGGTAAACTCCATCCAGGTATTCACGGCAAACGACACATCAAAATGGTTGACATCCGAGGTCATTTCCACTTCTTGATGCACGAGACATTCATTATGCGGATCCACGTTCTTGACCATGTCATAATGGTGCTTCGAATTATTCAACACATTCACGTTGGCCACCCACCGGAATTTACTCGGCGTCGGCATATGCGTCTTGCCGGTAAACACCCGACGACCATATTTTGGCGTATTCACAATCAACGCCGTATCGCCGTGGTTCCAATATCCGACTTCTTCGCCATAGTAGTAACTTCTGGTTTTTATTTCTTTTCCATGAGCATTGGGGTCCGTCGTGATCTTGAACGGATCCTCTCCGGTATGCACAGCAAGTCCGGCTCCTGACCATGGCGTGGCCGCCCACGTACCCGCTTTGTAATTTCCAGACCAGGTATGGCAACCGCTTCCGAATTTTCCCATATTTCCGGAATAAATCAGCGTCAATGCCGCCGCACGACCGTTTTGCGTCATGTGGAAGTAATGGCACACACCCTCTCCGTTATGAATGGCGGCCGGCTTGACCGTACCCATATCTCGCGCCCACCGAACGATCAGATCCTTCGGCGACCGACAGATTTGATGGACCGTATCCAAATCATAGTCTTGCAGATGGACTTGATACATTTGGAAAATCGGCATCACGTCCACTTCCCGGCCGGTAAGCAGCCGAACTCGATGAGTCCCCGTCAACGCCGGGTCAATGCCACTCTTCTTGAAATGCCAACCCACCAATTCACGATGAATGGGTACCGCTTGATTTTTATTCAGATCCCAGACCATGATCCCCCCCAACCTGGCGATTTCCGCAGGCTTCAGGGTCTGCACTTTGCCGGAATAGGTATTGGAAAAATCAGGAAACTGGTAATCTTTAATGACATCACGCGGATCTAAATATTGAAGGGTATCGGTACGAACCAGCAGTGGCATATCAGTGTTGGCCCGCACGAAATCCGCATCGAACAAACCCTCATCCACGATCATTTTGCACGCCCCTAAAAAGAAGGACCCATCTGACTCGGGACGAATGGGAATCCAGTAGTCGGCTCGATAGGCCGTCGGATTGTATTCCGGGGTAATGACCGCAATTCGAGCACCACGCTCAATAGACTCAAGTTTCCAGTGGGCTTCCGGCATTTTATTTTCGACGAAGTTTTTACCCCAACTGGTGTTGAATTTACAGAACCGCATATCACTCAAATCTATATCGCAATTTTGAGTTCCATTCCACCAGGGCTGGGAAGGATCCTGGTCGCCGTGCCAGGTATAGTTATTCCAGTATCGCCCTCCTTGAGCATTTTCAGGCCCAACTTTTCTCACCCAACTATCCAACAAGGCACCGCAGCCACCATTCATCCGCGTAATGCCCATTTTCCCAATGATCCCCAAAACAGGCATGCCGGCCCGGAATTTAAATGCCCGGACTCCGGAACCTTTCATCATTTCAATCATCTCCGGTGGATAGCCTTGCTCACGCAGCTTGCGCGCCCCATATTCTCCGCTATACCGGTTGGCGATGACGATCATAGCCTTAGCCAAATAGGTAAACGCCGTATCCCAGGACACCCGCAACATGTCGTCCAAATACCGCGCATTAAACTTGTATTTCGTCTGAATAGCAGGAGTAAACTCCGGACTCCCGTCATCCATCCATTGTTTCCACCCTCGACGCATCAAGGGCCCCTTTAAACGGTATGGACCATACACCCGACGATGCATCGTAAACCCCTTCAAACACATTCGGGGGTTGTGTGCGAACGTCCCACGGTTGCCATAGAGATCTTCATATGTTTGATGGTCATAATTTTGCTCAACCCGCATCACGACCCCGTTCCGCACAAACGCCCGAATGCGGCAGGCATGGGTATCGTTGGGGGAACAGCACCAGGTAAACGAACTGTCATAGCGATATTGATCGTGGTAGACCCGCTCCCATGAACGGTCAGGATATTCACCAAGGGGGTTACCCACTTCAATGACTGGCTGCAAGGCGGTTAAGGCCAGAGCCTTATCGGCAAGTGCGACTGCCGCCACAGTCCCCGCAGAAACTTTCAAGAATTGACGTCTAGAAAGAAACATTAAAAGACCTCCTTTTTTTTTAAAAAAAACATTACGGATAGCCATAATTAATTAAAGATTTCCGTAATTGGACTTCAACCCAGACCTGCTTGCACCTCCTTTCTTACCATCCCGATTCAACCAACGGTGAACGAGCACCGGTCACCAGTGTCACCACATTCCTCCTCTCCCTTGAATAGCAATCTTTAGTCCAAACAATTGTGCTCTAAAAAATTTTCCTAACTCATTGAAAACGAGAGGTTAATTGAAGTTACTGCTGGTTATGGAAAACTAATCAGGCCACGAAAAACATCGCGTAATGCTCGCGAAGCATCGAAATTTCAATGGCTGGGATTTTTGCGTATGCTTTTCAGGTGTCTTGTTTTTTGGCAAAACATGGAAAGTTCATATATCTCAAATTGGAATTCTGGCAACTTGACCGTTCCAAGCAGACCTCACTTGCCTGGGTGCTTGCACATCGAAACGCTTCAGCGGGACCCGGCACAAAATACGACTTCGGTTTGGTGTATTAAAAAACTTGGTTTGATGTATTAAAAAATGAGGTAGGACTGAAGGACAAAGGGGGGTATTCGGAATTAAATGACAGGAACATCTTTGGGAAACGAAGGGGTTAAGATCAAATGAATCAGCCCGACGGCTAACCTATAGGTTCCTAGTGGGCTATAACGGACTAATTAGTAGTGCCCAATACTGAGATGTCTTGAGCCTGGATTATTAACATTTTATCGTCTCTCTGATTCGTGGTGCACTTTCATGCTACCAATCTGGCTGTTTCAGTCTACTGGCGAGAGGGTAGAAATCCAATTTATGTCCAGAGGACGGCGCTGGCGGACTTTTTCAACAGTCCCTTACCGGGAAAGTTGGCATTCCAACATACTTAATCTCTTCTCTAAAATGTTAACAGGGAAGTTGGGTCACCATAGGTAAGTTGCGGACTGGCAATAATTCGACTGTCTAGAAACCGATGGAAGGAAATGACTCAGCTCAAAAAGCTTCCCACTCTCAGAAATAGAAACATCCCTCGAACCTCTATGGTGACCACTTCATGGTGCTTGTTATGAGGGATGTTGGAGACGAAGTGAAGGGATAATGACTTCTTCCCCCAATAGGCCCAATCCAAAATGGGGGTTTTCTTGAATTTCATGAACACTGCGGCGACCCACGGGTGAGTGATATTCGAAATTCACAGAAATTGTCCCATTCGGTTCAATAGTCACCTCACGGTTGAGGTATTTCTTCATTCCGGCATGCCAGACCGATAACGTATAGGTTCCTGGTGGAATGTCGGATATCTCAAACCGGCCATCCTCGGTTGTAATCGCATAATAGGGATTGTCCACCACCACCCCCCAAGAAAACATATAGGGATGAAACCCGCATTGCATCACAAATATATTCCGATCCTTTTGCAAATGAATTTTTTCGATCATTGGCTTGCCGGGTAAATGATCATGTCTGTTCATCAAATCCAATACTTTATGAAATGGATTCATTGGAAGAGGGCGATTAAACAAGACCCTTGCCCCACGATCACGAGCCGTTTCGTATCCCTGGATATCATGTTCAACTGGATCCATATTAATGACCGTCAGCTCATCCTGATCCCTCAAAACATTGACAAATGGGAGAAAGTCACAATCCTTCGCTTCGATAGTCACTTCTGGCAACTCAAACGCTTTGCCTTTTTCAATACCCTTGAGCATCACAATCGCGTCCTTCAGCGAGCCCTGGGTTCCAAGTATGAAATCTTCAACAATACGCCATCCAGTTCCGGTTGAAATTCGCCCACAAAAAACCGGATCAGGAATCGTGACCAAATTAAAGGCCATGACTTTAGGCATCCCTCCAGCTAAAGTCACTTGCCCACGGATCGTTCCTCCTTGTTTGACCTGACTTTCTTCATAGGCCCAAACCGGGATGGCCCACATTCCCAGGACGCCCAACGTCACCCCAATCATCTGTACCACCGTGCTCTTCATTTATTCCTCCACCAGCATAAAATTCCAAATGTTTTTCACCATCTTGTCTTATGGGGTTGTGTGACCAGCACGGGGAAGCCGTGTATCGGCTTCCCCGTTCCCAAACCCGTCAACTAAACATAATGCCGGCTCATTTCAGTTCGACGGGTTTAATATGGACCACTTGCTCGTGTGGCAACTTGGCTTCCTTAACGCCAGAAGCCCTTCCATCCAATGACAGGATTCGTTGATCACTCCCTGGTAGGACGCGCAAATATCCCCATTGCCCTGATTGGGAATAGGGCAACCGCTGGTTGCTCCAGACGTAATCCCCTGTGCGTTGATATGGCCCACCTGCGGCCGGAATGAAGGCATCCAACGCTTCTGACCCCGAAAACTCCACGACGTTGATTTGATCGGCTCCTCGCATGAATGGTTCGATCGGCCATTCATGACTCTCCACACTAAACATCCCGTTCTGCTCACTGCTGGCGCCGAAAACATGGATGCGAACGGGGTCACCGGCATGGGCCTCGATGATCGGCGTGACGGGGTCTTCCGGGTGTTCCTCTGAGCAGGGCTGGAATATCCTGTCCAACGTACAACCCTGCTCTTCCCGGAATAAATAGGGTTCCGCTCGATAATTCACCCCGACCAAACCGGCCACGTTCTGCACGTAAGGCATAAAGCTCGTACCGATAATGTTGTCCTCGTCCTGGAAGAACAAGGCCGCGTCCCGATAATTAGGTCGGTTTTCATATCCGGTCACCGTTCTGTCCACGATCACGTCGGCAATCCAACTATTTTTATTGGATATATCCGCACCTGTTTTCGGATCCCGATACGTCGCGCCTTTCGGCCCAATGATGATGGCGCCGTAGAGCCCATTCCGTGGATTGTGCATGACATTGCCCCAATCCCAAACCAACGAAGCAATCTCCCCTAAAAACGGATCCGCGTAATAGGTGTACGTCCGACTCTCCCCAGGTGCAACCGTCTGATCGCCGGGGTTCTGTCCGACGTTGGCTCCCAACGAATCCTTAGGATCGAAGGCGAGGGAAAGCGCGGAGAACGAGGCGCGGCTTCCCTTCATTTGATTCGTCAGGTGAATCTTGAGACAGTCGCCCACATTGGCTCTCAGAGTCAGCGGCATAGGTTGAATACCACTGGTCGTCTTTGCGACATCTTCTTCGAGCACATATATTTTTCCCTCCGGATTCTGGAGCAGAATGTTCCTTTCGAAATCGACCTCTACGGCTTCGGGTGCCTTCGTGTTGAAATTCATGGAAGGAAAATCCATCGCCACAACATTAAATGATTTCACCGGAGCCCCGGCGGGACAGACCGGACCAGGCTCTGGAATTTCATTACGACCGGAATACCCGGCCGGCAGCTTTTGAAGATCAGGCACCTCTTTATCCAATACCCGCAGAATACCCCAGGCTCCTTCCGAGAACTTTGAAGAACGTCCGTTAAAATGGATGTAGTCACCAGGCTGGAGCCGAGGCCCGCCTGCCTGCGGAACCACGAGATCGTATCGCTCTGCGATACCAATGTGGATGGAATTTTTCCGGTTGGCATCACCGGCATACCGCTCGGTCAGAAAGGTATGCCCTGACAACGTCCACACCATTGATTCGTTTGTCATGGTCTCCAGCAACCGGAACACGACCGTATCGCCGAGATACGCCCTGACCATCGGCGTATAGGGATCCCCATGAACATGGCTATTAAAGATGTTCGAGAAATCCGGATTTGCCTTGAGTCTAGCCGCGACCGGTTCGGCCCGGAAGTTAAAACTGCCACCGGTGGTGTGGGTTCCCCCGTTGAGGAACGGCATCGGTGTCATGGGAATATGTTCAGGCATGGGAAATGAGATCGTCTTTCCCGCTTCCAGCGCGACCTCAATCGGCTGGCCCGGAGGATTCCCTGCAGTGACGATGTTGACGGAATGCGGCACACTGTCGTTCAACTGCACCATCAGTTCACGGAAGCTCCCGTTCACTCCATACCCTACCGGTTCAACCGTATGGATATCCGCAACCGGTCCACTTCGGATCGGTTCGCCCGTTTTGGGATCGTGATAGGTTGAGCCCCAGGGTTCAACAATCATCGTCCCGAACCCTCCGTGTCCCCAAGTTACACGGCCAACCGCATGGTCATGCCAGAACACGGTACCCACATCCGCATCCGCCCAGAATCGTTGTCGTACGAATTCCACGGTGACAATGTCATCCACCGGATGATCATGCTCTAACGGCCGATACAGGGTGATCTGATTCCCATCTATGGCTTTAATGCGCCCGATCTCGTTGTCTTTCACGTTATCGGCACCGATCAGAATCTCGGTCTTCGGATGATATTGCGCGGCATTTTTTACCGTAATGGTTAGATCACCTTTCTTGCCCGGCTTCGTGAAGACCGTATTCATCGGTAGTGGCAGGCCCTTGTCAGTCGTCTTCTCCATCATCGTAAACGGTCGCACCGATTGCTCATACGAAAAACCGGTAATCACACCATCCGACGATTGATTGTCGAACTGCATGAAATGCCAATGGGTGTTGATCTTCGACGCATGCATGTTGAAATTGTCGTCATCAACCCATTCGTTTGTCAGCATCCAGTCAACACAGTCGTACACGTTAGACCTCACGACCAGCGGATGTCTCTTATCATTATTTTTTCGAACCTCTTCCTCCTCTTCATGCAGAACATAAATCGTCCCATCCGGATCGATGATTGCCGGTTCATCACCTTGTTTGTCTGCCACCATCATGGGGGTCTTGATGAAATGCACGTTAAACTTCTTAGAGCCGGCATTGGCTGGGCACAGGCTCCATCGTCCGTTTTCTCCAGGCTTTGCCGGATAGGAACTCATCTGACCATCCTCGTCTAAATGGATCATTTCGAGCCATGGAGAAGGATTGTGATTTTGAGAGAATGGAACCCGTTTTCCGAAATGCGGCCTCAAGTGTGGCCATGCGATCTTACCGGTGGTGGGCTCGAACAGAATCGGCAAGCGTTCGCCGGGAGCCGGAGATTGGTATCGTGGATTGGGGATCGTGTTTTCCCGTTCGGTCATCGCCCGGTTTCCGTTCCAAATCCAGTCCAATACCGTCGCATCATAGGAGAGGATCTGCTCTCTCTCATCATCTTTGTGACCGGGCCTGCCCTGAGGGGGCAACTGCATTTCCACCCAGTCCTTCACCGTGACGACAGCCGGATTGGCTTTCCAATCCGTTGTCCCCTTCTCGATAATTTTAAACTCTTTGCCGAACCAATCGACTTTCTTGTCGATAAGCTGGTCCGAAGTGACACCGGCCTTGATCCGTCCCTTGCGGTCCGGCAATTCGCGAAGGTCCGGCATCGTATCGTTGTGAACTTCTCCCTGCTGGATGGTATTGTAAACCCGCCAATAGCCCCACATACCGGCGATATAGTGATGCGCCACGTGACAGTGAAACAGAAAATCCCCGGCCAATTGCTGGCAGAGTCCCGATCCACATTCCGTTTCCAGATCAACGGCCTCGGACGGCCCGATCACCTCCACGTCGACACGGTCCGTCTTTGTTCGGACAACCGGGAACTTCACCGGTCCGTTTTTTGCGGTGTGCCACAGGGGCATTTCGTCGATCGCACGGGGACTCCTGGGCCAGCGAATTGACCCGCCATGGGGATGATGGGAATGGAAAACCTCCGATCCCCCATGCACCAGCCGGAACTTGGCCGGATCGCCCAAATAACTGCGCGGTACAGTGGTGGCCGGATCACCGAAGGTATAGGCGCTGTAGGCCATTGACTCGTCCTCAAATCCGAAATACTCATGCTGCGTTTGCATGTTGTCCACACCAAACGGTTCGCTTCGGTAGTTCAACGCCCGCGCGACGGGCCGGTAGACGTCAGTGACCGGATCGCGCTGCGGAATAAAGTCACCATGCTTATTGACCGGACGAAAGGCTTCATCACCGACTTCATGGTAAATGAGTACGAACTCGCGAAAATCCGGACCGGTGCCGTTTTTGATGATCGCCTGCCAACCACTGGTCATCGGTGTCGGTTCCCCTGCGCCAAGCGGATCCAGATACGTCGAACCCTTTGGTTCCACCACAAAGGTGCCCATCAGGCCCATCACCGTCAACTCACGATCATTGCTGTAACTATGAAACTGCCGTCCGCCTTCCTGCATCGTCGGTGGAATGTACCACTCCATGTCGACGGCTTGGCCTTCCATCGCGATCGCATCGGGGTTCGTGGTTGTCGCCGGTTGGCCGGTTGTGCTCACCATCATACTTGATCCCCCGATCTGCAAACTCACCCCTTCGCCGGTTATCAACTGATTGCGGAGAGTGAACCTCACGCAATCACCTTGATTGCCTCGGATCACCAATGGCTGAATCCAGTTATTCTGCAAACCGGTCTCAACCGCGCCGGGGTCATAACCTTCCTTCTCACGGGCCGCGGCATTAGCCGCTTCTTCCTCCCTCACCTTCTCGAGATTTTCGGTGAGGACATACATGTAACCGACATAGTAGTCGAGCCATCTATTCAACGTGATTTCCACGTCTATGGCCGAAATATCGTAATGCTTTTCGGGCACACCAGCCGGGCACAGTCCAGGCTGACCCGAGACGGGTTCAATTTCATTGTCCGAAGCCAGAAGATAGTCTGCCGGGCCGGCTCCATATTGATGGAGCATCGTGGCGGTGTCATAAGCCCCACTCCCCTCCATCAACTTCAAATCGGCCTGCATTTGATGTCCCATTTTCGACATTAACCGTTCATGCTGCCGATCCACCTTCGCCGCACGTTCAGGATTCCCCTCGATCGAATCCTCCAGGATCGTCTGCCCCTTCAACCTCTCTACCCAATTATTCGTCTTTCCTGACGCTGCCGCCACGTTATGACCAGCATGGGAATCCGTTCCATCCTGAATCTCCCCTCCCGCATGTCCCATGGGACTCATCATGAGCACCATCCCTATACACGCGACAACGCCTGTCACTGCGCCATACACCTTCTTCCCTGACAACATAAAACATCCCCTCCTCATAAAAATCGATCATGGCCCTTTTAAGTTATTAACGTCTCCGGGAATATAGAACCCCCTTCTATAGCGATAACATTCTCTTCTCTAATGCATTTCCTCTTTGATTCATGGCAATACTTTTTCGTTCCTTTCCATTAAGCAAATAGCGAGCCGCCACACGCTTCATCCACCATCTACAAATTGGCCTTATTTTCGTGGCCTCTTTTGGCAAATAACAATCAATTCGCTGGAATGCCACGAAATATCGCTGCCGTCCACCACGATTCCACCACCGCCTTTCGTGGGAAGCATTTTTGCTGCAATGCTCAACGATTAACGAGCAGGCTTGATTGAGGATTTCTTAAGAATGAAGAAAGGAATTTCAGGATGAGGAACAACGCTCGTCCGGTTGACCGGCGAGGACAGAACAAAGGCCTTCAATATGCAAGCAGTGGAATGAGGGTACTTAAACCTTTATCACATATAACATGAAAGATTGTGGACCGAAGGGAGAATGGTTTTGCCCTTCACCCTCAAGTTGACTGCCTCCCGATACATAGGACTTCTGAACCGACATGACTCCACCCCCTATGCCGGTTCGAGTCGATCACGTTTTAAAACAAGGTTCTCTCTGATAATTTCTTGGGCCAAGGACTCCGCATCGATAAGTTCATCGGCATAGATGTTCGTCTCATACTCCTGGGTGGAAGCCTCTGCCAACGAGACGTCCAGAGGGCGTCCCGGCTCGCTCACATCGATATAGGTTTTGGTCGACAATCCCGGACGGACGGGGTGCTCCAGGATCTCTTCTTTCAAAAAAGCGACCCGCACAGGCACGCGTTCCACGATATGAATGAAATTGCCGGTTGCATTTTCAGGAGGCAACAAGGCGAATACACTGCCAGTGCCGGGCACCAACCCTTCGACCATCCCATGGTATGTGTGGTGCTTCCCGTATACGTCCACATTTATCAGTGCCGACTGACCGGGACGGACCTGCTCCATTTCGGTTTCCCGTAAATTTACTTCCACCCACAGATGATCCAGAGGCACGATCGTCATCAATGGAACACCAGGATGAACCTGGTCTCCGACCTGGGCCTTTCGCTTGGCGACATGGCCCGAAGCCGGCGCCCGAATGCGCTGCCGGGTGTATTCGAGATAGGCGGTGATGAATTCATGCTTGGCGGCTTCTACAGCCGGATGCTGCATGATATTCACCCCCCCCACCTCCGCGGTGATGGATTGGTATTCCTCACGGATTTCCCTGACCTCGGCTTGAAGTGCCCGCATCTTATCAAGGGCATTCTGAAGAATTTGCTCAGATATGGCCCCACTCGGAAGCGCCTCACGGAAACGGGCCACATCGTGACGTACTAAATCGAGTCGAGCCATCCTGGAGATAAATTTTTGCTGGATCTGCCGCCTCTGGGCAAACAATGACGCGATTCTGCGCACCTCCCCCCCCAGTAAGCCCCGCGTCCGGCCCAATTTGGCCTGGGCCTGGTGTTCATCAAGACGAATGAGAAGATCTCCTTTTTCTACATACTGGGTTTCCTCCACAAGGACCTGAGTGATAATGCCCGTTGCCTGAGCCTCCAACGTGACGAGGTTGCCGGCAATAAAGGCATTATCGGTCCATACCCAGAAACGGGCGTAGTACCACCAGTACCCGCCGTAAGCCAATACCGCCGCAACGAGAATCCCGCCAACCAACGCCAGCCGACGGTTACGTCGGCGACGAATCTCCTTGGAGCGAATTTTCACCATAGGGGTATCCATGATTTCATTTCCTTGCTTGAGAGGATTCTTGAACGATGGGGTATCCCCCACCCAGGGCTTCGATCAAACCCACCATCGACACAAGTTGATCGGCTTCCAGGGCCTTCAAGGCGAACTCCTGATCCAATACCGCATGATGCTGTTGTAACACCTCACGGCGATCGTCTAGACCGGTGCGAAAGCGGACTTCAACAAGGTGCCGGTCGTTTTTCACCGACGTCAGGAGCCGACGGTGTGCCTCAAGCATCGAGCGAGTCTCATGCCAGACACTCAGACTGTCGGCAACTTCCCGCATGGCTTCCAGCAAGGTATCGTTATAGAGTTCCACTGCCGAGTCATATTCTCTCCGTTGCGCTTCTAGTTCTCCACGAAGACGACCGCCTTCGAACCAGGGAAGCCGCAGACCAGGTCCGCCCCCATACGCAAGACTGGAGGATGAAAACAGAAGATTACCCAACGAACCGGCCCCGCTCGCCAAAGTCAGAGCTCTAAAGCCCACGAACCCATTCAAATCGATAGTGGGAAGAAAGCGAGTTTTCGCCACCTTGATCATCTTGGCTGCAGCCTCGGCTCGATATTTGGCGGCAGCGAGATCCGGACGGTGCGCCAACAGCCCGATCGGCAACTCGGGCGGCAAGGGAATTTGCCGTGGCAGGATCACCCTATCAGCGAACGCATGCTCTCCCCAATCAGGCCCATGACCGCTTAGTCTGACCAGCAGATATTGTTGAAAGTCCAACTGCTCCCGGGTACCGGCTTCGCGTTTATTCGCCGCCTCTAACTCCGCCGTGGCCCGCATGACCGAGTTGCCATCATCCAGGCCGGACCGAAATCGAATCTTCGCCAGATTCAAGAGATCGCGACGAAGTTCCACCATGGCCTCGACCACCTCAAGCTGCTGGCGCAATGCGACCCTGCGAAAATACGACCGCGCGATCGCAGTGGTTAACCGTAACCGCACCTCTGCCCATTCCGCATGATGGGCCAATTCCCTGCTCATCGCGGATTCCATCATGGCGCGATTCTTCCCCCAGAAATCCAACTCCCATCGAAAACTCAATGGATTGATGAGGCCCAACGCAATATCAATCCCCGCCACCTCAGGATTAAGGGCCGCAAACACGCCATGTTCGGAAATCCGCTCTGCCGTCAGTTCGGCATCGGCCTCCAGGAACGGCAGCAACCTCGCACCTTCGACGCGGACCAGGGCATGCGCCTCTTGGAGACGGGCGTAGGCAACCTTGAGACCGGGGTTATTCTTGAGACCTGTGTCGACCAACTCGTCCAGTTCAGGACTCCCGAACTCTTGCCACCAACGATCTTCCGGCCATTGCGGGATTGGATCCTCCGGTTCGTGATGGGTCGCATGGGAAAGTGTCTCCTCCATGGAATCCGGTTCTAAGAATTCGGCCGGTTCCTCGCCTGGAGGAATCCAGGCACAACCGGCACAAAGGAGCAGGTTGCACAGACTGAACGCAAGAAACCAGTGCCATTTCAATGCGAGGGGATGATTCATAGCGGTTCCTCGAGGAGTGCTTCGGACCGCATTTCTTCCAACTCTTCTTCCCGGCTTGGGTACAACGGGAGTTGAGTGGGATAGGCCAACCAGACGAGGGCGGCCAATCCCACAAACATGTAGCTGGCCAGCAGAAACGCATCGCTCATGGCCAGAATTCCCGCATATTGCCTGACAAGTGCCAGGAGTTTGCCATTCACCATGGAAGAATCGAGCCCGACGCCCTCTAGCTTGCCAGAGAATCCTCCCAACACGTCGAAGGAGGCATACCGCCTTCCCCCAAAATGGTTCGCCAAATGAAGCTGATGGAAGGGAAGACGTCGGAAATGCACAACCTCCTGGTAGGTAATTCCGAACGCTCCGGCGGAAATCCGCAACAGATTGGCCGTTTCCGCTGCACGTATCACCTGAACGTCAGACAATCGATGAAGCATGAGCACAGTCAGGGGGGTGAAAAATGATCCCAGGAATAGACCTTCGAGCAGCATAGGCCAGAAAATCTGATCAAATGAGTGAGGATCGTCGTATTGGCCTATCCAGTACAGAGTCAAAGCAAATCCAAGAAAATTGAGACTCGCCAGCAGGCGAACGTCGACCCGCTTGGAGAGCTCATGCATCACGGCCACCATCGGAGCCCCCAACAACACCATGGGAAGGAGCGCCATACCGGCAAGGAGCGAGGAATACCCCATTAACAATTGAAGCTGGAGGATCAGCAGTGTGAGTAATCCCTGGATCGAAAAGAATCCGACCACCAAACAGATGACCCCGATGGTAAAATTCCGATCAGCGAACAACCGCAGATCCAGAATAGGATGGCGTTCGCCAAACTCCCAGATGATAAAACAAGGCAATGCCGCGATGACGACGATCAGGACGCCACGGAGGAATGGCGAGTCAAGCCAGTCAAAATCGTTCCCCATGTTTAGAAGACTCTGAATGCCACCCAAAATGACGGCCAACAGAAAAAATCCCACAAAGTCGAACCGGGTACGCTGTCGATTGAATCCCCGACCATACAGCAAGGCACCCATGAAGCCGACGACAACCAGGGAGAGGACCACATCCATATAAAACAGATAACGCCACCCGAGATCATCCGCGATCCACCCGCCCACAGGAAGTCCAATGGTAAACGGCGTAATGGTAAACAAACCCCAGATGGCTAATCCCATGGACCTGAGCCGATCCGGGTACTCTCTGAGGAGCATGGCTTGTGAGAGAAAAATCGTGAGGCCGCCTGCAAACCCCTGAACAATTCTGGCATTCAGAAATTCCCAATGGGTCTGACTGATGGCCCCAATATACGAAGCCACGGCATACAGAAGAAAAGCGACAACAAACACACGGGTATTGCCGTACCGGTCAGACAGCGTGCGACCAATGGGAATGCCCAGCGCCAGAGCAATCATGAAATCCGTCTGAGCCCAGGTCAGGAAACTCGGCAACACTCCCTCCAGGTCGCCGGCGACATGGGGCAACAGCGCAACATAGGACCCGGCATTGAACATCACGAGAATGTGCCCCAGACCGAGCGTGATATTGAACAGAATAAAGTGCCAGCCTCGCAGGCGTTTAACAAACATGGCCTGCATGGGTTTCCTCTGCCTCACAGACAGATATTTCCGCTTGGCTGAGCGGATAGAGAAAAATATTTATGGCTGACGCGTTGAACCTGTTGAGGATCTATGGTGGCGGAGCCATGTGCACAAAACATTGTCAGGCCGGGGAAGACCACCCCTCCGACCAGGTTGCCCGGCATGTCAGGAATCTTGTTCAAAAACCTCCAGTGAGCCATACCAATCTCAGCTCCCATTACCATACCGACTGGAATGACAAACATGGTCACCACCGCGTGTGCAATCCCCTGCGAGAAGAACAGAACCGTAGGCCTCCAAATGCCACATCCCCTCCCAATAAAGAACGTAGGGCAATAGGCAATTACTACGGTTTACCCAACCATCCAATGGTTTGACATCCTCCATGATGCTTCCTCCGACAGATGGTAAACCTCCTTATCTGAATTTCCAGGTCTCCTCCTACTCATCAAAAATGCTCTTTTTTATCGAATTGCAATTTGGACTCCCGATGAACGAATCCTTTGTGATGAAAAAGAGTTTTTTATTATTTTTTCATATATTCAACGAGGAAGAGCACAAGGAGGTGAAACGTATTCCCCCCTTTGTGCTCTTCCAGCAGCGGACTTGCGGTTCTTCGTTAGGCTTCTATGGTTTGGGCATTTTTCCGCATTATCTGTCTGGATGGTGAAAACGTTTTAAGACGGGCCTTGCCCGCTTTGGGCCTGGGTTCGTTTTCCCGATTTTGTAAAATCAAAGAATCGACAATTTCTCCACAGTTATAGCACTGCCAAGCCATGGACCATAACTGTCCTGAATCATTAAGATGATCTCCCATATTTAGCCAATGCATGAGACCAGCACAACGACGACAATTCATAACATTCCCCCTTTCCGGCTTCTCCCCTTAACAGGGGAGAGACCGGGTGGCGATTTTTCCCTGACACGCATTTTTTAATCGCCAGCCGGCCTCCAGCCTCACCGAAAATTGATGGTTCCGGTTGTCTCCCACTGTATAAATAACCATGGAACTTACAGCCAGTTCACCCGCTCCGCCGGGCGGATGTAAATCGGCTCTTCCACTTGCTGCCGCACCGCTTCCTTGCCCGACTTGTTGAAGCCCAACACCGTGTCGTTGTACATCTCAAACTTCCGCCCATGGATTTGGGTTTCAAACACTTTCGGCCCCGGAATCACGTCATACCGGAAGATGATCTGCTGGCTCGCCCGCCACAACTGCAGCACCGCCAACAACTCCCGGCTCGGCACCAGATACTTCTCAATCGCATTATCCACCCCCGGCCCGAACATCTGCCGGATGTAGCCCCGCGGCGCCTGCCGCGGTGGGATGTAAAATCCGTTGGGTTCCGTGCCCCATTGCGGATACAACGGCAACGCCACTTGTTCCACCCGGATGGCATAGTACAACGGATTCCAGCGATCTTCCGCCCAGAGCCCGTCATCGCCCACCTTCACCAACCCTTGCAGCCGGATTTTGCCCACGCACGCTGCCATACACCGCGTCTCCATCGGCTCGCCCCCGGTTAAGGGGTCTTTGCCTTCCACCCGCGGATAGCACGCAATACACTTCTCACTCACCCGCGTCGTGCCCCGGTACATCGGCTTTTTAAACGGGCATTGCTCCACACACTTCTTGTACCCCCGGCACCGGTTCTGGTCGATCAACACAATCCCGTCTTCCGGCCGCTTGTAGATGGCCTTCCGCGGACACGCCGCCAGACACCCCGGATACGTACAGTGGTTACAGATGCGTTGCAGATAGAAGAAGTACGTCTCATGCTCCGGCAAGCTGCTGCCTTGCATTTTCCACGGCTCTTCTTTCGTGAACCCCGTCTTATCCACCCCTTCCACGATGGCCCGCATCGAGGTGGCCGTATCTTCATAAATATTCACAAACCGCCATTCCTGGTCGGTCGGGATGTAGCCAATGGCCGCCTGCCCGATCTTGGCGCCCGCGTCAAAGATCGTCATCCCTT
The DNA here is from genome assembly GCA_024760505.1 of Nitrospira sp. Classification (GTDB taxonomy): domain Bacteria; phylum Nitrospirota; class Nitrospiria; order Nitrospirales; family UBA8639; genus Nitrospira_E. The sequence goes on from CP058931.1 coordinate 365,768, forward strand.
CAAACACCCCATACGGCGCATGGTGTTTGCGGCCCACCCGCACGTTCCACACCTGCCCGCCCGGATTGACCTGCTCAATCAACTGCGTGATCTTCACATCGTAGAACTGCGGATAGCCCCCGTATGGCTTCGTTTCCACGTTGTTCCACCACATGTATTCCTGCCCTTTGCTGAACAGCCACGTCGACTTGTCCGCCATCGAGCAGGTTTGACACGCCAAACACCGGTTGATGTTAAAGACAAACGCGAACTGCCATTTCGGATGCCGCTCCTCATACGGATACAGCATCTTTCGTCCTAACTGCCAGTTATACACTTCAGGCATTGTCGTCCTCCGTTTCAGTGAAAATGTCGGGGCTGCCCGGGAAGAGCCGGCCAACGCTCAGGTTGCCAACCCTCCGGTATCAACCCAGCAATCAATTTTTCGAAAATTCCTTAAGGCCATGACCCCGTTCACCATATGACTGAGATTGTGAAGATCTACGGTTTTGATCATGACCTCACAATTCCCAATTTCTTTCATTTCCTGTGGATCTATCCAACCTTCATACGCGGTAAAGATAATGGCTGGAATAGAAGAAATTTTTCGAATAGCATGCAGGGTTTCCACCCCATTCATCCCACCCATTTTATAATCCACCAAGATCACATCAGGTTCATCCCTATGATCTCTTAAAAATTCCATCAAGGCCTCTCCCGATTCAAAGGCACGTACCGTGCAATGCAACCGAGAAAGTTTTTTCGCAATATTTAACCGAACCACCTCATCATCATCCACCACAAATACAGAGGGTTTGCTCACCGACGGGTCCTACCTGGTTCATCTTGCTTCCCCTCACAGTTTTCATGATAAAAGGCTTACAAGAATTATTGAGGTCCAACGATCACAAAAAAAGGAGGCTGGGGGGAGGTATTCATCATATTTCTTTCTAGACGTCAATATAGAAAAAATATCCCCAGCCTCCAGCTCACCTACACTTTGATCTTAATGTGATCACCCTTCAGCCATTTGATCATAAACTCATTCTCCTGACCTGGCGTGAACCCGGTCCGGACGGGTTCCCACGGCCCGCGTCCGCCGATGCCGCCATCCTCCGCCTTGGTAATCCGGATGAGACACTCCTTCGGTACCGTGTTGACCGCATGATGATCAATTTCAAAACCCCATTTAAATTTCCATTTATTCGCCATTTTGCCTGGCAACGAGTCCAATTGGTGCATCGGCATCAGCCAACTGCGGGTAAAGGACTGTTGCGCCCCATACCGGAAGTTCGATTGATAGCCGGTGTCCAGTGCAATCGCCCGTCCGTCCGGCCGGGTTTCATGCCCCTTCACCGACTTTGCCGTCGACACGTACGGCGCATGCTTGGCCATCGTGACATGGTACGGGAAGGCCGGGTTGTACTTCGCCCGGATCATCAACCGCGCCACCTTGTAATAGGGGTCGCTGGGCTTCCAGCCACGATACGGCCGGTCCACCGGATTCCCATCGACGTAGACATAGTCCCCGTCGTTGATCCCACGATCTTTGGCCGCTGATGGGTTGACATGGATTTGATGCTCACCCACCCCCGGTGTCCGCTTATCCATTCGATAGGCATCGCCAAAGTTGGATTCATACATCTGGACCCAATCGTTCACCGACCATTGGCTATGCACCCGATGCCGGGTCTTCGGCGTCACACAATAGAACTGATACCCCTTCTCCCAGAGCGGATTGGCGTACCGTTTAATTTCCGCCCAGGGCAACTTGATGTTGCGAACGGTTTTGTCGTCATGATGTTGCGCCGTGATCGGAATCCCATAGTCATCCGGCCGGATATACGGATTGGATGACATGATCGCATTCGGCAGGTAAGGTGTCGCTTCCGTTCCCTCCCGATGCGAGATGAAGTTTTCCCCATATTCAATAGCCTCCGGCTCCACCCGGTAAGTTTCCAGCCGGCCACTGCGGGTCCACATCGGTTTCGATTCGTTGGTTTCTTCCCACAATGGAATACGAGGATAGGTCCGGGTCATCACCATCCAGCCCTTTTCCGATTTCAACATCGTGTCCGCCGAATAGCCATAGGAAGTGCTACCGGCATCCAACAACCGTTGAACATACACATCCACGCGATTGTCATAGACAAATTTGAAGTAATCGCGGAACCGGCCGTCACCGGTCATTTCGGTAAGTTTGGCCGCGACGCCCGCCACCGTATCCAAATCGTTCCGCGTGTCATACAACGGCCGGATACCGCCTTTCCAAACCTGCATCCAGGGATTGGAGACAGTGGCGGTCATTTCAGGATAGGTAAACTCCATCCACCCGTTTACCGCAAAGGACACATCGGCGTGATTCACATCGGATGTCATTTCAATGTCCTGAGTCACAATCGTTTCGATGTGGGGATCCACATTCTTGACCATGTCATAATGGTGTTTGGAATTATTGAGAATATTGACATTCGCCACCCATCGGAGCTTACTCGGCGTGGGCATATGCGTCTTGCCGGTAAACACCCGACGACCATATTTTGGCGTATTCACAATCAACGCCGTATCGCCGTGGTTCCAGTACGTCGTCTCTTCGCCGTAATAGTATGGACGGTAATTAATTTCTTTCCCATGGGCATTCGGATCCGTCGTGATTTTGAACGGATTTTCCCCGGTGTGGATCCCGATGCCTTCCCCGGACCATGGCGTGGCCGCCCAAACACCAACCTTATAGTTTCCTGACCATGTATGACATCCCGAACCGAATTTCCCCATGTTTCCGGTCAGAGTCATTACCATGGCGGCTGCACGCCCCATCGACGTCATATGAAAGTAATGGCAGACGCCTTCTCCATTATGAATGGCGGCCGGTTTGATGGTCCCGTTATCTCGAGCCCATCGAACAATAAGGTCTTTCGGACATCGATTGATTTGGTGGACCGTATCCAGATCGTAATCCTGAAGATGGACTTGATACATCTGGAAAAGAGGCATGACATCCGCCTCCCTCCCACTCAGCAATTTCACCCTGAACGATCCCGTCAACGCCGGGTCAATGCCGCTCTTCTTGAAATGCCAACCCACCAGTTCTCGATGAAGCGGGACCGCCTTGTCCTGATTGAGATCCCACACCATAAACCCTCCAAGACGAGCAATCTGCGAAGGCGAAAGCCCTTGCACTTTGCCGGAGTAAGATTTGGAAAAATCCGGGAAGGCATAATCTTTAATGACATCACGCGGATCCAAATATTGCAGGGTGTCCGTGCGAATCAACAAGGGAAAATCCGTGCTGGATCGAATGAAATCGTTGTCCTGAAGTCCATCGTCTAAAATTATTTTGCAGGCCCCGAGGAATAACGCTCCATCTGTCTCGGGGCGGACCGGCATCCAATAATCGGCCCGTTGTGCCGTTGGATTGTATTCCGGGGTAATGACCACTACTCGACCACCCCGTTCAATGGACTCCAGTTTCCAATGGGCTTCCGGCATCTTGTTTTCGACGAAATTTTTTCCCCAGCTTGTATTCATCTTGCTGAATCTCATGTCAGAAAGATCGCAATCGATGGCTTGCGCTCCGGACCAGAAGGGTTGCGAAGGATCCTGATCACCGTGCCAGGTCAAATTGTTAAAATATCGCCCCCCCTGCGCACTGTCCGGTCCGACCTTTCTCACCCAACTATCCAACAGGGCTCCACATCCTCCGTTCATCCGGGTAATACCCATTTTGCCTATGACACCTAACACGGGCATACCAGCACGAAATTTCATGCTCCGGACTCCTGAGCCCTTCATCATCTCGATCATTTCCGGAGGATACCCTTGTTCCCGTAATCGCCTCGCACCGGCCTCGCCACTATACCGGTTGGCGATCACGATCATGGCCTTGGCCAAATAGGTAAACGCGGTATCCCAGGAGACCCGCAACATATCATCCAAATAGCGCGCACTGAATTTATATTTGGTCATGACCGTTGGGTCTAATTCCGGACTTCCGTCATCCATCCAGGCTTTCCAGCCACGCCGCATCAAGGGCCCCTTTAAACGGTATGGACCATACACACGCCGATGGTAGGTATACCCCTTCAAACACATCCGGGGATTATGGGCAAAGGTCCCCCGATTCCCGTACATATCCTCATAGGTTTGATGATCGTAGTTTTGCTCTACGCGCATGACGACCCCGTTCCGGACAAACGCCCGGATACGACAGGCATGCGTGTCATTCGGAGAACAACACCAGGTAAAGGAACTGTCATACCGGTATTGATCGTGATAAACCCTCTCCCAGGAGCGATCCGGGTATTCACCCAATGGATTGCCCACCTCCACAACCGGTTGTAATGCCGTCAACGCCAGCGCATTATCCGCCAACGCCACAGCTGCCACAGTGCCTGCTGTAATTTTTAAAAATTGTCTTTTTGTGACCAACATCAAACGCTCCTCCATACTAAGGTTGACAGTTCCGGCTCACGACACAAACCCTTTACTCCTCCTTTCTTTGAGACTGCCTCAACCGATGTCTTTCCCAGACATTCAATTCGGCAGGTATCACTACCGCGGTTTTTGGGGGATCGACCATAAGATTTGCCCATCCCAACACTAAGACTCCCACGAAGCTGACTATCCCGAAGATCATTTCAATCAGAGGATTTGCAACCCAAAATTCCATCATCTCTTTCCCCCTCTCTGTTCAATCACTCCATCATCCGCTTCACTTACATGAGTGACCGTGCCTTTCGCCCCTGTCCTCACGCTGACTTCATGAATCCCTGATTCATTCATCCCTAGCTTCCCCAGGAAATACATCAGGAACGACTGGCCGGTTGTGGGGTGAACTGCGGCACAGCCGGTGACTCTGGTACCTTCGGCGTCTCCGGTACCGGCGATTTTTTACCGGCAAATGCCGCCAGCCAGAACACAAATAAAATGGTCGACCAGAACAGCAGAACATTGAAGGAGATCATATTCGCGGCAAACCCGATGGTGTGCGTATAGGCCCAGGGCGAGTTATCCCGCATCACCTCGTTGACATGCCAGAAGAGACGGACTGATGAACGGATGTATCCCATCAAGGCCATCATCCAGGTAAATTCCGTGGCCAGGGCGATCAGAGCATATTGCGATCTCGCCGGCATTTTGCCCCATTGAATGGGGCCCGCCACCTTGGCATTTTTCAGCATGGCCAGATTCATCGGCATCATTAACAGGAGGCACGACATCGTGGTAGCCACCTGGGGTACCGATAGACCAATCCGCACGTTTGCCGGAATGAAATAACCATAGATGGCTAACCAAATAATATTGAGACTGCCGACCACGAAAAAACAGGTCATGAAAATATTGCCGAATTTTTTCCATTTCACTGCCGGAATCAAATTGCCGCGCTGATACCAAATGAAACTCACAATCGTCACAATGATGAGCATATTGATTCCGCCATTTTTGGCCGACATCACCCCATAGTTCCCTAAAACGGGATGCTGTTGACCTCCCATGGCTTTTAACTCAGCCGGGGTCATCACAATGGTATGGGGCGTGATAAATACCAGGAGGCCCACGACCGCAATAAACACCAGATATTTAATATACCGTTGGAATCGTTCCGCACCCGGCATCCGGCCAAAGCATTGCCACAAGTAATAACTTGTACTCAGAAAAAGGGCACCGATCATGGTGGCCTGAATAATAAACAACCAAGCGAGGAGGCCTCCCATCAGGGTAATTCCCATTTGCTGGCGATACGCATACACCTCCCGCATGAGCCAATAGCCCGCAAACGGCAATGGAATGAGGAAAATGACTGCGATAAACATCGCGACGTATCCCATCCAATCGTAATGGGCACGTTCTTCATCGGTTTTCGCGGATAAAAACCGATAGGCCGCGTAGGCGGCAACGACGCTGCCTCCGAATGCCATATTTCCTAGAATTCGATGAACATTCAGCGGATTCCACAACGCGCTATGAATCGCATGCCAAATGTTCCCGAGATACCGTCCCTGTTCATCCACTCCTGCCGGTGACATCATGAAGGCGATCCACGAATTCGCTAAAAACATCAGCACGGTTCCAATGACATTCAAGACCACGGCGATACTGAGATGCACCCACTTCAGGACGCCTTCCCTCATCCTGTCCCATCCATAGTAGTAGATATACAACGTTCCGCTTTCGGCGACGAACAGCAGAGCGTAGATGTGCATGACAGGACGAAAAATCCCTGAGAGATAACTGAAAAATGTGGGATAGAGCGTGAGAAAGGTGAAAAGGAGAATGCCCCCAAGGATTGCCGTCAACGAATAGGCGGTCAGACTGATTCTGATAAAATCATAGGCCAGCTGGTCGTATTTCTTCGCCATGGCCTTATCCTTTGTCACCATGCCGATGAACTCAATCACCATACAGAAGATAGGAACCGCCAAGACAAAACTGCCGTAATACAAATGCTGCTGGTTCGCAACCCAAATCAGCACTCGACTTTCAAAATTGCCATAGCGGGGATAATCATGCGTATTGTCCGCGGTGACTGGAGCAGTTTCACTCGACACCACGCCTTCGGTCTTGTAATAAATATCCCGTCCCATTTCGACCGGCGCTGCCCCTTCCTCACCCTCGACAACCTCCTGAGCAGGCGGGGAGCTTTGCCCTCCCCCCGACGCGATGGCTTCACCATTTCCAAATAGGATCGGCATCGCGATACCGATCGGCAGCAGCAACATTCCCACAATGATGCCGATCAGCATCATTGCGGCATTTTTTTTAAGCTTCATTCCCTCACGTATTCCACTCATTTCTCTCCCCCCAAAATCATTGGACTCATCTGGCCTGCAAAAATTTTTCCTCTGATAAATTCATCTCACAAGTTTTTCCGACATGGCCGTAATCTTGGTGTGACCAATTTCATTCCCGTCTTTCCTGTATGTTGTTGAACGCTTTGCATGGGCCATGCCCAATCAAGATAATTCATTGCCCCCAACCAATCCCTTGTAATCCATAGTTTCTGTTGTCTTTTCTCTGGGATAACATCCGCAGACGGATCTTTGACCCACGAAAGAACGTGGTGGGAGGCGGTGGCCACCCACCGCCTTACGTGGCTGGACTCAGGAAAATACGGGGAGAACAAAAGGGGGAAAAACTAGGAGCATGACGAAGAAGGATACGATACCCGAAAGCCCGATCACGCTCCGGAAGGCCGGGAGTTTTAACGGGCGCGATTCAGTTGGGAAAATGTGGTCTAAGAGGACAATTACACGGCCGGATCGAAAATTTGCTGAAACACGGGGAATCGCATCGTACAAATATGCCCTCCCGCTAATGCTGCCTCAGCCACATCGTGAGGAGAACGGATACCGGTAAGAAGCACCTGAGTGGAGAGACCATAGTTTCGAAAGACGGTGACAATGGTTCGAATGATCTCGTCTCCCTTGGATTGATTGTCGCCGGTGCGATCAAGGCAAATGGACACACACCAGGCACCGGCTTTGGCGGCAATCAAGGCTTGCGTGAGGGAAAAACACAAAGACACATTTACCCGGATGCCTTCGGCTGTCAACCGCTTAGTCGCCTTGAGACCCGCAGGCGTCAAAGGACACTTCACCAAGACATTTTTATGGATTTTTGCTAATTCTTTGCTTTCCTTGACGATGGCCTCTTCTTCAATACTCAACACGCCCACACTGATCGGACTATCCACATAACGACAGATTTCTCGAATTCCCTGATAAAAATTCAGCCCCTGCTCAGCAACCAACGTGGCGTTCATGGCTATCCCATCCAGAACCCCCAACCTGCCAATCTCCTGAATCTCTTTGAGACTCACCGTGTCGAGATAGAATTTCATGAGCATTCATTACTCATGAACAGGGATTGACCCCAAGCCGCAAAAAATTCTGCCAAAACCATGACCTACTGCTCCCGCCTCTGGATCGCCGATAAAACCTGAAATCCTGACCCAAGTCTCTTTGACGAATTGATAAAAGGAAACTGGCTCCATTTTCGGTATGCATACACCAAGCCACAGTTGGATGGAGATGGGCTGAGACGAGAGACGATTGAAAACGGCGTAGATGCAAATGACAAGGACGCAGGTTAATGGACTGGCATTGAAACCCCATGAAGGATCGTGGTGGTCTCGGTGGCTCATACCACCACCCACCGTGGTTTCAGCATATGGGATTTCGCAGAAAAGAGTGAGATCAGGTAGAAAGAAAGAGTCTGAAGTTGAACAACCTAGAGTCGAGTCGGGCGTTGAAGACCTAATTTTTTGATCCGGCTCCTGAGCGTGCTAGGTGCCAATCCGAGTTGTTCCGCCGCGCCACCCTCCCCCTCGATCTGCCAATTGCTGGAGGCCAGGGTCTGAAGAATATGTTGCCGTTCAAAATCAACTAATCCGGCCGGAGCCTTTGATTCATGCGTGGCATTCTGAAGAATCAAAAGCCGTTCATCAATGCGCAGAACCTTTTGGTGGGAGAGAATCACCGCCCGTTCAATCACATTTTCCAGTTCTCGAATATTGCCCGGCCAGGAATACCGGATAAGCCGCTGCAGAGAATTCGGTTCAATAGATTCGCAGGGCCGTTTGAGTTTCATAGCATAATGCTCCAGAAAATGCTGTGCGAGTTCTGGAATATCTTCCGGCCGGGCACGGAGGGGAGGGATGGTAATCGGAAATACATGAAGTCGATAGAAAAGGTCAGCACGAAAACGACCTTGTTCAATGGCTGATGGCAGATCGGCATTAGTTGAGGCCATCAACCGAATATCCACTGGGATAGACTGTTTTCCACCCACACGATCGACCATCCCGTCCTGAATTACTCGTAATAATTTTGCTTGGGTCTCCATAGGAATTTCCCCGATTTCGTCTAACAACAAGGTCCCGCCATGGGCTAACTCAAAACGCCCCTCACGTCTGGAATCGGCTCCGGTAAACGCTCCTTTTTCGTGACCGAATAATTCGCTTTCGACTAATCCTGCCGGAAGGGCCGCACAATTGACCCTAATGAAGGGTTTGTTCGCACGCATGCTCCAATCATGAATGGCTTGGGCGAGGAGTTCCTTCCCGGTTCCCGTTTCCCCCGTGATGAGAACAGTCGCCGTCGTAGGAGCGACCTCGCGGGCAAGTTCCAATACATGCTGAAAAACCTGACTTCGTCCTACCATGGCCCCGAAGTGTTTTGTCAGCTTGAGTTCCTCGACCAGATAGGTGTTTTCTCGTGCCAACTGCTGACGTAGCAGATTAATTTCCTCATAGGCCTGTACATGATCTATTGCATAGGCAATTTGCATTGCCACTTGGGATAAAAACTCAAGTGCATCCGGCTCCGGGTTCCCAGGATCAACGCTCCCAAGATTCAACACCCCCACACACTTTCCTCTGACCAACAACGGCAGGTTGATCATGCGTCCCAGCCCTTCCTCCACATACCATTGGTCTTCCAGAAAGACCTGCTCCTGTTTGAGATCAGGACGGACATGTAACGTCTTGTGATCGTACACCCACCCCATTGCACTCCCAACACGCGGTATCACGGTATCGCCTTGCACCACGACCCTCGCCAAATGAGTCGTCACAACATAAAATTGAAATCCATCAGACTTACGGTCATATAAAGTTACACTGACCCGGGCCCAAGGCATGACCTGTTCAATCTGCTCGATAATGGCCTGCCAGAGACTATCGGTATCCCGTTGTGAATTGAGCACAATCGCGACATTCAAGAGTGCCCGGTAATTTCTCTCGATTCGTTCCACAGTCCTTCAATCCTTTCTTGCGACAGATTCAAGCATAGAACCGAATGACCTGTCTAATAAGAGAAATGAGCTTGAACTTATTCGAAATCCGAAAAGGTAGTACGATTATTTTATGGTTAAGCCGTGAAGAAAAATGGCTTCGTCTTAATCGGATAAATGAAAACCCTGAGCCAACAATTGACTCAACCCCATACCAAAACGCTAGGATGATGTGAGTTCGGAGCACCTCATAACGTATGCGACCATCAAGGAGCGTTCTCAATGGGAAAACTCACCAAGCCATCCATTTATCATGTGGCATTGAGAAAGCGTCAGGAAATCGCCAAGAGTACAATGGCATTCTATTTTGATCGACCGGCTGGATTCACCTTTACAGCTGGGCAGTTTATCGATCTGTCATTACCGAATCTTTCCACATCCGATCCGGAAGGTCATACACGGGCCCTGACTCTTGCCAGCGCTCCTTCCGAACAACATCTCATGGTCGCCACCCGTCTTCGGGACACCGCATTTAAACACATGCTGGCAGAAATGCCTCTTGGAACGACAATTGACCTTGAAGGTCCATTCGGACAATTCACGCTACCGTCTGACGATTCCCGAACAATCGTTCTCCTCGCAGGAGGAATCGGAATTACACCGTTCCGAAGTATGCTGGTCGAAGCCGCTCATCACAAACTCTCACATCATCTCATTCTCCTGTATTCCAATCGGCATCAGGAAGATGCCGCTTTTCTTGATGAACTGCAAACCCTCCAGCAAGAGAATACGCATTTTACGTGTATTGAAACGATGACGAGCCCAAACGGAGGCACGGAAACCTGGAAAGGTGAAACCGGCCGGATAGACCATGTCATGCTCAGAAAATATGTTAAAGAGACGGAGACGGCTTTGTATTATGTTGTGGGACCCCCTGCAATGGTTGATGGATTACGAAAGATGCTTGAGTCTACCGGCATTCCAAGGACCAATATTCGCTCTGAAGAATTTGTGGGCTATTGAAATTCCCCGGACTCCACGACTGAACAGTCATATACAAATCAACAGATTTCATCATTGATCTGAAAAAGATGGCGTAGATTCCGTATAGCCTTTTGTCGCATCGGAAACCCTCTCCCACAAGGAGCTGGGAAGAAAGCCGTTTACGTGGTTTTCCTTTCTGAAAAACCTTGCTGTCGGGATGACCTGTCAATGACATGAGGAAAAAAAAGCATCTTAGTGAAGCAGGGGACGGGACAAGGTTTCCTGATCTAAGCGGTTCGTATGCTCACAAGTCAGTCGAGGTAGGTTTCGATTGGGAGGACAAAGACGGGAGCATGGTATTTCAAATTGTTACCTCCGGACTAACCGGCTTCTCATCTCAATCAGACAGCCCGCGATTGGGTGTCTTATTATTCAGAGTGCCGCTTGATCCCGAATTTTTTCAATCGGCTTCTCAGGGTGCTGGGGTGTAATCCCAGATGCTTGGCCGCCCCTAATGGTCCATCAATTCTCCATTCACACGCCGTTAAGGCTTGGAGTATTCGAGTGCGCTCCACGTCTTTTAATTGAGTGGGTGGCATTGCATCCATGTCGTTTGCCGGTGACTGCAACAACGAATCTTCCACATGTATGATCGACGATTGGCAAAGAATCATGGCTCGTTCAATCACATTTTTTAGTTCCCGTACATTACCCGGCCATGGATACTGAACCAGCATTTCCATTGAACGATCATCGATGTCCTGACAGTTTCGTCTGAACTGCAACCGATTTTTCTCCATGAAATGTCGCACCAGAAGGGGAATATCATGTATACGTTCCCGGAGGGGAGGCACCACAATCGGAAAAACATGCAATCGATAATATAGGTCGGAACGAAAACGACCTTCGGCAATCGCCTTGCTTAAATCGCTATTGGTCGCGGCAATGATTCGCACATCGACGGCTTTCCCTTCGATACTGCCTACTCGTTCCACGATACCATCCTGTAAAACCCTCAGGAGTTTTGCCTGCGCTTCAATCGGCATCTCCCCGATTTCATCAAGAAACAAGGTGCCGCCATTGGCTAATTCAAATTTGCCGGGTCTTCCAGTCTCTGCACCGGTAAACGCACCTTTTTCATGGCCGAAGAGCTCACTTTCCACCAGACCTGAAGGTAATGCCGCACAATTGACTCGAACAAAGGGCTTTACTTTGCGAGGGCTCAACTCATGAAGTAATCGTGCCAATAGTTCTTTTCCGGTTCCCGTTTCCCCCATAATGAGCACCGAGGTCGTGGTCGGGGCAACGGCCTGAGCCAAGTCCAGCACGTTCTTAAACTTTTGACTGTTTCCTACCATCGCTCCAAAATCGTATGAAACTTTGATTTCTTCTAGGAGATAGGCATTTTCACGGGTGAGCTGTTCCTTCAGATGGTGGATCTCTTCATAGGCCCGCACATGATCAATGGCAAAGGCAATTTGAGTCGCCACTTGGCGTAGGAACAAGACATTTTCCGGATCAGGATCCCCGGATTCCACACTGCCAATATTCAAAGATCCGATGCAATTATCCCCAATAATCATAGGAATATTGATCATTCTTCCCAGGCCCTCTTCGTGATAAAACGCATCTTCTAAAAATACGGGATTTTGTTGTAAATGGGGACGTATATGAAGACGCCGATGACTATACACCCACCCCATGGCACTGCCTTCTCGAGGAATGATGGCATCACATTTCAACTTTACCACCGGCATACTCGTTTCCACCGCGTAAAACCGAAAAGCATCTATGTCAGAATGATAGAGAGTAATACCCGCGCGTTCCCAAGAGATCACCTTTTTAATATGTCCGGTAATGGCTTTCCACAAATCTTCCGTATTCCGTTGGGAATTTAAGATGTTCGTGACTTCCAGCAAGGTTTGATAGAAGTTTCGGGCTAGTTGATCGGTTGGGTAATTCATATCGACTATCATGTGTAAGCCCCTCACACTTAAATATGAATACGAAGCATCCTAACCTTAACTGAAACTTTTGAACAAGAAACCATGGGCAAAAATATTACGGTTAATTTTCTAAAAAGAGGCAGCAATTACTGAGCCATTAAACGATTTTGTTGTAGTGTACAAATATCTATTTTCCTTGTCAGAATTGTCCTGGCGCCTGAACTAAAATATGTTTTATTTTTCAATAGCTTAATAAGTCTAGCCACCACCTCTCCCATAGGGGCATCCATGTCACGCAATCGATTGGTTTCTGTAAGTAAACATTATTAAAAAAACTTCATATTTAATTTTCGCAGAAGAGCGAAAACGCACGGAGATGTCCGTGCTCAATCGCACGCCCATTCGCCACAGGCATTTCCACACCTCTGATCTTTTATCCCACCTCATAGATGCATTGCTTTGGATAAGTTTCACCAGTGAGGCCACTTCTTCATGTGTGGAAGACGCGATGTGCCTTATATTTTTTTGCCTCAGGTCGTGAAAGGTATGCAATTCCATGGAGGTCAAAAAAACGGCTTAGAAAAAAAAAGCCTGGCGTAGACGCCAGGCACAAGAATACAGGAGGGATTTTATTCTGTTCCAGAAATGGAGAGGCTGCTGAACCTCCCCATTACATGGAACAGGGATAGACATTTATTGGCATTTGCAATTACATCATACAGGGATCAACTACTCCGTCAGCTTAGCTTGATCAGCTTGCCTTATATGCCAAGCGATCTTCTCATTCAAAATACTCGCATTCCCTTTCAAGGTCGAGGAGATATGCTTCAAGGCATTTCTATGGAACCCTTTCGGGTCAAAATGTGGTTTGCTCTCAAAATGGGCTATGCGCTTATCTACATCCTGCACACGGCTTTCCAGGGACTGTACTTCCCCTTCTGAAGCTTTTGCCGCAGTCATATGATCTTGAATAGACCAACCCTGGGTCTCCATTTTCCAGGCTGAACTCTGTTCTTGACCGTTATCACTAGCCAAGACAAATTGAGGAAATCCTAGAAGCATCCCAACAAGAAGAGCTGAAAAAATCATTTTGTTATACATAACTTTCTCCTTCCAGCATTTATCAGTTTTAAAAACATCGTCGAACTTGTACTGCTAAAATTAACGTTGTTTCCAGCACTATCATTTTCAATATACAATCTATATGCCAACAAAAACTTAATAACATTTGCTTTTATATTCAATAACTTAACATTTTATATTCTTAAACATTATGTTACGAGTGTAACATTAAAATGTTACAAAAATGATTCATTTTGTTACATAATGTTACACTTTTACTTGTCATGACTTCGGAAGTTTCTATCTGGTTTGATGACAGGATTTTGCCTGGAAATGTGAAGATGGAACCGGCTGAAGAAGATGCCACCCTCCAGCATGTAGTACTCAATCAGGCCATGAGCAGTATTCTGGAGGAACAATAAAAAAAGCGAAGAGTTTTTGCTCTGCTTTGCCACCTCATCAAGCTCCTTATCCAAGACATCAGACCCGCATGGTTGATAAGGGTGACGTTCCTGTTTCTGCAAAGAAAAACTTAGCGGCACACACTTGTGCGAGGATTAGGAAAACAACCGGCGTGAAAGGCAGACTCTGCCCCCTACAATCAGTCCAAGAAAAAAAGGGTAAGGCCAAAGTCATATTTGAGTTCGGTAAGTTTATTTGCCACATTGGCTCGGTGACGAATAGACAACCTCCATCGACGGAAGGGTTATTCCCACATACTCAAATACCGATAGCCAGGCATACTCCCCTCTTTCTTGGAGGTTCCATTACTCCTACTGCGTCAGCTTGGCCTGGTCGGCCTGTCGAAAATGCCAGGCAATCTTTTCATTCAAAAGTTTCTCTTGCTCTTCCAATGTGCTGGAAAGAAGCTTTAGGGAACTTCTGGTAAACCCCTTCGGATCAAAGTATGGCTTTTTCTCCAACTTGGTAATGCGTTTATCCAATTGCTGAATGCGGTCCTCTAAAGACTGAACTTCCTCTTCTTCAGAATACGCAGCAGCTATATGGTCTTGAATGGACCAACCCTGGGTTTCCAGTTTCCACTCAGAGACCTGTTCTTTCGTAATCTCACCAGCCAAAACAAATTGTGAAATGCCTAGGAGTATCCCCACGAGAAAAAATAACATCAATATTTTGTGATTCATGGCTTCCTCCCATCTTGCTGAATGCTTCAAAAGACCATCTATTGATTCATTGACTACTCTTTCACCCCCTAATCATGTCCATCCAATTTTGAGGCCAACCGTCTTAAGTCAGTACTTACTCTTTATTTCAACGGCTTAACAATTGTGAAATAAAATGATCGTGCTGAACTGTTACATCTAAATGCATCAAAAGTGTAATGCGTTGATACATCATGTAACACGTCAGCCTGTCATGCCTTCAGATGCGTTTCTGATTTATCTGGATGCTGAACGACGCCTTCTCTGTGGAATATAGTAAGAAGCGGGATACTTGTGACTGTTCTAGATGAATAGATGAACAAAAAAAGAAGTGTGGGGAAATCGCGCAAGCACGCAGACAGGAGACTTCTAGGCCATGCTCCACTGCCAATCCGGGCGTCCCGGCCATCCAGGTGATTGCGGCCTGGTCTATGGAAAGCCATGCCTTAGCCTGCCAGGGTTGGCTTATTTAAAGCCGGACCTTTCTGAAATCTCCCTTACCCAGATTCGCCCGGGCCTGATAGGGGCAAATTTCCTATGCTTGGAGGATGAGTTATTCAACTGTCTCCCAAACAAGACTTTAAATGGAAGACGTTTTACGGCGAGCAGGAATTCCGAGGCGTGACATGCGACGATACAACGTGAGGCGTGCGATCCCAAGCAGCTTTGCTGCAGCTGAACGGTTCCCTCCCGTCTGCTTCAATGCCGCGAGAATCTTCTCCTTATCATCATCATGGCTTGAAGGTATGTCTTCAGAGGATGCCGCTGGAAGTATTTCATCCTGATTAAGCACCTCCGGCGGCAAATCTTGAGGTCGAATAATGGTCTGAGGACATCGAATGACGGCGAATTCAATGGCATGCTTGAGTTCGCGAACGTTTCCAGGCCATGCATAGGCCATCAACAGTCGGAGCGCTTCATCACTCACGGCCTCAACAGGCCTTCCTGTTGTCGCCCGATATTGGTTTAGAAAATGGCTGATTAACAATGGGATATCTTCCCGTCGTTCCCGCAGCGCAGGCAATAACACTCTTCCGACCCGAATCCGATACAACAGGTCAGCCCGGAAGGTTCCCGCACTGACATCATTGGCAAGATTATGATGGGTGGCCGCAAGCACACGAACATTCACTTTCCGAAGCCGAGATTCCCCAAGACGGGTAATTTCCCATTCCTGCAGAACCCGAAGCAGACTGGTTTGGACTGTGAGCGGAATATCCCCGATTTCATCCAAAAACAAGGTTCCTCCTTCAGCGGCTTCGATCAATCCCTGCTGATCTGATACGGCGCCTGTGAAGGCCCCACGTTTATGCCCAAATAATTGGCTGGCGACCAGTGATTCGGTTAGCCCCGCACAATTCACCGCAATAAAAGGAAATTCATTGCGGTGGCTGGCTTGGTGAATGGCACGAGCGACCAGTTCCTTGCCTGTTCCGGTCTCTCCCTCAATCAGAATGGTGGAATCCACACGGGAAAAATCCTGAATCTGCTGGAAAACCAATTGCATGGAATGACTGGCGCCAATAAGATCCTGATATTTGCCGGTCTCTCCCAATAATTGACGAAGCGTCTGCACCTCCGAGGCATCGTACAAGAAAAACATTTTCCGTTCCGGGTCTCGTGGATCATCTCTGACATCCACATTGATCCAACGGGTGCACTCTCCACCAACCGCAGACATGCGCACTAAGACCTCCTGCCGCTCTCCAGGTGAACGATTCACCATGTCCTCTATTTGAGCATGATAGGCAGGATCGCTAAACAACGCTTTCCAGGACTCACCTGAATAAGGAAAATTCGTTTTTCCGCATAACTGTTGTGCGGCCTGACTCAGAAAGGTCACCTTTCCATCCCTATCGGTCAGGGCCGTCCCAATATGCAATTGATTTAAAATAGCAATGAGATCATCGTGATTCCGCTGGATCTCCGCAATCAAGTCTTCTAATTTCTCTTCGGCTTCTTTCCGTTGTGCCACTTCCTGCGACAGTAACCGATTGGCCGTCGTCAGGTCGGATGTTCTATCCAGCACACGCTGCTCCAGCACATCATGCGCTTCACGAAGAGCGGCTTGCGTCCGCTTCCGATCCAACTGCAGCCGGACCATCTCTCCTAGTGAGTGCAATAAATTTCTCTCTTCCTGCAGAAAGGGGCCCTCAACTTCCGTCGGGCGCTCCTCCAGATATACGACTTCAATTTCACCCGTCGTTCCATCTCGGCAAATAAACTCCTCCCGCTGAGTCCACGGGGATACCACAAAATTAGGCGTCGTAATTTCCAGATGACCGAAACGGATCCGGGCGGCTGTGACTTCCGGGTATTGCCAGGATGGCGGAATAAGATCGGCAATACGTTGAAGTAATTCCTGAGTCGATAAATCTTCGTTGTGAAACAATTGCGTGGTGGAATGGAGTGCGGTCAGTTCCTTCACTCGTTCCTGGAGATCGTGCAAAGTCCGCTTCAATTCTTGATCCGAATCCTTCAATACATGAATATCGGTAGATGACAAGGAACCTTTGTCTTCCATGATGGCTTCCTATGGCATTTTAAAATAAGACAAGCTCCCCAACGACCTGGCTCAGCACCCTAAGGTCTTCGGGACACTCCTCCGCATCGAACCACTGAATGGGACCAATCGATCTCTGTCAAAGGTTTCAGCCCAATCAATTGTATGCGGGACACTGCACGCCCCATTCCCATTATCCCAGCACAAAAATGTGTGGTATGTCCTATCCATGCAATCTCCTCATTCACAGTGATCTTCTCACTTCCCAGAGGGCCTCGTCACCCGTGTTGTGATGAATCCTCTCCAAATACTCCACATGATGAAACCAATTGAGAGACGTATTAACCCATTCTACCTGAACCGGGACAATGGAGTGACCAGGCCTCTCCATATTGTTGGTGTCCTTTTGCAATTGCTCAGGGTTATGCCTAAGTTGGATTTGGCTCGATAAGGCCACAGATGGAGGTTGACCAAAACATCCATTACCCTCATAACGAATATTGCCATGAAAATTAATTTCATCAGACAAATAGAACATGCACATAATGGGAAATGGATGACCCACTT
Source organism: Nitrospira sp. (assembly GCA_024760505.1). Taxonomy (GTDB): domain Bacteria; phylum Nitrospirota; class Nitrospiria; order Nitrospirales; family UBA8639; genus Nitrospira_E. Next base: position 383,704 of record CP058931.1, read on the forward strand.
CTTTCGGGTTGTGGGGTTTCCCTCGTCGGGCATACCTCACCCATATGTCTGTTTAGTAAGGATGCATTCACACTCCAATTTGAAATGAGAATTAGGGAAGGAGAGAGGATTTCAAGAAGAGGACAAAACAGGGACAGGATTCAAGACCTAGACGGCAAAATTTAATTTGTAAGGAAATTATTCGACTGGAATAGTCATCTTACGCTTCTCCTTACTCCACGCAATTCCAATAGCAATGGATCAAGAACCCACCACCCCATTTTCCAGGGTGAAATGGATACGCCTTCAATGATGGGCCTCTTGTTTGCGATGTACGACTTCCCGCACCATCTTCAGAATCTTCTGTTGGTCAAAAGGCTTTGAGAGGACGGCCAATGCCCCGGCATGGGTCGCTCTCAATCGCACAGAATTTGTAAGGTTTCCCGTAACCATCACAGCAGGAGTACAACTGACCGCCGCACTCGAAATGACTTCAAGGAATTCGCATCCATCCATATGTGGCATCTGGAAATCTGTGATGATGAAATCAATCGGTTTTTCCTGAAATAATTTGAGAGCAGCAATTCCATCCGCTGCCTCTATGCAACGATAGCCCTCTCGTTCCAGGGCCATCCGGAGTATCATGCGACAATCCACACTGTCGTCGACAACCAGAATAGAAACAGGATGTAAAGATTCAGAATCTATCCCATCCAATTTCTCCTTCGGCTTCACACGCATATATGGATGTTCCGGAGAATGGTTCTGGGAATCGGGAGCCCATACAGGAATCATAAACATTCCTCCCTAGATTTGCCTTCCTTCACCCATCTCACTCGCTATCCAAACAACCGCACACATTAATTTCAGAGTTCCATGTGATCTATGGGTTTCAAAATAAATCCATCGCCCCATTTTCAAGGGCCTTTATCAGCAGACTCTTGTTTGAAGGGCTCGAGATGACCATAACCGGCGGGACAGGCATTCTTCCGCGAAGCTGAGACACGACAGCTAAACTCTTGAGGGAACTCGGTTCACAATCCCACAATATGCCATCGACGAAAGCATTATTCAGTTGATCCAATCCTTGAAAGGAATAAAAAAGACGTTTAACCGTAAACCCTAAATCCCAAAGTTTCTCCGTGAATCCAATCCATGCGTTAAGATCGACACCGAAAACTACAATGCATTTACCACTGTCCGGAAGTTCAGGCTCATGCTCCGGATGCTTCCCATTCCGATCTTCTGTCTCTAAGTCGATACTCGCCCCATCGCGCCCGGTCAAGCTATTCACATTCATTGGATGATGCTTTCTTGACTGCGGCCAATCTCAATCCACACCTCGAACAAAGTATGGGAAGATTCAATGCCGAGCCCTTCCAGTGCGACTACTCAATAGGCCTTTCCCGGATCGATTCATGAGAATAACCGGATCCACAATATCGCCACACTGCAGACAGCGAGCGGACATGAATTCAATTTCATTTTCAACGAGATCAAAAACTGGCTCCCTTTTCATGAGTCCGCCACATCGACAACATGCATCGGGTTCTTGGCTAGAGGTCTGGCAGCCCTCAAAATGAGAATTTCCATTTACGTGTGCATGCATTCGAATCTCCTAGGAAAGTACAAAGCACACCATTATAAATAACATCATGATTATGAGAGACCATTCAAAATTTTTTGAAGCCAGATTTCTTCAATTTTTCTTACCAAATAGTGCAACCACTATGCCCATCTTAAACATTCCAAGATCTCCGAAATATCTCCATACATTTCAGCACTTCATTCCAAAGCCAGAAGATCAGGTCACCATGATAAAAAAAACCGAGCGTTGGTGCACAGACAAGCATGAGCGAAATCACCCACTTGCTCCCCTTTCTTCACGTCTCTCTCCAAGTTTATAGATGGCCTTCCTTAGCATCTGGCGTTGAAACCGAGGCTAGTCTCTCCGGTTGAACCCTGTTATCCTGGCCACAGGTCACAGGTAATTCTCCAGACGTTCATCATGACGATGACGCATCACCACACCATTTGGATCCTCTTATCCCCATCCCTAAGGACCTGACCCACATGAACCCGTGGGCACTGGAAATCCAACATGTCAGCAAGCAATTCCCGGATGGCACCTATGCCCTTCAGAACATTGAATGGGGTGTGAAAGAGGGGGAAACCATGGCGCTGATTGGTGAGAGCGGATCAGGAAAAACCACCTTTTTGCGTCTTCTGAATCGGCTGATAGAACCAACGACCGGTACCGTCGTCATTCAAGGCGAGCCCGCCTCTGCACAGGACCCCATTCAACTTCGTCGACGCCTGGGGTATGTCCCACAAGATGGCGGGCTTTTCCCTCACTGGACCATTAGGCAAAATGTCTGCCTCGTCCCTCATTTATTGGGATGGACATTGGAACAGCAACTCGAACGAGTCGATATGCTCTTACCTCTCATGAACCTGAATCCCTCGCAAATTGCCGAACGCTATCCCATTGAACTCTCAGGGGGACAGCGGCAACGCGTGGCCGTGGCACGTGCCCTGGCAGCCGATCAGCCCATCGTCCTGCTCGACGAACCATTTGGCGCGTTAGATCCGCTCACCCGCCATGACCTACAGGACCAATTTCTCTCCCTTCAAGCCCGATTGCAGAAAACCATGGTCCTGGTGACCCATGACATGTCAGAAGCCTTCCGGCTAGGCGACCGGATTACCATCCTCAAGGAAGGATGCATTCAGCAAGTCGGGACTCCGCACCAAATTCTCCATGCTCCAGCCACCCCCTATGTTCATTTGCTCGTTCAGCATTATCACGCTCATCGAGGTTAACAGGAAGGAGATGAACACTGATCGGATCAGACAACGCACTCGGAGGATCTCTAGAGGAATCGTAGTCGGACTTCTTGGATTGCTCTATGCTCTTTCCCTGCCGGTTTGGGCCTCTGACACCATTGTGGTGGGATCGAAGAATTTCATGGAAAGCCGGCTCCTGGCGGAAATGTTCGCTCAACTCATTGAGGCCCGTACCGAATTAACCGTCACGCGTCGACTGGGACTCGCCGGCACTCAAGTCTGTTTTGAGGCTTTAAAAACGGGAGGGATTGATCTTTATCCCGAATACACAGGAACAGGGCTCGTCACCATTCTGGGTGAACCGCCGATGCACGATCGAGTGTCTGTTTTGAACCGCGTTCGCACGGAATTTCTTCACCGATGGAATATTTGGTGGCTGGCACCACTCGGATTTGAGAATTCTTATGCGCTAGCCCTTCGCCGTGATCGAGCACAATCCTTAGGACTCCGAACGATTTCTGATCTTGTGCGTGTCGCCCCTCACATGAAAGCCGGATTTGGGTATGAATTCATCCAGCGAGAAGATGGATTGGCGGGGTTGAAAAAATCCTACGGGTTACAGTTTCAGGAAGTGATCGGCATGCAACAGACCTTGAAATATCAAGCCACAGATAAGGGAGAGGTTGACCTCTTAGATGTCTACACCACAGATGGACGCTTAGCTGTGTATGACTTTGTCGTCCTGAAAGATGATCGTCAGTTCTTCCCTCCGTATGAGGCCGCGGCACTCGTTCGAGGAGAAATTCTCAAACGCCATCCGGAATTGGGACGGGTAATCAGTTTGCTCACCAATGCCATAGACCCAACACGCATGCGTGAATTAAATCTCCGGATTCAGGAACAGGGAGAACCGGTTCCCCAAGTAGCGCATAGCGCCTTACGGGCACTCAATCTTGTGGCTGACAATCACGTCCAACCAGCCGCCAGCACGGAATCTCGCGATTCCATTTTGTCCTACATGTGGACCACACGTTCCAATCTGGCCCTTCGCACAGGAGAACATCTTGGGCTTTCCGGACTAGGGTTGTTCCTGGGAATACTGGTCGCCATTCCATTGGGGCTGGCTCTCGAACGATGGCGAAGGGGAGCGGAGGCGATCATCCGAATAATCGGCATGTTGCAAACGATTCCATCCATCGCACTTCTGGCCTTTATGATACCGATATTTGGCGTAGGAGCGCTCCCCGCCATCATGGCCTTATGGATGTATTCGTTATTCCCTATTCTTCGAAATACCTATTCGGGGTTGCGAGACGCAGCTCCAAATGTTGTGGAGACCGGGCGAGCCCTTGGCATGACGGAATGGCAAATTCTCCGCACGATTCGCCTTCCACTCGCCGCGCCAACCATCATGGCGGGCATTCGCACCTCTGCCATCTGGACCGTCGGGACTGCCACACTGGCCGCCTTTATCGGCGCCGGAGGCTTGGGTGTCCCGATCGTGGCCGGCCTCCAACTTGCGGATGTTAATCTGATCTTATCCGGCGCCCTACCCGCCACCGTATTGGCGCTGTCGGTTGATGGCCTCTTGAGTCGAGTAGAACAATGGGCCCGGCCACGAGGCCTGGAACCGGTTCGATAACCTTACCGAATTGCCGTTTAATATATAAAAAACACGCCAACCCAAGTAACATTTTGGCGGACAAAAGAGCCACGTACTCATCTGATTTGGTCAATGCCCTTGTCTTGCCCGCTACCCTCTCTGCCGCTATAGTGGAGATATTGATAAATTTTCAATATATTTGCCATCATCCACCTACTGCCCTTTAGTTTTGTGCATTGAGGGCAGATCAAGGAACTTATCGAACGAATGCTTTCTCTCATTCAGCATTACACGAGAAAAATTTAGACCAAAAGGATGTTCATTTTTCTGAACATTTTCTTTCCCTTTCCTGAACATTTTCTTTCCGTCTTATTCCAAGGATGACGTGGTCTGCGCTGACGTCTGAAGGTAGAGGTTAGACTATTGTTCACGATAGACCCCCCCGAGGAGGGCTCATGTCACCACAAACAGATCCATCAATAACCATTGATCTTCCGTTAACCAGAGAAGATCCGGACTTAGTCAAAACCCAAATCACCCGCGGTCTGCAAGCAAGCCCCAAAACCCTCCCTTCGAAACTCTTTTATGATGAACAGGGATCCACCCTGTTTGAACAAATATGCGAATTGCCGGAATATTATCAAACACGGACCGAGCATCAGCTGCTCACCAATTGCGCCGACGAAATTGTGGCTCTCAGCGGAGCTGAAGAACTTGTGGAATTAGGATCCGGCGCAGCCACAAAAACACGGGTACTCCTCGATGCCATGGCCAATGTTGGCCAACTGCGCTATTTCGTCCCGTTTGATGTCGATGAAACCATTGTCCGACGGGTCTCCGAAGAACTGGTCCGCGAGTACCCCGGTCTCCACATACATGGCGTGGTAGGAGATTTTCTTTTCCATTTGGAGCATATTCCGGAAGGCGGCAAACGCCTGGTGGTCATCCTTGGAGGAACCATTGGCAACCTTCCTGCTCTTGCCGCTCAAGAGTTTCTCTCCTCCGTAAACTCAGAAATGGCATCCGGGGATTATTTCTTATTGGGAGTCCAGCTCATCACGGAACGAAGTCGCCTGGAAGCCGCATATAATGACAAACAGGGCATTACAGCAAAATTTAACAAAAATATTATTCGTGTTCTTGGTCATCATTTTGGATCTCAGGCTGATCCGGATTCGTTCGACCATATCGCCAGATACAACAATGATGAACATCGCATTGAAATGTGGCTCCGGTCACGAGAAGATCAAATTCTGGACATTCAGGACTTAGGATTACAAGTCCATCTCAAGCAAGGGGAGGAAATCCGCACCGAAATCAGCACGAAATATGACCGCCCCTTGGCCGAAACGCTTCTCGCGGCTTCGGGTTTTGCCTTGGTCAAATGGTACTCGGACCCGGACAGCCTGATTGGCCTCGCACTCGCAAAAAAACCCTAAGCCGGATGGTTCGAGAGAGGCACGACCTTTTCCATCAGGATTCAGACCCGACCTAACCTCACAACCCTAGGGTACTCCGCCAACCTACTCCCATGATTTATCTCAACCCGGCTGGACTCGCTCCATTCCATCCTGACGTGCAGCAGGAAATTTCCCGGACACTCGACACGTTCAGTCAATTGTTATATGCGGAAGCCGGCATTCAGTATTACCGGGACACGCTTCAGGAATGCCGACGGACCATTGCGGATTGGTTGAGGTTGAAGGATGAACAACGGCTCGCCTTCATGCCCAATACCACAACTGCATGCAGCCTGGTCCTTTCTCGGATCAATTGGAAACCTGGAAATGTCCTTCTGACCACCACTCATGAAAATTCCACGATTCTCAATGAAATCGACAAACTCAGTGCCCGTGGAGTCCGCGTTATTACACTCGACCCGGATGTCCCCTCCGGCTTCCTTCCCGCGCTTGAACGCATTCTAAATGAACAACCCATTCAGGCCATCGTCATCAGTCACGTCTCTCATTTTGATGGGCGTATCTTTCCCATCACCGCAATCCAGGACCTGACGCAGTCACATTCCACGCTGCTCATCGTAGACGGGGCACAAGCCATTGGACATATTCCGGTTTCTTTTCAGGAGATTTATCCCTATGCGTATTTTTTCCCTGGCCATAAATGGTGCACAGGCCCAATGGGAACAGGTGCGCTGATTGTCGGGAAAGACCGTCACCAGGAAACGCAACCCTATTGGGCCGAATACGAATTGGGCACCCAGAATATTGGCTTGATCGCCGGATTTGCCAAAGCGTGCCATCTCAAGGCTCAACAAGATCCACACAACCACATCCTTGAACAGGTGCGAAAAGAATGGAAAGTCTGCCTCGGACACTATCCTGGCCTTCGGATTATCGAATGGGACGGGGCGCATGCTCCCGGCATCTTATCGTTTGCCTGCCTTGACGAACATACGGAGCAGGCTATGCACACCCTTTCCTCCACTCATTCCATTGCCTGGAAAACCCTCACACATCCCTCACATCCCTCAAACCTTTCGATCCGTATCTCATGGTCAACCGACACATCAAGTGTCGACATCCGTTCGACCCTTGCATTGTTTTCCTCACTCTCAAACGAGTGAGGCCCCCTACACATCACATAGGGGGCCTCAGGGTGTCATCACCAAGAAACGGAGGAACCTTTCCTTGGCTTATCTGTTTGTTCTCTATGGTTGAACCAGAACCGTAACCGAAACCGCCGTCCAATCAGAGATCGGCAACCCAACCGGCATGGCCTGAGCGTCCAAATGATTAGAAGGATCAGGTGGAAAAGATTCCGCAGGGCGGTCTTGAATATATCCGATGCTTTCGGGCATGGAATTTTGGGGCGGCAGTTGATCGACCATGGCCAATGGCGTTTGTTCCACAGTGCTCATAGCGGACTGGGAAACCGGAGCCACGGAATCATCAGGAACGGTAATCAACCCTCGAGTCACACTTCCGACTAACTCCTGCCTCAAACTGGCCAAGTGGGCTAAGGAGTTGGTGCTTTGAGGACTCCCAATGCCCTGGGAATTGCCACCCGCCACCGCCTGGCGAATCCGTTGGGCCAATTCAGAAGTCGTACTCGCAAAAACCCTGATCGTATCCACGCCCGGAGGATTCGCATAATCAAAATGGAATCCCGCTTGATTTCCGGATTGCAATGAATCGGGCAACAAGACCGTACGGCCCGCCTTGATGAAGCCATCAGGATAATACCGTGGATTTTGATAAGAATTGGGGAACAACACATTCACGTTCCCTTCCGCGTCCACATCCACGATCGTAATGTACGCATCCGTATCGGAAGTGACTTCCAATTGCAGACTGTTAGACAACGACCGGGGTTCATTCGCCTTCCGGATGTGATAGACCGGGGCCTCCATTTTGTCGCTCACCACGGCGATCCCCCGCTCTCCGACCTGAACCACCCGCACACTCACGCTCATCTGACTCGTAGGGTTTTCCAGGTTCAGCAGTTGCGACGCATTCCGTGACTGCACCAACACTTGAGACAAGGCAGCAATCGCTTGAGTCCCGGGCTTTGCAGGCAATGACATCAACTCCATGGTGCCATCCGCGCTCAAGACATGCAGCCCGTCCCCCCGGCTTTCTACAATGAAGCGGGCGAATTCCTGATCTCCCACAAATTTCACATCACCCATTTGCTTCCCCAGCAACTCTTTCAATTGCTTGGCTTGCACGGGTGGAACATTTCGAAGAGCAACCGGAATGGCCTTGGACTCAGGAGCCGGAGCGACGAGAACCGCACGGCTTTTCGAAGATATTTCGGCTTGTTTCGGCGAAATCACCGCTACGGCATTCTGCCCGTCCGACGCTTGCACTACCGCAAAGGCCTGGGCTTTCGCCGGATCAAATGCCACTTCTCCTTCCGGATAGATGCCCCATACCGAACCGGGATCGGCTCCGAGCGAGAGGGCGTTCACTAACTGTACATAACCCCCTGTTTGCGGTTGCACCGCCACCCAGGAACGACGGGCGGAACCGGTCTGCGCCTTCACGAGGCCCGGCGGTTCGGCAAGAGCCGAAAAGAATGGCAACTCCATTCTTGCCTTAGAAGCTTCAAGCTGAGGTTCGGGCATACTGGTCCGCCCGAATTGATTTTGAATCCGCTTGAGTTCCTGTTTGGCTCCGGAAAAAATCTCGCGGGTCGACGCACCCATGGGAGCGGATTGTAAACTCTTGAAGAGGGAGTGGGTAAAAAATCCATGGTATCGGCCGTCCACCGGCCCATCCAGGGCCTCTTCATGGGAAGCCGCTCCACTGAATAGCACATACGAATGAAGATTCACCGGCACAATGGCCCGTGTCGCCACTCCACCTTTTTTATACAGATTCACCCGACGATCCGCCGGAACGGATCGCACCCGCACTTCCAACCCCCTTGTGGCAGTCCCGGAATGACAGGAATCGAGAACAACGACCGCCTTGGACGTTTTCAATTGTGACAGGATCTCGTCCAACTCATCATCGGTAATATCGGGAACGCCTTCCGTCCGGCCATCAGCCGGAACAATCGTCTCATCCAATTGATCATCCAGCTCATCTCCATTCAGATCCTCAACCTGAGATCCATGTCCTGAATAATGAATGTAGACCACATCATTGGGACCGGCTTCTGTCACAATCCGATGTAAACCGGCTAGGACCCCCTCCCGGGTTGCTGCTTCATCCCGGATAATGTGGATATCCTGTTCGGCAAACCCATACCGTGACAGCAGGACCTGATGCACCAAATCAATATCATTTTTTGATCCAGGGAGCTGTGGCAAAACCTGATATTTTCCAATGCCGATCAAGAGAGCTCTTTTGACCGAAGGCGCACCAGCCCCGAATGCCGCAGGCATTGTCACGATCAACGTATGCCCGACAAATAGAACGACAGTTAAAAGAAGGAGCAGTGTGGGGGAAAATGGGCACCTTTTCATGATAAACCTCTTATCAAGCCTGCCGTGGAATGGATCCATAGTCTATCGGTCTTTGTGTCGTCTCTCAACCTTTTGTTATGTGGTAAGTCTCCCCATTTCCCCAAAAGGTTCAAAGGCAACCATAAGAGACAACCAATCAACCCTTCATCATTGTCGAATTCATACATGGCACAGAGGGGAGATGGGGTATGGCGCATGATTCAAAGTCAACGCTAAACAGCCGCTGTCCCTTCCAACAGGCTCGCCTATTGTCTTCTGAAGCCTCCTCCCCTATGCTAGAAAACCAATTGACATGGTCATCGTCGCTTCTGACAGCCCACTCCCAGGGAGCGCAACGGCTAGATCTGCAGCTGAAATTGAACCACCCGCCCCATGAGCTCGACCAACTGGCAGGACCTCACGGATTCAGACTTGCTCCAATCCTGCATCCCGAATAACCAGGAAGCCTTTGCTATCCTCTATCAACGATATGAAAAACGGGTATTCCAATACCTCATGACGATTCTGAATGAAGCGACATTAGCTGAGGAAACCTTAGTGGAAGTCATGCTGGCCATATGGAAAGGCCTCCAGACCTTTCAAGGACAATCAAAAGTTTCCACCTGGATTTTTGGGATTGCCCATCATAAGGCCGTGGACGCTCTGCGCAAAGTCACCAGCCTGCAAAGGGGCGGCATACCATTGGAGGACATCGTCGAGACAGCAGCGTCCAATGAAAATCCGTTGAACGATACACAACAGAAACGGATGGCTGAACTCACCAACCAGGGACTCATGACCTTATCACCGGATCACCGGGAGATTTTGCATATGGCGTTCTTTGAAGAACTCTCCTATCCGGAAATTGGAAAATTATTAGACATTCCGGTTAATACGGTAAAAACGCGAGTGTACTATGCCAAGCAGCAGCTCAAAAAGAGTCTCCAGCACCAGGGAGTGACAAAGGAAATTATTTAAACGAGATGGAACCCGAAGAGCCGATTCATACCGAGGCAACCCTCCTCCCGGGCTATGTCAGCCGAACGCTGACTACCAAGGAGCGCGAAGAGGTCGAACTTCATTTGGAATCATGCGCCTCCTGCCGGCAGGACCTTCAGGAGACCAAGAGCATGCATACTGCATTACAAACCGCCATCGAAAAACGGCCAGGGCCTTCACCAGCAGCTTTTGCCGAGGTCATGCGCCGTATTCAACAGGAATCTCAATCAGCGCCAACAACCGTTCGGCAGGGACAGGAGAACTCCTGGTGGGAATCGATTGAAAGAACCTTTCGTTCACTGTTCGAAGTCCGATGGGCTCCGGCCCTGGCCAGCCTATTGATTGTCGGACAGGCAGTCCTCTTGCTCTCAGTTCTCGGAGGGCCGGAAGGAGAGATTACACCTGGCTCAAGTCCGGTGATTGAACGAGGCATTCCACCAGGAGCTCCAGGAATCCCGCGCATTAAGATTCAGGTCACATTCGTCGAAACCGCACAGGAAATCAATATTCGTCGCCTGGTGCAGGGCCTGGGCGGGCAAATAATACACGGCCCAACACCCGAAGGCTTGTATACGCTAGGGTTTGAACACAAAGGAACCGATTCTCGGGAATCCATCTTATCCGCTCTCAACGCCCATCCAGACCTCATCAACACAGCCACAGCTCTCCACCCTTGAACCTTTGGGGTGTTCCTCTCGACTGACTCTCCAACAACAGCCTCGGGCAGAAAGGTCCAACTGAAATCGTGAATTTGCCCTTTCGGCAAGCAAAACCTAGAATAAAATCGAGCTATTGCTACTGATTGGAACAACCCATGCCACCATCGCACCGACAGATTTATTTTGGCTCCTATGGTCTCACGATGGCGGCGATGACGACTATCATGGGACTGTCATTCTTGTTTCCATCATCCGGACGGACGGGCTTTCTGGATAACGCCCTGGATTTTGGAAAGGATCTCCTGGGCAAAGCGGCGAGCAATTACTCAAAAAAATATGAACAAAAATTAACCCGATTGCTCCAATCCCTGCGTCAACCGGTAGTGGGCAATCAACCCTTCATTCAGGGCATCACACCCGGCAACCCCTATGACCCCAATTCGTTCGGTGGTCAAAATCCCTATGACTCGAACGGTTCCTACGGCACAACCAAACCTAACTATGACAATCAATGGAATCCGTACGGACAAAATCCCGGATATCCTCAGGGAGCTCAACAGGGTGGCTATGCCGGGCATCCCCCTGGAATGAGCTATCCGACCGATCCCAATTATGCCGGATATCCCCCTGGCGATCCCAATGCCTATTCGCAGGGCCAAGGCTCCTATGACCCCTATAATTCCAACCAGGGCTATCCTTCCGGTGGAGGCTATGGGCAATATCCGAACCAGACATCTCCCGCAGATCCAAATTCTGGCAATAATCCCTATGGTCAATTCCAACCATACGATCAGAGACAGGGAGGGTACCCGTTAAACGACCCAAATAGAGGAAGCGCCGGCTATCCCTCGACCCCTTATCCCCGGCAAGGAGGACAAAACCCTTCCTATCCATATGGTGGAGAGCGATACCCTGGACAGCCGGATCCACTCTCACCGCAAGGCAGGTATGACCCTTATCAACCACAAGCTCAATCTCCGCAATCACCGGCATATACTCAACCCGGATCCCCTTCATATCCTTCCAACCCGAGTGTGGAACCACCAACACCACCGGCCATTGGGCTCGTTGAAGGACTTAAACTTGACGTCGCCCTCGTCAAAAAAACATTCGTCAACGGAGCCGAAACCCTTACACCAATTCAAGATGGGGATATTCTGAAAGACGGCCGCGGCAATGCAAAGACTGGGGAGAAATTCCGGATGATGTTCAGGGCAAATACCGATTGTTATGTCTATGTCATTGCCATTGACGGATCCGCCTGGGCGCAGGGGGTGTTTCCCTCGCTTACGTCGCCTTTCGCCAATCCCATCAAGCAGGGGCAACAATATGTCATCCCGGATAACAATAATTGGTTCAGCCTGGATCAATTCAAAGGAATTGAAACCGTTTTCTTTGTGGCCTCACCGGACAAACGTCGAGATATTGAAGAGATCCTGGCGAGCATTGGGGGACGGGAACGCCATCCCGCAACCACACCCCAACAGATTACCGAAGCACCGATCATTCCGGCAGGATTCTATGGACGCCAACAAAGCACCACACCTTTTACCATTGAGCAGAGCAGCGCCTCAGACCAGGATGTGATGCCGACCACCTACTTCACCCAAAAAGCCGGCGAGGCCTTACGAGTCACTCGATGGTTCCGACACGAATAGAGTTTTCAATGAAGACACAGACACGATCCACCATCGCCACGATCCTCATCTCAGCCATGCTGGCTTCATGCTCCACTCCCCAAGGACAGGGTGACTTTTCGCAGAGCATCCCCTGCCAGTCCGGCAGTGCACAATTGACCGAAAGTCCAATGGCATCGTTTGCGAAACAGGTCATTCTTAATCCGCTGGCCAATATCGGAGGCACGCTGTTGGCAACCGCTGCGGCAAATTACAGCCAACACTATACAGACAACTTAAATACGCTCCTTACCAAACTCGTCACACCGAAAAAGAAAAAGAAGAAGCAGTCTGATCAATCTTACGGTGACCAGGGATTCCAGCAGGGCCAACAAATCGATCCCTACACGGGCCTTCCGGTTCAGATTGATCCCTATACGGGTCTTCCTATTCAAACCGACCCGAACACCGGCCTGCCGCTCCAGGTTGATCCCAATACCGGACTCCCCATGGAAAACCAACAAGGGTTTGATCCCGGACAATTTCCTGGAGATCCCAACTACGGGTATGGCGGGGCACAACCCTTCAATGATGGAACATCACAATACGGATTTGATGCAAACTATCCACCTGTCCAAGGGCGTGGAGTACCGGGGCAGCTACCCCACGCAAGATTTCCCTCAACCCCTTGCGACCAGGAGGCGAACCCGCAGGCCTTCCAGGCCGGCAATTCACAAAACCAACCTTACGGCTACGATCCCAATGTGGCGCAACAAGATTATCCTCAAGATTCGAATGCGCAGGGCTATACACAAGCAGATCCTTATGCCCAACAAACCTACCCGCAAGACTCCTATACGCAGACAGGACCGGAGACAGGAGTCCAAACCCAGGAGACAGGAACTCCGATCGGATTGGATGTCATCATGGTGAAGAAAGCTATTCGAAACGGAGCTCCGGTGGTCCTCCCGATTCAAGACGGCGACGTCCTCAGAGACGGACGCGGGAATGCGGCGGCGGGCGACAAATTTCGGATCATGTTCAGGCCCAACAGCGATGGTCATGTCTACGTTATCGCCATTGACGGTTCAGGCTGGGCGCAAGGCATCTTTCCGCCGCCAACGGCTCCCTTGGCGAATCCGGTGAAAGCAGGCGAGCAATACGTAATTCCCGAAGGCAACAACTGGTTTAGCCTTGATCAATTCAAAGGGATTGAAACCATCTTTTTCGTCGTGTCGCAGGACAAGCGGCAGGATATCGAAGAAATCCTCCAAAGCATCACCGGGCACGAACGTCCGGCATCCGAAAGTCCCCATCAGGTGACCAAAGTAGCCATGGTACCCAATGGGGTCGGAGGAACCCGGCCGAGCGCCAAACCGTTCGGCCTCCCGGAAGGGTCAGGTCCGGATCACGCCATTATTCCCACAAGTTATCTGGCACAACAGGCCGGGCAGGATCTGCGGCTCACTCGCTGGTTCCGCCACGAATAGGGTGGAAAATGCATCGGCCACCAAGATAAGCATGGCGTCATTTCATTAGATAGTTGGCTGGTATACACCTGACCTTCAACTCTTCAATGACTCACTCCCCCCCACGACGTCCCTGGCTGCTCATGGGTACGAGCCTTCTCTTCAGCGGTTGTATGGCGCTCCCCTTTTTAATTCCCCCACTCGTAGAATTCGGGGCCAACCTCTTGAGAACAGCGGTTAACAATTACGGGGACGCCCATGAACAAAACATGGAACACCTGCTAGTGGCCCTTCAACAACGGAACAATCCAATGATATCCCAAGGCATTATTGCTAATCCTTATGGAAAACCCGGCGGCGTTCAACAAACGGCGTATCCCGATCAGGGTTACCAGACTACGCAAGGATATCCCGCTCCTCAGAGATATCCATCCTCTCCAGCCTACCCTCAACAACCGTATGACCCTTATCAAAATCAGCAGCCGCAATACGCCGGGAATGGTCCCTCTCCGAATAACCCCTACCCGGACCAAGAGCAACAAGGAAATCCCTATTCCACTAATCCTGTCTACCCCAACCAACAAGCCTCGGTCCCAGGATATTCCTCCGCTCCACAGAATCAATATCCTCAGCAAAGCCAACAGGCCAATGCCTATCCGAATACTCAGACTATGTATCCCAATCAGCAGAATCCGTACCCGAATCAGGCGCCCAATCCGAATCAACCACCAGAGACTCCCGAATACCAGACCGCTCAGCTGGAAATAGCACAGACCAGCCCCGTGCCGATCAGCCTGGATGTGCTGCTGGTCAAAAAGCATATGGTCAATGGGGTGCAGTCCTACCTGCCCATTAAGGACGGGGACATCCTTCTGGATGGCAGAGGCAATCCGCAGGCGGGTGATAAATTTCGTGTCATGTTCCGCGCCAATACCGATTGCTACGTGTATGTGATTGCGGTGGACGGATCGGCCTGGGCTCAGGGAATTTTCCCGACAGCCTCCAGCCCGTTTGCCAACCCGATCAAAGCCGGTCAGCAACATATTCTCCCGGAAGGAACGAATTGGTTCAGCCTGGATCAGTTCAAAGGGATCGAAACCATCTTCGTGGTGGCATCCCGCGCACCGCGCCAGGATATCGAACACATTCTGACGACCATTACCGGGCGCGAACGAAGTCCGACCGAAAAACCCCAAGCAGTTAGCGAACCCGCGATCATTCCCAATGGTTATTCCGGTGCACGTCCAGGTTTATCTCCCTTTGCATTTCCAACCGCACAAAACCAGCAACAGGAATTACTTCCCACCACCTACTTTGTCAAAACCGCCGGCGAAGACCTCCGCATCACCCGCTGGTTCCGTCATCAGTAGCCTAAACTACAAATGAAATGATGAAGATTGAGTGTATGGAAACTTCATTGCGGCCATTTGAAATAAAAAGGTTTTTCTTTTGGGAGCCGGGTTTAACCTTGACGCCAATTCATTGGTTCCCCCATATCAAGCTACAAATTTTGCCGGACAAAAATACGAAATTCTCGGCCACTATCCAAACATGGAGAAATTAGCTTCTCTTATTTTTCCTGGTGAGACAGTTACAAATTTTGAGGCTAGGTTAGCCCAGGCAATTGAGGAGGTTGACAAAAATCGGTTGGCGAAATTTGTGGATACATTGATGGACGCCGACCATTATATAGGTGGTCGGTTGAAAGGAAACAACATTTATCAACGTTTTCTCAGATATTGCGGCCCTACGACGCTTCTAAGTTTTAATTATGATGCCTTTCTTGAAATCCAGTTATTTAAACAGGACCTTTGGTACCCTCAGGACGGTTTTGGTGTTTCAGCCTATATTGAAGTTCCCCTAAATATTGAATATTCATCGAAAACTAAATCAACCTCCAAAGTCTTACATTTACACGGGACATACCTTCTTTATAGTGTTGATTTTGAAATCTCAGAGCCTGACATGCACAACATAGGTCGGGTAAATCCTGCAGCTAAACCCAAATATATATTCGATCCGGAGCGTTTGGTGCATGATTTCCCTCCTTATGTTTCCCCGCCCGTCTCCTATGGATACAAACAACTTCAAAATAGGATCATCGCACCCCTGCCAGATAAGTCTACAGGTCTTACCGAACCCTATATTCAAGAATGCTATTCCAAAGCCATTGAAGAAGTTAGGCAATCGGATTATCTCGTGGCCATTGGATATAGCTTCGCAAAATCTGATGAAAAATCCTATGGTCCACTTTTAGGAACTTTCAGGAACCGAAGAGGAAGCGATGGGAAAATCGTAATCATAGATCCCCAAGCGGAAAATATTGCAATTCGATTGCGGGAAGAATTCCCTGGAAGGTATCAGCCTATTCCCCTCAGCTTCGCTAATTGGGTTGAACACAATTTCCCGCTTCAGTAACTTTATAAATAGTCTCCCAATTTTCCAACGCCTGTTGCCCGTTCCCATGGTCGAACGCTCGTATCAAGCGGCAGGACTTACTGGTTTTGGGTCATTTTGCCGGACCAAAACCCAGCCTTTTTCGTTCATGTACATAATTTAGAGGTGGTCCTAGGAATTTGGACAGGGTGTTAGGCTACAATTTGTGACCAAAGGAGAGTCATGGATTATTAGTCGAACTCGAAAGAATCATCCTGCGAATTTCAAGGCTAAAGTCGCGGTGTCTGCGCTCAGGGAGGATGCGCCGATATCGGAGCTGGCGGTGAAATATGGCGTACATGCCACCGTCATTCATCGCTGGAAACGTGAAGTCCTGGCCTCCATGGAGGCGGGGTTTTCAGGAAAGCTTGAAAAGAGCAACACCGAGCACGAGGCGCACCTCAGAGGTGGTCCGGGACGTTTTACTCTCAAAGGCATGGAACCACCCACGGCGCTCACTGCAGCAAGCCTTTTTTTTTCCAAAATGAAAAAACGCGCCATGGGATGGTGCCCCGATTACTCTTGCAATTGCAGCTGTCAATCGATAACTTTCCAGAAATTTGTGGGTCGATGGCCAAAAACTCTTGAAAAACAACGGAGAGCCGGATAGATACCCAATAAAAATGTGCTATAATCGGCCCCAAAATGTCCTTGAGTACGAACACATTCTCACTTAGTCAGCTAAGCCGTGAATTGCCTCAAGGTATTGCTCAAACTTTCCATGACCATATTTTTGCGTGCGACCATCTCCAATGGCTTTCCTGCCCACAAAGTCCAATGATAGAAAGCGATCAAGGTCTCTCGCTTCTGGATTGTCCTACGATAAATTCCTCCTCTTCCCTCAGTTTTGCATACCCCCATATAGTACAATTCACGATGGAACCCAGATCACGCAGGGGGACCATCTCCCTCTTAGGCAACGCAAAATAACCTTCCCCATTGAGCATTCCTTCTTAGGTTTTTTCCTCAGTGGGATATTTTATATGGGTAGTTTCAGTTTCATAATCTTCTTACTAAACGGGAGCGTCAGTGATGAGAATCTTGTTAGCTGGAATGGTCGCGATGTTCTTGATGTTCCCCCTGCATGTCGCAGCGGGCTTCACATTCGATCAGGTGGTTCAGAAAGCGAAAAACTTAGCGGATAAACCCTATGAGGCCCCTCAACTTGTCCCAAAAATTATGCGGGAAATATCCTATGAGGCGTATAAAGGGATCCGGTTTAATCCTGACCACAGTCTATGGAAAGAGAGCCAATCAAATTTTCAAGTCATGTTTCTTACTCCGGGGTTGCATTACACCCACCCGGTGACCATCAACGTCATCGACGCCGAAGGTCCACGCCCGCTGGTTTTTAAGAAAAGCGACTTTGTGTTTGCCGACCCCGAAATCGAAAAACGGGTGCCGGCCGATGTAGGATTTGCCGGATTCAAGCTGACCTTTCCCTTGAAAAACAAAAATGAACAAAATCAGTTTTTGGTTTTCGCGGGGGCGAGTTATTTTCGGGGGGTCGGAAAGGAAAACGTGTTCGGGTTAGCAGGACGAGGCCTGGCCATTGATACGGGACTCCCCAGCGGAGAGGTATTTCCTTCATTCACGGAATTCTGGTTGGTACGCCCGTCTCCAGATGCCAAAGAAATGGTGGTTTATGGTTTACTGGACAGCATCAGTCTCACTGGAGCATATCAATTTACCATTGTCCCCGGTAGCCAGACGAAGATGAAGGTACGCACCAAACTCTTCCCCAGAAAACCTATTCAGTTATTGGGTGTTGCCCCGCTGACCAGCATGTTCTTTTATGGAGAGAATACCCCACGACCAGCTGGAGAATGGCGCAGGGAAGTCCATGATTCGGACGGATTGCAGATTCATGATGGCCTGACCCGTGAGTGGTTGTGGCGTCCCTTGATGAATCCTGCCAACCTTGAAATGGATTTTTTCAGCACGGACAATGTACAAGGATTCGGTTTACTGCAACGTGAGGAAAAATTTTCTGGCTACGAAGATTTAGGGGCGCATTATGAACAACGTCCAAGCGCCTGGGTCGAACCACAGGGTGACTGGGGGCAAGGAAAAGTGGTGCTCGTCCAACTGCCTACCCCCAATGAAACGCATGACAACATTGTCGCATTTTGGACACCCGTAGCGCCCGTGACCCGGGAGACCCCTTTAGAAATGGCCTATGATGTGAGTTTTGGGAAGGCCACTCTCTCACAAAATCCGTTGGGAACCGTGGTCAATACCTTTATCGGGGACGGCAATCGGATCGGGGGAGGAAATGTTCCGCAGGCGTATCGTATCATTATCGATTTTGCGGGTGGCCCACTGAGCAAAATGCCGCCCGATGCTCCCATCAGCGGCCAGGTCACGGTGTTGGACAATAGCGACATCCTGGAGCATTTTGTGGAATATCATGAACAGATACAAGGATGGCGACTGTCCATCCTGGCCAAACCTCAAGACAAAAAGCCGCTTCATTTGCGGGCATTTCTCAAAACAGATTTGGCAACCTTAACGGAAACCTGGACGTACCGCCTACCAATGAATAACCACATTCTGGCACCAGAAAAAGAATAATGGCCCGATCGATTGCCGAACATACTCTCTCACGAGCCTGTGACTACCTGTCGGCAATGGGAGTAGAATTAACGCGCGAGGTCACGCTGCGGGCTCTCACCCTGGTTGAGGCCGGACTGGCTTCAAAGCAGGAAGATCCACTGCAATTTGTGATGACAAGAATCCATGACCACTTTGCCCTGCAGAATCCTCCTCTCCCAACCACCGCTCCACCGATCACACGCGGCAGCATGAGTTTTAAAACATGAAATTTCGTGAAGCCACAATCGCCGAAGCCCAGCATTCGCTGGCCACCCCCAGACGAATAAGCTGGAGAATTGCCGCAGGACTCCGGCGTGCCCTGCTCACCGTATTAGTCCTCATCCAATCTTTAGTGGCCGCTTCGTATATGACGGCCATCCTTCCCTATCATGGAGGGAATTTCCTGGAGATGGCGATTATCACCCTGTTTTTTGTGCTATTCGTCTGGATTTCCGTTGGATTTTGGATTGGCATGTTCGGATTTGTCCTCCGGTGTTTCGGCGGGGATCGATTTTCCCCACTGGGACGCCATACCGCTGCAGAGTTAAGCTCTCAACCCCTAGCACGGACAGCCGTGGTCATGCCGATCTATCACGAACCCATTCAGCGGACATTCGGCGGGATCCGCGCAATGTATCGCTCCTTAGAACAGACCGGGCAGATTGACCATTTTGATTTTTTCATTCTTTCCGACAGCCGCAATCCGGATGTGTGGTTGGCTGAACAAGCCGCCTGGCATCGGTTATGTACCGAATTGGGAGCGGGCGGACATCTGTTTTATCGGCGCCGGTCTTTGAACCAACATTATAAAAGTGGGAATATTGCCGACTTTCTTCGCCGGTGGGGTTCCGGCTATGAGTATATGATCGTCCTTGATGCAGATAGTCTCATGGGTGGATCCACCCTGGTCACGATGGTGCAACTCATGCAGGCTGAACCTCAAACAGGCATCCTGCAAACCAGCCCCACCTTGATCAATGCCCGTTCAATGTTTGCACGGGTCCAGCAATTTGCCAATCATATCTACGGCCCACTGTTTACGACAGGCCTTGCCTCCCTACAGCTTGGGGAAGCAGTCTACTGGGGCCATAATGCCATTCTTCGCACACAAGCGTTTATGAAACATGCCGGCCTGAAGCGGCTTCCCGGGCCAGGACTTTTTCATGGCCCTATTCTCAGTCACGATTTTGTGGAAGCCTCATTTATGGGACGTGGCGGGTATGAAGTCTGGCTGGAACCGGAACTCTCTCACAGTTATGAAGAATCCCCTCCCACCCTTGTGGATGATCTGCAACGCGATAAACGCTGGGCCAAAGGAAATTTACAGCACATCTGGCTCATGCTGTTTGAGCCCGGCCTGCGGCCTGCGCATCGCATGGCCTTTTTGAACGGGATTATGTCCTACCTGGCCTCCCCCTTGTGGTTAATCTTTTTGGTGTTAACAACGATCGAAGCCGCACGTCTGGTCTTGTATCCGATCAATTACTTTCCCGAACCTCATAGTCTGTTTCCCCATTGGCCTGAGTGGAATCCGGAATGGGCCATCATTCTGGCCAGCAGCACCTTGTTCCTGCTGTTTCTGCCAAAATTTCTGTCCGTGATCGATGTCATCCGACGTCGACGGAGCAAACAACACGGTGGCATCATTCGACTGTTGATCAGCGTTTTCCTGGAAATTGTGGTGTCCACTCTTCTGGCGCCCATTCGCATGTTGGCCCATAGCCGTTTTGTGTTGGAAGCACTGCTTAACACAACATTGCGGTGGGCCGGCCAGAATCGGACAGATGAAACCGGCTGGTCTGCTGCCATTTTAAATCAGGCCCCGGGGACGCTGATTGCCGGAGCCTGGGCCGCATTCGCTTTCTGGCTTGATCAGATGTTTTTTTTCTGGTCTCTCCCGGTCGCAGCACCACTCGTGTTTGCCGCACCTACCTCCGTGTTTCTCAGTCGGGTGGGACCAGGTGAACGACTGAAGCGCTGGGGATTTTTGCAAGTTCCTGAGGAACGTCATGGCTCACCGTTGTTGGATGATGTCTATGCCAGGACCTATCCTCAATTGGAGACGTACACTGAACGTTCTTCTTCCGCCATACAGGCTATCCTGGATCCGGTGCTAAACCAGGTACATCAAGCCATGGCTCATGCGCATCGAGGGGGCAAAAAACAGGAAATGATCCTCGCGCTCCGCAAACGATGCTTTGAACATGGCCCGCACGCCCTCACGCAAAAAGAACTCTGTCACCTGGTACGCGACCGGGCCAGTTTGCAATGGCTGCATGAGCAGGCCTGGCAGGCTCCGCCTGATTCCTATTGGGGCAAAGCCCTTCAGCATCATTTTCAACACTGAACAGATTTGACCGGGACCTCACCACCTCTGGACTATCCACCACCAGGCACCTGCCTACCTCAGCACTGCGTTGATCCCCCACTACCCATTTCCGTCTAATCTCAATTTCTTTTCTTTTTCGTCTCCACATTGCATGGCCCAATTTCTGCCTCAACGCATCAGACTGGATTGCCCTACTCTTTTCCGATAAGATCCCCCATTCCCTTACAACCGGGCGCAAGGAATGGCTACTGTGATGAGCGTTCATCAGAGATGAACCATTTCCTTGTTTCTTTCGACAAATAGACAAGAGCACACCGATATTCACTCATTCATGTCACGGAAGGAACCATCATGCGATTTCTTCGAATCCTACGATCTACAGTCCTAATGATAGGCCTCGCGATAATGATATGCTTCTACACCAGTGCGCAGGCTAGTGATTCCCTGAATATCCAGACGATCCTATTAGAAAAGCCGGTCTACTTTACGACGGTCATTGGAGACGAGGCTCTCCTCCAGCCAGGAACCTATGAGATCCTTCCCTTGGCTGACAGCCTGCAAGTGAGTTCCCAAGATGCAAAACCACCCATCCAATTGGCCATCACCTTGGACACACATGATCAGGACTTGCGTGATCCCGTGGCCGTCTCTGTTCCCGGCATACCGGGGGGAGATTCCGCTGACCGCCATGTGCTGGCACTGTTCCTACCAGGCGGGCTTGCCTATGAAGCTGAAGGCACCTATAGCGGCATTCGCTCCCGCGCAGTTGATCCGCAATCCTTGATCACGGATCCCATGAAAATTTATCTGGAGAAACCGGTACATTTTATGAGTCCTGATGGAAACGGCCTTGAGGTGCCGATTGGAACCTACACCGTGGAGAATGCGGGAGAAGGGATTCGGTTAATGACTCCTGAAAAAGAGGAGGGCCTACTTTTGGAAGCCCAACAAGACACAAATGATGGAGCTCTCGAGACCTCGGTCGCTCTGTCTTTACCGGGTGACGCCGAAGAAGAAGCCGATCTGCATTATATCGTCCTGATGGCGCCTACCGGAGAAAGCTTACAGGCCTTCGGGACCTATAGCGGCATTCAACAACGGGGACTCTTTCAAAATATTGCCAAAGGGGCGAAGGGAACCGTAAACCGCGCGAAAAGCACCGTGAATCGGGTTGGGCAGGGAGCGAAGCGCGCAACCCAGCAAATCGGGAAAGGCATCCAACAAACCGGACAGAACGCAGGCCAGTTCGCTCAAAAAACGGCATTGGAAGCCAAGAAAAAGGCTGAATGGCTGGCCAGACAAGCCGCGCAAGGTGCCCTGATCGCCGCCAAAGCAGGATGCAAGGCCGGCCTCACAGCTACACGCATTGCGGCAGAAGTTCAAGCCAAAATTTTAGGGCCAATAATGGGAGCATTGGCCAAGGCCCTGCAGATGGATAAAACGCAAGCAGCCCTTCGCCAAGCCATCAACACCATCAAACAACAACAGGGACCGGCCATTCAACAGGCCATTACCGCCGGATTGAGACTCACTGATCCCCAGAATGCCCAAGCGGTCAACCAGATGATGGATCCAAACCGGATGTGCGAAAAACCTGCGGCCACAGTCCAAGACACATTTCAGAAGATGGTGGGAGCTCCGTTACGAGCGGCATTGAACGAATCGCAAAACGCGAATAGTTCCGGTATCCGCTCTCGAGGATCCGTGGCCTCAGCCAACATCGGCATCGGGGGAAATTTGGCCAAAATCGGAGGAGGCGAATTGGGTGTCAGTTATGCATTTGATTTTGTGAACCAGCCCCATTGGTACCTGGATCTGGCTGCCATGGTCAAAACCAATATCGGCGGAGGCGGAGGAGTTTCAATTGGCATCTTTCCACGAGTCAATCCGGATACTGTCGGGGGATGGTTCCTTGGCGCTGGAGTGGGTTTTCCTTTCCCCCATCCCAAGCTGGCAAAAGTCATGGATGCCGGCCTGGACGTCTTTTTTGATTTCCCGCTTCGGATCGAACCGCCCTTCAGGCCGAAATGGGATTTGACCTCAGCCAAATTCTTTTTAGACCATTTCCAGGGATTTGCCATAAGCGTTGGCGCGGGAAAGAGCGCTTCGCCTGTCGATATTGCACTTAAGGGCGGTGTGGGCATCCGTTTGACAAAGCCTTGAGAAGTTCCGGCCTTTGGGCCAAAAATATTGGGAATGAGCGATTTCGTGCCTCAAGAAACCTTCCCAACGGGGAGCCAAAAGGCTCCCCATTTTTTTGTCGAAATTTCATTGCTGCTCAATGGAAATCGGGAAAATGCTTCGATTCGTAATTACACTTTTCATCAATTATCGTGTGCAGAGTTCGATGTTCAAAAGGGAATCTTCGGCACGCCATGTAAGCCACGCACATATTTCTCAACATGCTTTTCTCCACACAACCTCAAAAGGGCCTATGATACGAATAATTCAGGAACCGCCTACCCCTCGCGATATCATCCCTTCGATGCTCTAGACCCATGCTCTCAACCGTGGACAGCCCCTCATTGCCATAATGTCACTATGCCGACCAGCATATCACGCCAATTCTACGCTGACGAAACAGTTGACAGCCCTGTAAAATCAGACGAGAATCGCGGCATAATTATTGGCCCATTAGGAGAGCGATATACCGGTCAGCATACTATGTTTCATGAAAATAGGAGGGACAACAGGATGAGTAGCACTAAAGAGCTATTAGATGAGGCAATGAAACTAAAACCAGAGGAACGGTTTATCTTAGTTGAGGGCTTGATAAAGAGCCTGGATGAACCAGACAAGAAGCTGGATGAAATCTGGGCTGAGGAATCAGAAAACAGGCTCAAAGCCTATCGGGAAGGAAAGCTGGAAGGCATTCCAATGCAGGAAATTTTTAACGAAGAATGATGCGCGTTATCTTCACCAGAATTGCCAGACAGGAATTGAACGATGCTGTTCGTTTTTATGAACTCGAATATTCAGGGCTTGGGAACAAGTTCAAGGAGGAAGTGAGAAAGGCTGTATTACGAATTGTCGCGTTTCCTCACGCATGGTCCACAGCGCGTGGAGATGTAAGAAAATGTCTCCTTCACAAGTTCCCCTACAAATTGATGTACTCTATAGAAACCGATCATATTCTTGTCATCGCCGTAGCTCATCAACACCGAAAACCAGACTACTGGGTTGATAGTAATGAAACATAACGAGAGGCTCCTACCGCAGCATGGGTACTGAGGGTCCGACTTGAATTTCATGAGGGAACCCCCTTTGGCTGGAAATGGCTCCCCACTGATTTATGAGTAGATTTCAGTGCTGCTCAAAGGCGATCGGAAAAGGTTCGACTCGGAATTACACTTTCCCTCAAGCATTGTGAACAGAGCTCTACATTCAAAAGGGAATCTTCAGCATGCCAAGCAAGCCACGTACATATTTTTCAACATGCCTTTTATCCAAACGTCCTCAAAAACGGCTATGATACGAATGGTTCAGCAACCGCCTGACCATCGCGATATCAAACCTTCGATGATCTAGACTCATATTCTTAACTGGTACCAGGCAGAGTCAGATGGACCAGATATGGATCTTTTCGAATGCTGCCATAGTAGACCGATCCGCATAAGATGCCATCATAAATAGCCCCGTGGTCGCAAGTCATTGAACAGAAAATGTTTTTGACGTATTCTTCAAAAAAAATCGATGGCGGGTTATCCAGACAAAAATTGGCGGATCCGACTCTTATGCGGATCCGGCTAAACATTGTTCGCTCTAGAGTATTGGCGCATGATCACACTTGAGGAATTCAGAGCCCGTTGCGCGATGGATAAAGCAGAGGACATCGTTGATGAGGTATTACTCGAAGACGATGCAGTGCATGTATCAGCAGAGAACCGCACATATCTTTTGGAGGGACTTGCGAGCGTATTGGCAGTTGAGCAGTCTTGCATCCAACTTTGGATTGTTGGCTCCGCAAAGCTGGGTTTTGCGATTACTGAAAAGAAGAAGGATGGGGAATTACTGCCACGGTATCGTCCTTTCAGCGCAATCTCCGATATCGATACGGCTATCGTAAGCCCCGAACTGTTTCGCATTGTGTGGGACGAACTCTCTACCTATGCGCACGGCCAGCCATGGATGCCATGGAACTCGGGTCGACTGGGCGATTATATGGTCTACGGTTGGCTTCGGCCTGATCATTTCC
The DNA here is from genome assembly GCA_024760505.1 of Nitrospira sp. GTDB lineage: Bacteria > Nitrospirota > Nitrospiria > Nitrospirales > UBA8639 > Nitrospira_E. The sequence continues at coordinate 409,283 of CP058931.1, forward strand.
CCCGGGGTGGCCGAGTCAGAAAATGTGATGACTGGTGGGATCAGTTTCGCCGATTCTCTGCCGATCCACGCTTTGGCCGCCGCAGCGTTCGTGGGGGGCTGTTTCATTCAATTTCCGACCTTCGGCGATACCTGCGCCGATCAGTATTAGAATGCATCCATGCAGAACAGGAGCAAGCATGAAGACGTCGCCAACCAACAAGAAGGTTCGTGAGATAATCAGCATGGTTAAGGAGGGTAAACTGATCCCAAGGCCGGAGTTTCAGAGGCGTCTCGTATGGACACACAAGGATAAGGATCACTTTCTCGACACCATCCTGCGAGGTTACCCTTTCCCTGAGATTTATCTTGCTGACGGTGACGTCGACTTGGAATCAGGCGAGGGAACCCAGCTACTCGTGGATGGCCTTCAACGAGTCAACACCATGCTGGAGTACTTCGACGCTAGTCCAAATCTTAGACTTCTCACGGTGACTCCGTACAGAGAGCTTCAAGAGAAGCAGAAACGAGGTTTCCTTCAATACGACATAGCTGTGCGAGACTTGGGCAGCGTTCATCGCGACGAGATCGTGGAGGTGTTCCGCCGAATCAATGCAACCAAGTACTCTCTACTGGATATCGAAGTCAATAACGCCGTATATATGGGAGAACTCAAGCAGTACGCAGAAATGCTCGCGGCCGATCCTTTTTTTATAGAAAATGATGTGTTCAATGCGCAGGATCTTAAGCGGATGGGTGACCTTCGATATGCTCTCACTCTTGTAATTACCTTCCTGCGCGGGTATTTCAACAGGGACGATGCCTTTGGTGAACTCCTTGACCGCTTCAATGATGAATTCCCTCTGAAAGAAGAGATTGAACAACGGTTCAGGCGCTGTTTTGATCTTATAACGGAATGTGGCTTTCTACCTCGATACCGTCTTTGGAAGAAAGCCGATTTGTTCACTGTAATCGTGGAACTTGACATACTTTTCAGAGAAGATATTCCGGTGCCAGAACCATCTGAGCTGCTTGAACTGCTTACGACGTTCTATGACAGAATTGGAACGGCGAGTTTAGATACAGGCGTTCCGGGCATCTACTACAAGGCAGCTATCCAGGCAACTAACGACAAAGTCAACCGACTGCGCAGAGGTATCATAATTGCTGGCATTCTACGACGTGAAGGCGACGACGCAATTATGAATGCACTTAGGCAGCAAGGCTTGGTTTAACAGGTTTTTGAAGCAATGATGAGGGAAACATTGTTCCGCCGACCGCCGGCGGCGGACGGGTGCTGACGGCGTTGGCGGTGTCGTGCTTGCTCGAAGTGCTGGAAAGTTTTAGATGAGGGGACAGCGGATGCTGGGCCAGTGGGCATGATGGGGCTGTGACCGCTCAATGTGGGCGAGAGTGCGCATGAGGAACGGTCGGCGGAACGGAGTCCGCGGCTGGGGCCGCGCGTTCCCAGCCGCCTGCGGCGGCGGAACACGCAGCTCGAATCGACGGGCCAGCGGCCCGCCACTCAGCAGCCGCGGACTCCGTCGGCAGGGTAAGTCCTTGCGTAATTTTTGACATCCGCGCCCGAAATTCGGTGGAACCCGATCGGGTGTTCCGAGTAGACTTCTTGCATGAACACCATGCCACAGACTGCTGAGATAAAACGGGCGTTTCTCGAAGGAGACGCCTCCTACAACGGGCTGTTCTTCCTCGGCGTTCGCACGACCGGAATCTATTGCCGACCGACATGTCCGGCGCGGAAGCCGTTGCGGACGAGCGTTGAGTACTTCCCGACCGCACGTGCCGCCCGCCAAGGGCCGCCGCCCTGCTGATCGACCGGTGCAGGCGCCGGTCTCACCACGCGCTGCATCTGACCGATGGGCCTTGGACGCTTTCCGAGGTTCGAAGCTCCTCCAGCACCCGCCGGCAGATGAGTATTTTCTTTAGGTATGAAATCGAAACCACGTGGTGAGAGGGAACCTGGGGAATTAGGGCCAGACTCGAATTTTCACGAAAATTTTCCTTTGGGAATTAATTGACTCCGCCCACAACTATTTCGGATGCCTGCAGCCAACCCGAGACTGAGGATCTTGCGGTTATTATTGATTCGGAGTACCTTTCTCCAGCCAACCTTATGAAGGGACTTATGGTCCAAGGGATGCTTGGGTATGCTAGTGGCCTTATTGACTCCTTCCTTCTGTCTCTTCACTCCCTTCGGGCGGTACCGCCACGGGTGTGATCCTCCGGGTTTACCAACTCTAACTTCCCTCCCTCACGTCGGCCTCCTTGGCGAGCTACGTTCTTTTGTTCCCAATTCAAAAATTTCGGAATTTTCATGTTTTTCACATCGGCTTAGGGACATTGAACCTTTTGATAATCCCCTACGACCCACCCACCAGACAGTCAGGCTCTCCTGAGTTTCCAGACATAAGATTCAGGAAGGAAAGGCAAAGATGAACTCCCAATCGTCTCGTTCATTATCTGCTCCCAAGAAAGAACAGCCGAATACATGCACCCCCTGGAACCCTTACCGTCACGGGTGTGATCCCCCGGTTTCCCAAATAAACCCTCCTCACCTTTTCCCCAACATCACCGCCATTATTTTCACGACCCTTCTCAATTTTGCGTTACTTTCCTTTTCGGCCTTTTCATCCAGTGCCGCCGAAGAACCGGACACGTCAACGCTGGCAAACGATACGCTGACTCCTCTGTTGATTCAATTGAACCAAGCTCTGCATTTTGCTGCCCCCAATGGGCAAAGCGTTGCCGTCTTGCCGGGCATGTATCTCGTCGAACCCAGCCTCATGAAGGAACCCCAACTGGTTCTTTGGCACGAACACGGGACCGTCACACTCCAAGCCACTCGAACCACACACGACCAACCGGTGAAGACTCCGGAAGCGTATTTGATCCAGGAGAATGCCCACAAAGACATGCACCATGTCGTCGTATTTCTACCTCATGGCCTCGCTCTTGAGGCCATCGGTTCTGTCAGCGGGATTCAGACCAGAGGAAACTTCCGTGTCACTAAGCATTACCAACTCGATGCAGCCACGGGAGTCGTCCGGTTTGGCGACGGGCAACAGGGCCGCCGGCTTCCAACAAGTCAACCGAATATTTCCACACAATATCGTGAGGGATCGGGTAGTCAGGGTGGGACTGAATTAAACATGTTTAAGTTGCAGTCTGCGATCTCTAATCGCCAAATGGCGTTACAGGTAACTACAGCATTCCTCAACAAACTACAAGGACAATTCCAATTTGAGGAAGGTACCGACCGGCCAGGCAATGACTATGCCCGGCACATGGAAGATAGTCCAGAATCCTGCCGGACGCGTTGCGCAGGAGATGGCAATTGCCAGGCTTTCACCTTCGTGAAGCCAAATTCAGGTTCTGCTCAAGGACAATGTTTTTTGAAGCGCTCCGAACCCCAGCCGGTGGCGAATCCTTGCTGCGCGTCCGGAACCCGCAGTTCCACACAGGATAAGATCATTCAAAATATCGGACGCTGAGGTATCGAAAAGTTTCGGTTCGCTTCAACGACCACAGCAAGAGAGAAGGGAATGAGGCCACCATCATGAAACAGAGGCAAGTCATATCAGTCATTCTCACCCTCTGTCTTTTGCTAATGGCCTGTGCGGTTTCGGCATCCTCCCATCCGCCGGTTCAGGCGAAATCTTCCGGGGAATTATCCGTCCTCCAACTGGAAAAGCTCGTACGTTTTCTCAACAGCGATGGTCTGCCTTTGAACGTTCTATCTGAAACTTATCAGGTGACCACCCCATCACCGGACACACTTCAACTGACTTCCACAGCAACAGGAAAAGTGCAGAACCTTCATGCCGCGGCAATCACCCACACAGAATCGGTGAGAGCCCCTTACCCGTTCCTCATTATTGAGAAAGCCGGGGAACAGGCCCACGTGCACCTGATCCTCCTGCTTCCCAATGGCCAGGGATTAGATGCAGAAGGTCGCCTAGAGCACACTCAAAGCCGGGGGGTCAGGGACACGAAAAAATTTACTTTCACTCCAACACGGCAATATACCGGGGTGATTATGCAGCAAGGTCGAGTAACCACGGATACCGATTTCAATGAACAGGAGTCCGTTGCTTCATCGGACGCGTCCGGACCTTATTCACGGGTCGTCCCTTCCCAGGGACAGGTAACGCTGGAACAAGGACGTATCCAACTCGATGAAGAGGCTCGCCAAACCTTGCTCCGGAGGTGCCGGTTTTGTGCAGGAAAACAATAGAAGGAGAACCATCACATTCACAGACGGTAGGAGATGAATATGTCATATCGTGAAATGAGCATTCGAAAGAGAATTTGCGGGCTTGTGCTTGGAGGAGTTCTTGGACTTCTCCCCGTTTCAACCAACGCTGAACAACCCTCCATAACACCGTCAGATCCCGCCTTTCAGCAGGCCGTGGAGGAAATGGTGGAACAGTACATTCGTACTCATCCCGAGGTCATCGAACAAACTCTACAAACCTTACAAACCAAGCGTGAAGCCGAGGAAAGGGAACGGGTCCGCAACCTGATCACGACCAAACAGGACGATCTGCTGAACGACCCAAATTCTCCAGTGAGCGGCAATCTCAACGGGGATATCTCCATCGTAGAGTTCTTCGACTACCGGTGCGGGTACTGCAAGCGCGTGGCCGGAGCGGTGACCCAGCTTCAAAAGGATGATCCAAAGGTACGGGTAATCTACAAAGATTTTCCCATTCTGGGAGAAACCTCAGTATTCGCCGCGAGCGCGGCCTTAGCCTCAAAAGCCCAAGGCAAACATGAGGCCTTTCATGAAGCCTTGCTGGCCTCTCAGCATGAACTGACTCAGGAGAACATCTTCACGATTGCGGCAGCCGTCGGATTGGATACTGAACGGCTTACCGCAGATATGCAGGCCCCAACCATCCAGGCGACCATCGACCGCAATCGGAAGCTCGCCAGAGAGTTGGGTATCAACGGCACTCCGGGTTTCATCATCGGGACAGAACTGATACCGGGCGCGCTGGAGCTGAAAGATCTCAAAATGCTGGTCAGGCAGGTTCGGGATGAAAAGAGATAAGAGATGCGAGGCAACAAGCAGAACATCTCTGAGGAGGATGAGGGCCGTGTTGCAGAAAGAACAATCAAATAGATTTCAAAAACCCATCACAGAAATTTTCAAAGGAGGGCAATCATGACACCTGTTACCCAAACTCACATGTGGATGAGAGGTCGCATGGTCCTGGGTGTGTGTGCGGGACTGATCCTGGTGTTGACATGGGTTGAGGTAAGCCTGGCTAAACCCAAAGGGACCATTTACAAACAATGCGCCTGCATTTGTCAGGCCCCTGGAGACATCATTGGCGTGATCACGGATATTTCCAACACTGGTGGGTTTTCCTGTGGAGCCTATAACGGGAAAACCTGCAACTATTCAGATCCCGCGACCGGTGGCGTGAGAAGTGGCACGACGAAATATTGCGGTCCTTATAAGCCAGGCGGGACCGTCATCTTTAGGACGCCCCTTAGCGGAATCACAGGTTCCGTATTAAGCCGTGGCATTGAAGGCGAACAGCCGGAGGAATTAGACATCGAAATCACCGTGCCAGCTGAATGAATTTTTCTAAGGTCAAAGAGGAGAGTGTTCACACAGCCACTGCTTTGGGAGGAGGAGGCCAGGTGCAAAAATATCATCCGCAGGATTGCGGAATGTTCGAAGTCTGCATCGGAGGATGCTCTACTCTCTTTCACACCGATGCGACACAAATCCAAGGGTGGGAGAAATTCAGAGTAATCGATCAGGGCAACTGTACCTATGCGAATCAAACTGCCGGCGGATTTTTTGTGGAAATCTACAAGGATTTATCAGCGTACACGTTGCTCGCCATTCGTTGAGATGGAGCATCCACTGAGAATGAGAAGTTCCATTTGGTCGCCCAGGATTGGGATCACCGGCAATTCTACAGTAAATGACCCAGTCCGGATGAAGAAGGAGAGACTTACGGGACAGTCAGCAATATGGGGTACCACCACAATGAAAATAGTCTTCACGGTTTTGATCATGGGATTGTTGGTGTTCTTCGGTGGAAGACATGTCAGTACGGCAGAAGAAGGAACGCCCAGAGAGCAGCCTGGTGTTAGTTCTTCCCTGGAAAATGGACCCTCGGCACCGGAACCGGCTGAGCAACCGGGGGGAGAAATCCAGGAGCGGGGACTGACGAAAGGGACCTTGCAGAAAATGCCGCGGGGAACGAAGGTCAAGCCGCCACCAAACCAGCCGGGGGGGAATCTTCCAGCCAATTTGTGCCATCAAGAAACCCACATGATGACACAATGCCGCTGCTTCAATAATGCGGACTGTCAGGTGCTGTCGAACCTCTGTCCCGGCTCATGCCCGGTGGGAAGTCAGACTTGTCAGTGTACTCCCTTGTTCCGGGGCACCCCTCCCCCCCTGCCACAAAATCTTTGCGGAGATCAGGTCCCCTTCACTATTACGAAGTGTTCATGCAACAACGACAAAGATTGTCAGGTGCTGTCATCTATCTGCCCGGGCTCCTGCCCGGTCGGAAGTCAGAGCTGTCAATGCAATCCCTTACAAAGACGATAGAAATTTCTTTCAAGAAGCGGGACAAAAGAAACCATGGGAAAGCCGAGCAGGACCGCCAAATTAGGTTGCAAAATAAGAACTAGGCAGGTACCCGATGCCAGAACGGATAAACCGCGAACGAATTTCGTTCGACCCACCATCATAGAGCCACATAATTTTCTTTCATAATAAATCCTTATTTCACGGAGGGACATCATGACCAATGTGAGACAAAGAATTCAGCAAATGAGCATTGGAGGGGCGTTGTGTTTGAGAGTTCTCGTTTTCCACTCGGATCCGGCACAGGCAGTGCCAATAAAGAACGCCGATAAGTGCCAAGGGCCCGTAACCATTGGGGTCGCCACTTGTCCCGACAAACCGGGACATTGGGTCGAATGTAACGGTAGTGGGGACTATATGTGTTGCGTAGAGCCCCCTAACGGGGGAAAGGACTGCGAACAAATCGAGGATACCGCATCAACTCCCACCGGCGGTGTTAAACGGTTCCCTGGTGGAGTACTGCAAAATCCGACGCTGAATTCTTCCCCAAAAACCTCACGTCTTCCCAAAACCGAAGTTAGATCGCCAATCATACGAAGAGGTCTTGATGGTAAACAAACAGGAGAACCCGCACCAGGAGAGCCTGAACAGACCAATCCCTCGAGTGCCACAACAAAGTAATAATCGGGAAAGATGATGAAGAAATTTTAACCCGGCTTTTTATACCAATCCCGAAAGATTCTTACATGAAAAGGAGGGAAGTCCATGGTTCATATAGCACTCATCAATCAACGGAGAATCGTCAGATCATGCGCAGTTTGGACCCTGGCATTGGTGGTGCTTTTGGGAATCGGAGGACTGGCCGCTCCGCTCCAAAGCCTCGCTGCACCCAAAGCCAGTGGCACACAGAAAACCGAGCGGGAGTGTAAAGATGATCGTGCCAAGTGCCAGAAGGCCTGCGATCAACTAATCGATATAGGCGATACCATCAAGCGATGCAAGGATCTTTGTACGGACGACTACCTGATTTGCTTACCCCTTCGCTCAGGCCAGCCGGGAAGCAAGCTTAAGGACGTCAGGCCATCGATACTTCCGGGCATGAACGCGCCGATTACGCGCCGCGGAATTGAGGGCGAGCAGCAAGGTGAGCCCACACCAGGACAGAATGAAGAGACCAATCAGGCGGGTGAATCCCAATAATGATCGGCCTAGGAAAGAGATAATGCATTTACCACATCGCAGGAGGACGTGATGAGCAGACATGACACAATCGTTCGGGTGATTCATTCTACGGTTCTGGCGTTTGGGATCGGACTTGGAGGGTCATCGTTTGCCTTGGCTGAGGAGCCAACCAGCCCTTCGCCGCCTTCCGAGGAATCCATCATTGAGCGCGGCGTGATCCGGGACCACCGGACAAAGCCGGGAACCTTTACGCCATTACAGAAGGCTCCTCCCCCGGTGTCGCCTAAGACCTCGAAAGGAACGACACTCATTCCTCAGGTGGCTCCTGCTACAGGAACCGGAGGACCATTGCCTGTCGTGGGCGGCATAAATGAGCCCGACTACAAATATCCCTGGGTCGTGCGGATGAACGGGTGCGCCGCGGTGCTGATCGATCCGCAATGGGTTCTGACCGCTGCCCATTGCGTGACGCCCAATATCGGATTTGGCAAACTCACCTATACCCGAACCGATTCGAAGGGCAACGTGCAAACAGAAACGCGTGACCGGGCACAAAATGTCGGCCCTGCCAACAATCGGGGGGTATTTATCCACCCAGGATACGACCCACAGAAAGACCACGCCAACGACATTGCGCTGATCAAGGTGGCGCAGCCGTTCTCCATCAACTTCGTTCTTCAGACAGTCGGGTTGCCAAAATTTCCGCGTACCTCGGGCCGGGTGGGAACTGTGGCATCGTACCGCAGGCACGATGGAACGCCGCTGCCTCAAGGGCAGGTTGCCATCTTCCGTGGTCCTATTTCTGCGATTGAATCCCCCAAAAAGATTTTTGTGCCTGCCAATACCGCCGGCGCTTCCCTCTGTCCCGGTGACAGTGGATCCGGGTTCGTGGCGGTCGAGAACGGCCGCGCCATTGTGCGGGGTGTCGCCTCGCAAGGCAGTGTCTCGGACTGCATGACACCCTCGGGTGAAGCCGTGTTTACGGATGTATTCGTTTTCAGAGATTGGATTCTGCAAACGATGGGCAAGAACGACTCTACCTTGTCCGGCAACACCCGGGTCCGGTGGGGCGGAACGGCCGCGCGTGGCAAGCTGGTCCTGGGTTGCAGCCACCCGAACACGCCGTATTTTGGCCCACTCAACGTGGTGGGTATCGAAGAAGGCGCCATGTGCGACGGGGGTCAGGCGCAGGGAATCATATGTCAGCTCGACCCCAATCAGGCCAGCACGCGATTCGGGCCGCCTCAGATCGTCGGCTTCACCATGCGAACGACCATGGCAAACGGCTCCTCTCAGATGACTCAGCTCCCGTTTGTGAGTAACCTGGCTCAGTTTTCCGGCCCAATGCCCTCAGGCGGATCGCGTGAGTTCACGTGCCAGATCGGAACACCTCTTACAGCATCGACAGGAGTTCTGAGCAGTGCCAACACGGTCATCATGAGTCGCGGCCTCGAGGGCGAGTCAGAGGGAGAGCCGACTATCGTTCAGCCGAGCCCCTTTGACCCGACAGAGGAGACTAAGCCGTAATCGATGGATCAACGCAAAAGACGTTCTTATTGAGCAAGGAGGATTTATGAATATCATGCGAATAAACCTTATTCGATTAGTCGCCGTACTCGGCTTACTCACACTCTCTGCGCCTGCAGAGGCCCTTATCATCAGAGATCAGTGCAACCAGACGTCAGGAGATGGCCAAGGACATTCCTGTCCCAATGCGAATGACTTGCTGATACGACCCAAGTACTCTGATGGTACCTGCGGCGATTGGATGTGCTGCCCTCCGAATGGCGACGGCACGTACGACTGCACGAAAGGGACGAACCCAACAAACAGCGGAGTCAGCGGCAAGCTCAAGAACCTGTTGGGTCCCCGCGCCGCTGTGCTCGATCAAGGAACACCACACGGCGCGAAGAATCCATCAATTTTTCAAAAACAGAAAGCTCCGATCCTGCGACGCGGGATCGAGGGCGAACAGCCGGCATCTACGGAGAAGGAAGAAAAATGAGGCCGGCCTTCGCACGAGATTCAAAAAGGTTTTCGTGCAGGCATTTTCGGCAAACTTCGGTTCATCATCGGCACCGAACTCGTCGCGGGAGCGATAGATCTGAATGGGCACAAGAAACTGATCCCGAGGGCGGCCATTAAACCATGACGAGGCATGAAGCATTTCATCGTGAAGTCAGAATCAGCAAGAGCACGACACAATTACTTTAACCAGGAGGTCAATATGAGACTTACACACACCATGACGGTTGTTGCACTTGGCATCACTATCTGGGTATTCGGCCTGCCGCTCAATGTCCAAGCCAAACCCAAGGCCAGAGTCTTCGGGTGTACGACGGCGGATCTCAACACGAACTTTGGATCATCCTGCGTGAGCCAAGCGGAGCAGGATATTCTCCAGGGCCATTCTTATACACACGTCTTGGTGTGCGAAGGTGGCCAGATGAAGTGCTGCACTATAAGCTCGACGAATCAAATTCAAACTTGCCGAAGACCAGCCGGGTCTGCGGCCCTGTCAGGTGGGCTCAAAAGCCTGAACCAAGCCCAGGTGTTCAGGCGCGGAATCGAGGGCGAAGATGAAGTCGGCGAGGAGACGCCGATTCCATCATGGTTAACAGAGTCCTGGCTGAAAGAGCATGAAGGTGAGAAGCTGACCAAGTAAGCAGGCGGCGGGCCCCAATAACAGAAGCTCACTAGGCTTTATTACGAGCACGGAACTCGTGCCATGGGCGTCGAATGTGAACGGCAAAGCGACTTGATCGCCCAGACTCATAAAAGAAATTAAGAGGGGCGGTTCGCGAAGTCGCTCGACAACCCATAGGAGGGATGGATAAAACGCGCCGCGGCATATCAAGGAAACCGTACCCTCTACAGGCATACATTTCACTCAACCAGAGAGGCTGGAATCAGCCTGGCGTCGCGGTTTACCATCGGGCCCTATCTTCAAACCGTCGGGTTACAAAGATTATCGCGCAACCCAGGTCTCCTGGGGAGTGTCGCATCAACAATCAGTCACACCAGTACGATACGAACGGGAAGACAAAATGGCTCCCGCATCAAAGTAGAAAAGAGGAGGGTACGCGAAAGTCGGCCAGAGACGAAAAACATACCATTTCATACGAATAGTATAGGCTATGAGCCTTTTTGACTGGATTCTGGGAGAAGGCCTCGGCTTCCCAGAGACTTCGCCGGAAGAACCACAGGACTCTCCTTCAACTGTCTAGGGAAACCTAATCCCGTCGGAGAACGAAGGTGAATTTATTGAACGCGAGATCCGGATTCGCGATTATCGCGAACTTCCTCGATTGTTGTCCTTGAAACCAACAGCCCCCAGCGCACCCGCACCAAAAGTCCTCGTGACTTCAGTTGGTGGACCATCCACAGACGGCACACTCCCTCAGGGCACTACGGTACTGACTAGACCCCAAGCCTGACGATTATCGCGGACGGCTAGACGTGTTGCAATTGAAGTTAGAATCTACCCTCTTGAAAAGTGAATTGGATCACCGACATAATTTTTTTACTAAAGAGTTCGACCTCTAAATTTTTCCTATACCCACACTCAACCATCGCACCAAAGCAAGTCTGCATTCGCCTGACCTGGCAATACCCTTTACGGTCTTAATTTTTCATCCTCAAAATTTGGACCGGGCGTTCATGAAATTCTCTCTCTCAAACACGTTCTCGAGAGCCATGCTTATCTGTGTGTTGCTGAGTCCCGTTTTCTCCGCTCACCCTCAGAGTTTGATGACACCACGACCATCACGCTCGACCAAACCGTGCATTTCATCGGTACGGAGGGCAATAACGTGGTCGCAAACTCCAGGGAGTATTCCTTTGAGGCGACGTAGAAATAGCTTCGGCTCATTCCCGAAACCGAACGCCGGGGTGAATTGTTGAGGGATTTTCTTTGACCTTCCCCACATCCCTCAGTAAAATTTCTTGAAGTTGCCAGACATTCCCGCGAATGGCTGGACCAGAATCAGGCTCACCCTCATTTATCTGTGGCATTCATCTGACGGAGATATACGTTCAATGTTTTTTCAACAAACCGCCAATAATTTTTCTCAGAACACGACATTCTGCCTTGCCATGATGTTTGGCAACCTGCTGACCGGCTGCCTTCAGTTCAATCCCTCTCGCACCTACGATGCCGATATTGTGAACTATCAAGCGTCCTCAGGAATAGTGACGCCCTCCCTGAACGGGCAAACCAGCACCATAGAGGCCAATAAACCCTGGCAAGCCTCTGGAGTCACAGTGACCCCGGGTGACACGGTGAAAATTCTGGCTATGGGCAAGTGGAGTCAAGCTCCGGCCTTGAATGTTTGGAGCGGCCCGGAAGGGTTGGATGGCACAGGAAAGGAAGTCCCGTGGATCAACGCCAACGCCCTCATGGGCAAAATTGGTGAACAGGGAAAACCCTTCGAAATTGGAACAGAAACTGAGCTCCGAGCCACAGGAGAAGGGGAAATCTATTTGGCCATCAATGACCCCTTCCCCTGGATCGAGGATAATGCCGGTTCCATGCAAGTCACCGTGTATATCCAGAAAGATTCTCTTCCCCTGGCCAATCTACAACCCACAGAAAGGACATCACTCTCCTCTCAAGCAAATCCTGCCCTGGCCATCCCAGCAGAAGCAGGGAAACGTACTGCTCTGGTCATAGGCAATAGCGAATACCAGACTGGCAGTCTGCGGAATCCAGCCAATGATGCGCAGGATATGGCTGAAGCCCTGATGAAACTCAGATTTGATGTGACCCTCGAATTAAATGCTGACCTAGAAAAATTGGAACATGCCATCAGTGAATTTGGCAGACACCTCTATCAGGGCGGAGTCGGACTGTTTTATTACGCTGGCCATGGCGTGCAGGTCGGCGGAGAAAACTATCTCATTCCCGTCAATGCCGCCATTGAAAGCGAAAGCGATGTCCGCTACAAGGCCGTGAATATCGGCCAGGTGCTCGGCAAAATGGGGGAAGCCCGAAATGGATTCAATATTGTTATCCTGGATGCCTGTCGAGACAACCCCTTTGCGAAGGAATTTCGTTCATCCAGTCGTGGGCTTGCAGTCGTCAATAGCTCATTCGTGAAGGGAACGTTAATAGCCTATGCCACAAGCCCGGGAAAAGTTGCGAGTGACGGAGAAAATCGAAACGGCCTCTATACTCAACATTTACTTCAACACATTTCCTCTCCAGGCCTGCCGGTGGAACAAGTGTTTAAACTGGTCCTGCAAGGTGTTGAGCGCGACACCAATGGCAAACAATCACCATGGACCTCTTCTTCCTTTTCCGGGAATTTTTCCTTCCAGCCCACAATACGATAAGAATACACGCAGATCCACTTAGCTTTCCCAGCCCCTCATCTTGTGTAAGCTTCGGGTGTGTAAAAAAGAGGATCCATTCACAAATCCCCAGGGAATTTTGAATGTTCTCTCAAAGGATCTTTTCCTTCATGTAGCTCACACCAATTTCAAGGAGACAAGAGAAGCGTTAGAGGTCTTCAATGGCAGCGTGACCCAATTGACCATTGCCGTGAATGGCCGGCAAGCATTTTCAAGCAGCCTGGCTTTTTTACGAAAGCTAGCCCGAAGGGGTTGGGTTCAGCAACGATTCGCCTGCAAAACCTCAATTCTTCTTGACATTCCTCACCTAATCAATTGGGATAGGTCATCCCTGAGAAAATTTTTTATTTCACAAATTACAAAATCTGGTGAACCGAATTCCATTTGGGTTCGACTCAGCAGGTAAAGACTGATTATTCAATTTGCAATTCACCCTCTAGTTCAAACGGGAAAATAGGTATGAACATGTCCTTTGCCAAACAAGTTCTCTGTGCAATGCTCGTCAGTATTCTCTTTCAGTCCGGTCTCCTCGCTCAAGCCTCGTTGCCTGATGAAACGACGACTATCACGCTGGACCAAGCCGTCCATTTTTTAGGCACGGATGGCAGTGATGTAGTCGCGGACCCCGGTGAATATTCTGTGGAACCCGCAGAAGAGTGGCTTCGACTCATTCCCGGAACCGAACGAAGGGACGCGTTGTTGATTGAAGCGCAACAAGGCACCCATGAGGTGAAAGTTGAAATCCCTATTGTGATTTCCACCCCTGGCAGTGAACCGGGCGAATTAGATGTCCACGTGGTGCAACTCCTCAATCCTGACGGCACAAGTATGATGGCGACTGGAACCTATAGCGGCATTCAATCACGAGGGCTATTTGACTCGGCCAAGAAAGCGGCAGCCAGAGCCAAGGCGGTAGCAGAAGCAGCCAGACGAGTCGCTGCCCAGAAGGCCGCCGCCGCCAGAACCGCAGCCTTACGAGCCAAACAGGCCGCCGAACAAGCCGCCCAGGCTGCGGCTGCTAAGGCCCAAGAGCTGGCCAGGCAGACCGCCCAGTTCGCAAAAGTTCAGGCCTGTAAAATCCAGGTCAGTGCCATTAGAGGCGGTCTCAAAGCTGGACAGGCAGCAGAAAGCCTGATGAAGCAAGTGGCAGCCATTCTCCCAGTTGCCAAGCAACGGCAAGGTGCTCTGCAAAATAGACTCAATCAAGACCAGGCCTATCGTGAACAAATCGTGAACACCATGGTGTCTGGAATCAATGCCAACAAATACGTCATTCCGGAAATGAATCGCATGCAAGCCAATTTGAATAATCCAGCCAACCGATCAAAATTTATGGATTTACTATTTAGTCCCACCATGATTTGCGAGAATTCTATTGCGGAATTCGATAACGCATTAATTCGAGCGGGCCTGGCGCCTAGTTTTGCCATCGTGAGAACCCGTGGCGCAACCGATAATCATTTTTACATGGGCTTCCAGGTGACATTGGATGCCGCTTATGTGGGTGGCGCCCAGATCGGATTCTTCGGAGTGACTGATTTTAGGGGAAATGGTGGATGGCACTGGTTCATTGGACCGGAAGCGGGAATCGTCGTAGGGGGAGGGGGTTCCCTCGAAGTTATTTTCTTTCCAAAGGTTAACCTGGATTCTTTTGCAGGCTGGGGAGCTGGCATTGGAGGGTCGCTTGGAGCCGGTGCCACTGGCAATGCAGATGGGATGTGGGACGGTAGTGTGAAAGAATTTCAGGGTTTTGGAGTCGGGGGAGGTGGTGGTGTCGGATCAAAAATGGTCGGCAGTCTGGCCGCTTCTTATACCCACGCTTGGAAAATCGGCAAATAGCGTAAAACAGACGTTATCAGTCATTTCGTTGACTATCCCGGCCTGGCCTCCGGAAGGAAACCGGGCCAATCTTCTCAATCACCGGTTTGGATAAGCGAAAGGGGTGTCAATTATGAAGGATAGAAATTTTTCTATTTTGGTCACGGCATTAAATGTTGTCATCCTTTTCGGCTTGTTTACCTCCGGTCTTGCCGAAGATGCCAATCAAAGAATTCAAGATCGCGTTTCGCCCCCCTCAACGAGAAAAATCCTTTCGCCGTCAGGGCGAGAACCTGTTACAAATGCATTACCGACCACTGATCAAAAATTCACAACAATTTTTTCGAAACTGACGATCTTGGAGCAAACGGTGGCAACTCTCCAAAATCAGGTCACCGCTCAGGCACAACTCATTGCCCGACTCAAACAAGTGATCTCCGTCAATTCATCAGGCACCGTCACCATTCAGGCACCAGGCACCCTCAAGTTTGTCGCCGGAGGAAACCTGAACCTCTCGGGTAGCACCGTGGATGTGAACACCGCAATTACCGGCATCCATGGAATTCTTAAAGCCGACACCATGATGACCACCACGGTCATCGCCAAAAGCTATACCCCTGGAGCCGGCAACATTTGGTAACCTTCACATTTTATTGTCGTGAGCATTCACCTCCTATGGGACGAGCCCCATGGTGATCAGATTCCACACTTGGCGAGTTGTCCCTGAGGACTTCCCGCAATAAGAATGCGGTGATCCTCAAAAATTCTGATGCAGGCGGAAAATGTGGGTACCAGGGAAAAAAGCAACTCGCCGAATTTCGAGTTATGAGGTGTGAGAATACCGATACAGTGTTTTGATGGACTGAATCCCATCTCGCCAGCGGATTTTTTTCCCGTCCGCTTTACTTCTGGGCAAATAAGAAATCGGCACCTCTGTCACGCGCCAATTCTTTTGAGCCACTTTCAGTGTGAGCTCCAACTCCAATTCAAATCCTGATTCTTCGAGCGAGATATCGCTCAAAACTTCCTGTTTAAAGACTTTGTAACCGGTCCATACATCCGTCAATGATAACCCCGTCGCAGCATTGGTTAACGTGGTGAAAATCTTGTTACCCAGATAGGAGACCGGTGGCCAACTCCCTTTCCAGCCCCCCATAAACCTGGACCCGTAGACAACATCGGCCCGGCCTGTTATCACCGGCTCCAACAGTCGATGATAGTCCTCTGGACTATATTCCAAATCGGCGTCCTGCACGATGACAATGCTCCCTCGAACCTGCCGAAATCCCGTTTTCAGGGCTGCGCCCTTCCCTTGATTGTGTTGGTGAGCCAACACCCGGACTTGAGAGCCATCGTCACGTGACTCACAGGTTACCTTCTGGCTTTCTTCGTTCTCGATAGCCCCCTGACCGAACTGCTTGTAGAGCCATTCCCGAGTTCCATCCGTGGACCCGTCATCCACAATGATTAGTTCTTTTGGAATTTTCACCTTTTGCACGCGGCCGACAATCGTCTCAATCGTTTTTCGTTCGTTGAAGACCGGAATAACAATACTCACCAATTGAATTTTTTGATTTATTGTATCTTGAAGCTGTTCCATATCTCTTTCCACCGCAGCGGGCATGGCCGCCTGTAATCAATTGCTGAGGAGATTTCTGGTAGCCTACCATGAACGTCCAGAAAACCCCTCTCATTTTTTGGGGAGGAAATTCACCACCAAGAAAATCTCCAATTTTTGACAAGGAGATCTCACAATTATCTGTTGGAGTGATCAATCCGGACTGACGGATAGCATCCATTTGTGACCATGTTTCTCCTCGCCATTCCGATTTTTTTTCATTGTCTCACACACCTTTCCTGTCCCATCCTCTTTGTCTCATGACACACCTCATGACACCCGATCCCTTGAGATAGATTGACTAATAATAGCTCAATTTCCATGCGTTACAATGCCCAACCAATCCGGCACTCTCCTTGCGTAATCCATCGGTAAAAAAAATTGATGAAGCAATACGACAAGAAATGGAGGGAGGCAGGATGAACATGACGGTATCTTTACCACAGACATTAGAAAGGACAACCGGCATCAATTCTGTCACCATACTGCTCATTGATGATTCCCCGGATAATTTTATGGTCCTGGGAGATATCTTAGAACAAATGGGTTATCAGGTTGTTTGTGCAGAAGATGGCGAGAAGGGACTTGAACACGCCCAACGCGTTCAACCCGACTTGATATTTATGGATGTGAAAATGCCTGGCCTTGATGGATTCCAAGCCTGTGAACGACTTCGAGCACAGGAGAACTTTCAGCTTACCCCGATTATTCTTATGAGCGCGCAATCGGAAATCACTCTTCGAGACCGGACCTTCGAAGCTGGAGGCTCTGAGTTTTGGCCTAAACCCATAACCCCCACGAAAATCCGGACCGAACTTCCTCGATTTTTAATATAATACGGTTCAAGTTAGATCGGGTTTTACATTAACTGCAAGCGGAATTCAGTGGGGATGTGCCCCCTAAGGGGCGATCTCCCTCTTTCTATTGATACTAGAAAATTTCCCATTCAATACACTTAATTATCTAAATGGATACATGCATCTTCCCCAAGTAAACAAAATCCCACTCCCATGGGAAGCCCTCACTCCCCCTGCCCCCATTGCTCAAATCATTGCTACATGCCCTGATATAGAGACCGGACTTTGACATGGCATCTAAATTGCTGTTTAATTTATTAATGTGGGATTTTCTTCAAAATTCTCCATTTAAGATACATTTTTGAAGGGAAAACCCCACAGGAAGAGTCATTTAACAGACGCCAATTTGGCTTATTTACCTTTTACAACCTGGAGAAAGTACGCATGGTCACCGGTCTAAGAAAAAATTCTACTATCAGCCTATCCACTTGGGGCCAACGCGGAACGGCAGGGTTGGTCGAGGAATGGGAACCCCGAATACCCATTCCTGAAGAAAAGCAACAAACCCGTCGACGTTCATCCATCTCCAGTCCGGCCTCAATCGAGCCGACCACGGAGAGGGAAAATCTTAAGAAATAGGGACGCTCCCCCCCCTCAAGAAGACTCGCTCAATCTTCTTCGTATAAGTGATGTATCCAGCCATCCCCCATGGACTGGGTTTCGGGTGACAAACTTTGAGCCTTCTACCCGAGTGACGTTCTACAAGCCCCTCCTCATCATAAGAATCTCCCACCCTCTCCGGAAAATATTTTCTCGGAGTCTAGGAAAAATATCATTTACCCCAGACAATGTGGGTCTTCCCTTGACCCCATTGCTCTTAAGTAGGTCTGTTCTGGAAGCAGAAAGTAACAACCTGACGAGGATTCAATAATTGACTGAGGCCGACTGACAAGAGAAGTATTTTTGAGGGAAACGATATCGTCCGAGGTCAAATATGGCTCAGCCGAAAGCTATCAATTCATGTAGGATTACCAGCCTTCCTTTTTCTGGGACTGATCTCAGGAATTACCCAGCCACATCTTCATTCCAAGTGGATTCTCGCATGCTTCTGATTGCACAATCTTTTGCGATTCCCGTAAGGTAGAGCCTTGAAATTCTATTTTTGCAGTATTCTAACGATACGTTTGTGAAAATACTCTCCTTTCTCAGGCTTGGCCTGTTGTGGTATCTGGTGAGTCTGTCTCCGGCTCTGCTTTGGGCTGCCCCTCCGAATGTGGTCCTGAGCCGCGCACTCCACTTTTCTTCTCCCGATGGCACTCCCATCACCATAGAACCCGGAAAATATTTCATTGAACAAGCCGGACCATCTAAAATGCGGGTCATCCCTGAAGGGGATAAACCGGGTCTCACCATTCAGGCAGAATCTCTCACTCACGAGCAATACGAATTGTTTTCTCCTATGGCTCTCACTCGGCCTCAAAAGAACGAAGAGGTCTTAATTGAACTCCTCTTACCGGGCGGAATCCGCCTGGAGGCCCGAGGATCAACGAAGGCTCCTCCCGAACCACCCAAAATCCCCGTGGTCTCGTCTCCTCCTCCATCCCCATTGACTCAAGTGCCTGAAGCTGCAGCGAGTGTTCCCCCTCCTGTCCCTATGTCTCCTCCATCAATTCAAGAGGACACTCCGGCTACCCTGGCCTCACCCGCTGGTGATTCTTCTGCCATGACGAAGAGTTTAGATACCTTCTTCCCGTACCATGCCCCTCAGGTTTCTGCCCAAGGCACACGGGTTATCGTGGATGAGCAGGAACCGGGAAAAGACCCGTTGTACCTGTCTGTCTTATCCCCGGACCATATTGGATTGACGATGTTTGAACAACCCGCCCTTTTTTGGTTTATTGCCCAACTGACGTCGCAACCCGTGGATGTCATGATTATGGATGAAGGGAATACACAAATACTGCTCGATGTCCGCATGCTCCCTCCTATTCAACCCGGCATTCATAAGGTAGACCTGAAGGATTATGGGATCAGGCTCCAACTCAATACGACCTACCAATGGAAAATCGTTCTTCAAGGCCTGAACCCAGGAGAAAGCCATACAACCAACGGGTGGATCATGCGGGTCTCGCCTTCGGCCAGCGTAGCAACTCTTGCCAATCTCCCATCCATTAATGCGACTCCCACGGAACCACTCCTTGAAGCAGGGCTCTGGTATGACGCCATCTGGGCCTTATCAGAACGCCTTCACAACGATCCCACCGATACCCGAGCTCTCACCCAGCGAGCCAATCTTTTTGAACAAGTTGGTCTCCTCCCGCCGGCCAAGCAGGATCGTGCTCACCTTCCTCTTCCCTAGAAAAAACAAGTAGTGCCGCGTTGAGAGAAATTTCCTGCTCAGGTGGATTCCCTCATTGTTTTTCTTTCAGTCACTTACCTGTAGCTAAACATACGTAACCATGACTGGTTGTCGCGAAAATTCCCCATAACAGTCAACAAAATCAGCCATTTCCTTACTTTTTTTGCCTGGCATCGGTACACTTGCAACAGATTTTTCCCGTTCATCAGAGTCAACCAATCAGCCAGGCGTGAACCTTGAGCTTAATTGGCACGACAGACCCCACAAGAACTTCCACAGCGTCAGACCTGAGATAAAAGACGACCATGTAAGGAAACTCCATGCGTGTTCTGATCCTTTCGATATTCACGGCGCTATTCCTGGCATCATCCCTTGCACATACAGCAATTTCCCAGCTCAACAAACAGATTTCCGTCCTCAAACAACACATCGGCTCTCTTCAAAGGGCAGGCTGTTGAAACCAAAGGAGGTCTTTCATGCGAAAAATGTTATTGGTCCTTGCAAGTATTCTGTTCATTACTCATTTTTCATTCGCTCTCGCCGCTGATCCGAACATGGGAAAGGTCCAACCGCCCTCCATGGTCCCACAACGGGGAGGGACCATTCCGCAGCTTCAATTGACACCGGATTATCTCTACAAACAAATCACGGCACTCCAACAACAGGTTGCCGGCCTGCAAGCCCAGGTGAACGCTCTCCGATCGGTTGTCCAGGTTACTCAAAACGGGGCGACTATTCAGGC
This sequence comes from Nitrospira sp., assembly GCA_024760505.1. Lineage (GTDB taxonomy): Bacteria > Nitrospirota > Nitrospiria > Nitrospirales > UBA8639 > Nitrospira_E. The sequence continues at coordinate 429,709 of CP058931.1, forward strand.
GGCATATCTGACCATCAACGGCCAAAACAATCTGGCCATGATTTCTTCAAAAAAAATCAATCTGACCGCTGGAGATGATTTGACCCTCACAAGCGGAAAAGACATGTCCTTACAAAGCCAGAAAGATGTCACGGCTGAAGGCGCCGGCAAAATAAGACTTAAAGCCCCACAAATAAAATTAAATGACGGCACACAGCCTCTGGCAGTCGTCGGAAGCTCGGTCTCCGGAGGGAAAGTCATCAACGGGAGTGTGAGCGTCTTTGTTAAATAATAAATCCAGCGATTCTTCGAGGTTCAATTGGCAGTCAGAAGAAAAAGGAGTCAGTCCCGGGGAGCCCCCTGTCTTTCACGAGGCAGCTAAAATTTTCCCCATTGCCGGACTGCGATTGAAAGAACACCAGGCCTAAGACTCATGAGAAACAAGAAAGACCTTCATCACGATATTTCCGGTTGATGGCATGTCCAGCACCAACATTGAAAAACCCCAACCGCCCCGCTGGCGCGTCCGTTCAGGAAAAACAACTTGTACCCACCCATTAGCCTTTCTGATGCCAATGGGTACGCGGTTGGGATTCCCTCTGGAGTTTCTGCGACATGCAAAACAACGCGACCACTTCTCCCTTGACCATTCAACGTTTAAAAACCCTCCCTTCCACTTCGCCGAGTACCACCTCAGCGGAATTCTCAACGCCCAGTTTTGGAGGGAGCGTATGAAACCATTCCTATATTTTGGATTGTGGCAATGATACCGTCACGGTAGGAAATGGAGCGAAATGTATTGGGACTCCTATGCCAGCATGTAACCTGTCAACACGGAATATTGGAAAATGAGTTTGCCAGGGGACCAGTGGGCGGTGTGGGAACAACCCTCCCAGTTCGTTTTGTCCGGCGGGTCAAGTCCTGCAAGGAATTGTTGTGCGATCCGGTCTATTTGTTCCTAGCGGGATGCTGTTTTGTCGAAACGAGTTTGATTCACCGCGATAAAAAAACAGCATCGATTTTCTTATAATGCTTATTGCAAGGCCTGGCTGCCAGAAAATCTGCGGATAAAAACTTAGAATTATTACGCTATTACATACCCCTCGAAAAACCCGTTCGGTGGCTTGCGGATAAACAAGAGGCCTTCCTCCACTCACTTGTAGAAGTAGGCAGATTCTTTTTAAACAGGCCTTCGTAATGGGTTTCCAAGACAGCAGAACCCTCACTTATTGAGGTTCAATGCCGGATAGGCACCATTCTCTCTTCCTCATCATTTTATAAATAGGCCTCGAAACGGTCAGTATATTCGTATCTGCCACCAATGTTTACGGCATGTACCCGTTTCGGTACTTCCCCGCGTCACACCAGTCGAAGATTTCCAGGACCTATGATGTATTCTCTCTTTGCTTTTCTCATTAAAATTAATTGTTTAGGTTGCATTCCTGGTTGGCCAGAAGCTACAACACGACCAACGGCATCAAGGTTGCTTTTATTTGGAATCAGGAAGGGGTCACAGCCGACCGACCAAATAGAGAGGCAACACCATGGAAGGTATTTTACTCATCATCATCAGTTGCGTAAGTCTGTTGGGGTTGGTTTCTTTATATTGGTTATGGCGACCATAGGCATGAACCCTATTGAAAAAGAAGTTTATCCAACCCCTAACCATGCCTTCCCTCAGGACTTCCATGCTCCCGATTCAACCAGGCAGATGGAATGACTTATTCCCCATCAATCCAAATCGATTTTATGGCACTGAATTTTTGTATTCCATTGGATGTGAACATTTCATTCGGCTAATATCTTTTGCGAACAAAGAAGTCTGTAATTCTCACTGCGTCAGTTTTTTAGCGGATTCTGTGGCCTACGGCTTCAAAAGGAGAGACAAGAGATGAACGACACAATGACCATTAGTCGATCATGTGAAAAGGGAATGTATCTATTTCGGGAAGGCGATTATGTGTGGAGAGTGAACGAAGACGGCAAGGTGGATTGTGCCGTTCTAGGTCATACCACTGTTTTCGAACTTCTCACCTTCATTCAGAAATGGAAAACCCCGTCTCGTCGGATCTTTCAAGACTATCCCTTCCAGGATTTTCTCACTGACTGACCGGACTTTCATCCCCGACCTCCAATTCTCATCACCCTGCTTATGACTGCCTGGTTCTTCGGCTACATGCTTGACACCGATCTTTTTTGACAAGCCCACGTGAACATCATTGAAAAGCCGAGGCCATGCAGGATTCTACGAATCCTGACGGCCTCGGCTCCCAAATCGACGTCCCATTGAACATGCCCGGGGATCTGATCGAAGCCCATTCCCCTATAGATAATCAGAAACCACAAGCAGTATTGTCCCGGGATCCATCACTCACGACCTTCTGCTTTTTCACTGAACCCTGATGGGAATATACGCACGATTATTTGAACCATTCACCTCATTGATATCATTGTCCTCATCAACGATGATTCCCAGCCAGTAATTCTGTCCCGCATTCAGATAATTGGGAATGACCACGGGAATTGTGGTGGTTAACACGTCGGCGGGATGAATCGAGCCAAAGGTTCCCCCACCAATACGGGTATCGCTATAACTAATAAAGTCATTGGTTGAGACATAGATGCCAAACGTCACATTGGAATGAGTCTGTTTCCCATTATTTTCGATGGTAAATTCCGGCCGCACTACACTTCCCCGATTCACCCGATACCCGGGCTCCCCGGCGATCGTAATACCCGTCAACGTCCCGGTGTTGGCACTATTCCGGACCCGTACCCGGTCATGACTTGAATACTCGCCGCTGGCTCCGGTTCTTCGCCAGTGCGAGGCGGACACATCGTTAAAGGAGGAGCTTTGCGAGCCATACAGCACCCGCGCCCCATGCGAAGCATCTTCCCCGAAATACGTGATAGCTGATCCCCCATTGGTGTGATGGTGGCGCCAGGAATCACCCATGACATTGTATTCCCAATTGACATGCATCAGGCCAAGATAGTGTCCGGCCTCGTGCACGATGACCGCATCGATGGGACGGCTTGAGCCGGTATAAGTAAAATTCGCGTTTTTGTTTTGGGAGGTCGTCCAGGACCGCCCTGTGGAATCCAGCACAATATCCACTTCATCCAGTCCATAATGCCACCCGAACAACCAGTAACAGTGATAGCGCATGCGGGCCTCTCCCGGTGGAGAAATACTTGCGGCCCAAATTTCATTTTGTCCATTTCCACTTCCCACCCCACCGGTTTCGGTCGTATGGTTGATCATAAACGGCGAGGGATTCGTGTTCGTAATATTCACACCCCGTTGGGCTGCCTGCAGAACACTCCCGGCCGGGAAACTTCCCGTATTGATCCGCGCTGTCGTGGAGTTTCCTCCCCAACGCAATTTCTTGCCACTGTCCCCATTGCATTCCAGCCAGGATGCCGAAAATGCGGGAGAACTACACAACACCACGAGAATCATGGGTACCAAAATTTTTGTCATATTCATTATCGAAGCCCCTCCTTAGCATGGATGTCATAGCGTTCTTCATCGCTTATTTTAAGTACTGCTTCATCCTTGGCCTCGAGAGCCAAGACCTCCTGGTCAGGCACTTCAAACCGTTCTTTCACATTAGCCATCACTATTGGGGATTGAGGATCGCCCACCTGTTTATTCCACTCACGTATGGCGTCAAAAAATACTTCGGGAGTCAAAGGATCTCCGTAGGCTTCCATTGGCATAGCCTCTGGTTCTTCGGCGACATCTTTTTGGATTGGCAGAATCTGATTGCCTAAATTGACCGTCGTGACTTTTGGAGCTTCCCGCTCATACCGGGCCTGCAGATCTTTCAAGCTCCGTCGGCTCTCCCGGCTCACTCGATCGATATAGGCCTTCATTTCAGGGCGTTCCAGCAAAGCTTTAAACGAAGGGCGAGGTATTTCCATCACATTGAGATCGAACCGTGGTTTTCCGCCAATGCGTAACGTTTTGTGGGCTTCCACAACCGGCACTCCCCAACCATTCAACACCTGATTTTCATGGATACGAAATCTTCCCTCGACACATTCCACCAGATGACAATCATCGATTTCTCCTCCCTTGACGAACAACACATCGGTTTGTCCAAGGGCAAACGCAGGCGCTGTCGACACCATGTAGACACCACCCTGCCCATCGGCCCCACCGGGAATTCGGAGCGTGACTTTTTTGTCCGGCACGTCACCTCTCAAAACTTCCAGAACCTGGTAAGTCACGAACGTATGGGGAAGACCCTGGGGCTGTTCTTTCGTGGGCTCTGAGTTTCGATATTGGATATCAACCACAGTGCCGTACATAATCAGACCCGCTTCACGAACTTTAGATTGAAGACCGGCTTCGCCGGCATCGTTCGGACTATGTCCCCATGCTGATGAATTGATGGCCACCATGCCAAGCATTACCGCTACGTTGAACAACACATTGAGTTTCATAGAATGCCCTTTCTGTTTCCTTTGCGTGAATACAAAATTGCCGGAACCGTGACGAATCAGTCTGCATTTACGGATCACCGAAAACATTGTGTGTCCATTTCCTGCGTTGCCTCTGAATCTTGTGCGCCTGCTTTCTAAGCATGCACCCTCCTTGGTGAGTTAATGAGAAAAAATATTTCTGCAGCCTGTAAAAGCAACCTCAATGCCAGAACCTTCAATTGACGAAATCTATTTCTACTAGCGAAAATTCACCATAATTTTAGGCAATTAGGGCACATTTCAATCCAGAAGCGCTTCGAGCAACTTCTCTTGACCGAGAAAAGGAAACAAGATGAGATACGAATGGTATCGGTTTAGATACGCACACCGATTTTTTGAAAGACCATTCATCTGCGCACCCTTTTTCCTCATCGATACCGAAAGTCAATGGAGGGCATACAGGCAGATGCGTTATCAGGATTAGGCAAAAACGAGGTGGTCCGGCTCGATGGGACGGATTAGCGGTTTCGCTTCACTGACTGGTGGAAGCGTAATGAAACGACACCAGCGCGAGAGGGGCATAGCCCCGAAACCGGTTATACAGCTTTGGGCCATTCATAACGGAAATCATGCCGGGAGTCGCTCACTGAGGATGCGATCAAAGTCATTACCCCAATAGGTGGGTATAGCTCATGGACGGAAGGGAGAACCTATCAGACCAAGGACAGAAACCGATTTTCAGGACAACCTCGGAGTGCCGGGGGTAAAAAGCACGTGAGAGCAAGAGCCCCACATTGATTCAGCTTTTCAAGCGTACATCGGCACCACACGCTCACAGTATATTTCCACCTGAACATACCCCGGCTTCATCGGTAGTCAAATCACACTGAGAATGCCAATTCATCGTCACATTGATATTCCCAATCGCCACTGCGGCGATTGCCGGCTGAGCCCAACGACCGAACAACAGGGGAGCACTGACGGCCGCCAATCCGACAGCACAGATGCGCTTCAAAAAGTCCCGTCGAGGGAGATCAATTTTCGAAAACAGGGGATTGGGTGTTTTTGATTTCACGGCAAACCCTTTCTATTGCCTGCGCCCTCAATCGAGGAGGTTCTAAAAAAACCACTATGATATCCCCCATTTTTTTCATGGCCCCCATAGGCCAGGGGTTCATCCATACACCAATAGCCTGCTTCCCCGGCACCATTACCCTTCAATTCTCATAGCCATTTGAGCTTGGTTAGGACGACACCATGTTCGCGTGATCCGAATCCGAAATTCTTTGCCTGAACTCCTTGAACATCACTTACCGTATCGCCAGGTGCCCCCTTTTAATTCGCCTTATTTTTCCGGATGTTGTCCCGGATATACCGATACCGTGAGTCGGTGGTTTTCATTCCTCCTCCGCATGGACCATTTTGAAAACAGAGGTTGGCCGGCATGAACCAGTGCTCGACAATGCTGGCCTGCTGTTCGACGTTATACTGCCCCCAGGACTTACCCACGGTGTAAGAATACGCAGACGCCACGTCACCCCCGTTATTGATGCCACTAAGCGTTTGGTGTGCGCCGGAATTGAGCATAAAAGGGACAAGGTGTTGACCTTGCCAGACGTGGGTCAGTTCATGAATGAGGAGAAGCTTTCGTTCGTCGTTGGCAGTCAGACTGTGATAATTGCTGCCAACGTTAATCATATACATTGGGGGAGTGTTGGTGGTCCACGGTCGTCCACCGGCTCCCAGCGTATCGGTGACTTTCACCAAATCGTAATTAATGGTGTTCTGGAACACTGACTTAGCCAAATTTTTCTCGGCAGTGGAGAGAGATCGAATTTTTGGTACCTTGGGAGGAGGCGGGAGTTTTGGGAAAAATCCCCGCGATTGAACCCCTTGGTCATCAGAGCTAGCAGGGCCTGTCTCAGGAACCGCTTCCGAAGCAGGTGGGGGCACCGGCTCGTCCCCCAACCCCATGCTCGGTATTCCGAGTGTTAGCAACAGCCCAGTGATGAGGCTTATTATCAATGTTTGCATGATGCCCTCCTTGAAACTCTGATGGGGTTTACAAGTAAACACAGTCACCTCTTCAAAAATAAATCATGCACGCCCACTTTAGTCCTTAGCCCCTCTCAATAATGCGGGACACCTTTGGGGCCCTCGATTGTCAGCCAATAGACATATTCCAATTGATCCGGCCCCGGGCTGACTTCCCATTTAATAGATGGGGTCCAAGCAGACATTCCAGGAAGATCACGTCTGAGTTTTGCATAATCCGGAGGATTAATCTTTTCACTTCCTGAACTCTTCTTAAACGTATATTCAACTTTCTTGAACACCCATCCATTTTTGAGGGTCACTTCATATTTATCGGTACCATCATCCCAGTCGACGGCTGAATCGCAATTGACGTGTTGCGCATAAATCGATCCTGTTTTAAAGACCGGAGGGATTGCGACAGAAAAACAGTTTCCGCCGGTACTCGTATTCAGGTCGTTGCAATAATTCCGATCTGCCCCGGTGGAACAATGGCCCACCTTCACTGCCGGATCATCATGCTTGAGCTGTTTGCTGGATCGGGCGGCATAAAATGGAACTTTCCACGCGATTCCTCCTATCCCTTTTGATGACAGAACTTGAAATTTTGCCTGATGATCCATGACGCCGGAAATACTTCCAGGAATTTTGGCTTTAAGATTGGTATCGCTCCATTCCTCCACGGACAAGGCCACAACCTGCGGAACTGGATGGCTCAGATGCAGATTGATCTTCCCCTTGGAGGTTCCAAAATTTTCCCCTTTGACATAGAGGGTTCCGTTCGGCGTCAGAGCACCCAGCTTAGGGGTAGTAAAGATTCCAATGACTTTGGGAAGATACTGGAGCGCGTCCGGGCCGAGTTTAAAAGCCTTCACGCCCCGCGCTTGGATGCCGCTCGAAGATCCTACCGCCTGCATGGCTTTTCCATCAGGCAACAGCACCATCACGACGACCTGGTCATCCCCCTCCTTCATCGATACCACTTCAGCTACTTTCACTGACCGATCATGCGTGGTACTCTCCGCCTGGATAATGATTGCTTCGGCTTCTTCTTTGTCAGCCGATTTCAATCGCAACCCATTTGAATCCGCATCCACATAATAACCACCGGCGGGCAAAACCTTATCCTGTCCTTCAGGGGTTAAAAAATGCAGATCACGGTCAAACTCCACTACCGGTTCAAATTCCAGTTGTTCAACCTCCTGCTCAATGTCTGTTGCCTGTATGCTGTTTGTTTGGGCCAGGACCGTATCCACACCTGCCAATACAGGCAACGTAAAGATCATACACAATGAAAAAGTTGTGGTTCTCATTGTTTACCTCCTGTGTGTTTTTGTACCCGGTTCTCTCATACCCGGATCCCTTTTGCTTCCAATAAAGGCATTACCTATAGGACCCCGCTCGCCCCGAGATATCACCCTCAACCCAATAATCTAGATATCAGGGCCCGCAATCTATGGTTTGTCCTTTTGGCCGTGAACTGGGCGCTAGAGTTTGGGCCTTACCAGTCCGGCCCACAAACGCCAAATTTAATTTACGCGGGCGAATGCCGGTGACCATTCCCACAGTTTCCATCCCAACTCCATCGGGCATGAGCAAGGCCAGATGTAAGACGTCAGGAGTTTCGAGGGTGAAAATAGTCTGAATCAACGGCTCGGTCACTTTTTCTTAATGAGGACCTCGATTGGCTTCAAGGAGTACCGCCCTTAAGGGAAATTCCCCTTCCGTCACCAATCTAAACCACGACTCGGTTGCCTCCACCTGAAACACACCCGGCCCCACTTCGATATCGTCTCCCGCGGGCGTGAAGAAGTGTATGACGTCTGGGAACTCCACAGTTGACGCCGAAGTTGATGCAGCCAAGACCTGCGTACCCCAGGCCCAGATGAAGAGAATGGAAATGAGACAATTGATGAATGACTTTCGTCGCATAATTCACCTCCTCTTGCAATTTTCTCCCAAAATCATCTCCTTTTCTTCCTGTGTCGTTCATCCTCCTCAAATGGTTCAATATCCCACACGCGTTTTTCCCACCGTGAAATATTTTTCTTCTAGGGTGAATCCCAAAGCCTATCCTGCCAATTCAGCACAAATTAAGAAACCCCCATGTGAGGATTATCAGCAATCTTGTTTAAAGCTCAGATGCGAGCATCAACATATTGTGGATGAAACAGAGAAGGAGGCCATGAATCGGGTCCCCAAAAAAAAGGGTCGCTCGGCTCTCAGAAGGAGAGCATAAGAATTTCCTGGTCATTGGAGTTGTTGCCCACCTGTAACCCGGACCACGATAGATGTGGGATTAATTATTGCTCAAAAAAATGAATGCTACCCCGGCATCAAATCCATCGAAATTGATTCATCGCGCCGAAAAACCATCCGTTTGAGGCCCTAGCGATTCGAAAGAGTCATTCATTAAGATGGGACATTCTCAATAGGGTTTCTCAATTATCCGGTTCTTTCATGAATGAACAGGCAGACAAGGTGCCCAATCACCGTTTCCCCCCAAGAAAAGAGTGTAATCAGATGAACCCTTGAGTCCTGAAATCCGACAGACTGAGCAACAAAGGTGAACCAGGCAGTTTTTAAACATGCGATCATGATTATCGTACCCCCAACCCTTCGCCAGTTTTCACCAGTATTATTGTGGATCACCCTCCTCGTATTTTGTGGCGTCGTTGAAGAAGGATGGCCGCCTTTTTCCTATGGAGCCCCTCCGCCCCCTCGCACTCTCAGTGGACATCAAGGTGAAATATTCGGACTGGCCTTCGATCCCACCGGTCAAATCATCGCCTCGGGAAGCGGCGATCAAAGCATTAGATTGTGGGACGTGGAAACCGGCCGTCTTCAAACCGTCTTGAGAGGGCATACGGCTCCCGTTCGGACGTTAGCCTTCTCCCCGAAAGGGAATTTTCTCGCTTCCGGCGCGAGCGATAAGACCACCCGGATCTGGGATGTGCAGACAGGAAAAGAAACGGGCTCTTTCAGTTCCGTTTTTGGAAATATTCGAGCGGTAGCCTTTTCTCCGGATGGAGAAGTTCTGGCCAGTACAGGCGATGGAGGCAGCCTTCGTTTATTGGACTGGAAAGCCAAAAAGGAAGTGAAAGCCATGAAAAGCGGATTCGGCATTATCTATGCCGTAGCTTTTTCACCTTCGGGTTCAACCTTAGCGACCGGTAGCAGCGATACTCATGTGCACATCTGGGATCCCTCAAGCGGTCAACAACAAACGGTCTTTTCCGGACATACCAAAGCCGTTCTCTCCGTCGCATTTTCTCCGGATGGATCCTTGCTGGCCAGTGGATCTGCCGATGGCACAATCAGACTCTGGGAAGTCCAAACTGGGCGGGAACGAGGGGTCCTTCTCGGCCATTCCGGGGACGTGAACGCGGTTGGATTTATGGCCAATGGGATACACGTAATTTCTGCCGGAAGCGATGGAACCGTCCGTTTCTGGGATAGCTCAACCAGTCGGTCCTTGGGCATTCTTTCCAATTTCAAAGGGCCGGTATGGGCCTTAGCTCTGGCCCATAACGAATCACTCATGGCCATTGGGGGCCGCGACCGGACCGTCCATCTTCAAACGGCCACTATCACTCCGGCACAAACGTCGTCCGGAGCTTCATCAGTGATCCCCAGAGATGCCGATGTCGGGCCACCCCCTGTCCCTCCCCCACATGCGGAAGCGGATTTCCTGATTCAACCTCATGAACTAAAGCCTGGCGATGAACTCACCATAGACCTCCGTGTCTCCAATACCGGAAAAGGTCCGCTGTACCGGTTCCTGGCCAAAACCAGTAGCTCACACCCATTGCTGGACGGTCGGACTTTTTATTTTGGAAAAATTCTGGCAGGGCAATCGAAATCGGAAATATTGAAAGTGAATATTCCCAAAGACATGACCACTGATGAAATTCCGTTAGACATCCAGTTCGAAGAATATAACGGATTTGTGCCGGACCCCCTCAAGGCCCTCATTACCCTCTCCGGAGCTCCGCGGCCCCGCTTAGCCTATAATTACCAAATTCTGGATAACGGCACCGGGCAGTCAGTGGGCAATGGTGACGGCCGAATTCAAAAAGGTGAAGCGGTTGACCTGTTGTTGACCATCAAAAATGTGGGCGCGGTGCCCGCAAAGGATACTTGGGTGGAATTGACCAATCAGGAAGGGCAGCATTTGGTCATCCGGCCTCATGTCATTCGATTCGGTCAATTGGAGCCGAATGACACCAAACAGGCCCGCATTAGTTTTACCGTGTGGCCCGATTACCCCAAACAGGAACTTGGCTTCGGGTTATTGATCAAGGAAAAAACTCAAAATGTGTTTTTGAATGAAAAAGTGGATCTGGTCGTGGATATCCTGCCCCCTCAACAGATCATCGCCACGAATAAAATCGTGATGGTAACGCAGGACCATGCCTCCTTGCTCAGCGGAGCAGGGGCGGAAAGTTCCGTGCTGGCCACCGTCGAAAAAGCGCAATCCCTCTCAGCCACCGGAGAGCTTGGCGGCTGGTACCGGATCCAACTGTCAGAAAAAGAGACAGGCTGGATTTCCAAGCAACAAGTCACCGTCCAGAGTTCAATAAAAGGCGAAATGCCCATACCCACCATTCAGGGCCTGGAGGCCAATAAGGCGGCTCAATTCATCAACCTGCCCGAGCAGCTTCAGCAAGCGGAACAAGAACGGGCTCGCATCGAACAGACCTTGAAACAGCGTGAACAGGAAATGACTCTTCTTCAGACCAAACTGGAGCAAATGACCAGTACGCAACAGTCCACCCTTTCCACCACACAGGAAGAATTGGAGCGGGAGCGGGCCGAACGGGAACAGATCGAACTAGCGTTACAACATCGTGAGCGGGAAGCACAGCAGCTCCGGGCCCAACTCGAAGATTCAGCCAATTTGAAATCTTCCGAGCTATCTACCATGCGCGAACATCTCCAGCAGGAACAGGCACAGCGGGAACAAGCGGAGAAGGCCTTGCGAAATTTCAAACAGGAAATGGCCCATTTGGAGGCCAAATTGGACAAAATGAATCAGGCCCAGGTTTCCGCCAAAACGCCTCCGGCCATTGCCTTAGCGACCCCGTATGATCAACAAGTTCTGACAGTCGACCGGGTACACCTGGTGGGAGCAGCGGCCAGCGACCGTGGCATTGCCCGAATCGAAGTCCGCGTGAATGATGAGTTGTTGGTCAGACGCCAGGGTCGCGGAGTGGCCGTCGTCTCCTCGCAAGGCACGCAACAATCGACACAGGAATTTTCTGAAACGATTCAGCTTCGCGAGGGAGAAAATATTATCACCGTCATAGCCTATGATAATGACCAATTGGAATCCTATCGAACCCTTCGGGTCACCCGGGAAATAAACAGGGGACAAATCTGGGCTGTCGTTATCGGCATTTCCCAATACAAAACCGTCAGATCGTTAAAGTACGCCGACAAAGACGCGTCAGCGTTTCGGGATTACCTCACCAAGAATGTGGGAGTCTTGCCCGATCACCTGACGTTCTTAATCAATGAGGAAGCCACACTGTTTAATATGAAACGATCGTTAGGAACGGAATTAAAACGAAAAGCCGGCCCGAAGGACACCGTCATTATCTATTATGCGGGTCATGGAGCCCCTGAACCTGATGCTTCCAGCCCGGACGGGGATGGCCTGGAAAAGTACCTGATTCCCTATGATGCTGACCCCCAGGATTTGTATACCACCGGCCTGCCGATGCGGGAAGTCGAAACAATTTTCCATCGATTGTCCGCCGAACGAGTCATTTTCATTACAGATTCTTGTTATAGTGGCGCCACTGCCGGGCGGACATTTTCCACCGCCGCCCGCAGGGCAACCCTTTCAGATGGATTTTTAACCCGACTGTCCAAAGGGAAAGGACGGGTCGTGCTGACGGCTAGCCGGGCTGGAGAAGTCAGTGAAGAACGCGATGAGCTGGGCCATGGCGTCTTTACCTACTATCTGCTCGAAGGGCTGAATGGAAAAGCCGATGTGGATGGAGATAGCATCGTGACGGTTGATGAAGCGTATTCCTATCTTTCCACCCACGTCCCCCAGGCCACGGGCCAAAACCAACACCCCGTCAAAAAGGGTGAGGTGGAAGGACAGTTAATTCTCGGACGGATCCAATTTTAAAAAATACGATTATTTTCACCCCAATGCAGGAGGACCCGCTCATGATGCCACGTTCGCGTTCGACAATTTCCCCCTCAGCCGGTCTGGTGCTTTTCCTGATCGCTCTCCTGACGGGTTGTTCTGCGTTTGCACCTCCCCCCAAACCTGAAGGATTAAATACCCGGGTCTATACGGCAAATGAAAGCTCCAATACCGTCACGGTCCTTGATGGAGACACGTATCAAGTTATCGGTGATATCGAAACGCTGAATTATGGGGCGCACGATTTGGCTCTCAGCCGTGACGGGAAACAGCTCTGGGTGACGAATCTGGCTAATGGACGGGTCTCGGTCATTGATACCGAATCCCGTAAAACGATTGCATCGATTTATACCGGCACTCGCGCCCATGTCGTGGCTCTCACCAACAACAATAAACATGCATGGGTGGCCAATATTTCCGATAACACTATTTCGATCATTGATACCACGATCTTTCGCATTCTCGGGACGATTCCAGTCGGAAAAGGTCCAATGGGCATTGCTTTTTCCCGTGACGGGAAATTTGCGTATGTCAGTACCCAGGACAAAATGGTCAACATTATTGACACATCCGCACACCAAGTGATCAAGCAAATCCCGGTCGGACCTAATCCCCACTTTCTCACGCTGGGGCCCGATGGCAACATATGGGGAACCAATACCGGCAGTAATGACATTTATGTCATCGACACGACAACCAATGAAATCACCAAAACGATCGAGGTCGGCCCGGCTCCGCAACAAATCGCGTTTGCCTTAAAGGGAACTGCCGGCCCCAATGCCTATGTCACGGTCACCGGCATTAATAAAGTCGTCATGGTTGATGCTACCTCCCCAACCCTTGCCATTCGCGAACAAATTGATGTGGGAGATGGACCCAACGGAATCTGGGCCAATGCCGTCGGCACCAAAATCTATGTCGGTCACACACAATCAAACAATGTGATGGTCGTTGATACCGGAACAAGCCAGGTCCTATCAACCCTTCCCGTCGGGAGAAAACCCATTCGGGTCGTCGCATCCCGGTGAACCACATCATGGGGAAGGGATCATCCCTGCATGATCATTCAAGTTGATGATTTTTCAAATGCTGAATAGGAGGCTCACATGAACGATACCAATGCATCCCTTTTACGCAACGCACGACCACGTCTGACCCGCCAACTCATTTCCGGAATGTGTGGGATAGTTGTCTGTCTGGGGTTTCTTTCCCTCTCTCCGGTTCAGGCCGCCGAGGAACTGGTGGGGAATGCCGTAAATGCCGTTGGAGATTTCACGGTATTTCGAACCGATGGTATTCAGGAACGACTTGAGGGCAAAGGGTCTCTGGCGTTATACGAAGGAGACCGAGTCAAAACCGGCTCAGGAAGCCAGGCATTAATGGAATTCACCAATGGGATCCAAGTGGCCCTTAACGAAGACACCGATTTCCTTATTCTCTCTCGCTGGGAAGACGGTAAAGGATTTACCAGGATCTTACGTCTGGCGAACGGAGAGGTTTGGGTCAAAACCATGGGAGGGCCAAAACCATTGGAAATCGAAACTCCCGTAGCCACTGCAGCCGTGAAGGAAACGGAATTTGACATCAAGGTCTTACCGGACGGTCAAACGACTCTCACTGTGGTGGAGGGGATCGTGGAATTTGGCACTGCGTTCGGAACCTGCCCGATCAAAACTTCCACAATCAGCTATGGGAATCGCGGGAAAAAATGCACGAAGCCGGCTCCGGTCGACGTAGCCCCTAATGTCGCGTGGGCCCAAGGTATTCGTCAGTAGCAATTACCGTTACTTTATCGCCATAAATTGGGCCCGTTCCGGCAGACCGGAACGGGCCCGATTTTTTCGTGTTGGAACCTGGCCTAGTGGATTATCCCCGCCCCTTCTTTCTCTATCATTTCTTTCCACGATTGCCCTTGGAACGGAACCAATCCGGTTCTGGGTATTTTAACCTTTCCCCACTTTCGACAGGGGTAAGACATTTTCTCCAGACGTTCTTTCCAGGCGCTCCTCTAGGCGCTTGAGGGCTATTTGTGTTTCTCGCAAATCCTTGAGTATCTCTTTTTGTGTGACCGGCCCCTGAAGTTCAGTCAGGCGTTCGGCTTTGGCCTCATCGAGGTTATTGATCACCACGGCAATAAACAGATTAATCACGACAAACGTCCCTAAGACCACAAAACTCACAAAATAGATCCAAGACAGGTAATGAAAATCCATGGCGGTATACATCACATCAGTCCAATCTTCCAGGGTCACGACGCGAAACAGGGTCAACAGCGAGATCCCCAATGATCGCCAATGCGTCGGATCGTGCTCATGAAACAACTGATAGCCCATAATGGCATAGACATAAAAGATCACGCCCATGAGAGTCATGACGTGAATCATGCTGGGAATAGATCTGACGAGGGTTGAAACAATAAGGCGGAGCTCAGGAATGGTCGAGATGAGACGAACCACCCGCAACAAGCGGGCTAACCGGGCAATCATGGCAAATTCACCGGTAGCCGGAATCAAAGAAAACACGATGACGGAAAAATCAAAGATGTTCCAGCCATCTCGAAAATACCGATCAATCTGCGGTGCCACGGCAATCATTTTGATGAGGGCTTCCAGAATAAAAATTCCAAGGATGACGTGATTTCCCCAATGCATCAGGGCACCATAATGTTCCACCAATGCCGGTGAGGTTTCCAGGCCCAAAATGACCCCGTTAATGAGAATAAAGGCAATGATCCCATACTCAAACCACGGGGCGCGGACAATCTGACTCGCTTGATCTTTCATCGTCGTCAACTCACAGACTCATGGCGCATTCCCACCCTGGAATCAGGAAGAGAATGAGCGCCGATTCATTCGTGTTGGAAAATGGGAGGGATGAACCCAGTGAAGGAAACCCGTAGCACAACTCCTCGGGGAGCTTCAACTCCCCGAGGTTTGCAAATAGCCCCGCAGTAAATCTCTTCGCGCAACGATCCCGATCAATTTTCCCTTCGAATCCACAACAGGCACCCGAATCAGATGATTATTTTGCAGGACATCCATCAGCGTCAGCACATTGGTATCTTGCGTAACCGATACCGGATTGGCAGTCATGATGTCACCTGCCGTCACATCTTCCAGGTTTTTTCCTTTGCGCAAAGCCTTCAGTAAATCAAACTCGGAAACGATTCCCACCAATTTCGAGGTTTCGTCGATGATGGGAACCGAGCCAAATCCTTCCATCATAAAAGAGGCCAGTAACTTGGCTTCCGAATCCTTCATGCCCGATTGCACTTCTTTCTCCATGACACTGCCTACCGTTAACTGCCCAAATTTACTGGCCCGCAAAGCTGCCACATCATCGCTCATATGGTTTTTTCCTTTTTTGAGTGAAAGTTCATGCCCACGTCGTTGCTCTTTCAAATGATTCCAGTGCCCCGGCTCACAATTCAGTAGGACGTGGAATTCATCTTCACATTTCCCGGTCATTGTACCTGATGAGTTACGAAGGGAAAAGATGGTATTTCCCACACGCCACTTCCAGCACACCTTCAGGATTCCAGTTCTTCAACTTAAGGTCAGTAGCCAAATCCGCATCCCATGCCTCCTGCGGAACCAGGCCCACAATTTCACTTTCCTGAATTTCCACACCCAACCGATGGGACTCCCGCTCCACAGCCTGAAATGCCGCTCGCAAGGACGTTTGCCGGAAATCCATCAGATTCATGGATACCTGCACAAGCCCTTTTGATGACAAGGGCACACCCATGGCCTTGAGCGCAGGTAAGCCTCCACCTGAAGACCGGATCGTGCGGGCAATACGACGAGCCACTTGAATATCCTGACTTTTGAGGACCACGTTAAAGGCAATCAGGAAGAAACGGGCTCCGATTGCGACCGCTCCTGCCGTAGGATGCAATACGTTTGGGCCAAAATCAGGCTTCCAATCTGCCTCTTGATACATCCGTTCCTGTAACCCAGAAAGCCCCCCCCGCCGTATACTATCCAGCCGGGCCCGCAAGGGCACTAAAGCCGCCTGCTCATAGAGAAAGACGGGAATGCCCAATTCTTGCCCGACTCGCCTGCCCAAATCTTTGGCATAGTCCGCACACTCCTCCATCGTCACGCCTCGTAAGGGAATCCAGGGCACCACATCAACCGCCCCGATGCGTGGATGCTGCCCCTGATGTCGGCGGAGGTCGATGCTATGCTGTGCTTCTTGAATAAACTGAAAAAGCGCAGTGGCCATCCCCTCAGGCTCCCCTGCAAGGGTAAAAACGGACCGATGATGATCGGGATCCATATGAAGATCAAGTAAGGCCACATTGGGTACCGACTCAATACGCTCAGTCAATAAAGCGAGTACGGCCTTGTCCAGGCCCTCACTCACATTCGGCACACATTCTACCAACCGATCCATGGTCACTTTCTTACATCTGCCTACACGGCTAAGAAGCCTGCGGTTCAGGCCTCATGCAGGCACAATCCAGAACAGGCTTTTGTTGACACCGAAAAAATTACCATATTATAGTCGAATGAGCGGTAAGCCTCATCCTTGGATAATGCCTCCAAGCAAAATCAACGCTCTCAAAGGGCAGGATCTGTTATACTCCGTAACAATCCGCCTATATCGAGGACTCTTTAGGAGGCGACCCATCATTTTTCTGAGAAAGAAGGTGACATCATGAACGCCACCCACGTTGAACCAGCAACCGCCTTAGCCGAGCTCAAAGAAACCAAACCCGATAAAGTGACACTCGTCGTCCTGAGTGGAGACATGGACCGCGTCATGGCGGCCCTGATTATCGCCACGGGCGCTGCAGCCATGGGCATGCAGGTGACGATGTTTTTTACCTTTTGGGGGTTGAATGCCATCCGGAAGGAAAATGTGAGTAGCTCCCCTAAGGATTGGCTCCGTCGAGCCTTTGGATGGCTGAACAAAGGGGGAGCCAGTCGCCTGCCCCTCTCACGATTTCATTTTGGAGGTCTCGGAACCACCATGATGAAAAAGGTGATGAAAGATAATCGCATGCCCGGCATACCCGAACTCATGGAAACCGCCAAAGACCTGGACGTGAAGATGATTGCCTGCACCACGACCCTGGGACTCATGGGCATTTCAAAGGATACGCTCATTGATGGCATCGACCAACTCGCCGGAGTCACCACCTATTTGGCGGAAGCCCGGCACGGATCCGTAAACTTATTTATCTAACGACCACCACAAAAGGATCTACCATGATACCAGCCGACGTTAAACTCGACACATTGGGATATTTTTGCCCGATGCCCATCATTCTAACCTCAAAAAAAATCAAAGAACTCGCCTCAGGGCAAGTCCTTGAAGTGATTTCGGATGACGAAGGGATTAAAAAAGATATGCCGGCCTGGTGCGAAACAACCGGACACGCCATGGTGGGCATGGAAGAAGAAGGTGCCGCCGACAAAAAAGTGTACAAAGCCTATGTCAAAAAGGCTTGAGATTCTGCTCTTGTAGAATATCTCTTTTCCAGGGTCTCATAACCGATCAATTACCGAGCAATTAGACGCCGGGGTAACATACGTCAACATCGAAATTTTTACAACGAATACCCCTTTCAGATCTTCATTTTTAATGGAATGACCCCCGCCTTCCCTCGTCCGGTCATTTCCTGCGGCGAGGAAATATGAATAAATCCCCGATGACAGGCGTCAGTTGAATGATGTCATGTTCAGAGTATTGAAAGTCGAGCCGTCGCTGCAGAAATTTGTCGCCCTTACCCACGTCTTTTCATGAGCACAGCTTCTTCAGTATGGGCATTCACGTTTTTGACGAAGGCAAAGCATTGGATGAGTGCCCAGCGAGTGGACTCTTCAACTAACCTTTAAAACTACCCTGAACCTTGCTTCACCACTCATCATACGCTCATAGGCTTCGGCTCCGCGTTCAAGAGGATACTCCTCTATCATCGGCCTAATACCCGTCATCACACTGAAGGCCAACGTATCCTGCGAATCCGACGACGTCCCGGACGGCCAGCCCTGAACTGAATGTCGACCCATAATAAACTGAACGATGGGTACTTCCACGGGTTCTTCAGAGGAGCCAACCATAATTAATTTACCGTCGATGGCCAGTCCCCCGATAGTTGCACTCATGGCCTTTCCACTCGTGACGGTTGCGAGGATAATTTTCGCACCGCCAAGACCCTTAAGCACTTCCGCTACATTTTGGGCCCTGCTGTCGATATAGTGCCGCGCGCCCAACTTCTTGGCCAGAGCCTCTTTGTCTTTTCCTCTGGCAATGGCGACCGTCTCGAATCCCATCTTGTTGGCATACTGTACCCCTAAATGTCCAAGGCCGCCGATGCCCAGAATAGCAACCACATCACCGGCGCGTGCGCCGCTCTTTCGAAGGGCATTGAAGGTCGTAATGCCAGCACAAAGCAGAGGGGCCGCTTCAACGTCGGAGAGATCCTCTGGTATGCGCGCCAAGGCTTCGACGGGAGCGATCATGTATTCGGCATAGCCTCCATCATAGCTAATCCCCGGAACCAACCCACGTTGACAAAGGACAAAATCGCCTCGGCGGCATGGTTCACAACGGCCACAATGGCCTCCGTGCCATCCCACGCCAATCCGTTGGCCTTGCTTCCATCCCTCCACGCCCGAACCCATCTCTTCAATAATACCGGCAATTTCATGCCCGGGAATACGAGGATATTCAAGACCGGGCCATAGACCTTCCTTTGTGAACACATCGCTGTGACAGATGCCGCATGCCTGGACCTTAACGAGAACCTGACCTGAGCCAGGATTAGGCACCTCACGCTCCACGAGTTGCAAAGTACTCTTTGCCTGCCGGACTTCTACGGCTTTCATCTTTTTCATGTGAATACTCCTTATTTATTCACTATAAAATGACTCCCGGCTTGGAGAGGATCGAACCACAAGCCTCAGGCTGGTAACGGACAAAGTCACGCCATCTATCCTGACAGATTAGTAAATTCAAGGATAGGGATATAGGCGAAACCGGTGAGCTAACATTATCTACACACGCCAGCTAAAACCAAGGGTTCTACAGAGGTTAGTCTTACATTCATCACTGATACCATTAAGTTACAGCGCAGGTTCCGGGCGGTCGCGGCTTAATCCCTATCCATCTTTCATGTGCAATGAGATGGGGTGTTGCGGAGAAGCATGAAAGAAAAGAGGTTAAGTTAAGAAAGGGGAAATCTATGGCACGCTTTGTCATTGCCGGAATTAAGGAAACGGATGATCCAACAATGGCCACCCTTCCGTTTATCGCCTCACAGACGGCTCACGAACAAGCGCATGATGTCGTTCTGTGGCTTCAGGCCGAGGCCGTCGTCTTCGCAAAAAAAGGTGTGATAGATGGTGTACAGGGAGTCGGGCTACCGGCATTGAAGGTGTTAGCCAATACCATTCTGTCTCAGGGTATTCCTGTGTGGGTTTGTTCAGCCTGCGCAACGGCCCGACAAATAAACGAACCCGATCTCGAGGTGGGTGGGATGATGAAGGGCATGCAGGATTATGTGAAAGCCATTGCCGAAAGTGATCGCAATCTTTCGTTTTAAATTCCTTCCCGGAAAGAGCCAGAATGCCGTTGGGGACGTTGGGGTTACTCTGGACGAATCATCTGTTCCGGACGAATCAAGGTGTTGAATTCTTCTTCAGTCACAAATCCGCTGGCGATAGCTTCTTCTCGCAGGGTGCGTCCATTTTTTAAGGCCCCTTGAGCAATTTTAGCAGCCTTATCGTAACCAATGTGAGGAACCAATGCCGTAACCAGCATCAGGGATTGTTCCATCAGCTCGGAAATACGGCCGATATTGGGCTCAATGCCCACAATGCATTTATCGGTCAGGCTCATGACGGCATCCCCGATGAGGCGGATGGATTGAAGTACGTTATACGCAATGACGGGTTTGAACACATTGAGTTCAAGATGCCCTTGTGCGCCAGCAATCGTAATGGTCGTGTGATTCCCGATAACCTGAGCACAGACCATGGTCATGGCTTCGCATTGAGTGGGATTCACCTTTCCGGGCATGATGGAAGAGCCCGGCTCATTTTCCGGCAGGGAGAGTTCTCCAAGACCGCAGCGCGGACCGGAACTTAACAGGCGAATATCATTGGCGATTTTATTCAGACTGACGGCGATAACATTGAGCACGCCGGAGATTTCCACCATGGCATCATGCGTGGCCAAGGCTTCGAACTTATTGGAAGCCGAAAGAAAGGGCAGCTGCGTATACCGTGCAACTTCTTCGGCAAACTTCTCACCAAACCCGGGCTGTGCATTCAATCCCGTACCCACAGCCGTACCGCCTTGCGCAAGGGGATACAGTCGTTTAAGACCATCCTGAATCCGATCAATCCCCAATCGCAGCTGAACTGCATATGCTGAGAATTCCTGACCCAACGTGAGAGGAGTGGCGTCCTGCAAATGGGTCCGTCCGATTTTGATGATGCTTTCCCAGGCTTGCGACTTATCCAACAAGACTTGGTGGAGATGTGCCAAGGATGGAATCAGGACATCGTGCAGTTGCTCAACCGTCGCAATATGCATCGCCGTCGGGAAGACATCATTGGAAGACTGGCTGCGATTGCAGTGATCATTCGGATGAACCGGCGCTTTTGATCCGAGCGTCCCGCCCAGACGTTCGATGGCCAGATTGGCAATCACCTCATTGGCATTCATGTTGGACTGCGTACCGGAACCGGTTTGCCAGATCACAAGGGGAAAATGATCGTCCAACTTGCCGTCGATCACATCCTGTGCCGCATCAGCAATAGCCTTGCCGGTTGTTTCATCAATGGTGTTCAGGGTGATATTCGATAGCGCCGCGCAACGCTTGACGATACCCAACGCCCGGATCAGAGGGCGAGGTAAACGCTCCTGGCCTATTTGAAAATTTTCCAAGGAGCGTTGGGTCTGTGCACCCCAATATTTGTCAGCTGACACAGAAATCGAACCAAAGGAGTCGGTTTCAATGCGAATGTCGCTTGGCTTTTTGTTCATTGCTTTCCTGTTAGCTTGTGAGCTGTCTGTAGGGCACCTACTACCCACGTCCGGTTACCCATTGATAGACACTATAAAATACGCATCCTTCCATTCCTCCAAAGGTAGGGACGGCCATATTTCCGATTTCGGCAAAGCAGTCATAAAACCTCCTTCCACATAAAACCCCTACACCTCAACAATGAAATTGTTCCATAAGCAGAAAGTTGGGAAGATTCTTGGTTAATGATGACAATTAGTCAAGGTATAAAGTCTGCAAACCAAGCCTTCAGAAATCCCCCAAAAAGCAGGAAGGAATATTTCGCCGCAACAATTTTTACGATAGGGTTGAAACAAAATGCACAGTTACCATTCTGCCTTCCCGAAAGATTCACAAGGCAAATCCATCCCTCCCCTTTTCTCTAAAAGGAAGGCAACGTAGAATGGGTGTTCTTGGTTTGAGGTAATTGTGTATGGATTTCCTGAAAACTGCCGTTAGATACCAACTATCTTCTTTCAGTGGGATTGAACCCGTCACTACGAAACAGAAGCACTCAACATGATTCCACACAAGCATATGAGAACGACATCGACATATCTTCTCCGGGCAATGCTGGTTGCCGTAAGCGCCATCTGTGTTTCTTGCGATCTTTTGGGGGGCGCCTTCGATTATGAACCCAAGGATCTAGAGAAAGAGATCAGCGCAGGAGCACGCACGCTGATAAACCAGGCATTGGACGGCATCCAGGGTAATGCTATTCGCGACTATCACGTTCATATGTTGGGCATGAACGAGGACATCAATGGAACCTTTGTCAATAAGGAATGGCAATCCCCCTGGAGCGGATTCACGCATTTTTTCCAATTTGAAATCTATAAGAGTGCGGCGGTAATTACCGAGGAGCAGCAGGCCGACGCCCAATACCTGACTCGCTTGAAAGACCTTATTCAGTTCATGCCTGAACGGGGAAAGTTCGGCATCATGGCGTTTGATTTCTTTCATGACGAGCAGGGACACCCTAATCGAGAACTATCGA
This sequence comes from Nitrospira sp., assembly GCA_024760505.1. Classification (GTDB taxonomy): domain Bacteria; phylum Nitrospirota; class Nitrospiria; order Nitrospirales; family UBA8639; genus Nitrospira_E. The sequence goes on from CP058931.1 coordinate 452,335, forward strand.
CGTTTCATGTGCCCAATGAATATGTGATGACCATTGCCAAGAAAAATCCCGATATCTTTTTTCCTATCATCTCCATTCATCCTTATCGAGAGGATGCCACCACCGCGCTTCGTCACTATGCACAACAAGGTGTTCGGTTTGTGAAATGGCTGCCCAATTCCATGGGTATTCACCCGGCGTCAGAGACCATGCAGGACAAACTCGTTCCGTATTACCGCATCATGAAAGAATACGACATGGTCCTGATTTCCCATACGGGTGTGGAGGTTGCCACGGAAGCAGAAGAATTTCAGCGGTTTGGAAATCCCTTGTTATTAAAAAAGCCTTTGGACATGGGCGTGAAAATTGTGATGGCGCATGTCGCCAGTTTGGGGGAATGCGAAAAACAGGAGGAGACCCTCTGTCCTCCCGGCACGCCCTATATCGATCTGGCCATTCAGATGCTTGAAGACCCCAAGTATGCAGGTTTGGTCTTTGCTGATATTTCCGCATTGACGCAATTCAATCGGCATCACAACCTCGATAAGATCTTATCCAAGCCCTCCATTCACTCCAGACTCATCAACGGGAGCGATTATCCCCTGCCCGCAATCAATATCGTGATTCAGACCCGGTCACTCGTGTCTTCCGGTCATATCAACTCTGAAGAACGGGCCGCTTTGAATGAAATCTATGACTACAATCCATTGCTGTTTGACTTCGTCCTGAAACGAACCCTGCGCCACTCTAAAACCGGAAAAAAGTTTCCACCCTCTGTTTTTGTCGAACACCCTGACCTGCCCACCGGGTAGAAACAGGACCGACGACATGGCACGATAAATCAACACAACCCTGTGTAGCCGGAAATGAGACTTGTTGGTTGCCTTCACCTGACATCTTCCGTGTTCTGCAACGGGAAACGAGCCCTTCCGGGGGCATTCAAGGATTCCCCGACATCGTGCCCGGTTGTGTTTAAAATTATCGAATCCAATCGGGACATTTCTCAGGCAAAAAGATAGTGTTTTCAGGGCAGAGCCGGGCGTTCAGGGATACACCGACACCCTCCCATTTTACATGCGGTTTTGCCTCTCTGAGAGGAAGACCTTTCCGGAAATTTGTGGTAGTCTTTCCCTAAAGACGGTACTGCCGTTTTCCCATCTCAACTAAAAAAACCATTCGGCTTTAGTTTTCGCCATACGACGGCCGATATTATAGAAAAACGGCAATAGCTCGGATCCCCCTGTCCCCCTCTGCCGTTATCCTGGCAACAGAGAGGAGTCCTTCCGCGATGCTTTGGTGGCATTGGTCGATAATGGGTTTGATCTTAATAGGGTTGGAAATCCTCACCCTTGGAGGTCTGGGCAATTTTTATTTTCTGTTTTTCGGGGTAGCGGCGTTGATGGTGAGTGCCCTCACCTGGTTAAGCTTGACCGAAGCCGCCTGGCTGCAATGGTTGTGTTTCGTGTTCTTCGGTATCCTCTCTCTCTTCGCCATGAAGAAACCCCTTCAAGGAACGGGCTTCATAAGGGAAAAGGATGAGGTTCCGGTGGATTCCATGGTTGGAGAGTTTGCCACTGTTCTGGAAAATCTTGATGCCCAACGAATAGGGAAAGTGGAACTCCATGGAACAAGCTGGACCGCCCGCAATGCCGGAACATCAACCCTAGGCAAAGGATCCCAGGCCAAAGTTATCCGAGTTGAAGGGTTGACGCTCTGGATTCAGGCGGATCCGATTACACAGGAGGAATCTCATGTCGGGTGAATTACTGGTCATGCTTGTCCTCGCCTTACTGGCGTTTATTATTCTGTCAAAAACGGCCATCGTAGTTCCTCAACAAAGCGCCTATGTCGTTGAACGGTTAGGAAAGTATTCGTCAACCTTAAACGCCGGACTTCACATCCTTATCCCGTTTTTAGATGTGATTCGATACAAACATACCCTAAAAGAAATGGCCGTGGACGTCCCCGAACAAATTTGTATTACCAGGGATAACGTGCAGGTCGGAGTGGACGGGGTCTTGTATATCAAAGTCCTAGATGCCGAACGCGCGTCCTATGGCATTACCGATTACCGGTTCGCCATTTCTCAACTGGCCCAAACTACGCTTCGTAGTGAAATCGGAAAAATTGACCTGGATAAGACCTTCGAAGAACGGACCACGATCAACATTTCCGTCGTGAACGAATTGGACAAAGCCTCCTCTCCCTGGGGTGCCAAAGTCCTTCGATACGAAATCCGTAATATCAACCCGCCCAAGGATGTGCTCAGCGCGATGGAAAAGCAAATGCGGGCGGAACGGGAAAAACGCGCAGTGGTGCTCGCCTCCGAAGGTCAACGGGATGCGGCCATTAACGAAGCCGAGGGAGACAAGCAGCAGGTCATCAAAGCATCCGAAGCGAAACGACAGCAACAGATCAACGAAGCCGAAGGAGAAGCGTCAGCCATTCTCGCGATTGCGACAGCCACCTCCGAAGGTATTCGAAAGGTTGCGGAAGCGATTCAACTCCCGGGCGGATTTGAGGCAGTTCAGCTTCGTGTGGCAGAACAATATATCGGGGAATTTGGGGAATTGGCGAAAGCCAGTAACACCCTCGTGCTCCCAGCCTCCGTGTCCGATGTGGGCTCGATGATTGCGCTGGCCATGAATGTCATTAACCAAAAACCAGCGGCTGCCCCAAAGCTTTCATAACCTACCACAGACAGCAGTGGTCGGCCTCACCTCAAGGGGCAATTCGTTCTCGTGAGGCTACATAGCTTCCCTGATAGGTTCATGAAATTCCATTCCGCCTCACGACTCAAGCCACCGAATTTCTGTGCCCCCTCCCAGTTGACTGCACAGCATGCTTACGTCATGATTCTCCCTTTTATATGCCGAACATGCCAATTTTCTCAATCCCAAACGATGCAAGGAGTCAAGGCATGAAGAAGTCTTATTTGCTGAATCTCGCATTTCTGTTCGTATTCCCGACACTCGCCCATGCAGGCTCCTATGCTCCCCTGGCCGATTTTTCCGCCGTGAGCAAAAACCCGCAATGCCGCCTCACCGCCATGCAGGAATCATTTCTCAATAGCTGGACGCCTCCGGCACAATTTTTCTTGGTCCCTCCATATCCGAATGCCGTCCTGGCCAGTGCCATGCCCAGCGGGAATGCACAAATTCATGGACACGCCTACCAGACCATTCCTTCAGCCGTGCTCCTCAGTCCGGATCCGCCTGAAAAAATTCTGGAATTTTACAAGAGAAGTTTAGGCGCAACCTGGTTTCAAGCAGAAGATATCGACACGATCTATCTCTATCGCCTGCCACGCCCTGTGGCATCGGGCGAGGCACTCACCCGGCAACTCATGAGCAAGCCGGGCTCCATTCCCAATATTGCCATCGATACGCAACTCAGCCCCTGCGATCAAACGATTGGACGAGGCGCACGGACTCGCATTACCGTGGTTTCTCCACCCCGGTAACCGCGTTCGGTTGCAGCTTCCTGTGTGGTCGGGTTCCCGTTACTCCAAGATAAACTCTCGGAATGCCAGAGGAGTCCCATACACAGGATCGGTCCGATGGCGCACCACCATCACCTGGGGACCACTTTCATCAAGAATGATTCGTTCCCCCACCTTTGAGTTCTTCCCCTGCTCGATCAAATAGTCGGCAACCCTGAGGACGATGTCTTTCACCTCTCGACTCGATAGGCCCATGGGTTGAAAGGTCTCGATTTCATCCAGACCAAATTTCGTGAGGCCCCTGGTATGGAACCACATGCGCGCCCGCTGAACGTCTTCACGATGTTCCACCTGAATGTGGTCGGTGATTCGAAAGACCTCCAAATCCCGATCACGCCAATCCGAAGGATTGAGATACGTGCCGGTCGCCACGTCATAGGTCGTTCCGTCGGTGAGCAGAGTTACCCCCCTCGCCATTCTCGCCACATGCAGCAGGGCATCCCGACGATCGGTCGCGGTATTGGTCGGAGGAAACAGGACTGCCAATTGGGTCTGTTCCCACTGTAAGCGACCCTGCCACTGCTCCACGATTGCCGTTGAAGGCTCAATATTGACTTCGGCAGTCCAATTGGTGTGCGCCGCCTCAAAATGATGGTGTCCGTTCGAAGTGAGGAAACGTATCCGCAGTGGCCCGCCATACGCTTCATCGAACCAGGCAGCGATGTAGCCTGGCGGAGGTGGATTTCCATGAGTCCACCCAACAAGAAAAGCGGGCACGACTTGAGAAGCCGACTTCTTTTTTTTAATTTTTTTCATGAATTCGACAACAGATGAGTCTGACAGGAATAACAGGGCATGGGGAATAAGGCAAGTGGGCACTGAGGAGACATCTCAGGCACCGGCACACTACCAAGGATTATCGCTTCGCTTCCTCAGGTGGCCAATCCAATTCCTCCTGCCGCCCACAGAAAAAACACGTGATGCGATAGCGAGCCCGACGACGTGGATTCGGCAGCGAATGAAAATCCACCGGCGCCTGATCATAGGGACAAACCGGTTCTAAATGCAGAAGATGCTCCTCGGTAATTTCCATCAGGGACCCCTCGTCCCACGGCGGATCGACTTGTTCATCACCCGTTATCGTGTCGTGCCAATCACATTGCTCACAATGCAATCTAAACGTTTTCACACGATCGGTGGACTGGGAACGCTCCTCGACAGCCACGGAACCGGAACAATCCGGCGTGGGACATGTCATGGGTTTTTTATGGAGGGCGTGAATAAATGCCTCGGGCGCCTTAACCATTTTCATGGTACCTCCCCTTCTTCACAGACGTGACGTCATCAATTCTCTCTTCAAGAGACCAGCCGCATCCTGATTGACCAACCATACCAATTGACCTGTGGGAGGATTCACGACTTGGGCGGGATAGCGAGCAGGATCTGCCGGCCCTTCCAACACGACCTGTAACGCCGTCGCTTTATCCACTCCACTGACCAAAAAGACCACATGCTTCGCCGCATTAAGCACCGGTGGGGTCAACGTCACCCGATGTGTCTGTAATTTCTCGACCCACGGCGCCGACACCAGTTTTTTGGACTCTGCCACAGCCGAGGTTCCAGGAAACAATGACGCCGTATGCCCATCCGGACCCATACCCAATAATATCAGGTCGAACTGTGGAACCTCTCCTGCTGACAGATTGAATTGTTCCTGTAGGACGGTTTCATACCGTGCCGCGGCTTCATCGGCGGGCACTTCTCCTTCAATTCGAAATACTTGTTTGGAGGGGATTGGCACATGAGATAATAACGACTCTTTGGCCATGCGGAAATTACTGTCTTGATGATCCGGAGGGACTGTGCGCTCATCTCCCCAAAAAACGCGAAGGTGGTCCCAAGAAATCTGAGTTCGGAAGGGGGCACCCGTCAAGAGCCGGTACAATCCCCGAGGTGTAGACCCACCCGCCAAAGCCACACGACAATCGCGACCGGCTTTCCGACAGTCCCGCACCACCTGCACCACTTCCTTGGCGGCAGCCACAAACAACTCTTCGATTGTTGGTGTAATGATAATTGTCCGAGACAATCCAGACTCCTACGTCCAAAGGACGAGCAGACGGCCTAAAGGAGGAAAACCCTCTTGGAATGGCATATTCAGCAGGACGATCTCCTCAACCCGGGCAGATTGAACGGGCACGAGAGTCCTTAGCAATCCGTATAATCATAATCTTCCAGCTTGCCTTCTTTGTCAAAATCTAAATTAATGTGACATTGATTCGGGGAAAAATTAAAGTAGGGGAATCGGGACTCACCCCCGGAAATACGTGAATACATCCAGGTTTCACCTCCAAAGAATCGAGCGGATTTCCCGCTCGGCTTTCCCCAGTTTTCTTCGAACCAGGCCTTGTCTTTTCCTTCAAATTTGGCGGGATCAAGGGAGGCATCCAAATACGGATTCCCTCCACAACCGGCACACAGCAATCCCAACAGTCCTATCAGCAAATATTTGTAGACCACACCCGTCTCCTTCCCCAACAATGGCTGAAACGCGGACACGCTCTCAACTCTGTGAAAATTCTAGCCTTCGATCCTCTACCAGTCAAACAACGCGATCCATCAAAGTAAAAGGAGGCCTCCGTCTTCTTCATCCCCGAATGGTAGGACCGCATGAGGGTCCTGTCCTCCAAGAGTGCCGGCACGCCCTCCCAGGGGATGACACGTCAGGCAGGCTTTTCTCATAAATGTTCCTTCCCGACAATGGATAAGAAAATTTGTACAAGACAAGGGCGTGGATTACAATGGCATACGAGACCACTCAGGGAACACCAGCTTAAAACCTAAAAAGGGGATTCGATATGAAGCTCTATCTCGATACCGGAAGTGTCAAAGAGATCCGTGAAGCGGCCAGTTATGGCCTGGTAGACGGCATCACCACCAACCCTTCGCTTGTCTCAAAAGAAGGGCGTGATTTCAAAGATCTCCTCCTGGAAATTTGCGAAATTGTGGACGGGCCCATCAGCGCCGAAGTGGTCAGTGTTGAAGCGGCGGCCATGGTAAAGGAAGGAAAAGAATTAGCGAAGATTCACAAAAATATCGTGGTGAAATGTCCACTTATTCCGGAAGGGCTCAAGGCCACGAAGCAATTGTCCAGCGAAGGAATCCGGGTCAACGTCACATTATGTTTTTCTCCAACTCAAGCCTTATTGGCCGCCAAAGCGGGGGCATGGTGCGTCTCGCCGTTCATAGGCCGACTGGACGACATCAGTTCCAATGGCATGGAGCTCATTCGACAAATCCTGACGATCTACGAAAACTATAATTTCACCACACAGGTTCTCGTCGCCAGCGTTCGCCACCCGCAACATGTCGTCGAAGCGGCTCTCACCGGCGGACATATTTGCACGATGCCCTTTGGCGTATTTCAACAGCTCGTCAAACACCCGTTGACAGATAATGGTTTACAAAAATTTCTCTCAGATTGGGAAGCCAGACCCTCCAACAAGGCCTAATCAGACCATCATGTCGGAGGAGCCTGCAAAGGTCAGGATGGGGTAAGCAGCTTGCGGACGGTGCTAAAAATCCCGTGAAACATCGGACGGGTGAGTGTACCGGTAAAGGTATTTTGCTGACTGGGATGGTAAGACCCGACTAAGGTCACACCCCAGGATAAGGCATATTGGGCCCCATGGCTGAATTTCGGCCGGGGAGAAGGCACCTGACAACCCATGATCTGGCAGGTCCGCAAGTATTCATCAAAGGCGATCTTCCCAAGCGCCACAACAACTTTGACCCGCCGCAATAATCGTAATTCTTCCTGCAAATAGGGACGGCAGGCGGCGAATTCGGCTTTTGTGGGTTTATTGGCTGGGGGGGCACAGCGTACTACCGCGGCGACATAACAATCGTTCAGCGTGAGCCCATCCTCCCGATGGGTCGATTCCGGCTGGTTGGCAAACCCGAAGGCGTGCAGCGCTTCATACAACCAGTCTCCGCTTCGATCACCGGTAAACACCCGTCCTGTGCGGTTTCCTCCATGGGCCGCAGGGGCCAAGCCTACCACGAAGACCTGGGCCTTGGGATCGCCGAACCCGGAAATGGGCCGTCCCCAATATTCCCAATCCCGAAACCGTTTGACCTTTTCTTTAGCAATGGCTTGACGATAGGTCGTCAAACGCTGACAGGCGGTACAGTCCGTAATGGTCTTCTGAAGAAGCGTGAACGATTTCATCCTATGGTGATCCTATCATAGACAGCCTTCAATCAGCCCGAACCGGGGAAATCCCGAGTAAGGCTCTTTGCACCAATTAGTACTTCCTCCCTATCCGCTTTTCCCATGTTCCTTTCTCTATCCCGACAGCTCAATCGTCTTGACATAGTCCTTGATGAAAGGCAGGCTATATGCAGAAGGAGGGGTGGTTCCGTCCCGAGTATCCCTTCTTCATCAGGTTGACGGTATGAACGGTACATGCCGGGGTGCTGTTTATGCCTGGACTCCTTACATATTGGAATAGCATTGATGCTCACTCTGCCGGATCCGACCCCCATGAGATCCTCAGGAACCCCTTCCTCTTTTCACTCCTTAATCGAACTTCGTCGTCAACAGATTCACCAACTGTTTTCCTTAGTCCCGATGGCCATTCTGGCCTCCATTATTAATTGTGGGCTGCTCGCATTTATACTCATGGATGTCATTCCGACCAAGATCGTGTCGGGATGGATCATCGGTATTGTGGGGATTAATGTTCTCTGGTCGGGTTTGGTCCTGGCCTACCGCCGCGCATCGAAACCTCTGGTACATCCACTTACATGGTTGGCCTGGTTTGTTGCCGGCAATGGTGCCTCCGGAGTGATCTGGGGCATGGCCGGCATTGCACTGTATCCCCCTTCTTCCCCAAGCCACCAAATGTTTTTAGCCTTGGTGCTGGGAGGAATGGCGGCGGGCTCGACTGCCGTCCATGCAGCCTATTTCCCAGCTTTTTTGGCCTACAGTCTTCCCACCACCCTGCCTCTCACCTATCAATTTTTCGCGCAGGGTGACCCTCCCCATCAATCCGTGGGGATCATGGGGTTAACCTTTCTCGCTGTGATTACGGTCACCGCCTACCGAAATTTTTTCATGATAAAAAATACTCTCACCCTGGAAAAAGAGAATTTTCAATTAATCCACCAATTGGAACAGGCCCACTCTCAGGCCGAAACGCTCAATCGATCATTAAGTCAGGAAATCCAAACCCGCATAGACATCGAAAAGGAACTCCTTCATCACAAAGACCATCTCGAATCGCTTGTGGGGATCCGGACTGCCGATTTACAAAAATCCGAAGCCCGGTATCGAATGGTGGTCGAAAGAATATCCGATGTCATTTGGGTCATGGACCTGGAGGGTTCAAGGTTTTCCTATATCAGTCCCTCTTTGGAACGGTTGTTGGGGTATTCGGGTTATGCCCTTGACACGCTTTCGCCGGAGACCATTCTGACCCCTGCTTCCATGGTCACTCTGAGGGAGGCCATCCAACAAGAACGCGTTCACCACCAATCCGGCACTCATGAGCCAAATCAGTCGTTCTTGTTAGTCTTGGAACATCAACATCACAATGGATCCTCAGTCTGGGCGGAAGTGCGGGGAAGCCTCCTGCTCGATAAACACAATCTCCCCATAGGCATTACAGGAGTCACAAGAGATGTGACAGAACGCAAAAAAATTGAACAGGAAAAACAGCGCCTGGAAGCCCAATTGCTTCGTTCCCAAAAATTGGAATCGGTGGGGAATCTTGCCGGGGGCATCGCCCATGATTTCAACAATTTCCTGACGACGATTTTGGGAAATATTACTTTGACCAAACAAATCCTGCCTTTTTCCAATGAACGTCAGTCCTACTTGGAACGAGCTGAACGTGCGGCTCTCCATGCCAAACACCTCACGCACCAATTACTCACCTTCTCGAAGGGCGGCGATCCCATTAAACAACCGGTGGCCTTATCCGAGTTGATCAAGGAATCTTCCGAACTGGCTCTTTCCGGGTCATCGCTTATTTGCCAGACATGGGCTGATCCCAACCTATGGATCGTTGAAGCCGACCCGGGGCAAATTAATCAGGTGATGCAAAATCTCCTCATGAATGCCATCCAGGCGATGCCCCAGGGAGGATCAATTACCATTCGGGCCGAAAACATCCAATTGTCCGATCCGGACGTCAGAAGTCCTCTACCTCTTTCTGCGGGCCCGTATGTGAAAGTCACCATCGCCGACGAAGGGATCGGGATCGCCGAAGATCATTTGCCAAAAATTTTTGAGCCATACTTTACGACAAAGTCGGCGGGACATGGATTGGGCTTGGCTTCCACCTATGCCATTATAAAAAAACATGCCGGTCATGTGACCGTGGACTCCCAGGTCGGCGGAGGCACCACCTTCACACTCTACTTTCCTGCCTCTCCCAAGGCCACCTCATCGCCCAAATCCTTGAACCTGGGCATTCGTCGGGGACAAGGAAAGATTTTAGTCATGGATGATGAAGAATCTATTCGAGTCATGGCACGAGAAATGTTATCGCATTGTGGATACGAAGTGATGATCGCAAAGGATGGAGAGGAAGCGGTGGCCCTCTATCAACAAGCCATGGAGACTCATCGGCCTTTTCTCTTAGTGATCTTAGACTTAACGGTGCCGGGAAAACTTGGCGGTATGGGAACCTTGACACGGTTGCGACAACTTGACCCACAGGTCAAGGCACTCGTCTCCAGCGGATATTCTAATGATCCCATCATGGCCAATTATGCCTCCCATGGATTCGTCGGGGTGATTACCAAGCCCTATTCACTGATCGAACTGAGCAACATGGTTCACCAAAGACTCTGGCGTCAGTCTCCCCTCGCAACCGGACAAACCCCTTCCCACCCACCAGGGCGGACGTCCTCTATCTCCCCTTCCTCTCATTAAATTGTGTTCCGGGCTATTCCTTTAGGCACCCGGTGAACGACCCAACGACCTCTATCCTCTTCGGAAAGACTTCTTGTTTTGACTAACGGTGGCAGAAGTTCACCTTGCATTTCTCAAACTCATTTCTATTGATAATATGCTACATTGCAGACAATGTTTCCCCAACAGCCAGCACGCTCTTCACCATGAATTCTTGATCAACCACCTCCATGTCATTATCACACCTCAAAAAAACACGCGTCATCGTCCAGCAGGCCAATCCGGCCGCGAAACGAATATTGAAATCCCTTATTGATGCGGGCCTGGATGCGTGCGATCCTGCTCTCGCCATCGAAAACTCCCTCCATCTCACCAAGAACCGACTTCAGGTTCATGATCTCCACTACAATCTGACTCACTATAGTCGCATCGTCTGCGTCGGAGCGGGAAAAGCCTCTGCACGGATGGCGAGAGCACTGGAACAGATGCTCGGAAATCGGCTTGAAGGGGGAATGGTCATTGTCCCGGACGGACATGATGCCCCATGCGACAAGATTCGCATGTTTAATGCCGCACATCCAACGCCGGACGGACGAGGGGTAAAGGCCACGAAACAACTCCTGGCCCTGATTCAATCGCTTTCTCAACATGCCTTGTTGATTGTTCTACTTTCAGGTGGAGCTTCAAGCCTGCTGTGCGCGCCATCAATCGGCCTCACCTTAGCTGCCAAACGACGGACCACCCAGTTACTCCTGCGATCAGGAGCCACCATTCATGAGATAAATGTTGTCCGAAAACATATGTCCGCCATCAAAGGCGGACAATTAGCCCAAGCCACCCCGGCAACGATCCTGACCTTAATCATGTCCGATGTTTTGGGAGATGACCTATCCACCATTGGATCCGGCCCGACAGTCACAGATCCCTCCACGTTCCAGGATGCCATAGACATTCTTCAACAGTATTCGATTTGGCGCAAAGTGCCTGAATCCGTACAACGCCACTTACAACGAGCACGTTCCAAGCCAATTCCCTCACCATTAAAGGCAACCAGACAACCAGCCTTACGAAATCGGCATATTGTTCTTGCCAACAACCGCCAGGCCCTCGAAGGCGTGGCCAAAAATGCCAAGCTCTTAGGACTCAAACCCTTCATTCTCCCCTACCCCTTGCAAGGGGAGGCAAAGGAGATCGGCAGCATCCTGGGAGGTTTAGCCAGGGACCTCGTCGAATTCGGCAACCCGGTTCACCCACCAGCCTGTCTCATCGCCGGAGGAGAACCGACGGTCGCCGTGAACGGAAAAGGCCGGGGTGGGCGGGCACAGGAATGCGTCCTAGCTGCAGCCCGGGAATTGGCTGGACTCACGAATGTATTTGTGGCAGGGTTTGGCACTGACGGGACCGATGGACCAACCGATGCGGCCGGTGCGGTCGTCGATGGGAAGACGGTTCAGCGGGCCAAGAAGAAAGGGCTCTCAATTGAGCACGCGTTACATGAACATGACAGCTATACCTTCTTCCAACAGATCCGCGGCCACATCATGACCGGCCCAACCGGCACAAACGTGAACGACGTTTATCTGATCGTCGCCATGTAAAAGATTATTTTTCATTTCTGCGCCTTTATAAGTAAGAGCCAGAGGAGGTCAAGCACATTGAACAACGCGCAACGCATGGTCCAAGAATTCCACAAGCAATTCGAGATCCACGTGTCTCCTACTCCCTCTATCCCGGATGAACCGACCCAAATCCTTCGGAAACGTCTCATCCAGGAAGAATTCGATGAACTTCAGGAAGCCATGCAGGAAAAAGACTTACCGTCTATTGCGAAGGAACTTGCTGATTTATTGTATGTCGTCTATGGCACCGCCGTATCCCTTGGCATTGACATGGAACCGGTCTTCCAGGAAGTCCATCGGTCGAACATGAGTAAAGTTGGCGGGCACAAACGGGAAGACGGCAAATGGGTCAAACCCCCAACCTACTCTCCAGCCCAACTTGATGGTCTGTTAGCCGCACAAATGGGCTCCGGTGAATCCCTTTAACATTAGGGTCATTATCAACATGATCTATTGCAATCTGGCCTGGTACGCCTGGACTTCTCACAGAAATCCAATCCCAGCGAGGACCTTCCTGTTAACTGGATTGTTCATTTCCTTGTTTCCAAGAATTTGATGTCTATCTGTATGGTGACGATATATTTTGCTGAACATTCAGCTTGCTCGTAAAGGAGAAAGGGACGATGGAAAGAATTCTCAAGAGCCTTGTGCTTGGATTGCTCGTCTTGACCTTGTTCCTGAACGGATGCGGCTATAATGACCTCCAAGGGTTGGACGAAGAAACCAATGCCGCCTGGAGCGAGGTCTTGAATCAATACCAGCGTCGGGCCGATTTAATTCCTAATCTTGTGGCGACAGTTAAAGGGTATGCGGCTCACGAAAAGGACACGTTAGAGGGAGTAACCCAAGCACGCTCTCAAGTCGCCGGCCTGACACTGACACCGGAAGCCTTGAAAGACCCGAGTGTATTTCAGAAATTTCAGGAAGCCCAGCAGGGGCTCTCATCCGCTCTTTCCCGCCTGATGGTGGTCGTGGAAAAATATCCTGACCTCAAAGCCAACGAAAATTTTCGTGATCTCCAAAGCCAACTGGAGGGCACGGAAAATCGCATCACGGTGGCCCGCAAGCGCTATATCGACAAGGTCGCAGAATTCAATAAGGGCGTTCGATTTTTTCCGACCAATCTGACCGCCAAATATCTCCTGGGACTTGAGGTGAAACCAAGTTTTACCGTCGCTGATGAAAAGGCGGTGTCGACGCCTCCCGAAGTGAAGTTCTAACCTGACATCGGTACACCGGACGGCATGAACATGATGAGGCCGAGACCAGGGAAGAACCCTTACCGGTTAGCCTGGGTGGGGCTCCTGAGTATCTTCTTCCTGGCATCGGCCGGGTGGTGCCTGGATGTTCCTCCCCTTACCGGTCGGGTGGTAGACCAGGCTCATCTTCTCTCACCTTCTGCCATTTCCGAACTGAACGCCGCCCTGGCCGCCCATGAATCCAAAACCTCGAACCAGGTGGCCGTTCTCACAATTGCGTCGCTGGAAGGTCATCCCCTGGAAGAGTTTTCTCATCAGGTGGCCACGGCCTGGGCACTCGGCCAAAAGGGTACGGACAACGGCGTCCTGTTCCTGATTGCCGTGCAAGAGAAAAAGGTTCGCATTGAAGTAGGGTATGGGTTGGAAGGCACATTGACCGATGCCAAAAGTTCCCGAATCATACGACATGAGGTGGTTCCACGTTTTCGGGCTGGGGATTTCTCCGGAGGCATCATTGCCGGCACTCACGCCATCCTCGGAACCATTGAAGGGACGTACACCAGCCTTACCTCTTCGGCAGAAAATAATGCTGAACCTGTGGGACGTTGGGAGATTTTTGGCTTAGCGGTCGTCTTAGGAACCCTGGTGGGCTTGTTGTTCGGTTCACGACGACGTATGAATGGGAGTGTCATAGGCATGCTCCTTTCGTTTTTAGTTGCCTTTCCTGCAGCTCTCTGGCTGGGTATGCTCGCCAGTGTTGCCACCTCTCTTCTTGTTGGTTTGTTCAATAGCGTCGGTGGTCCATCGACTCGAAACCCATTGGGATATGGCTCCAAGGTTGGATGGCCAGGACAGTCCTGGCCAATAGGAGGATCGGGAGGGTTCGGCGGCGGTAGCGGTGGATTTGGTGGAGGCGGGGGCAGCTTTGGGGGCGGGGGTGCCTCGGGAAGCTGGTAATTCACGATGACTTTTTCAGACCAGGATCAGGAACGCATCCAACAAAGCGTCCGGGAAGCTGAACGCCATACTCGTGGAGAAATCGTGCCGATGATCGTCGAACGCTCAGCGCGATACCGGGAGACGCAATATCGGGCCGGAGCAGGCTGTGCCTTATTCACGCTGAGTGCCCTCATAACCATTGAATGGGAATGGATGTCCTGGGGGTGGCATGCCACCAATGCCGGGTGGCTTCTGTTGACGGTGATTGCAGCCTATGGACTCGGATTCTGGTTGGGAACATTCGACCCGGTGATTCGGGTCCTCACCTCACACGAACGAATGGCCTATAAAGCGAACCTCCGCGCCCATCAGGCATTTCTGGAACATGGTCTGCATCGCACAGAACTCGGAACAGGCGTGCTGATTCTTATATCGTTACTCGAACACCGGATTGAGATTCTGACAGACCGCGCTATCCTGGATCGGGTTCCCCCGGAGACCTGGAAGAATATGCTGGCCCTCATTCAAGAAGGCTTTCACAAAGGAAATCCCGTGGAGTCGTTATGCCAGGCCATTACCTTATGTGGTGAGGTCCTAGGCGAATATTTCCCGGCAGGTCCCACCGGGCCCAATCCCAATGAACTCCCGAACAAGCTGATTTCAGGCTAACCGTGTGATTGGGGACAGCGGACCAGCAGGTTATCAATCAACCGGATGCTCCCCAATCTGACGGCTCCTAAGATGACAACCGTTCCACGCACCTGAGTCAGTGGTTCCAGATTCCTGGAATTGCAAATTGCCAGATACTCCGGATGCACATCGGGGTCGCTGCGTAAAAATTTTTCCATCCGGGATTGTATGGTCCGAACACTCCGGACTCCGGCCTTAATGGCATCGCCCCCTTCGCGTAACGCCTTGGATAAGAGCCCGGCTTGCAATCGTTGATTGGCTGAGAGGTACCGATTGCGGGAACTGACGGCTAGCCCATCGGATTCCCGCACCGTTGGACAGAGGACCATTCGCATATCCCAGTTGAGATCATGTATGAGCTGGTTCACCACCAGGGATTGTTGATAATCCTTTTGTCCGAAATAGGCGCGGTGAGGACGAACCAGACAGAATAATTTCGTCACTACCGTCGTCACGCCCTGAAAATGGGTGGGCCGGGTTTCACCCTCCCAGCGTCGCGTGAGACGATTCACCGTAACAGCTGTTTGAAAATTTTCCGGATAGAATTTCTCTGGAGGAGGAGCAAAGAGGAGATCGACACCCGCCTCCCGGCACAAACGCCGGTCGGCGTGGAAACTCCGGGGATAGCGGTCTAAATCTTCAGCCTCCCCAAACTGGAGCGGATTGACAAAGACACTGACCACAACGGTCTCACAGTGTTTTCTGGCGCGCTGTATTAACGAGAGATGGCCATCATGCAAGGCGCCCATCGTGGGGACAAATCCGATTGGGCCGTCCAGCGACTCCTGTTTTCTTCTCCAGCTATGCAGATTTCGAACAGAATGGATGACGCGCATGGATCAGGTGGAAGGCCCAGAGCAGGCCTGTCGGGAGCCATACTTCGCCCCGGGGATGACATCCAACTTGTTGACCTGACTGGTATCTGTCAGAGACTCTAACAACTCTTTTGCCGAACGATGAAACACCGGATGAGTCCAATCAGGATCTACTTCCACAAGCGGTTCCAGCACAAATCGTCGCTGATGGAGGCGCGGATGGGGAACGGTGAGTCCTGGTTGTTCGATCACCTGTTGGCCAAAAAATACAATGTCAAAATCCATCGTGCGTGGACCGCGACGGTTGTCTTCATCACGGCCCAACGCTCGTTCGGTTTCTTGCAGAATGTCCAGAAGTCGTTGGGCACTGAGCGTGGTCTCCAGCCTCACCACACCATTATAAAACCAGGTGGGTCCCAAAATTCCCTGAGGATCGATCGGTTCCGATTCGTAATACGAAGACACTCCGGTGACACGAGAAAGAGGGAGCAGATTCATCAGGGCCACCGCCCGGTCACACAATTCCTGGCGATCTCCTGCATTGGAGCCAAAGGCGATATACACGATTTCTTGAGCCATTTCGTTTGTTCGCGGATCCGCCAAAATGGATAGCTACCAGCCGATCTTTTTCATTCGTTCCACCGCTTCTGCTAATTTTTCTTTTGTGGTCGTGACCGTCATCCGGATATAACCTTCTCCCGGATCGCCAAATCCATTGCCAGGCGTGGTCACAATTCCGGCTTTCTCAATAAGATGTGCCGTGAAGGACGCCGAGGTAAAGCCTTTCGGAACACCAATCCAGATGTAAAACGCCGCCGGAGGCGAATCCAGTTCCAATCCCATGCTTTTCAAGCCGGGCACCAGGACATCCCGCCGTTCTTGATAAATTGTTCGCAAGCCTTCCGTCACCGAATCATCCAGTTGCAATGCGGTAATGCCTGCTTCCTGAATCGCTTGAAACACACCGGAATCAATATTGGTTTTAACCTTCCCCAAACCCGCGATGACTTCCTTTCGCCCCACGGCGAACCCGATGCGCCAACCAGTCATATTGTACGTTTTGGACAGCGAGTGGAATTCCACCCCCACGTCTTTTGCGCCCGCTGCTTCCAAAAAGCTCGCCGGCCGTTTGCCGTCATAATAAATTTCGGAATAGGCCGCGTCATGGCAGACAATAATCTGGTGCTCTTGCGCAAAATCCGTCACTTGTTGAAAAAATTCCTTGCTCGCCACTACCGACGTAGGATTATTCGGGGAGTTGAGAAACATCATTTTGGCTTTTTGGGCAATATCCTTGGGAATGGCAGACAGGTCCGGCAAAAACCCATTCTCTTTCGTCAACGGCATGATGTAGGAAATCCCCCCGGCAAAACTGGTTGCGACGGGGTACACCGGATATCCGGGGCTCGGAACCAACACGATATCTCCCGGGTCGATAAAGGCCAATGGAATATGACCGATGCCTTCTTTTGACCCGATTAGTGTCACAACTTCTGTTTTGGGGTCCAGGGTCACGCCAAACCGACGTTGATACCAATCGGCGACCGCAGTCCGAAATGCCAACATGCCATCATACGAAGGGTACTGATGGTGCTTGGGATTCCCCGCCGCACGTCGTAATGATTCAATGATCGGTTCAGGTGTCGGCAAATCAGGATCACCTATACCTAAATTGATGATATCCATCCCACGCTCAATGGCCTTGCGCTTCATGTCATCGATGGCGGCGAATAAGTAGGGGGGGAGCGTGCGGATTCTTTCTGCATACTGAATAGGAAACCCTGCCATGAATTCGTACTCCTTTTCAGAAACTGGTGAATATGAGCCTGTTACGGTACCAAATATGGGACCCGTTACGGTACCGTCCCGGAAAAAATCATTTCGAAACGGGAAATGGGAACATCAATTCAGAGGCAGGTGTCACCCTATCCGAACCAAATGTTCCATGAAGCGATCAGCCAATTGATGAAGCCTGGGTAGATGAGGTCGGGACCGGGATTGAATAGACGCTGGTGTCATCCCCCCTCGTTGAACATCTTGCGGACATTCACGGCACAAGGCCTCAATTCCCGCTTCCTCCAATTCCAGATGAAACAGAAGGCCATACCTTCGATCCGTCAACCGGAATGCCTGAACGGGAAAATCAGCAGAAGTCATCAGATGCGTGCTTCCCGGAGGAAGGGTGATCCCTTCTCCATGCCATTGAAACACGAGAATGTCCTGAGGCATGGCACACAGGATGGGATCGATCTTTCCCTTGTCGGTCAGGGACACGGAACCCATGCCAATTTCAAACTTCGGCCCCGGGGCCACCGAACCACCCGACGCTTTGGCCAGCAACTGCGCTCCGAAACAAATGCCCAGGACAGGAATATCACGCGCGAGAGCCATCTTTACAAATTGGAGTTCGGCCTCAATCCACGGATCACGATCATTAACGGACATCGGCCCCCCCATGATGAGCAGAAAATCACCTGGATCTGCAGGCAAACCCTCAGCAGGAACGACCACATTTCGGACGGCATACCCACGAGTTTCTAGAGCTCGACGAAAGACGCCGGGACCTTCAAACACGACATGCTGGAGGCAGAGGGCAACCTTCATGAGGCAAGCGTTGGGGTTGATTCAGGACAAGGAGCCAATCAACGAGGGACAAGACGCACCCTTCGTCATATAGCTTACATAGAGAAATAGGTCAGGAGATAGGGAGAGATGTGACAGGGCGAAGATGGGTGGAGAGGTTTAAGAATGTCCATTCAACGCAAAACCATTTGTGAACAAAGACTGTTGACCATTCTTCTTATTCACACATTCCACTAAATGCCAGAACCGCAACGGATTCACTTTCTTTTTGTTGACCACCATCAGACACGTGCCTTCCAGGACCGTGTGCAATGCGAGATCGGTTCGGAATCCAATATGCTTACACAGAGGAGAAATCCATTTTTCTACCGCCGCAATCACTTTATTCCCATTGCTAAAGTGATTCAGCATAATGATCCGGCCTCCGGGCTTACACACTCGAATCATTTCGTCCACCACACTTCGATAATCAGGAACTGCCGTGACGACATAGGCTGCCATCACAATATCATAGTGATTATCCGGAAGATCCATTTTTCCGGCATCCATTCTCTTAAGAGTCACATGATTCAAGCGGTGCTCCTGCACCCGACGCCGAGCATGTTCCAACATGCCATCTGAGAGGTCAATGCCAAGAACTTCGCAACAGGAGGGATAGAGGGGGAGCGCTTCTCCGGTTCCTACGCCAACTTCAAGAACCCGATGTCCAGGCTCAATAGGAAGCCCTCGCACCGCCGATTCGCGCGATTGCTGAAATACTTTACCAAAGGTATGGTCATAAACAGATGCGTACGCACTGTATACACGCTCAACTTTCTCAAGATTCATTGTTTCTCCATGATGGTGTCCTTCGCAATCCACACCCCTTCAAGGGAAATTGACGTTCGACATTTATTCCGTGTGATAAGGGATTGCTTACCTGAGGCGAGAACCCCAAATAACTGGTGCCGTAGGGGGACGGCCCACCTATGTATATAAAAATCAAACAGGGCGCTAATCTACCGGAGCGGCATGAGGGAGTCAACTAGAAATCCCTTTTCCGGTCTTCCCCCCCCCACTCCGCCATGTGAAGGTGTCCGGATAGGCCCCCTCTCCAACCAGGCACCATCCAGGGATTGCAATGGCTTAAGGTGTCCTCTACAATTCCGGCATTCATCCTGAGTCATGCCTCGAAAGTACCAAGGAGAATGCGCATGGTTTCATCGTTGTCTTTGTACATTCGTCTCCCGCTTACTATTTGTGCCCTCACCATGATCGGTGTGGGGACTCACCCATCCAACTCCTCCGCAATCGACATGTCCATTACATTAGATGAAGCCAATAAGGCCATGGCAGCTGGTCGCAAAACCATGGAACAAGCCGATTCGGTAGAGGATGTGGCAGCAGTGATGAAAGCCTCGGAGCGTGCGGTTCGGGTCGGCGCTGACCCGGAAGTGGAACCCTGTGGGGCGCATGCCATTTTAAGAACACGCCTCTATTGGTTGGAATACTTTGGGCGCCGCGAAGCGGCAGAATCCAAACGCCAGAAACAAGACATTCGTATGCCAGAAGCCAAAATCCAGGAAATTCTGGAAATGCCCTACCTTGAAGTTGAGGTTCGCCTTTGCGGAGAGGATGAGTTCTTTGCGGAAGGAGCAGAAATTGCTCTCCAGCAAGGTTCAACGACCATTCGCCCTGTGGATATTGGGCCGGCTGAGCGCGGCCGAAAAAATCCAGGGGATACCGTCAGCTTTCGGTCGAGGTTTACAGCACGCTTCGCCTATGCCGACTTCGATCCAATGGCGCCTGGAACCCTCGCCGTGTTTTTTCCTGATGGAAAACTGATCAACATACCAGCCGACTTCTCCAAAATTCAGTAACCCCCTTTTTCACGAGAACCGGATTAACGGATTCGTATCCACGACCTCTCCCCGTTTCAATGTCGGACAGGATAGGGGGACTGTTGTTCTTTATTTTTCCGCTTGGCTCTTCTGACTCTTTATTGAGACAACGGTTGGGCTGAGTCTTCCATGGGCTCCGTTATTCCCTCAACCTCTCTAAGTGTATAGAGGTGATGATAGAGTCCACGATTGGCAAGCAGTTCTTCGTGCTGGCCTTCTTCCACAATTGTGCCTTTATGCAGAACCAGAATACGATGTGCACGCTGAATAGAAGAAAACCGATGCGCGATCATGAGGGTGGTGCGTCCCTTCATCAGTTCCGTTAACGCCGACTGGACCAGCGATTCGGACTGGCTATCCAATGCGGAGGTCGCTTCATCCAGGATCAAAATTCTGGGGTCTTTCAGCAACGCCCTGGCAATCGCGATGCGCTGCCGCTGCCCTCCAGACAAATTGATCCCTTTTTCACCGAGAATAGTCTCATAGCCATCAGGGAGCAACTGAATAAATTCATGGGCATTGGCTCGGCGACTGGCCTCAATCATGTCAGATTCAGGGGCATCGGCTCGACCATACCGGATATTGTCTGCAATCGTTCCGCCAAAAAGCAGGGTTTCCTGCGGCACAAGCGCCAACTGTTGATACAAACTCTCCACTTGAATGGATTTGAGATCATGCCCGTCGATAAGCACCCGACCGGCAGTTGGATCATAAAATCGATGCAGTAAATTCACAATAGTTGTTTTCCCGGCTCCGGTGGGTCCTACCAACGCCACACATTCCCCGGCCTGAATCGAAAATGACACCGCATCCAACACAGGGGATCGGCCCTCATAGCCAAATTGCACGCGATCGAACTCAACCTTCCCATGAATGGGCCATAGGGCCTTCGCCATCGGACTATCATGGATTTCCAGTGGCGTATCCAAGAGTTCAAACACCCTGGTCATCGCTCCTTGCACTTCCTTGACCTGAGAGAACATTCGGGCCGCTGACCCAAACGGACCAATTAAAATCCCCGCAAATAGAACAAATGCAAATAATTCCCCGGGAGAAAGCTGGCCTTCGATGACTTGTTTGCCCCCATACCATAAGACGCCAATCGCCATGACAAAGGTACAGAAGGTGATGACAGGAACAAATACGGCCAACACCGCTGTCCGTTTCATGGTGGTCGCCAATAAAGTCTCTACGGCTGAACGAAACCGCGCGTCCTCTCGTTTACCCTGAACAAACGATTTGACCACACGAATGCCTGACACCACTTCTTCAATCAGCGTGGTAACATGGGCCGTTTGATCCTGAATTTGCATGGATAAAAATTTCAAACGCCTTCCAAACATCCTGGCGACTATGGCCAGCAATGGCAAAACTATGAGAATCAGGACACACAACCGCCAATTCATCACCAACAAAAATCCCACCCCCCCGATAATGGTCACGAGATGCTTCAGGGCATCCATCGGGGTCTCAGTTAATAAATTTTGAATCACCCCGACATCGTTCATCAATCTGGAAATCAACTCTCCTGTTCGCCGTTTTGCAAAGAAATTCAGTGACAACCGATGGAGGTGAGAAAAAACGTGAGTACGAAAATCCGCCATCACATGCTGGGAAGCCAGCGCGGTCAAATAACTATGAGCCATGGATAAGAGGCCCTGTCCGATCACCAACCCGACAAAGACCCACACCATGCTTGTCAATTTCGGCAAATCGCGTTGGACCGTAATAAGATCCCACAGCGTGCCACCCAACCGGATGAGTAACAGGTTGCAGGCCGCAACACCCATCACCAAGACCCCCGCACCCACCATGGGCATCAAATACGGACGGAGGAAGGGAATAAATCGGGACAGATAGTTCATAGAGGCCTTACACGAACAAGTGATCGTATCCGTTGAGAAAAAAAATGGAATGCCCTAAAACTAAAATCGGAAGGTGCAACAAGGCGAGAGAAAAGACGAATGAGCGGTTAGTCGAGTTGAATAACCGATTCGATCTGATTTTTATTTAAAGCCACAAACGCAGAATGTTCAGTGTCATTGATCAGCACATCTGTTAAGTTAATAAACAAGACAGACTCATCATTTAAAACATCTGAAATTCGATTTCGCATAGGCGGGATCAAGATATCTCCCACATAAGATGACAGAGAGGAACGGACCCGAATACGAGTTTTTTTCCCCTGGGTCATATGCAAGCCCTTGACCATCCCGGCCTATGGAAATTAATTACGACGTTTGGCAAATTTCATTCGGCGAAGAAGCTTTTTGTGTTTATGCTTACGCATTTTCTTCCTACGCTTTTTGACAACACTCGACATAAAGTTACATTCCTGGGTGAAATCGTTTCTGCTACCGATATTGGAAAAATTCTCTCCGCGTATTTGGCAAACTAGCCCCTACTGCCGGCTGACTACCTATCATAGGGCCAAGAAAGGTGTCAAGGTAAGCAATGACATCATACCTGGTCCTTCACCTAATAATCATCAACTTTCTATAAATTCTCTTGACCCCCTCCGGCATTCTTCTTCATTATAGAATCTCATGATTCTACTTAAATTTTTGAATAAACATGTTTTTGTGCTCTTGATAACCTTTCCGGTCATCTTTTCACTTGCCGGAACAGGATGTTCGAAAAAGGCCCCCAAATATCCTGAGGACCACGCCAGATTCCAACGAGTGGTGCAAGCCATCAAAGCACTGGAAAAGGCCTATGTCAATCAAGATGCCTCGGGCTTCCAGGAATTACTCCTTCCACTGGAAAACCTTGACCTTCTTGAGGCCCATGTTCGGGAGGACTTTGCCACGTTTTCAAGTATTCAGTTAGACCTGACCATTGACCGCATGGTGATTGATGGAGACCGAATTTCGGCCTTTGTTTCCTGGCAAGGCAACTGGGAACGCACGCCCCAGGGACCTTCTGCTCAAGCGAGCGGTCATGGAATCCTGTTATGGAGTGGCAATCAAGTTATTCTGCTCCGCAGGATCGAAGGAGACCTGCCGTTTGGTATGACACACCGTCTCAATTTTCCCTCTTAATCATCAATTCTTTTTCCCTGTTTCAGTCATTACTATGCCTTCCATCGTCACATCTCATCATTCCTCTCACGTGATTTCCACGGATTTTCTGATTTTAGGCGCGGGGGTCGCGGGCCTTCGAGCCGCAATTGAATTGAGTCGCCATGGACGAGTCACCATGGTCGCCAAAGGGGGCCCCCAAGACAATAATTCCTTTTACGCCCAAGGAGGCGTGGCGGTCGCGCTGAGTGAAGAAGATGACGTGGTTCTCCATTTGGCAGATACCCTGAAAGCCGGCCATCAACTCTGTTCGCGGCCAGCCACCAAAATACTCGTTGAAGAAGGCCCCTCGCGCATTCATGAATTGATCGAATGGGGAGCAAAATTCGACACAGTGGATGGCAAACTGGCGTTCACCCGAGAGGGAGCCCATAGTCGCCATCGAGTGTTACGAGCCGGAGGGGATGCCACTGGCAGCGAAATGGTTCGTGCGCTCAGCGTTAAAGCCCAAACTCTGAAAAATCTGACATGGATGGGCAATCATGTTGCGGTTGAGCTGTGTATCCAAGACGGACGATGCTGGGGGGCGTTAATCCTGGATGAACTGAGTGGGCATCTTAAGATCGTCTGTGCCCCGGCCACGATTTTGGTTACAGGAGGAGCCGGACAGGTCTATGCTCGAACCACCAATCCAGCCAATGCGACAGGAGATGGCATCGCCATGGCTTTTCGGGCCGGCGCCATGCTGGAGGATATGGAATTCGTCCAATTTCATCCAACCGCACTCTATCTCCCTTCGAGTCCTCCATTTTTGCTATCGGAAACGCTACGTGGAGAAGGAGGGATTTTGCGTAATAATCGCTGCGAACGCTTCATGAAAAACTATCATCGGAGCCAGGAACTCGCGCCCCGAGACATTGTATCCCGGGCGATCTGGACAGAAATGCAACGAACCAAAGCTCGCCATGTCTATTTAGATGTGACGCATTTGGGGGCAACATTTTTGAAAGAACGGTTTCCCACCATTTACTCAACCTGCTTACGGTACGATATCGACATCACGGAGGAATGGATCCCCGTCTCCCCCAGCGCTCATTATTTTATGGGGGGAGTCAAAACCGATCTGCATGGGGCCTCGACTCTTCCAGGTCTGTTTGCAGCTGGAGAAGTGGCCTGCTCCGGCGTGCACGGTGCGAATCGACTGGCGAGTAATTCTTTGCTGGAAGGTCTGGTCTTTGGCTATCGCGCAGCTCAAACCGCTTCAATATGTCCGACGACCGGCTCTTCTCCAAACTTTCTGGATTCCCCCCTTCTCCGAAAACCCACCGGCCGGAAGATGTCCACTCAAGATGTGGAAAAAATAAGAAACTCCCTGAGGCGTTTGATGTGGTCTAAAGTCGGATTGGTGCGGACAGGGAACTCATTAAAGAAAGCGGTCGATCAGATTCAGCAATGGTCGCAAAAGCTGTCGGCTGCTCCGTGGAACCGGCCAGGATTAGAAACACGGAATATGGTTCTGGTTGGGCAATGCATTGCCGAATCTGCACTGTGGAGAGCCAATAGTGTGGGCGCGCATTTCCGTGAAGACTTTCCGTTCTATAAAGGCTTAGCATGGAAAACCCATAGCCACTGTCAACAGGAAAATTCTTCCAAGGCCACTGAGGCTACCCGGAAGAAACCAAGAAACACTACACAGCCTTGAATGTTATGATGCGTGTGGGCCCGTGAGAACCGGCCCCAACCATCGTTCCAAATTTTCCTGGAACGCCCGCCATAAGGCCATCGTGATTTCCCCACTCCTGCCTGGGCCAATAGGACTTCTTCCAATTTGAGAGACCGCCATAATTTCCAGACCCGTATTCGTCATAAAGCACTCATCCGCTTGAAGCACGTCCGCGGCCGCATACGCCCCTTCTTCCACTTCAATCCCTAACTCCCTGGCTAAGATCATCACCACCTCCCGAGTGATCCCCTCAAGGATCCCGCAAGCAACCGAAGGAGTATGCAACCGGTGGTTGGACACAAAAAAGATATTGCTCGTCGTACATTCCGTCACATGACCATCCATATTCAACATCAGAGCATCGAACGCTCCGGCCTGCACGGCTTCCTGCTTGGCCAGAATGTTGTTGAGAAAACTCAGCGACTTGATTTGCGGCGATTGTGCACACTCTGGATTCCGCCGAACTGAGACGAGCTGCAACCGGACTCCCTGCTCTCGCATGTGAGCAGGATAGGACACCACAGACTTCGCCATCACGACAATAGTTGGGCTGGGACAGAGACCGGGGTCAATCCCGAGTTCCCCTTCTCCTCGAGAAATCGTCACGCGCAGACCGGCATCCTGAAGCCCATTCCGAATGAGCATTTCGGTAATGATGCTTGCCCAGGCATTATCCTGGATTGGAAGAACCAGGCCGATCAGTTCACAGGATCGTCGAAGTCGCGCCAGGTGCCGTTCTAGTAAAAAAATTCGTCCCTGGTAGACGCGCAGAGTTTCATAGACTCCATCCCCGTACAGAAACCCATGGTCAAAGACCGAAATCCGAGCCTGTTCTTTTTTCACAAACTCACCGTTGAGAAATATCCACATCTCCTATCCCCGTTTGTCGTCAGCCGTTCCCTTTCAGAACTTGAAAAAAGGCTTCGGCTTTTTGAAGCGTTTCCTGATACTCCCGGTCCGGTTCGGAGTCAGCCACGATCCCTGCTCCCACATGAAGCAACCCGTGTCCTTCCGTGAGCAACAACGTGCGAATGGCAATATTCAAGTCAAGATTCCCGTTCCATCCAATAAACCCAATCGACCCGGTGTAGATTCCCCGACGAACGGGTTCAAGCTGCTCGATAAGTTCCATGCAGTGGACTTTCGGCACTCCGGTAATCGTCCCTCCAGGAAACGTGGCTCGAATGAGGTCGAAACCATGGTAAGGGTCCCGCAAATGGCCGGAAATCTGGGAAACCATATGCATGACATGGGAATAGCGCTCTACCGTCATTAATTCATTGACCCGAACGGATCCATAATCGCACACCCGCCCCAGATCATTTCGAGCCAAATCAACCAACATGAGATGCTCCGCCCGTTCCTTGGGACACGACAACAGATCTTCCGCCAGGAATCGATCATCATGAGGTTCTTTGCCACGAGGCCTGGTGCCCGCGATTGGACGCATATCTGCATATCCCTCTGAAAGGCGGACTAATCGTTCCGGGGAATTACACACAATGACGTCGGACTCCAACACGAGGAATGCCGAATGGGGAGAGGGATTAACCTTGCGCAATTGCCCATATAAGTCGGCTCCGGCTTCGGCCTGGCTTGCAAAACCGTGAGTCACGCCCTCTATCCGAAATCGATGAGAGAGATTGGCCTGATAAATATCTCCCGCAGCAATGAACTGCTGGCAGGCACGCACGCGATCCATATATTCCAGAGACGATTGCTCCCCCTCAATGCGAAGCGAGGACCTGGCTAAGTGCATCTTCGCTGGGAGATTTTCAGGGATCATCACCTTGGCTTGCAGATCAGACAGGCGCGCCTGGCCTTCGCGATACAAGTGATCCCAGTTTTCGGTCGCCAGGCGGTCTGGCGAAGGCGAAAATATCAGCCAGGCCCCTGGCGCGTGATGATCCACAATGACAAACATCTCGACAAACAGAAAATACAGATCAGGAAAATGCAGATCATCCCGTAGGCGTTCTGGTAACACCTCAAACATGCGAACAAGGTCGTAGCTGAAACAGCCGATCGCTCCTCCATGGAAAGGCGGGAGGTGGGGCCACGAAGTGACGGGGTGACCTACAAAGGTACGCTGCAAGAACGCGAATGGATCCCCAATGTGCGTTTCCTTCTTATCTACCGAAATAGTTTCATAGGTATGCCGCTTCCCCCGAACGACACGATAGGGATCGCACCCCATATAGGAATAACGATGCGCCACTCCGTCCTGAACGGCATCATGTTCCATAAAAAAGGAATGCGGAGCATAACCGGTCACCCGGCCAAAGAGGTCAAAGGGATCATCAAAAGCAGGGGAACAATGCTGAATAAGCGGAAAACACGGATTCGAATGAACGGAGGAAGGCACTCCTCGTTCGGCATGCTTGGGAATGGGGGACAAGGGTTAAGGACTACCTGATGAAGGAGATTCCAACGCCCGCATGGCGTCTTCGGGAGACAACAACCCCTTTTGCACCAGGGTATCGAGCAGATCTTTGACGGCTTTTTCAGAAGAGCGCCGAATCCCGCGAACCCGAACACCAGGAGGATAAAATCGAAGAAAATCAGGATTCGTCACCCGTATGGTGACCGCCTCGCTCTCTCCATAGGGTGACAGTTCCGGCCCGGTACTGGGAATCCTGAAAAAAGGCTTTCCATCCTGGGTCATCCCATCGGAACCTTCAATTCTGACACGGTTGATGATCTCTTTTCCGGAAATTTCCAGGACGGAATCCACCACCAGGACCAAGGAATCTGCAATTAACGGCTGGCCCGTTTGGTTTTTGACCTTCACCGTATATTCAACTTCACTCACTGAGGTTAAGATATCGTTTCCAGAGAAGGGGTCGAGCTGCTTATATTGCACGACAGGCACCACCCCACCGGTTAAATCCGGCAAATCATCAACCCCGGATGAAGTGGCCAGCACGGAGTTCCCACTCGTGGCAACCGCCATGACCAGGAGTAACACAAAATGTTTCATCATCATGAATGTTGGCCAAAAATGAAACCGGAACTAAACCCGCGAGACGGCTTCATGGCTTTTCCTTTTTCCCTGACTGTACCTTACCATAACAATATTGAGAAATGGGACCTTTGTTGCTTGACATGATTCAGGATTTTTTGCTTGAATGTGACCCCTTCCAACGACTCGCCTTGCCGATTGAAAAAATGGCACCTTCTCAGGATCCAATGTTTGCGGGGCTGGGACAGGCAATGCGAGTGGGGACGGACCTTCTTGCCGCCCTTATCGTGGGTGGATTCCTTGGTTGGTTAATTGATTCGTATGTGTTGGATACCACGCCGTGGGGTGTGGCGATAGGACTGGTACTGGGATTAATCGCTGGAGTTCGCAACGCCTACCGTGCAGCTCAGCGTTGGAAACAATGAGTCGCTAGACACAAGGTTTAGTTTTGGAAGATCCGTTACATCCCTTCGAGCTTCATAACTTTCTCCCGCTTTCCATTTTCGGCCTTGACGTTTCCGTCAATAAGGCCGTCTTGATGATGTGGGTCGTGGTGGGGCTTGTGGCTTTCATATTATTGAAAGCCGGTGGCGCCAGAGCACTCGTGCCTTCTAAGCTCCAAAGTCTTGCGGAGTTGCTGGTCGACTTCATTCGCGGGATTATCCACGACACGATGGGAGCCTCCGGGATGCGATATTTCCCGCTCATCAGCGCCCTCTTTCTGTTTATCTTATTTTCAAACCTGGTCGGTCTTATACCTGGATCCTACACAATTACCAGCCAAATTATTGTGACCGGGGTGTTCGCTGTAGGGGTCTATCTACTTAGTCTTATCGTCGGATTTCAATTGCATGGGGCAAAATTCCTGGGCATACTCGTTCCCCCTGGCACGCCAGGCTGGCTCCTTCCCTTAATGATTCCCATTGAATTAATTAGTCAAATAGCCAGACCAATCTCACTGGCCGTCCGATTATTCGCCAATATGACTGCAGGCCATGTGATTCTTGGTGTATTGTTCGGCCTCACCATTGCCGGCGGCCTGCTGATAGGATGGCTGCCTTTTTCTTTTACCATCGCACTCTATGGATTAGAAGTCGGGATTGCCTTTATTCAGGCCTATATTTTTACCGTTTTAACCTGCGTCTATATCGGCGACGCGATGCATTTACACTAACTGGCATTCGAACGAAACGATCAGAGGACGTTTTTACAATTAGTCCCTTTTAAACTGGGAGGACAACACTACAATGGATTCTGCAGCAGCAGCACTTTTGGGAATGGGCCTGGCAGCGGCGGGCTTTGCGGGTGCCGGTATCGGCATCGGGTATATTTTTGGAAAAATGATTGAGGCGGTTGCCCGCCAACCAGAGGCGGAAGCTCGAGTCGGCAAGTACATGTGGATCGGGTTTGCCTTGGTCGAAGCCATCGCGCTCTACGGACTGGTCATCGCCTTTATCATCATGGGCAAAGGATAAAGGGCTCCTGACCTATGCCACAATTTGACTCACATTTCTTTTCGTCGCTGATATTTTGGGAACTCCTGTCATTTGGGATCCTCCTATGGGTGCTCTATAAGTACGCCCTCCCCCCGATCCTGGAAACACTGGAAACCCGGGAACGAAAGA
This sequence comes from Nitrospira sp., assembly GCA_024760505.1. Taxonomy (GTDB): domain Bacteria; phylum Nitrospirota; class Nitrospiria; order Nitrospirales; family UBA8639; genus Nitrospira_E. The sequence goes on from CP058931.1 coordinate 481,733, forward strand.
TCAGGGAAAGTCTCGACCAGGCCGAACAAAACCGGCTTGCAGCCGAACGAAAGCTCAAGGAATACGATGCCAAACTGCAGGTGGCTGCCAAAGAAGTGGAAACGATCCTGGCAGAGGCCAAGCAACAAGCTCAACGACTGCTTGATGAAAATGAGCAACGGCTTCGTGCCGAATCCCAGAGAATTAAAGAGGAAACGACACAAGACATTGAGCGGGAGCGACGTAAGGCCATTCAAGACATCAAGACCCAATCTGCTGAGCTGGCCCTTATGATTGCGGAAAAGGTGATCGGTCGAAGCCTATCGGACGATGATCATCGGCGATATGCCGAAGAAGCGCTCGCAGCCGTCGCTGCTCAATCAAAAAACTAAGGCTTTCCCCATTCTCTCCGAATAGCCTCAAGCACAGAGCCATTCTTTCAAGAATCGCCTACATCAAAAGGCCACGCACAATAAAAAAGAGGGAAGAATCACTTCCCTCTTTTTTTATGGTGTTCCCAAGAACACCTGCAAAGAACGGTTTTTGAGTGAGACGCTCCCAGTGACCCGCTCCCCAAAATCATGATCTACGCTTCAATTGTTCGTTGAGGAAAGATTCCCACCTCCGGCCCGATACCCTTCTAAGTCCAGCGTGACCGTTTGAAATCCCAGCTTCTTAAATTCCTCCACTAAACGGGATCTGCCCGGTTCTTGTGTCAAAATCGACATTTGGGTAGGGTCAATCTCGATTCTCGCCAAATCGCCGTGAAGGCGAACCCGCACTTGCGTCACTCCTTGAGCCACCAAAAAGGCCTCGGCACGCTCTACCCGTGAAAGATAGGCTTTTGTAATGGGGAGCCCACGGGTAATTCGTGAAGACAAACAGGCTGCAGCCGGCTTATTCCAATTTGCCAACCCCAAACCTTTTGCCAATTCCCGAATATCCGCCTTGCCGAATCCCGCTTCAACCAAAGGACTCCGCACGCCGAGTTGTCGGGCCGCATTAATACCGGGACGATCTTCTCCTAAGTCATCCACATTAGTCCCGTCTACGATTGTCTGAAAACCCACGGCATCCCGAAGACTGGAAAGCAACCGGTATAAGTCTGTCTTGCAATGAAAGCACCGGGTTGCATCATTTTTGACAAACGCATCAATTTGCAACTGATCCGTTTCCACCAATTGCAAGGGCACCCCGATTGCGGTGCTTAATCGCTTGACCTCTTCCACCTCCAGTGATGGAAATGTTGGCGAAATCGCGGTGACCGCTTTGGTCTGCGCACCAAGTGTGTCAAAGCCCACTTTTAACACGAGGGTGCTGTCGACCCCTCCAGAAAACGCGATTACTACCGATCCCATTTGGTGAAAGAGTTCTTGCAAGGCCTCGTACTTCCCCTGCAGAGTTGGTTCAAGGCTGAGCATAGAGAGGGAGACTCCTTTTCTTGTTCGTAGTCGTCTGATTTAAGACTTCGGAAGCTGATCGACCCAATTGGCCGCAAGCTCCCAACACATCATCTCCCCGGCTTTTTCGGAGAAACACATCCAGACCTTTGCTTCTGACAATACCCTGAAAGGCATCAATAACTTCTGATGACGGACGCCGAAACGGATTACCCGGGAATTCATTAAACGGAATCAAATTCACCTTACACCGGATTCCCTGTAAAAGCCTTACCAAACGCCTGGCATCATCCGGTGAGTCATTGACCCCCGCTAACAACACATACTCAAAGGTCAGAGGGCGCTCGCTGAATTGGGCATAATCGCGACAGGCATTGAGCAATTCGGATAAATCATAGCGCCCATTCACCGCAGGCATCAGATGTGACCGCTGCTCATTGGTTGTGCCATTTAAGGATATAGCCAAATTCACGCCTAATCGCCGCACATCTGGAAATCGCGGAATCCATCCTGCTGTTGACACCGTAATACGTCGTGGAGAAAAACCCAAACCCCACTCAATATTGGTCAGACGCTGGATCGCTTCGGCGACCGGCTCAAAATTCACCAATGGCTCGCCCATTCCCATGAACACCAGGGAAGACAGATGCTCCCCTTCCGGCAGGTAAGCCTGGACATTCAGCACCTGCCCGACAATTTCATGCGCGCGCAAGCTTCGCTTCAGGCCCATCTCGGCCGTTAAACAAAAACCACAATCCAGCGTACAGCCGACTTGAGAGGACAGACACAAAGTCCGTCGACGACCATCAGGGATCAATATCGTTTCCACAGCCAGGCCATCCTCCAAATTCCATACAAACTTTGCGGTGCCATCGCTGGCAATCGTTGGAGGTGAAAACCCCATGCGGTGAATGGTCGCCACCTCCTGCAACCTGGCCCGGTCGGTTTTTGACAAGTTGGTCATCGACTCAATATCCACTGCACGATGTTGGTAGAGCCATCGGAGGATTTGGTTGGCCCGATATCGTGGCCAACCGAGTTGCTGAATGAAGGCATTCAGTTCATTCGCGGTGAGGGCAAGCAGGTTAAGATGATCGGTATTTTTGGTCATCACGGCTAAATCCAACAATCAAATATTTAAACAATCATAGCATCCCTACATTCCCAAGCCACCTCAAGAAAAGTGGAATATTTCTCAAAATTCCAAATTAATACTAGGTATTTCTACACCACAACCTGTGGTCATTCCCTCCATGGCATGCTTCAAATGACGAGTTGTTCCATACCATACTTCCGAACTGTAAATCCTCATCAATAAACGATATGCCACTTTATGGCCAATTATTATAAATATTTTTCGGTCAATTCCTCCCCATCAAAACATCCGCAAGTAATTCCCTACCACGATATATTACCTAGTTAATAAAGCACATTCATGAATTGTAAATGAAGATGAACATACCAAATATTGAATTTATAAAATCATTAGGCACTAAGTTTAGGCTTTCATTTTCAACATGTAATTTTATAATGATCTCTTCACAAACATGCCATTGATTTACAAACAACCAATCGTAATTTGCATATTTGTTTGAAGGCATCCTTTAAAAATAAAAATTTAAAGCTTGCTTGTTGACTTTGCTTTAAAACACGAATAGAATGAGGCTCAACATATGGTGGAGTTTGCGAAATGGAGGACCAAAATGACCAGCTTAAAGATATCAGCGATGGGCTGGAGCAGCGCATCAGTGTTTATGAGCGCAAACTCAAGGATCTCCAAAAAAAACGGGAGCAGGTAGGTGAGGAAATTGCGACGGTTGAGAAATATCTGGAGTTGGCAAAAACCCTCTATCGCGTCGAAGCTGACAAAGCGAAGCTGGCGAGTCTCTCAAGCCAAATCTTCTCGGAAAAAGAGGGACATCTGTCCTCAGCCGACACGGATGTCGCGTCTAAGTCGAGGGAAATTCTCCTAGGCCGAAGCAAATACGTGGGCATGAGCGTCCCTGATGCAGTGTATATGGTTCTCCAGGAGGTAGGTCGTCCATTGCACGCCAAAGAACTTTTTCAACGTCTTAAAGAAGGCGGGATGCCTATCCGGGGAAAAACTCCTGTCACGTCGGTCGCTACATCCTTAAAAAGGGACCCTCGTTTTCGAAAAGTCGGGCCCAATACATTCGAAGTCAATCACGAAAAATCTTTAACCAAAGCCGTCTGACCCGCATTGACGGACATGATTGTATGATCTGAAAGGGGGTGAGTGAATTGGCAGCAACGAAAAAGAAAGCCGCTCCAAAGAAAAAGGCCGCGGCCGCGAAACCCAAAGCAAAAGCAAAAACCAAGAAGAAGTAGCTGTAGATCCCACCTGCAGTGCCACCGGGAGTGGGGCCACCCACTCCCGGTGTGTTTTTCTCCTCAAATCCCTTAAACACCCACACAACAAATTCACATGATCGCATCCTGACGCTTGGGATTTCCGCAGCCTTCAGGTATGCTCAAAAACGGTCTGTTTCCCATCATCTATGGCACTATCCCTTACCGACTATCACTCGTTAACCCGCATCGCCATTCAAGCCGCCAGGCAGGGCGGAGCGATCTTGCTCGACTATGCCAAAAAAGGATTTCAGATCCATCAAAAGGATCAAGCCATCAACCTGGTCACCGAAGCCGACCTGCGCTCAGAAGAAGCCGTCATTCAGACCATCCGACATGCGTTTCCCGAACACCAGATCCTCAGCGAAGAACAGGGCCTGCAGGACATCCCCACCCATCCCGTCAAATGGATCGTTGATCCCTTGGACGGAACCACCAACTTCACCCATGGCTTTCCCATGTACAATGTCTCCATCGGGGTAGAATATGAAGGCACGTGTGTCCTAGGAGTGGTCTATGATCCCACACGGGACGAACTGTTTCTGGGGCAACAAGGGAAGGGGGCTACACTCAACGGCACACCCATTCATGTCTCAGCGACACCTCAATTAAATAAAGCGTTACTCGTCACCGGCTTTGCCTATGACGTGCACACCGCCAAAGATAACAATCTTAAGGAATTTTGCGCATTCACCCTCCGTGCGCGTGGAATGCGCCGCACCGGCACCGCCGCGATTGATCTCTGCTACCTCGCCTGCGGCCGATTCGATGGCTTTTGGGAACTACAACTCAATCCGTGGGACACTGCGGCAGGCAAGGTCATTCTGGAGGAAGCCGGGGGAAAGTTAACAAATTATGCGGGCGAACCCTACTCCATCTATGGCAGCACCCTTATCGCCACCAACGGCCATATCCATCAGGAGATGGCTGAGGTACTCAAGAAATGCCGTCAAGTATAAGTGCGTCATCTTCCCCTTGATCGAAACCGGAACACAATTTCCCCAAAGGCTCTTTCCTCCAGCCTTCTCGCTACCTATTGTTCTTTGCATACCTCTTCACAAACGTCCTGTTAGGTCGGTTCGGCAAGTAGCTGCTGAATAGTTTTTTCGGTTTTCTCATAGCTACCTTCACCGATCTTGGTGTATTGAATATTTCCCGTCTTATCGATTAAATACAGCGTCGGCCAATAGCGATTGCGGTACTGCCGCCAGTTCCGGAATTCATTATCGATGGGCACGGCATAGGGAATGTGGTGTTCCTCAATGTATTCTTTGACCTTTTGCACATCGTATTCATATTTGAATTCCGGCGAATGTACCGCAATCACAACCAGCCCTTGCTTGCCGTACTTGTCGTGCCATTCCTTGACATACGGTTCGATATTCCGGCAGTTCCAGCATCCAAATGTCCAAAACTCCACCATCACCACCTTGCCGCGCAATTTTTCCATTTGTAAGGGCTCGGAATTCAACCAAGTCGAGCTGGTAATTTCAGGAGCAGGAATACTTGTCGCCACACTCATCGGAGGAAAATAGAATAGCCACCCCGTTATTCCTAAGATGGTCAAACCCGTCAGTATGCCCTTCCGTGCTTGCTTCATGTGTTGCCTCTACTTTCAATGAATGCGTTTTCTACAAAACCCCAGTTGTGATTTTCACGCATCTCGGGATTCATTCCAACCTGCTGATGATTGGTCTTTCCTTTTGATCACCCGTTACAAGTCATTGTCAATCCTATTGAAACAAGAGGACCGCAGCGTGCTGAAGGTGGACCGAAACAACCGAATAGGTCAAAACAAATACGCGGGAAAATTTGGGGGAAATAGGGAGATTACACTCCCCACTCAATTACAGAGATAGGATTTCAGGAAAGAGGCATGACCTAGAACATCTGATATACAGCAACGTTGATTCTTGACTACCCCATATCCCGAAAGCTGTGATCGGGATTGCGTTCACTGGCGAAATTCTTTGACCATGAACTGCGAAACAGGACGACCGCTCGATCCCGGCTGTCCTTGACGACGAGGGCATCAGAGGGCGGCTTAAAGGTCTTAATATCGCCTACCAGCCAGGCGCTGGATTCATAGGGCAACACATCCACCACCACTTTGACGCGGTATTCGCTTTGCAAGCGGAATTCCAGCACATCAAACTGAAGTTTGCCGACAGCGGCCACAAAAAACTCCAGGCCGTCCAGACTTCGAAGGATTTGAATGGTCCCTTCCCTGGCGAGTTGCTCGATCCCTTTGTCGAAGGATTTGCGCATTCCCGTATCGGTCGGCCGCACACGGGCAAAGACTTCGGGTTGAAATTGTGGAAGCGGTTTATAATTAAACCCGTCCGCCACGGAAATCGTGTCACCGATTTGAAAAATCCCGGGATTGATAATCCCAATGACATCGCCGGGATAGGCCAAATCGACCGTATTGCGTTCCTTCGCCACCATACTGTGGGGCCGTGAGAGCCGCACCTCCGTGTTGGTCCGATGGTGTTTAACCACCACATCCCGCTCGAATCTCCCTGAGCAGACGCGTAAAAAGGCCGTACTGTCGCGGTGGCGCGGATTCATATTGGCCTGGAGTTTAAATACATAGGCGCTGAAGGGTGTATCCACCGGATCGATCATCAGTTCACGGCCATCCGGGGCATCGGCTAAGCGACCGTGAGCGGAAGGCGCCAGGTCTACAAACGCATCGAAGAATGCTTCCACACCGAAATTGGTCATGGCAGATCCGAAGAAGACGGGCGTGACTTTTCCATTTTGAAAATCATCTTTCGAAAAGGGGTTCCCGGCGATATCCAGTAACTCCAAATCATGCATCAATTCATCCCAGATATACCCTGCCATACGGTCTTTCACCGACGGATCGTCCAATGAGAGTTCCATGAGATCCGGTTTCGCCGCCCCTCCCGCAGCCGTTTTGGTATAAAGCAACACCTTTCGGGTTTGCCGATTCACCACACCAAGAAAGTCCTGTCCAGACCCGATGGGCCAGTTGATGGGACTGGCATGAATACCCAATACGTCCTCCACTTCTGACATGAGATCCAGCGGAGCCCGTCCCGGCAAATCCATCTTATTGATGAAAGTCAATACAGGAATCCGGCGGAGACGGCAGACTTCAAACAGTTTTCGTGTTTGTGTTTCAACACCCTTCGCCGCGTCAATCACCATGATTGCGCTATCGGCCGCGGTGAGTGTCCGATACGTGTCCTCACAAAAATCCTGATGGCCAGGCGTATCCAACACATTGATCACAGCCTGTTTATAAGGAAATTGCATCGCCGAGGCGGTAATGGAGATGCCGCGCTCCTGCTCCATTTCCATCCAATCCGACGTGGCCATTTTCCGGTTTTTTCGCCCCCCGACCATACCGGCGGTGCGTACCAGCCCTGAGTAAAGCAGGAGCTTTTCGGTCAACGTGGTTTTACCGGCGTCCGGATGGCTGATGATGGCAAAGGTCCGACGTTTGCTCGCCTCGGCCCGAATTTCTTGTTTGAGTTGAAGTGTGGTCATACTACCTTTTGGGCGAACGGGCCCGATCTATTACAATTTTTCCAACTGCCCCTGCGCCCGGGCCAGACTCAGCCGCGAAGCATTAAAAGTAAAGAGACCTTCTATCAAATTATCCCTGGCTTGCGCCACACGGGTTTGCGCATCCGTGACTTCGATATTGGTGGCGACACCAACTGCGAACCGTTCACGCGAGAGTTCCAATTCAGTCAGCGAGAGTTTCAAGCCTTCTTCCGCAACCGCGACCTGCTGTTTGGCTGAGCTTAACGTGATCAGCGCATCGCGAACTTCCAATCCTACTTGATATTGCACATCCTGCGTTCTGATGGCTTCCTGTCTGACTTTACTGCGACTCTCCGAAATTCTGGCTTCCCGCATTCCTCCATCGAAAATCGGCACCTGCATCAGCACCTGGACATTGTCGGTGGTCAACGCATTGGGGATTTGATTGCCAATCATGCCCACATCGCCCAAGGCCCGAATGGAGGGAACCCGTTCGTTCGTCACGGAACTTAACGTCAAGGAGGCCAGGCGCTCGCGATTCTGCTGTGCCTTCAATTCGGTCCGGTTTTCTTTGGCCACCTGCAAGGCCTCGCCTATGGATTGTTCAGAGACATTCACCAACTTCATTTCATCCGTGAGCACCAGCCGCACATCGAACGACAACCCCATGGCCCGAATCAAATTGAGTTTGGCACGATCCCGATCATTTTCCGCCACTAATAATCGCTGCTTCGCGTTTTCCAACTGAACCTTCGCCCGCGTCACATCCAAACTTGTCGCCATCCCCGCGGATTTTCGTTCCGCCGCCAAGCGCAGTAATTCCCTGTTCAACGCCACATCCGCTGTCCGGGCATCCACCGCCGCCTTCGCCCGGAGCGTTTCCAAATAAATCAGACCCGCGGTAGCCATGGTATCCCGTTTGGTGACTTCCGCATCCAACCCTGCCACATCCACTCCCGCTTTGGCAGCCCGCCATTTTTGAATGAGACTTAAGCTGAACACATTCTGGGTGAGAAAAGCCCGCATTTCGTAAAAATCCCTGGGGCCAACGACGGTGGCATTTGAACCAAACGACCCCGTAAAGAATCGTCGCCGGGCTGCGCCTGCCGTCCCTGAAAGATTGGGCAATAATTCACCGAGTTGTGTATTCGCGACATCCTGCGCCTGTGTAATACGTTCGTTAAACAAACGAACCGTTGGATTTTGATCGACAGCTGCATCCATCGCCTCTCGCAAACTCAGCCGCAACTCGGGAAAGTCCCGGGCCGTTGAAGGCTCCGGGGAAGCCGCCCAGGTCACGGCACCCAATCCGCCAAACACCACAAGACACACCACGCATAGCCCAACCGCCTTCCAAAACTGCCCTCCCATCATATCTTGTCCCTTCGCCTCCAGGTTACAAAGCGCCGCCCGACTGCTGCTCAGCTAATTGAGGATTTCTGGACTCTGCCCACTTGCGTTGCGTATCAACGACCAACGTAAACAATGCCGGAATAACAATAAGGGTGAACACTGTGGAGACCAGGAGGCCACCCAGCACCACACTTCCGATACCCCGATACAGCTCGGAGCCCGCGCCGGACGAGACCACAAGCGGAAAGAGGCCAAAGAGCGTCGTGAGTGTCGTCATCATGATCGGCCGAACGCGGATTTTGACGGATTCACGAATTGCCTCCCGAAGAGGTAATCCTTGTCCCGATTCTCCTCCAAACGAATCCCCCTCTTCCGGTCCCCTCATGAAATTTAAGGCCTGGTGCACCACCAGAATGGCATTATTGACCACCACTCCGATGAGAATGACAAAGCCTAACATGGTCAGCACGTCTAATGGTTGATACGCGATAAAATTATTAACCAGAGAAAGCCCCAGGAATCCACCGGCTGCGGCAAACGGCACCGTAAAAATAATGACCAGAGGATAGAGAAAACTTTCGAATAACGCGGCCATCAGGAGGTAGGTAATGGTAAAGGCCAACAGAAAATTCCATTTTAACGCATCATAGGTTTCGGTAAGATCATCGGCCGTCCCCGACAGGCGGACATTATACAAACGCCCTAACGTCCCACTTTCTTTCAATGGCCCAAGGATTTGCGTTCGAATCACATCCATCGCCTCCTCCAGCGCCATCTCAACCGGCGGGATCACCTGAATCACAATGGATCGTTCCCGTTCGATATGATTAATCTGTTCCGGGCCAGCCACCAAGGCAATATCAGCAATATTGCCGACCGTCGTCAGTTGACCGCCTTTGGTAAAAATCGGAATGGAATTGAGCGACTGCGTCTGATTGGCATATTTATCGATACCACGAATCGTGAGATCAACCTCATCTCCTTCAAATTGGTAATCACTGGCCTTTGCCCCATCGACCAGGGCATCAATGGTAAATCCGAGCTCCTGATTCGTCATTTGCACATCCGCCGCACGATCCCGTCTGACGGTGACCCGGACTTCCGGACTTCCCAAATCCAAACTGGGAATGGGTCTGACCTGTGCCTCGGGGAGCACCCCTTTCACCTGACCAAACACCTGAACACCTAATTGAACAAGCGTGTCCAACTCCGGCCCGGTGATCTCAATATCGATATTTCGCCCCTCGCCCAAGCCACGCTCGAACAGGCCGCGTTGCGTGATGATCCCAATCACGCCCGGAAGATCCGCCGTGGCTCGACGAAACAGGGGGATCAATTCCTTCACACGGCTCGGATCATTCACTCGACCGCCCATAAAGACGGATCGCCCCCGTGCCACATAGAAAAAATTGGCAATACTGGGGCCATCCAAAGCGGCCTCCTCCGGAGAACCAGGCTTGGCGTCCCAATAGGGGCTGAGGGTCGATTCAATCGGCTTTCCCATTTTGACAAATTCGTGAGTGTTATACCCCGGAGGAGGCAGCAGAATGCCAATGACAAGATTCCGGTTTCCCTGAGGAAGATACTCTGCCTTCGGTAACAAAGCCCAGCTTCCCAGTATTGCAAAAGAGGTGAATCCCAGAATCGTCACACTTCGCCAGAAGACGCTGCCACTCAAACCATACACCAAAGAACCCAAGGCCTCTTTGATACGATCCAACCAGGAATGCCGTCCCGCCGTCGAACCACTCTCCGCGAATCCCGCAGTAGACCACGTAGCGGGTGCTCGCTCCCCTTTGGACTTTTTCACCGTGGTTAACACTCGTGCAGACAATGACGGAATCACCGTCATAGAAACCACAAGGCTCAACCCCACTCCCGCACTGATCGCAATAGCGATATCCCGAAACAATTGACCGGATTGTTCTTCCATGAACACAATGGGAACAAATACAGCAATAGTCGTGAGGGTACTGGCCAGCACCGCACCCCACACCTCCACAGTGCCATCGTATGCCGCTTGGAATAACGATTTGCCCAATTCCCGATGACGATAAATATTTTCCAACACCACAATGGAGTTATCCACCAACATCCCGGCAGCAAACGTCATTCCCGCTAAACTGATGACATTGAAATTCCGGCCCAACGCCCACAGCATAATAAACGTCCCCATCATGCTGATCGGAATGGCCAAACCGACCACCAGGGTGCTACTGCCCGTGCGGAGGAATAAATACAAAATGGAGATCGCCAATAAACTCCCGACGATCAAATTTTGCTGGACAAGAGTCAGGGATCGGTTAATGTAGGTGGTTTCATCATAGACCTGAAATAACTGAAACCCCCGCGCATTCAAAATTTCTTCATTGAGCTCAATGGCGGCCTCCCTCAGGCCATCCATGGCTTCCAATACATTGGCCCCGGTCTGCCGAATCGCATTGATCGCAATCGCAGGATGTCCCTTTTGCCGAACCACCACGGTTGGATCCTTGTAATCAATATGGGCGGTCGCCACATCCCGCACATACACCGACGCCCCATCACGCCTGGCGATGATGACATTTTCCACATCCTGGGGATTGAGATATTCCCCCACCGTGCGTACAACATACGACCGTTTACCCTCATCGAAATCTCCGGCACTGTAATCCCGATTCTCCTGATCTAACGCCCGAGCCAGGTCCATAATGGTTAACGCTCTGGACGCTAATTTAGCCGGATCGACCGTCACCCGAAGCTCCCGCTCCCGCCCACCATAGACATTCGAAGCCGCGACACCCTGGACCCGTTCGAAACGGGCTTTGATGATATCCTCCGCAAAATCCCGCATGGTTTCAATATTAACGGGATTCCCTTCTAGGGTGTCCAAAATAAACCAGGCCATGGCGGCCCCACGGGTATCCGCACTGCTAATGACGGGTTCATCCGCCTCAAGCGGGTATTCTTTGACCTGATTCAACCGGTTGGAAACTTGAAGTAAGGCGGTATCTGTATTCGTTCCTGTGGGAAATCGAAGAATAACTTTTCCCTGACCGTAAGAACTTTCGCTGAACATTTTTTCCAGTCCTTCGACACCTTTAAGTTGCTCTTCCTGCTCATCGATGATTTCACGCTCGACTTCATGCGGGCTTCCCCCAGGCCAAACGGTATCCACAGTGACTTCATGCTTTTCCACATCAGGTGCCAATTGAACCGGGAGCTTCACCAACGCCACAATGCCGAACAGCACCACTAAGAGCACACCCACTGCCGTGCTGACCGGATAACGGATGGCGGAATGAACCAGATTCATGCTTTCACCGGCTCCTCTAAAATTCTGACCGACTGCCCAGGCAGGAGGCGCTCATTCCCTTCCACGACGATCTGCATACCTTCTTCAATAGCTCCCTGAACTTCTACCACGTCCTCAAAATGGGCTAGGGGGATCACCGCTACCTGCGTAACAGTGTTATTGGCCACAATAAAAGCGAATTCCTTACCCCCTTTGAGCACCAGGGCATCCTTGGGGATCACGACCGCCTGGTAAGGAGCGCCCACCGCTAACTTCACCCGTGCGACCATCCCGCTTTTAATGCGTAAATCCGGATTGGCCAACACGACTTTGACAGGAAATGTCCGTGCCGACCGATCGGCTTGCGCGATGACCGAAAAGACTGTTCCTTCGACCTCAACTCCAGGCAGGGCATCGAACTCCGCCATCACTGGATCCCCGACCCTGACATCCCGCACATATTCTTCCGGGAGCGGCACTTGCACCTCGACCTTTGCCAGATCTACTAATTCCACCACTGGTCCACCCTCCTCGACCCATTGGCCGATTTCCGTATATTCTTTCGTGATCCAGCCGGGAAAAGGTGCCACGATCCTTGATTTGGTTACTTGATCACGTACCAGTCGAATTTCCGCTTCTAATTGAATCAGCCGCTTTTCCAGAGCGCTTTCTTCAACAACCGCATCATCCATTTCCTTTTGAGTTACCAGTTCTTTGGCAAACAACACTTTGATTCGGTCCAAATCCTTCTGCGCCTGTTCATAGCGGGCTTTGGCTTCACGATGCGAAGCCACTGCCGAGTCAAGGCGGATGTCCAGCGTGTCTGTCCGAAGACTGGCGAGCAGTTGGCCTTTTTTCACAAACTGCCCTTCCTTACCGGGAAAGGCTTTGACCAGCCCCGCCACTTCACTGGCCACGAGACTTCGCTTGCGTGGTTCCGCTGTTCCCACCAGAGAGACGGATCGCTGAACCTGCTTGCTCGAAACGGTCACAACCTTGACCGGTGAGGGTGGGCGTCCCGTTGGCGGCTGAGCCGCCTCCTGTTCGCTGCACCCCTGCAATCCCTGCACAGCCAGGATCATGGCAAACAGCAGCCACATAGAGTTTTTAGACAGATATGTCATACGTTTACGTTGACCTTTTTAGGGTTGAAGTCCCGAGGCCGTCAAGCAACAACGAACCTAACCACTTGCCTTTGTCCACAAGCGATTCTTTGGGGCCTGACTGGAGAATCCAAAGATAGATGGTAGAGTTTAACATGCCATGAAACGCCAAGGAGGTATCTTTGGGATTCACTTTGCGGAATTCTCCGGTCTTGATGCCCTCCTTAATGAGATTCGCAACAAGATCAATTTGCGCCAAGTACCGTTTCCACACCCGCTCGCCAAACGCGCTTTTCACCGTCCATTCAAACCCGCTCCACTCAGAAACATAGATACGGAAGAACGCACGGTTTTGATCAGCGAAAGCTAACTTCACCTGAATCACCGCACGTAACTTCTCCTGGGCCGGAAGACGGTTGTGCGTCGCCTCTTCCAAAAGACGGAATAATTCCTCCACCTTGGCTTCCACTAGAGAGATATAAATGTCTTCTTTGCTTTTAAAAAACCGGTACACCGTCCCCATGGCAAATTGAGCGGCCTCGGCGATTTCGGCCATGCTGGTTTTAAAAAATCCGTTCTGGGAGAACTTCCGCTCAGCAGCTAAGAGTATTTCCTCTCGCCGGGCTTCATATTCCCGTTGCTTGCGCTGGGATCGCTGATCTGTAGAAACTTTCATATCAACGGCTCAATCCTTTCGGGTCCCGGAAAAATCATCCTAAAAGCTGAATACCTATTCTACAACATGGAATACTGATTCATCTATCGGAAATGCAGGCATCGAAGTTAAAGGAGTACGCAGGCAATCAAGCACACATGGATTAGGGAAGATCCGAAGGTGAAAGCCACCAAAATGGCATAAAAAAGGCACGGGAATAGGGTCTAAGAGGGCTCCTTTGAAGAGTCTTCAGAAGAGTTCCTATAGCTGGAGCGGTTTGTTTGATGGGTCTCGATACCTTGATATTAGCCGACCATCACCTTCTCGTGATTCTGTCCGCCGGAGACGCCCCCCGACACAATAAACGCCATGACATCCGCGCTTTCCGCCTCGAGCGGACGAACCTGCATTTTGGGAAAGACCAGCACATGCCCGGCAAAATTATAGGATTGCGGGAAATAGACGGCCACATGGTCGAGCAGGCCGAGAAATTCCAAATCCGTTCGAGTCACAAAGCCCACCGCCTCTGCATGGCCCCCAGGTGTAAGAGAAACTAACACGGGCTGATCGAACCGACGCTTTTCTCCCATAAACGCCGCAATCAGATCCTTGAGCGAGGTATACAGAAGTTTGACGAATGGCGCCTTGACTAACATCCCCTCCATCATATCCAACATTTTTTGCACAAACACGGTGGACGCATATCGGCCGGTTAAAGTGATTAACCCGACCGTGACCAGGAATCCCACCCCCGGGATGGGAATATTCAGCCAGCCATCAATGGTTTGAAGCACCAACCAAGCCACATACAACGTCGTCACTACCGGGACCAGGATTAAGAGTCCTTCAAAAAAGTTTCGAGCCAGATCGTTCATATTGATATTGGCCCAAAACTTGGGTCGTTGTAATTCCATATCAGACTACCCCCATAAAAAAAGTGAATACCCGCTTCTTCAGCTCACCGGACACAGACATTTCGAAATTTCGCATTTTTCCTGCAAAATCATGAATGGGCCGACCGTCTCCCAATGAACGAATGTCCCCTACCGCCAAAAGTCACACAAACGCCGAACGATGGTCAACATGAGGGATGGTGGGTGGTTACAGGGGACACGGCAATGCAGTACAATCGCCTCAACACATTCTTAACAGGGAGAGCAGGCATGGCACAAAGTAGTTCGGGAACGACACCAGCAGGAACCGATTCCCAGGAAACAGAAATTCTCTATGTCGTGATTCAACGGGATGGCAAACAGGTCAGTGCTAAATGGGGACTCCATCCGAATCTCAAAGAAGAGTTGAAGCCCGAAGAGTGGAAAGAGCTGACCGAAGTGATGGGAAAAGTCACCACACTCGTCGGAGGTCGTTTCTCACAAGTCTTAAACAAGGCCGAAGAAGAATCAGGTGGTACTGCTTGAAAAAGACCGCCCGTTGCTTTGACTCCAGATACTGAAGATCACATTCCCTCAGGTCGGCTGCATTCTCAATTCTTCTTCCCGTTCGATTCCTCAAAACTCTTCCGGCAGGATCTCATCTCCTCTCAGGTGACACATCCGAACATTCCACGGACTCACTATAGGGAAAGAACATACACTACAATTATCAGACGATACATCATGAATGCTGAACAAGCACCGAATAGAACAAGCCTTGATGGAGTTGTCATCCTGAGGGAACCGAAGGATCTCACAAAGCCGTGGCACTTCAACCCGGTCACAGATCCTTTGCCCTTGGATCAGGATGACAGGTGAATTGAAGGGCCCTGCAATTACAATTGACCCATCCAAGGCCTAACCATGAAATTAAAATTTTTACTCTAAAGGTACCCGTTTTCCCGAAACCAGGTAACGGCATCCTCAATTGCCCCTTGAGGGGCACTACGCGGATAATCCAACTCCCGCTGAGCTTTTGAGCAATCGTAATGCTGCATGTGCGCCATCACTTCGACAAAAAAGGCAGGCACAAAGGGGGGGCGGCCTAGGAGAGAACGTGAAACACACTCCCCCACTTTTGCTCCCCACCGGGCGAGAGCCAATGGAACCGGAAAAAAAGGAGGCGGGACTCCAACCTCCTGCGCAATGAGTTCATTCAAGTCCTTTTGTGTCGTATTCCAGTTACCCACCAGATAGCGTTCCCCGACACGACCGCGCTCTGCAGCCCGGATCATGGCCACGGCCACATCCCGCACATCAATAACATTCACTAAGCCAGGGACATACACCGGCATCCGCTCCTTCGCGACCATGAGAATATGGGTGCCGCTTGTCGGTTGCTGATCGTAGGGGCCGAAAAACTCCGTCGGGATCACCACCACCGCGGGAATGCCCTGGTGAACGGATTGCAGAATCTTTTCTTCCATGGCGGCTTTGGCCATGAGATACGGATTGTTCGTATATCGGGTTGAAAATTGACAGGTTTCATTGGCTGGATGACCGGTCGTTTTAGGAAATCCCACAGTCGTGAGTGTGCTGGCGAAAACGAGTCGGTCCACCCTGGCCGCACGGACAGCCTCTAACACCAGTGCCGTTTCTTTCAGAGCCTGCCCTTTGGCCACCTCCACCGGAATCGTCCCGGACGGATAATACCCGGCGGTGTGATAGACCACATCCCTGCCCTCACAACCCAGCCTCAAGGACTCTCCATCATTGAGATCACCGACTACACGCTCAATATTCAGCCCATCAATCGTGAAGGTGTTGCTGGTGGACCGATGCAACACACGAACCTGGTCTCCACGCCCAATTAGCGCCCGAACTAAATTCGCTCCTAGTTGCCCGGTTCCACCGATGACCAACGATTTCATCTAAAACCCCTGTCGAGTAATCGTGGGAAAAGCCCTCTTTCAGGTAGAACGGAACACCTCTATCCGGCTGTACAGTTGGAACCCGAATACCTACGCATGTTTGCACGATTGCAGAAAAGAAATGCAGGGAAACGAAAAGTCCTTACTGACCAAAACCCTGAATGGCGTTCCACGCATCATTGCCTGGTAACCCAAAGGAGGCGGGAGAATCTGCCGTTCGAACCAACGAGAGAGTCATCGGAATCATATTGGAAAAATCCTGGAAGGTCCCGGTTAAGGTTCTCCCATCATCGGACATCGTAGCTGCAGATTGGCCCATCGTTCCCAACACGGTCCGATAGAATATGGACAATTGGTTGCCTTGCAATTGTCCTTCTCCCTCCGCTGTTATCATGGTTCCCAACACACTGGTGGTCACTTCTCTCATGACCACCCGATCTCCAATTTGTTGCAGGACATAGGACACGGTCGGTTCAGCCGGATTTTTCCAGACGCCCGTCACATCAAACACGGCTCCCTCCTGGAGGGTCGCGTTCAACTCCCGACGTTCGCCCGGAAGAAGTTCAACATTCGTTGACCAAGATCGATAGCCTTTCTTTTTGACCGCCACCTCGTATTTATCAGGAAATAATTGACTCACAACTAATGGTCCCTGCTTTGTGTTTCCGACAAGTTCATCGTCGACAAACACCTCGGCATCCTTGGGAACGGTGGTGACGACCAACGCGGCCATGCTATTTCCGACAGGATCACCGGCATCCGGTGTGCTCCCCGGTGAAATATTATTGGGTTCAATCCTGACTTGACGGCTAAACCCCGGCCAATTGTCCACCGTAAATTGAGCAATCTGAGAAGGCTTGGCATTTCCAAACTGCCGGATGATTTCCACAATGACACCGATGACTTTCCCCTGATAGAGCAATGGTCCTCCAGAGTTCCCTTCTTCCACCGCACCAGAAAATTTAAGAATGGGACCGTCAAATCCAGACAGAGTCCCCCGGGTTACCGCCCATGGATTCCCTCCAACCTGGGGAAACCCGATCACCCGCACTTCCTCGCCCCCATGCAATTGACTCTGGGTATCCCACTCTAAAATCTGCACGTCATCGGGGAGATCTCCGCCCACTTTCAACAGGGCCAACCCTCTGGGATCCCCGCCTTCTTTATTGATCACCTCAGCGACCAACGGTTCTTCTTGATGAGAAAAAAAAGTGACGGTGATGGACTGAGGAACTTCGGCCTCCCCCTCAATCACATGTGAAGCGGTCACAATAAACACATGTTTTTTGCCCTGTCCGGCGACAAAGCCGGTTCCAACCTTTTTTCGGTTGTCGAATTGAGCCGTAATCTTGACCACACCCTTTTTCAGCATGTCGATATCCACATCGGCCCACACCGGTGGGACCATGCCCAACATGACAATAAGGAAGACAACCAGAGAATGGATAAATACCATCGGCAAATCCTTTACCCTGTGTATGAGGTTCTCATTTGCAGCCATCTTGTCACAACTATCACATGAAGCCAAGCCCATCCACTCAGAGCTCGGTCAGAGAAAAATCGGCAAGAGTAATCCTCTGAATGTCCCTGCCAAAATTTTCCTGAATCTGCCATTCCGTAAAACCGCGATGAGGATTGCATTTGTGGGAAATTTAAATTTCATCAACCCATACAATCTGTCCTTCATTCACTTTCTTCCGCCCAAAAATGACCCTTAAAGCCCGATTAATTTTCTGACTGGTTCGAATAGAGGGCTGTACCGGATGTGATCGAAAAGGGTCGGCCGAAGATTCTGCGGGTTGTCAGCGGTGCCTGTTTTGACATAGCCGGCCTTGCCCTTCAAGTCCACCACCAATTTATGGCTGATCGGGTCAATGCTGATTGAAGTGATTTCAAAATGATCCAGACGGTCCAAGGTCAGAAATGCATTCTTTTCAATCGGCACCGAGGGCATGCCTTGGGGACTCGCATATTCCACCGTTCCTGCAAATCCCTCTGGCGGTTTGCGTTCACCAGTCCCAGGATCCTGCCAGGAAAAGTCTATGGATTGTATCGGCAAGACTGAACTGGAAATCGGTTTCTTGCCTGTCATTTCCTTTTCTTTCATCACCAGGACCAGAGCCTCATCCTGCCCAAACAGTTCCATCGTTCCCGGCCTCTTCTCAAAAATGATGTGATAGGTCAGCTCCTGATCCTGGGGAAAAGGAATGGAAAGTTCGGGCGGCGCTTGTAATCCGATTTGAATGAATTGGACGGCATGTATGCGGGACAACACCACTCGCTGTGGCCCCTCTTTCTTTCGGAATGCCAAAGTGACCGCATTTTCATTGGAAACCTGCATCGTGACGTACGTCTCGTCGGTCAGCACGATACCATCGAGATTCCCCGCAACGGCCTCCTGATGATCCGTGGGTTCAATGGTGATTTCCGAGGCCATACCAGAGCTGCCCACATCAAATTGCACGGTTCGCCCATTGACGGGGATATCGAACCAGGCTTTCGGCGGATAACTATCCGACTCCATATCATAGTCAGCCGGATCCGCCACCAACAGCCGGTCTGGACTGATAGCGAGTTTCCCGATATTTTCAACGGTCAGGGTCTCAAAGGTCACCGTATCCGTCAGTCGTTTATCATCCACGACCGGCGCCACGCTAAATTCCATCCGGGTGGTTTCCACATGCACCGAAATATCCGGATCGACTCGCACAAAGGAACTGCCGATCAGCAGGATGGCAAGCACCCCTCCCACCCCGGCCTTGACCCCCACAAGAGCGACTAATTTTCCGAGCAGAGAAGGTTTGGTAGAGGAGGCCTCAGGGAGCTCAATAGATTTCCCCTCTAATTTGGCACGGATGACAGAAAGGAGAATTTCAAATTCCTTGGATCCGGCCGTGCCTTCCCACCCAAGAAAGCACAAGGCCTGAATACCGGTAAATGCCAATGGGATGGCATTGGCCTCCAACATGACCGGTACGACCTTTTTAGTATTCAGAGCTTCCCGAGCCTCTGCACGCACCCATCGGGAATCTTTAGCGTGAGCGGTCCATAACACGACGACACATTTCGCCGAGGTCAACGCGTCTTCAATCGTTTTATCCCACTCGCTTCCCACTTGAATCTGGCGGTCCCACCAAACCGACAGCCCTGATTGCTCCAAGGACGCAGCCAATTGTTGGGCCACGGGTCGATCCTCGCTGGCGTAACTGATGAACACGTCCTTCATGACTGAAGGGGAGCCTCCCTTTACGGGTTCACAATTGGCTGATGGTAGAAATGAATCTCTTTGGATATGGGTTGATTGGAGGAAAGAGAAAACCCGCTGATGTCCAGTTTGTAGGAGCCTGGCTCTGCATCTTTGGCGTCCCAATGAATCGTAAAGGGAAGACCGGCACGTTTTCTCCGGAAGAGTTGCCTCTCAATCTCCTTGCCGGAAGCCTTGTGTGTAATGGAGGCCAGGAGTCTCGCATCTTCTCCGGTTTTTAAAGTAAAGAAATACCCTTCAATTTTCGATGGCGCATCCTGGTGATAGAGCACCGCAGGAGCCACTCGCTCTATGCTGGAAGTCGACTCCGCATCCAGGCGAACCAGTGCCCCCAATTCATAGAGACCGAGCTTGGGAGTCAGCTGTTGCAAAACAGGATCGGTCGGCCAGGCAAAGACATTCTGAAACCCCATTTCCCAGACCCGGGCAGGTTCCACCTTATCCAACCAATAGTAGGTGCGATAATCCAGTTCGCGAACGGTCAGATACACCGCATGCTCATCGTCTAAATAAAATTGAACCTTCACTGCAGCCGGAAAGTTGTCAGAGGAAACCGGTTCCTGGTAGTCGGCCAAAACTGAAATCAATTCGAGATTCAATCCCGAGACCGGTTTCGGTTTGACGCCTTCCTTCCAACTGCCTAAGTGATCCTGACTCCGGGATTGATATTGAATATCCAGTTGAGCCCAGGGTAACGATGGGTCCCCAGCGATGAACACCAGAACCAGGAGTAATCCTAAAACACCCTTTTTCATGGCTAACAACTCCTCCACGTTTTCAGGGAAGCTCTTCATTAAAGTGCGTTCGATTGTACAACCCTCATGAAGATAACGTGGAGTCTACCGCGGACGGAAAAATGAATCTAGCGGAAAACCTGCATCGGAGCGGGAAAAGAAGTTGGATGAAAGATCGAGAATTTAATTAATTTTTTTCAGTCCTTACAAATTTCCTCTGGACCAGCTGTTTCGCCTCAGCTCAACATGCCAACGCAGGCGGAAGTCGTGTCCTCCTTCGGATGACCTTCATGGCAAGATCCAGCATTCCATCTCAGTCAGACTGATTTTCGTGGCGTTTGTTTTTTGTGATGAGGAAACAGGAAAACGGGATAACCGGCCAGGATGGCGTCATGTCCGTACACGCGCTACAGGACTTGCAAGCCGGGAAACCTGGATATACTGCGACCAGACCTCAAGTACTCCATCGCCTGTAGTGTATCCAAAGGCCCTTCACACACCGGTCAAGAACGCCAGGACCGAGAGTCTCAACCAGGTCCGCCTGATCGAGACGGGTAAGTAGAAGGGTCCCATGGCGGTAGGGATAACAGATGGTGCATTGGGCAATTTCCCAAAAGAGCACCAGAGGCGATCACCTTTCACCTGAAAACATCATTACGATTCAGGCTGGCCATTTGCGCCAACATCGGACACAAGACTCTCATGTAATGTTTTCAGTCCGGCGCTCAGTTGTTGACGAATTTTGAGAGGGGCCTGAGTGGCCACCATCGATTCAAAGAACCTGATATTTTTGATCACAGAATCTATTTCTCTGGCTGACCCTCCCAGTCGTTTGGCCTCAAGATATCCACTGAGAATTTCCTTTTGATCGTTGACTGTCAGACGCTGTGCATATAATGCCTCGAGCAGTTTGTGATCCGGGGTCAGACTCATATCCCAAAAGGATTGTCCTTTTCCGATTAAATCTTGTGCATAGGTTGAAAATTCTGCAAGCCCCTCTGCGACAGGATCAGCGTCTTTTGTCTTCCCGCGCCGAGTTGACCGCCCTTTAGGCTTATCCCACGAGAGCACAATCTCAGCCGCCAGTCGATTGCCCAAGGGATAATACGCATCGTTTCGCTTTGCAGCTTTGCCAATAATATAGCCTTTATCATAACAACGCTTCATCTCGAGTAAGGCTTTCCGTTGTTCCCCCTTCGTGGTGAGGAGCATGGCTTTCCCTTTATAGAGTTTTCCTTTGAGCGCATACCGTTCCTGTGTTTGTTGAATCGTGAGAAGGCCCGCGAGTATATGTTCCGCATCATCAAAGAGTTCCTTGATCGGAAAATCATTTTCCAGTTGGTCGAGCTTTTGTGCTGTGGGTTCTCCCTGTCTTTCAACACGATCGAGTGCCCATCGGACTTTCAGGTTGGCTAACTGTTCCAGCGATTCCACCGTCGCATCGGCCGGTTCCAGCATTCTCCCTCGATCATAGAATCTGACTGCCTCTTCGAAGAGTCCTAATTCCCCATAGGCTAACCCCAGTGCCGCACACATGGCCGCGGACTCCGTCCACCCTTGTCCGACACCGGCAACCAATTCTTGCAATCGGCGTCTCAACCGGGCTTCATCCTTCGGCTCGGCTGTTTTGGCCTCTTGAACCAGATTGTACAATTCCACTCGCAATTCGACAGGAGCCACCATCCGGCGTTGCCTACCCATGCTTTTCGCTCCGATTGTTAACGAAAAATCCGGATCCCCATAACATTGGTACGCCCCCCACGTATTGGATCCGCCCTGGCGAAGATATATCTCCTCACGCGCCAGCCGCACGGCATCACCGAATGTTCGATTTTGGAACATCTCTTCATAGAATTTCTTTGCGAAGGTTTTAGCGGCAAGGTCATCCACAGCCCAACCTGCCGCAACCACCGCCCGCACACCCATGCGAATCAGTTGGGTCCCCAGGTTTGAAGCGAGTTGATGAAATGGAATGTTCGACTGTTCAGCACTGCCTTTGGTTTGTCCCAGATGACAGCAATTCAAAAATACCAACTCAGGCACATACCGCATTTGATTAATTTCGACCGGGGTCAAAAACAGGCCTTCCCCTAAAACCGTCCCTGTGACCGTTTTAGGTTTCGTATAAGATTCCATTTTGGTGACTGTCGCTCCGGACTTGGCAGCCTCCTCTTCTATTGGAAATTCAAAGACGCCATGCGCCGCACAATGCACAATCCGATAGGGCTGTTGATACAGGGCAGTCAGAATCGCATCCGGTGTCGCTTCACCCTCCACGAGTTCCACCACATTCCGGTACTCCTGGTGACGAATGAGTTGCGCCACCTCCCGCGCTTCGGCAGCGGCACCCGGCAAGGGGGCAAATTTTCCAGAAGGTTCGTGACTCGTGGGGTCCCCAATGACCAATGCATTGAGGGCAGTCCCATGGAGGACCTTTTCACGGAATTGAGGAACCGCCATTTGCCGCACCATCCCGGCCTCCACAGCGAGAGGACGCGAGTTGGGAGCAAACCGATTGTGCAATAATTCCCAAGGATAGGCGGCAGACTTCTCATCCAACACCAGCACCATACTTCGACGGTCCGGAGCATATTCTTTCATCCGATTCGGAATGATGAGCTCAAACAATGTGCTGGATAATTCCAGATCATTCTGGGTGGTAGCAATGGCTCGTTCTAAAAACCGTTCAATGAGCTTGCGTTGTGCCGGGTGCAAATAGGTTTCCGCCCGCGCACGATTGGTGAGGGCTTCAAATTTCAAGGAGCCGTCATCCTGGGTGGCAATGCGCAATCGTTGCCACCACCCCGCATCCTCATCAAATGAGGCACGGCGACGCCCCTCAACTCCTTCGACCATGACTTCATGGATATGCAGATGTTCACGAAAATCTTGTGATCGTCCCAGCTCCAGTAGCGACTTCGTGGCTTGAATGGCCAGATCCTGATACAACTCGAGTATCTCGACCGTCTCGATGGAGCCCGTGAGACGTTCGGAATCTGCGAACGGCTTTTCAGATTCAGGTGTCTCCGTCCGTTCCAGTCGGTCCAAACGCCGATTCGCCTGAAGAATTCCACGAAGGAGCGATTGGAGGGAATCAACCAGGGACAGTCCTCCGGCACCCGTCCCAATCAGCAACATGGTCAGAGGGATTTTCAGTTTTGGACCACACGAACCATCCACCGTCGTGGCGCGACGGCGTTCCCGCTCGACCTCGATACATTTAAGCGCATAGTTGACCATCGCATCGGCCATGGTGCTCGTTAACCCTCCCGGGGTTAAATCCCCGACCATGCCCAATCCCACCACTATGGCCCCGGGATGCGTTCTTCCCTGATGACAATCCCCATCATTGAGCACCACGGCAGAAGTATTGAGTTTATCCGGATAGAGGCCCAAGCACTGCCGTTCACGCAATCGACCATTGAGTTGCCGGTCCAAATAGGCCTCGGCACTGACAATCGTGTCTCCTTCATAATGACCCACCGCCACAGGAGACGAGGCTCGGGACAAATTGCCATGGACCATGGTCACGGTAATTTTCCGGGTAGGCTGGCGTTTCTTTTTGACACGAGTCGAGCCCAGGGCGGACGCAATGAGATCCTCCTCGCTGGGATACATTTCGAGCCGAACCTTGGGAAGCTCAAAGGGGACAACGGACACCCCCCGACGAACGGGAGGCACTTGGGACAACTTCGTGGTGACCCCGGTTTTCAATAAATCAAGCAGGCCATCAAAGTGTTCCGGAGCATTGGCTAGATCACCATGTTCAATGTCTACAAAATACGTCTGGTGTTTGAGTGCTTCGGGAATGCCGGTATCCCAGGGAACCCGCCCATCCCCAAAGGGGGTCGCATCAATCCGTATTCGCCGCGTGGCTGGAGCCGAGAGGTCAAGGGAGACATCGCACGGTGTCGCATCCGCTCGCCCCGCAACATAGAGCATCCGTTGAGAATCAATCGGGCTGGCCTGAAGAAGTTGCTTAACCTTGAGGGCTTCAGCCAGTTGCGCGGCATCCGGCACAGGCCACTCAATACCTGCTGTTTGTGAGGTCGCTACCTTTGCCCCGAATAGCCCTCGTGCACGATCCCGGTCATGATCCAGGAGTAACCGCCAGGTTTCAGCCTGATAGACATCAAGAGTCCCTCTATGCGGGAGAAGCTGCAAAACCCCGTCAAACCTGGAAATAATTCCCAGTAACGTCGATTGGGAATTGGTGATATCCAGAAGGTCTAACATTCGCACCAGTGGATCACGCCCCATGAGCATACCAGTGATGGCATGCGACCCCTCATTGGGAGTGCCCAGCATGATGAATCGGGCACCGGGATGGCGGCACATGCGATCCCACACCTTTTTTCCCTCTTCCGTCGCCATCATGACCCGCACCACCAACCCGCCCATGGAGTGCGCGATGATCCGTACCGGTTGTCCCACAGCTTCCTGTGCCTTGACCGTTTCCTCTAAATCCTTTCGAAACCGGTCAGCAAGTTCGACCAGCGATTTTCGCCAATCATAGGCAAAGGGTTTAACCGTATGTGAATTGGCCAAATACTTGATGAGGTCCTTATAGCCACTCCCGATAGGTTGATCAGCCACCACATTTTTTGCGGTATGCTTCAGCTTTTTCAGGCCTCCGAAAGCTAAATCCAACTTATCCAACCAGACATGATCCTTTCCCACCTTGAGTCGACTGCCCATGGTGCCGGGCAGGACATATACAACAGGCTGTGGGGATCCGACAGCGCGTTTGCGGTAATCATCTTCGGTCACTTCGGAAGGCTCGCGCTCCAGTCGGTGAAAGAGGGAATGGGGCACGTCCTTGGTGAGAGCTTGCATCAGCCGATTCGCCGTGTCCGGATTACGAAAATAATGGAAATGATCCACCTCCTTTCCGGTGTCGATCCAATACTGCACCTCCCCTGTCCGCTCTGTCCCGCCGAACATCGCCGGGGTATTCACGACCAGATCATGATCTTCCCGATAGAATAAATCCGTCACGAATGTTTTGAGTCGCCCCAGTACCCCTTCTCCGGCCACATCCCCGCCTAAAATATGCAGGTCCGCCATCGACCGTACTCCCGGTCGATTGAGAATGCGCACCAAGGGCGAATCCGGCATCTGCGCTTCCAATCCGGGTAACTCTTCCGGTTTGGTCCGGTTTTTCACCACGCCCAGCAGGAATGCGGAGAGTCCCTCAAGCACCGGATTGCCCTTCAAGCCGGGGATCGCCCCAACCACGTTCAGGATAATCGAGAGGTACCGATCCAACCGGCCACTGGCCAACGTGGTGCCGCGGGCTGGACACCCAACCCGAACAAACCGCTCAATGACCAATTGCTTGTGTTGGAGCAGATGACCGAGTTGCTCCAACTGCTTCAGATCGGCCTTTCGATCCGGTTGGGCAAAGACCTGGAGATCGTCCTGATCAAAGGGAAATCGGCCCTCCATAATGCTGCGACACAGCAATTCCCCCACCAGTCCGCCACGGGAATGCGAGACCAGGTGCAGACGAGCCCCTTCGGGAAAATACCCGGCAAGTTCCAACGCATTTTGAATGGGATTGTGAGAAAGCGTTCGATGTTGGAAGGACAGCACACGTTTGGGGTAATACCCAAGGAGTTGCACCATACGCGCATTGGCGCCCCCCTCCCAGAGTCCGCCGAAACTGCCCTCCGTCGAAGAGGCGGTTCCATGAATGAAGACCAGCCACGGTTTATCCGTCTTTTCTTTTTCCAGGGATTTGATCCGTGTGTAATCAGACGACTCTTTTCCTTCCCACCGATAGAGACCCGGGCCCGGCTTCAACACACCCTCGACCTTATCCTTAATCAAATCCGTGGTCGCGCCCACGGGATCCAGGCCGAAAATCTTGAACCCTTTAATCACCCAATTTCCGACGATACCCCGACTGGAGGCCCCAATAGGCAACACGCTGGGAAGTTCGACCACGTCACCGGCAGGCCCACGGCTGGGAGTCAATCCAAAATCCCTTTCCAGATCATCCGCACGCACCCACAATTTAATCCCCTGATCCAATTCCAGTTGGATGAGATCGTCTGAACTCAGATCATTAATTTCCAGAGGGGGTTGGCCCGCGCGAGCCCGTTGGACCCTGGCACTATGTTTAAGGGTGACCAGATCATTCAGATTGGCAGGAAAATCGGGAATTGCAGATTTCAGGTCGAGCGGCTCATGCTGTCCATGCACGACAAGACGTTTCATTGTTTATTCCTCACAAAATGTTGTTGGCATGACCATCCATGTTTCCCGTCAAAACAAGCAGTTCATGATTGTTATCAACCATGACCCATATGCGTTCCATTCGTTTGCCCAATCAAAACAAATCGGAATCCCATTACAGCAAATCCGTCGAAAAATTCCTACCCTTTGCTCCCTCACCACAGTGAAGCGCGGACGGACCGTTGAGGAATTATCGACATGGAAGGTCTTGAAGGAAGCATTGAGGTGGGAGAGGTTAGAAAGGAAAAGATGGATTTCGACGAATGTCCGTCGAGGCCCTTACCCAAGCCAACCATCATGCAAACAAAATTAAGAAAGAAACGGGCTTATGATCCGTCAATAAAAAGGCGGGAACATACAACAGAAATTCCAACTCACCACTGGCCAGAATGACTACCAGCATTGTAGAAAACTCTGGGTGGGCGATGCCCGCACTTCTTTTTCCCGACTTCCCTCGACCTTTCTAAACAAAACACACCCCATCCCCAGCCGCCAGGGTGTCATCCTAAGAGAAACGAAAGATCTGTGCCCAAACCCCCTAACTTCCGCTAGGCGAGATACATCGCCTTCAGCTCAGCATGACAATAGGAAAAGAGTAATAAGGAAAAAGAACCAAGGGATAGGGTATCGAAAATGGGGATGACGGGTTGAACTAACCTTTTCAGAAATACTTGACGGGAGATGCTCACACTGGATCCACTATTGTGGCTTCACTTGAGCCAGGTGTTCCTGCTCCCAACCGCCGCCTACGGCTTTGAACAAATCCACCATAGCCGTGAGACGTGCCCGTTCGGTTTGAACCACTCCCAATTCTGCATCAAGCACGATGCGCTGAGCATCTATGACGTCGATATAGCTAACCAATCCTTTGCGATACCGGATGTCCGCGAGCTCCAGCGATTCCCGGGCGGCGGCTACTTGTTGGCGTTGATTCACCAGTTGTTCTTTTCGCGTTTGCAAGGCAACCAGTACATCAGCCACTTCCCTGAACGCATTCAGAATGGTTTGATGGTAGTCTTCCAACATTTGCTGATACCGGTTTTCCGCCACCTCTAATCTGGCCAGATTGGTATAGCCTTCAAAGATCGGCAGGGTAACCGAGGGACCGATCGCCATGTTGCGGCTGCCCCATTTAAACCATTGATCGAATTCGCTGGTGAGAATCCCTCCGTTTCCCGTGATGGCCACGCTGGGGAAAAAGTAGGCGCGGGCTTCTCCAATCCGAGCATTGGCGGCTTTTAAGGTTTCTTCCTTTTCCAAAATATCCGGGCGCCGTTGCAAGAGATCTGAAGGCAGACCAACAGGGATCGTTGGTTGTGCCATTACGGACCGAAGGGGTTTAGAGGACAACACCAGCGTCCCAGGATTGGCCCCGGTCAACACTTCGAGTTGATGCAGTTGCACAGCCCGTTGACGCCGAAACTCGGGAATTTGCGAGGCCGTTTGAGCCACAAGGGTTTCCTCTTGTTTCACATCCAGGTCCGATACCAGACCGGCCTGCGCACGGCTCCGGATGATCGACAGAGAGTCTTGTTGAAGGGCCAAGTTCCGTTCCGCAATCTCCACTTGTTCGTCGAGTTCACGAAGCCGGAAATAGGAATCTCCCACCTCACCGACCAGGCTCAACAACAGACCGCGGCGATTCATTTCGCTCCCCAACGCTTCTGCGGTAAAGGCCTCCTTTCCGCGTCGAATCCGACCCCATAAATCCAGTTCCCATCGAAGATCGATGTCCGCACGCCAAATATCAAAATTGGCACCCGGTGGCGCGAACCCTTCAGGCGCCCCTCCTGTGGGACCAACCAAAATGCTTTCCGATCGACGAATCCGGCTATAAGATCCATCCAAGGACACATTGGGATAAAGCCCGGCTCCTGACCCATAGGCAATCGCGTGGGCCTCCAGCACCCGAAACGCAGCTTGTCGGAGATCATGGTTACGATCCAAGGCCTGTTCAATCAATCCATTCAATTCATCGTTGCCAAACATTCGCCACCACCCGGCCTCCGGCACCTGTCCTACCGTAATAGGAAGCTGAGAGGATGAGCCTTCCAGGGTCATCCTGTTCCAGTTTTCCGGGACATTGAGGTCCGGCTGCTGATAGTCCGGCCCCATGAGACATCCCGGCAGAAAAATGATCATAAGCAGCATGGGTAGATGTTTCGTTGCGATCATACGTTTCTCCTTACGGAGCCTCCCCTGTCTCCGACAACGGACGGGAGGTATGAGCTGGCGGAGTTCCGTTCTCGGATCGGTTATGGTCCTGACCCGACACCCGTTCAACAGGGCGCTCGATATAGACATCAACTTGCTGGCCAACATAAACCGGGAAAGAAGGGCGTTCAAACCGATAAATGACCTGAAGTACCCTCGTATCGACCCGCTCACGATTGTCTCCAGTGAGGGATCGTTTGGGCACAATGTAGGGTTCAATGCGATCGAAGGTGAGAGGAATAGCCTGATCCGTATACCCTTTGAGATAGGCCACCGCCGGACTTCCCGGCACCATCAAGGGCGCGTTGACCTCATCGATATCAGCGCGCACTTGTAAGGTTTCCGTATCCCCTAATATGATGAGCGGCTCGATGGCATTCACCGTGGCATATTCCCCGGCTCGAACGTTGACCTGAAGAATCGTCGCCGCACGCGGTGCCCGAACCGTAAGACGGTTTAATAAAGCTTGCACTTCATCCCGTTCTGTTTTTGCCAAATGGAAATCAGCCCTTGCCCGAATCAACGCCCGCTTGGCACCTTCCGCTTCATGCCATTTCCTCTTCACATCATCTTCACTGACCGCCCGACGGTCTGTAACCGACTGAAGCCGCTTTAATTGGTCCTGGACATCCCGGAGCCGGATCTCCTGCTCGGCGATCCGCGCCGCTGCAGACGGGAGCGAATCGGTCTTGGTTTGCAGTTGGGCCCGCAACGCCCGATCATCCAACTGAAACAACGGATCTCCCTGCTCAACATGATCCGCCACCGTGACATACACCTTCGTCACCAAACCGGAGACCGGAGGCGCGATCCTGACGTTTTCGTTCACCGCTTCAATAATGCCTGCTGCGGCCACGGTGACTGGATACGGATTCTGAGGAGGAGCTTCCATCGGTGGAGGCGGAGCCACTTTCTTATTAGCGCCCCACAACGTCGCAATCGTCAAAATAATGCCCCCCAACGCGATCCAAAAACTTAAACGCCGCAGTACCATTTAAACGGGTGTCTCCTGTCCTTCTTGGATCTGATCCACTCGTCCATCTTCCATATGGACAATGCGATCGCCAAATTCAAAAATCCGGGTATCGTGCGTCACAATAATCACCCCCCGATCATGCTGTTTTCCGATATCATGCAATTGCTTCACAATACGGTGTCCCGTTTCTCCATCCAGGTTCGCCGTCGGTTCGTCACACAGCAGTAACTGGGGATCACTCACCAAGGCCCGGGCAATCGCTACCCGCTGCTGCTCGCCTCCCGACAGTCTGGTTGGCAATGCGGCCAAGCGCTCTCCCATGCCCATGCTCCCAAGAATCTTCTCCGCTTGAGCCAGGGCCTCGTGTTTGGCGACTCCGCGAATCAATAACGGCACGGCCGCATTTTCAACCGCGGTGAGAGTGGGCAAGAGATGATATTGCTGAAAAATAAATCCGAGATGATCCGAGCGAAATTTCGTTTTTTCCGACGGGGACAAATCCAGAATGGATTCGCCCAAAACTTTCACCTCTCCCTCATCGCTTTCTAAAATGCCGGCAATCACCGACAAGAGAGTCGTTTTCCCGCTACCCGAAGGCCCCACCAGCAACAAGACCTCCCCGTGGGCGACATTTAAATCAACTCCTTTCAGGACAGGAATCCGGGTCTCTCCTTCCCCAAACGATTTCACCACCCCCCTGGCCTGCACCAGCCAGTGAGCCGAATCATGGTGGAGAGTCGGAGACGGATTCCCACTCACGGCGCTACCCCCGAAACACAATCGCCGGTTCAAGTTTGGCCAACTTTCGAATGCTAATCACACTCGATACACTACAGATCAACAGGAGCGCCACGGCCACTCCGACGAGAAGGGGCCATGTTTCTTTAAAGGGCAGCCGGTCTCCACCTGCAGCGGTCAATCCAAACAGGGTGGCCAATCCCACACCGACTCCATATCCGATCGATCCGACGGTAAAACTTTGCAGGAGGATCATTCGCGCCAGCATACCCGTGCTGGCTCCAATCGCTTTCAGCGCGCCAAACTGCGGCAGGTTCTCAACCGTAAACAGGTAAAAGGTTTGTCCGGAAATCGCCATCCCCACAATAAATCCTAATAACACGGTGGTACCAAAATTCACGCCAATACCGGTGTTTTGGAGAATCCATCGAATCGTTTTCCATCCAAACTGGTCTGCGGTAAATGCTCCCAATCCGGTTTGCTCATGAATTCGCCTGGCCAATTCTTCCGGGCTGATCCCACTCACCGGACTGGCAAGGACATACGACAATTTCCGCCGCTCTTCTGGTGTCACACTCAAGGCTCGTTCGTAGGTGGTGTAGACGAAGGGAAAATTTTGAAAACTTTTTTGTGTCTGCACGATCGCCACGACCCTGACACGGTGATCATTGATTTCAAACGTGGTGCCAAGATGAATATTCTCGGGCCCACCTAACCGCTCCACCCCTAATTGATCGATCGCAACCGCGTCAGGAGACCGCAGCTCTTCAATGTGGCCTTCCAACACCCGACCGGGTCGACCGATTAACGTACTGGCTTCAATCCCGACTAATGCAATTTGCTCATAGTTCCCATCCCGCAACCTTGCCCGCTGGACGCCCTTATAGAGAGGAACCGCCCACTCGACACCGGAAACACTTCGAACCACGTTCACCGTTGTATCGGCCAGCGGCTTAATCTCTTCGACTTGATTGATATTGGAATCGGTAACCCACACAGGGGCATTCACATTGGTGATGCCCGATTGCGACCAGGTCATCAACCCCCAGAAAATGGATCCCTGCTGAACGATGAGCATCGTGGAAAACGTGAGCCCCGCCAGCAACATGAGGTATTTGGGGCGATCGCCAAACAACATTTTCAGTGCAACGTAATTCATACCTTCCGTGCCGTCCGCGTCCGGGGTTTATGTGTCTGCCCTGATCTGCGTACCGCTGCCTTCGGTGGAGGGATTTTAAGTCCGTTCATCATGAGGTTCACAAAGGTCTGCGAAATGTCTGCGGCAGTTTGAGGAAGTTGGGCCTGAAATAAGACCGTCAATAACCGATGATAAATCAGCATGCCCATAAAGGCGCGTGCAGCGATGAGGGGCTGAACCGGCTGAAAGGCTCCATCATCTATGCGCTGTTGAATGTAGCCGGCCAAAAAATCGTAAAACACCCGGATGTGATTGTGGAAAAACATATCCGACATCTCATGGTTTTCCAGTGCGCTAAACAAAATCAGCCTCATCAAATCCGAATCCGGAGCCCCTCCGACCACCGTCCGGGCAATCACGGAAAACACCTCAACATCCTTTTGTTGCTCCGCGAGACTTTTTATTTTGGAGAGTAATCCCGGCACGGGCGATTCCTCCGCAAGAATGGCCGCATACAAGTCCTCTTTACTGGGAAAATGTTTAAAAATAAGGGCTTCGCTGACTCCTGCCCTCTGAGCAATCTCCCGGGTCTTGGTCCCGCTAAACCCTTTTTTGGCAAATAAGGAGGCCGCCGACTGAATGATTTTGGCCTTCCGGACCGGACCGGATATTCGTTTCGGTGATAATGGCATCTTCGCCTTCCAATATAATGATATAGTGAGTAATCACTTACCATGCTAAGATCTCACCGGAAAACTGTCAAGGAATCCGGATCATTTGCAATTTTTTCGGGAACGGTGGAAAATTCGTAAAACTTATCCACCCAATCCTGTTTCATCACGGGCGTCATTACTCCGGATGATGTTCAGATGAACACCAGGGAGATTCCACCTCCCGCTATGAGCACCAGAGTTCATTACCAACCCAGGTTCAGGTGCAGATTTTCGATTTCGCACATGAATGGCTTTTCGACTCTACTCCACATGGCACAACCAGCAGATCGTGCCAATCAATTTGACTCAACGGAAAAGATGCCTATCTTGTTGGGGAGAACAGTTATTATGTTGGTATGCACCTGAAGGACGGTAAAGATATAAATGGATACTCTCCCAGCTGCCGAGAATACAGTCATTGTTTCCCTCCCGCTCGTCCCTGTTAAACGGACGGTCTTGTTTCCCGATACCCTTGTTCCCTTCACGATTGGTCGACCCCGCTCGATCGCCGCGGTGGAAGCCGCGATGAACTCGGAAGACAAAGCCTTGGTATTCGCCACCCAGCGTGACTCAGAAAAGGAGGAACCCGAGTTCGATGACCTGTATGGCATCGGCACGAAAGCCGTCATCAAGCAAATGGGCAAAACTCCGGATGGCCATCTTCAGGTTCTCGCACAGGGAATCGAACGCGTCGTCTTACTGAAGAAGGAACAAGACGAACCCCATATGATCGTTCGGTCCCGGCCACTGGCTCTTGCGCTTGAATCCGACCTTGAACTGGAAGCCTTGCATCGTGAACTGGTTGAACTTATTGGCCAATTACCGGAATTATTGACGACCCAAGGCGTGTTGGAATTGGTGACCGTGCTTCGAGCCGAAAAAAATCCCCTTTCAGTGGCCTATCGGCTCGTGTCCCTCCTGAACCTCAATGTGGAACGATTGCAAGGGCTTCTGGAGCAATCCGATGCCAAGGAAGTCCTTCGCCAGGTGTATGGCGCGTTGGCCCATGAACTCCATATCCTCAAAATTCGCCATGAAATCGCGAGCCAGGCCCAAGCAGAAATTGGAAAATCCCAACGGGAGTATTTCCTGCGCCAACAGTTAAAAGAAATTCAACAAGAACTGGGAGACCTGGAGACCCAACCCGAAGATGGCGAGGTAGGGGAATTAAAAGCCCGTATCGAGAAGGCCGACCTTCCCGAGATCGTGAGAACGGAAGCCACCAGAGAACTGAAGCGTCTGGTCAAGCTGCCTCCTGCCTCCCCGGATCATCAAGTCATTCGGAGCTATCTGGAGTTGGTTCTGGAATTACCGTGGAACACCCTCACAGAAGACCACCTGGATCTGACTCATGTTCGAACGGTATTAGATGAAGACCATTACGGCATTCAGGATGTCAAAGAACGCATCCTTGAGCACCTGGCCGTATTGAAGTTGAATCCTTCTGCAAAGGCTCCCATCCTGTGTTTGGTGGGACCTCCGGGGGTGGGGAAAACCAGCTTGGGGCAATCCATTGCCCGCGCCCTGGAAAGAAAGTTTGAACGCCTGAGTTTAGGGGGTCTCCATGACGAAGCCGAATTGCGTGGGCATCGCCGTACCTATGTTGGCGCGATGCCAGGCCGTCTGATTCAGGCTCTTCGACGTGCCGGGGCCAAAAATCCGATCCTGATGCTGGACGAGGTCGATAAGGTCGGACAGGATTTCCGGGGAGATCCCGCGTCAGCCTTGTTAGAAATTCTTGACCCGGAACAAAATCATACCTTCCGCGACAATTACTTAGATTTACCCTTTGACCTCTCTAAAGTGATGTTCATCACCACGGCCAATTCCCTGGACACCATCTCCCGTCCTCTCCTGGATCGGATGGAGATCATACGTCTGGGAGGCTACAGTCATCAGGAAAAGCTTGAAATTGCCAATCGCTATTTGTGGCCTCGCCGCTTAAAGGAAGCCGGCTTGGAGTCCAAACCTCTAACGTTAGAGGAACAGGTGATTCCCCATATCATCAAACGATATACCCGCGAAGCCGGCGTTCGCCAATTGGAACAGATGTTGGGACGGTTAACTCGCAAAGTGGCGCTGAAGCTGGCAGAACATCCGCCGGACCAGCCGGAGGAACCTCTCACGATCACCCAAGTGGACCTTCCGGAATGGTTGGGAATCGAACGATTTATGCCTGAGGAAGCCAGAAAAACATTGCCCCTGGGGGTAGCGACCGGAATGGCCTGGACGGAAACCGGCGGGGACGTCCTCTATGTTGAGAGTGCCCTTCTCCCGGGAGGGAGCGACCTCACCATTACCGGTCACATTGGCGATGTCATGCAGGAATCAGCTCAAGCAGCTCGAAGTTATCTCTGGTCGCGTGCCGAATCGCTGGGCTTGGATATCGCGGTGTTTAAACAGAGTGGAATGCATATTCATGTGCCGGAGGGCGCCATTCCCAAAGATGGGCCATCCGCCGGTGTGACCATGGCCAGCGCTCTGGCTTCACTCTTACTGAAAATCCCGGTTAGGAAGGATACGGCGATGACCGGAGAAATTGGGTTAACCGGATTGGTCCTGCCTGTGGGCGGGATTAAAGAAAAGATTCTGGCGGCACACAGGGTCGGGTTGCGCCGCATTGTCCTTCCCAAAGCCAACGAAAAAGATCTGAAAGATGTACCTGACGCTGTGCGATCTGAATTATCCGTCGTATTCGTGGAAACGATTGAAGAAGCCTTAGACGCTGTCCTAGTTAAAACGCCGGACATTCGTGAGAGGGAAAAGAACCCTCCTCACACCCAGCCTGCCGGAAGTGAGCAGAAACCCGTGTTGGACTAACCAGGCTTATTCTGGAGTTTATCCGGAAGATCAAAAGCGGGTGGTGCAAATTGATGGGTATTATGTTGCGACGGTTGGCGAGCGCGCCAACTCGCGGTGGAGCGGTATGTCCAACGGCAAGGTTATCACAAAGAAGATGCCCAACCACTGAAACTCTTCTAACTCTTCGATAACCCCGTCAGCTTGCGGCGGGGCTCTTTATTTTTACCGTATCCTACTCTCTACAATATATTCACAAATCCTCTACCTTGCGCAAGTTGTTTTTTGATCCGAAGAGCGGGAGACAGAACTCGTGCAATATCAAGGGATATGCTCCAGATAGCCGGTTAAGCTCACTATTCCTTCCTGTAGTTTCCCTTCATAATTACGCTCGACGACTACACGAACTCGGGTGTTGGTATCCGCAAACAAGCCAACTGGCTTGCTCAGGATATGACGAACTTGGTGAACATCTCCCTTATCCATTCGAAAAACGTCCGAAAGCCCCAGTTGATAGATAACTGGAAAATCTTGCAACATCGCGTGCACGGAGGCAATAACCTGTGGATCTTTTATGTCCGGCAAAAGATCCAAAGAAGTACTTTGCAATGATACATGATGGATGAAGAGCCGACTCCCCGGTGGAACGGTCAACACTAAATCCTCTGCGGAATAACCATCATGCTGAAATTGAAAGGATTGAGTATAAGCCCACGGCTTCTTGGTCGTTAAGGAAATATCTTGTACCGGCACAGGATGCTCAAAGTCGTTGCCAACATTGACATGCCATGTGCCAAATTGTCCCACAGTCCAAACTCCACTTTGCACCGCATTCATCGTAGCGGGGATACGTCCTGCAGGATGTGAAGTAGGTTCCTCTGTGCGTTTCCTATCCCCTCGATCATGCTTGTTCGGCTTCGGGTCCGGATGTTGGGTGAGCGTTGGAAGCATCTGACCAAATACCTTTGTCTGTCCATTGTCATAATAGCCGAGAATGTCCCTACTCTCAGTTATCGTTATTCCTGAAAGGATGCCCGGAGCAAATCCATCCTGAGACAGCGTGAGCAGAATGGATTGGGATCCTTGCTGCAACATCCCGTCGCCTCCGGTACCACCATCAGAGGTGAGACTTGTTCCGAAGTCCATTTTCAACATTTGCCCATTTTCGGAACCGTTAATAAAATCGACTCCGTTACCACTGGCATTAAAATATTGGGGAACACTCTCGGTATCTAAAAATCCACTCGTGTTAAACCCAAGCTTGCCTTGTAATACCAATGCATATCCTGCACTGGGATCACTGTTTCCTGCGGTGACCATCACTTCAGAAGCCCTGGCAAGACCGTAATATTGCCAGGTATTTCCCGAAATTTTGGTCCATGTAATCATAAAGTCATGAGGAACCCCGAGAGAATCAAACACCTGAAAACCAGTTGAAAACTGAGTAGTGCCCGCACCAAAAGGATTCGCCAAAAGGGAGGAAATTGGAAATGGGCTCATCACCGGTTGAGTTGCATCCAAGTTTCCACCCATTGCGACAATGGAGCTCGCCTTTCCCGACATTCTTGAAATTGCTTGTCCGACTATCTGCTTCTGCCCATGTGATAATTTTTGAATAATATTCCCATCGCTATCGATAAAAATATTTTCCGGCAATCCTCCGTGGGTTAGAGAGGCACCGTTCGGGAAGTTCGTTGAAAAAGGGCTAGGACCTTCCTGGGAAAATCGATTTATCTCAAGCTCGGCTGGGAAGACGGGAAAAGGAAAAATCTGGAATCCAACAATGAGTAATATACAAACACCTTGAAAACATCTAGCCGGCTTACGCTTTAAGCATTGGGACATATAAGGATGCTCCTCAAAAAAGAGGGGTAAAGATTTTCAGACCGACCCAATGCATAAGCGCAGCAATCTCTATGCCATACCATGACACATCATTCAAAACACGAAATTTTTTATAAGGAGGTGAGGCCTTCACCAGAAAGGTGGAAAAGACATGAGATTATTTCACGGAAATATGGAGAGAGGAAATTGGTTGCATGGTAAAAGTACCTCCAGGCTCAAGAGGGTTGTGATCCTGGCCAATGCGGGTGTACCACCAACGTCCCTGAGCTACCGGCGAATCATCTAACCACTTCAGCTCAAACCCTCCTTCCCGATCGTTACCGGCTTGCATCCATTTGCCCTTCCATACCCCATCCTTTAGTTCTTGGGTTTCAAACCAGCCATCCTCCCACTCATAATGCCCTTTCCCCTCTTCATTTAAGGTGATGGTATTGGACCCGGTTTTATCTGCATACTCCCAGATCCCGGCAAGATCTTGAAGTTGTCGAGGCGGATGGGAGAGGTCAGGTCCATTCTCTTCCCCTTGAGGAATCTGATGTGAGAGATCGGCACAACCCACGGCAACACAAACATTTATGATGATCAGAAACATTTTGACTATACTCTTCTGCATAAATCTCCTCGCTCCCCCGAAACAATTGAGTTGGAAAAATAACCTTAGGATTGTATCAGATAGGACCGATAGACCCAGATAGGTGAAACCCTGTATCCGGAAAGGTCATCACTAATGAGCCCCATCAAGACGGAGGCGCCTGCTCAATGGAATTGACGCCCGCGTTGCTTTGCACAAAATGCGGGTCGGTCAGAAATGGTAGAGAGACCTGTTCGCAATGTGGAGCCGCGCTTCATTCTCCACAACAGGAATCCGTGACCCACTCCAATGAACCACTACTCAGCACAGATCGTTCCTTCATTTCATCAGAATCTCAGGAGCCGTTGACCACTCATAGAACAGACTCCTCGGCTGAAAGTAGTTCTGATTTGGCCACTTTGAGCCCTGATCAGAGAGACCAGACCGAGGCCCTTCACGGAATACCCCCTTCCGGCCCGGTCAACGAGTCGGACGATTCCGATTTGTTTCCCATCCACCATCCCATTTTTTGGGGGCGGGGGCGAACGCTCTTTGGCATTTTCATTGTCAATACCTTTTTCACATTACTGACACTTGGCCTGTATTCTTTTTGGGGGAGAGTGCGTATTCGCCAATTTTTGAGCAGTCAGACCAGTTTTGCCCACACTCGCTTTTCTTATCATGGAACTCCTCAGGAATTATTGAAGGGCTGGTCAAAAGCGTTTTTGGTTTTTGGTCTTCCCTATGCTTTTCTCAGTCTCGTTCCCCTTATATGGGACCAGATTCCAACCTGGATTCCCAATGCGCTTGCGGGGACCATGGCTTTGTGCTTCATTCCTGTCGCCGTGGTCGGATCGCATCGTTATCGGTTGAGTCGAACCTCGTTGGGAACGATTCGTTTCTCCTTCCGGGGGCAGGTGAAAGAATATACGAAAATATGGGTCCTGGGAAGCGTACTGACCTTGTTGACCGCCGGGATCTATTACCCGTATTTCGAAAATGCCAGACGAAAATTTCTCATTGCTCACACCTACTTTGGTAATCGCCGATTCACCTATTCCGGAACGGGAAGCGGGCTCTTGAGGATCTATGTCACATCCCTCGCCTTCATCATGATAATTTTGTTCACCCTTATCGGGATTAGCGCAGGACCTGATGGTCTGTCCCTCCTCGCACAATGGCCATCCGATGGTTGGCGAGACCTCTTTTTGAATTCCCTATTCATCACCGGATTGCTCACGCTGCTGCTTCCGTGGTTTTACCTGCAGGTAGCCAAGCAACGGTACCAATGGAATCATTCAGATTTTGGAGACGCGCATTTTCATTTTTCTGCCTCCACATGGAATCTAATGGAGTTGCGGATTACGAACTTCCTTATGCTCATTCTCACGTTTGGACTAGCCTGGCCGTGGGTCCAGGTCCGGAATTTCCAATTTCTTTATTATCATCTGAGCCTTCAAGGCCCGTTAGATTTTCAACGCATCGAACAGGAAGCCCTGGATGCGTCACCCACCGGAGAAGAGCTTGCGGGATACTTTGACGCTGGCTTTGATTTAGGCTAATTTGGCCATTGTGCATGTTCCGCTTTGATCCTCCCGGTATTAATCTTTCCATCCATCGACGATTCATGCGTTCCTTAGGCTAAACCAATTCGATCATGGCATACCCCACCGAATGGAAAGGGTCCTATTATGACGGGCATTCGGTAGTGCCACAGTTTGTGACCATTACTATTACAGGTATCGGCCTGACCCTTCACTTTGCTGACCACACAACCACGGCATGGAACTACCAGGAACTTCGACAGACCCAGGGGCGCTATTCCGGAGAAGAAGTACGATTTGAGCGAGGGACAGGAATTGGCGAAACCCTGGTCATCCCGAGCCCCAAAATTCTGCTGGCGATTCATGAGCATGGCGGATCAGACGCCAGTCATTTCCATCATCCCCGCACACGACACACTCGTGTGTTTTGGACGGTGCTGGCCGCAGTCGCCAGCATCCCCATCGTGTATGGCATTTTCACCTGGGGTATTCCCTCGTTGGCTCAACCAATCACCGCCGCCATTCCGCTTGCCTGGGAAATTCAGTTGGGCCAATTTGTTCAACAGGAAGTCACAGCCGGAAAACCGGTTTGCCACAACCCGAAACTGATTCACGCGATCGACTCCATAGTGACGTCCCTGACCAGTTCCATCG
Source organism: Nitrospira sp. (assembly GCA_024760505.1). GTDB lineage: Bacteria > Nitrospirota > Nitrospiria > Nitrospirales > UBA8639 > Nitrospira_E. Next base: position 521,620 of record CP058931.1, read on the forward strand.
ACCACCTTCCCTATCAATTTCAGGTGACCGTGGTGGATAGCCCCGTCGTCAACGCCATGGCTGCCCCGGGCGGATATGTCATGGTCTTTCGTGGACTCCTACAAGACACCGCCTCACCCGAAGAACTCGCGGGGGTGTTGGCTCATGAAATTCAACACGTTCTGCTTCGACACACCATGCACCTTATCGTGCGGCATGTGTCGATGGCTTTCGTCATCGCCGCCCTTAGCGGGGATGCCAGCGGCATGGTGGCGTATGCACTCCAAGCCGCCCAAACTCTTCAGACCCTGTCCTATAGCCGTGAGGCGGAAGACCAAGCCGATGAACAGGGATTCCGGTTATTACAACGGGCGGGGATTAATCCCGATGGGATGATCACATTTTTCGCTAAACTTGGGAAAGAACAACCTGCAAACGACGTCATTCGTTATCTCTCGACCCATCCAGCGACCCAAGACCGCCTGGCACACCTGAAGTCCTTGCTGCCACCAGCCTCCATGACCTATCGAACCTTCCCGTTTCACGCTGAGTGGTCTGACATCAACACATACTGCAAGTGACCCCATAGGGCCTCTACTTAACGCAGGTCGACTCCTGCGGGAAGGCTGTTGAGGGGAGGTTCCACTCACCTTTTAGGAAATTTGACCCATTGCTCTCTAGCCCGGGAGGCTTCATAATAAACTCATTCGAGACATACCGGAATGTATGGTGTCTTTGTCTGGACCACAACGCCAAATACACTCACACCCCGTCTGTCTAGTCCAAGGCTCTTATCATCAACACACAACAAGGGGTGGGTCACATGGGAACCGAAATAATACGCTATGCCATTGGAGATTTTGGAAAGTTGCATAAATTTACCGGAAAGAATGTACCGGCAGGCACCGAGGCCCTGGTGGAAGAAGACGGAAAAAGCTTAACGGCGAAGGGAAAAACCTATACCGCACGGTTTTCGGATATTCTTCCGAACGTGGAAATCATTCGCGTGCAATTCGATCAATACAGCTCGAACCACATCGGCTTCGCCATGGAAGCCCATGACAAAACCCTGACCAAAATCCCGGAAATGTTGGAAAGCACAAAAATCATTTCTGAAAAACTCAGACATGATTGGATGGCGCAAGACAAAGCCTATCAGGATACCGAAAAAGCCAAAAAGGTAGCGCCTGCTGCCGCAAAAGTCACAGCGCCTGCAAAAGAAGCGATTGCAGCAACGTAATTAACCCCTCCCCAATCAAAGAACGTGTCAGGGCTAAAAAAGACGCCGTTCGCTTCAGGGTCATCTCCATTGTTCCCCCTCTGCCCAAAAAAGCAGAGGGGGAAACGCTTCAATATTTTTAAATCCTCGAACTAAAGAAATCCGAATGAGGGCCGGGTTAAGCCGGTTGCACCCTGCAGAACCTTGATAGCCGGGCTGGAGAAGAGCTGGCAATAGTCATGGCGGTAACCATCAGGCTTTGATGCACCTCGCTCGAATGTACGAACTATTTCTTTCGAAACGAAATATGGTCTTTATACTCCTGAATCGCCGCGCCCAACGCCTTCGACCCTAAGGGAATATTGGCCTCCAGTGCATTTTCAACCGATTCATCATCAATGATCACTTCATAACATTCGTGTTGATTGGTGAGCACCATGCCCTTCTCCGTTTGCCGGGGCATATAGATTTCCGTCCACACTTCCTTTTCCACCAAACACACATCCCGAAACCGTTCATACAAAAGCTGCAACCGTTCTTGATCAGAAATTACGAGCGGATTATTTTCCATAGCCATACCTCTCCCTTCACATCGACAACAATGGTCCTTTTTCTACTCCGCTCTCATCAAACTCGTCAAGTGGCTGGCTATCTTCCGAAAACAGTTACCCAGGGGTCACGGCCAAGAACCCAGAGATAAAAAAACGTGCCCAGCCAGCCATGATAGAGCCCCAGTGGCCAAAGATTTCGATCACGGGTATAGAACGGGATAAAAAAGCAGGCCATAAGGCCGGTGGCCAGCATCAACCACCAGTCGGGGAAATGGACCAGGGCAAACAGAATCACCCCAATGGGCATGGCCAGCCACAGGCCATGCTGAGGAAAGATTTTCAGGAGATTACCGACACCCAACGCCTGCACAAGAAACTGCTGGAGAATTCCCCACAAAGGATACAGGAACAACAGCAACAGCATGTGGCCTTGCCAGAGCCCTCGACCGCCCACTATGCCATACCAGGCCATGGCTAATCCCGACAGGGCAAATAACACCGATGGCCACATAAAAGCTTGTCGAAGATTGTCGGTGCGAAATCCCCAACCTTTCCACCTCGTCGGATCTTGCCGAACCTTCCAGACCACATAGCTCATCCAACTGATGACGGCCAAGGCTATGAAAAGTCCCTTTGCATCAAGACTCTTGAATACAAGATGCAGCAGCCCTGTCATGACAACCGCAGAGAATTCCCACCAATTGCCAGCCCGATCATCGGGAGAAATTTTCAGAGGATTTCTCACACACGAATTACATGGAATAAGTCGAAGAGCTTTTCAGAAAGGCCAAGGAGGGATCCTGCGGGGAAACCGAGATGACGGGACAACCATCTAGGAAATGATCTGTCACGAAGCCCAATGCCTCAGACTCATAAGGAAATAACCGGACCACCGCGACAACCGTCTTTCCCAAAGTAGGAAAAACCAATTGAACATCCTGCGGCCGTTGGGTTTTCAGAGTTTTGGTCAGGGCTTTTTTCAAACTTCTGGCTGAATCTTTAGGTAGGACCTCATTGATGGTCCGTCCAAGGAGGTGCTCTCCACCTAAAAGGTGTTGACAGGGAACAGGGAAAAAACAATCCCGATAGATTCCATTTTCATCCCAGCGAAAGATTTTATGGGGAATAAACGAGACATGATCCCCTGAAAAAATCCTGCTCAGAAATTCTTCCCACATAGTTTTTGACCAACGTTCCCTGGACATGGCCCCTCCCTGGTTTCTATCCCCCCTATCATAGGGATGATTCTCCCAACAAATATTTCAGTGCTCTTTATAAAGAGTAAATAAGACTTTCCACCTCATGCACAACTAGTGAAATCCCTAGTTATTCGAAAAAAAGATCCTAGCATTCTATATGTATTAAAAAAGGAACAATTAATACAATTTACCCTCTCCTCTTTGCCTGAAACTTAGGCAGTCTTCTTCGTTCACCAGGAAGGACATGGTCCAGACTTTTCAGTCCTTGGACGAAACCGCCCTGCAGCACTATCTGAATCAGTAAAAGACGGTAGGAAACCAAGGGAAATAAATCAACGGCCTACGTATCCCGATGACCAATGGAATGAGCCCGTTACACTAACCGGGCTATCCATTAAAGACAGTAGGTCCGCAAGGGGGGAAATCCATTAAACCCCACCGACGCATAACTGCTGGTATAGGCACCGGCACTTAAAATTTCGATTCGATCACCGATAGCCAAATTCAGGGGCAACTCATAGGAGGTTTTTTCATATAACACGTCCGCGCTGTCGCAAGTGGGACCCGCCAAAATCACCGGTCCCGTTGGACCCTCACAAAGGGTGCGTAGGCGGTACTTAATACATTCATCCATCGTTTCAGCCAAACCCCCAAACTTACCAATATCAAGATACACCCATCGCCGGACATCTTCTCGGGATTTGTGAGCCACCAGGATAACCTCGCTCTGGATCACTCCCGCATCCGCCACCAGAAACCGACCGGGTTCAATCATCAGTTGAGGAGGTGTGACACCAAATGATTGCTGTAGAGCCTGTTGAATGGTTTGGGCGTAGTGCGAAAATGGCCGAAGGGTCGTTTGGTAGGTAGCCGGAAGTCCTCCGCCAATATTAATCCATTCCAGCTCAAGATCCTGTCTCCTCAATTGGCGGTACAATTCCGCAGCCTCCGCAAGAGGCTCGACCCATTGCTGCGGATCGGTTTGTTGAGACCCCACATGGAACGTCACTCCCAGGGGGTTCAACCCGAGGTTACGACTGTTGAGGAGCAAATCATACGCCATGGCCAAGTCACAGCCGAATTTTCTAGAAAGAGGCCAATCCGCGTGTTTCCCTTGGCTCAGGACTCGACACTGCACTCCCGCACCAGGCGCCTGTCGACTCAATTTTTCGAGTTCGGCCTCACTGTCAAAGGCGAAGAGCCTGACCCCGCGGCCAAAGGCATACGCAATATCCACCTCTTTTTTAACCGTGTTGCCATACGACAGCCAGGTGGCCGGAACCCCGAGAGACAAACACAAATCCAGTTCATACCGGCTTGCAATATCAAATCGTGAGCCCAACGTGGCTAACAGTTGAATAATTTCCGGGGCAGGATTGGCTTTCACCGCAAAATGAATCGCTGCATGAGGAAATTCTCCTTGAAGCTCTAGATACTTCTTTCGGACCTGATCAAGGTCCAGGGCTAAAAACGGTGTCTCAGGACGACCGGCCAGGAACTGCTCGAGTTTTGGGGTCAGACCACGACAATCAGCCACCGACAACTCATGGCGAAGCGATGGAGCACATGCCAGAACAGAAACTTTCTCATTTTCAAACCCGGAATCAACCAAACTGGTCTGCACATTCCACTCCTGTGACAATGGTGATTAAAAGGGAATTAAAGTCGCCGAGCCAAAAGTCCAAAAACCATCAACTACATCGACAAAATATCCAGAAAATCTTAAGAGAATTCCGGAACCATTCACGTGCCCGAAACCAGACTCCTTGATCCCCGGCGCAAAGTTTTTCCGGTCTGATGGCAGACGGGATATTCGTTTGAGATATCTTGGTAACGTACGGTGGGAAATCCCAGGTCCCGATACACCATAATGCCTGAAGTGTTGTTTAGCGGGACCCGGAGGATGCGTCGAAAGGGACACAACTAATGTGGGAAAGAGGCGAGCAATAGCTCGTTGCAGGAATCGATGAGTGAAACCCGATTCCCGGGTTTCAGCTCGGCCATGAAAGAGAACACACGTTCGCGGGATGGAAGTTCCTTATTCTATAGGCAGGGGTCACGAGACAAATTTTCAGCCAAGAGCTTATTCTATAAAAAACCCTAACGACACCACGTTTCAATCTGAAATTTGCCCTTCAATATGATCGAAGAAAGCATACCACGAGCTTCTCCATCTGGGAATATCCCTTCCGTCCTTCCAAATAAAATATTTTCGATAGGGAGCCGTTCACCTCACCCCAACTTTGGCAGATACATGCATGGGACCTGGGAGGACCAAAGAGAAGATCAAGAAAGAGAAAAGGGTAAAAGGATAAAGCGCAAAGGGTTAAGGAATGTCCTGGGCAAGACGAAAACCAAAGGTGTTGCCCCGATTGACGGTGAAGTCCCTGTTCCGGAACGATGACCTGAGGAAGTCCGGTGAGCTAAGCCAAGAACCGCCTCGGAGCACACGCTGGTTGAAGGTTTGATCATACCAGCTTGCACACCATTCCCACACATTCCCGGCCATGTCAAAACAACCAGAAGGACTGATGACCTTCGTGTATGTCGTGACCGGCGTGGTTGCACCAATACCAGATTCTTTAGAATTAGATTTCGTCGTATCGAAGACATCTCCCCAGGAATACTCCAGACCATCCGTCCCCCTCGCGGCTTTCTCCCATTCTTGTTCCGTGGGCAGGCGCTTGCCTGCCCAGGAGGCATAGGCTTCCGCTTCAAAAAAGCTGACGCCTACAACAGGGTGTTCAGCCTTGTTCCACTTGGGATCAGTCCAATATTCCGGCTGATTTACTTGTTTTTCCTGCTTCCAGGCCCACCCCTCTTCCGACCAAAGTTGTTGTGCGCCATAGCCATTGGCCAGCATGAACTCTTTGTAGCGATCATTCGTCACCGGATAGATATGCATAAAATAATCATAAGGAATATTTTCTCGACCTCGCTCTTCACCATACAAAAACAACCCCTTGGGGATGAGGACCATCCCTTCGGGTATTGCCGATTCCGTCTCTGGCGGAGGTGGAGGCGGTGGATACAGCTGCGGCTGTTCCAGTTCTTGCGGAGGTTCAGATTCGGCCCCTGTCACATATTCGCTGATCTGTTCAATTAATCGAGTGGCATCGGCACGAAACCGCTCATCACTCATTTTCATCGCGTGACGTCGAGCCAGTTTGGCTATGGGCTCAGGTAACTCCGAGGCTTTGGGCATTCCCGCGCCTCCGACCAGTAGCGGGATAACCGGAATGTTCCGATCAAGCGCCGCCTGAATTTCGACCCGGACAAAATCTTCCGGATTCTCTAAACGTCGATGTCCCTCTTCATCTTGTATATTTACCCAGTTCTTCCCGATGACGGCGATCAAGACGTGACACGATTGGACGGCATTTTCGATTTGCTCCACAAAATCCAGCCCGACCTTCATCGTATCGATGTCCATAAAGATCCACTCTTCTCCAAAGCGGTCGGCTAACTGATCAAACAACCGCCCCGCATAGGCGATACTATCCTCTCTTCGATAACAGATAAAGATACCCGACATGGCTTTATGTTTTTTTACATCGGGAATTGTGGCCTGAATTTCAGTAGGTTTGTAGATTTTTGGAATTAGGTTTCTTGCACCGATTGTTTATGTAAAAATCTCCACGGCAACCGGCATTCTAGTTATTCCCTGAATTTCGTCAACCCGATAGCTGACAGAGTGGCATTTCACTACCTTAACAGCTGGCAGTGCCACAAATTTTATGGTCCGACGCCTGCCGTCTGGCCCTAGGGAGGACGCTCTTATCAGGTGGCGGACCTTGTTTGAGCAGCGCGAGTTGGTCCGCCCTCTGGATGCCTGCGTCCGTCCCTTCTAGTAAGGCCAGACGGAGCGTCACTGGTTTTGGGGCCTTTTGCCGAAACAAAAGGACCTCGCCTGCCGGGGCGAAACCCGGCAACACCAAAAATCAATTTGACGCGTAAGTTGGATGCACCATTGTGATGCGCTCACCTTCCAATGCATTTTGACTAGCAGTCCCCAATATGGATTCCCGACACACATCGTAAAGTTGTAACGCCAGAACCATAAATTTGGATCGGTTAGCTGTAGAGACGTCTCAGTGGGACAGCTTCAGATTTCTCCGAAACCACCGCCGCCGGGAGTTTCGATGGTGAGTTGGTCGCCGGCTTCAACGGGGAAGGAGCATTTTCCACTGACATCTTTTTCGATTCCGTTTTGCTTCAATTGATTTCGACCCGGTTGTCCCGGTGCGCCCCCCTCCAATCCATAGGGCTTGGTAATCCGTCGGTCGGACAACAGCGTCACCTCGGCAGGCTGAAGAAATTCGTATGTCCGCACGATTCCATCTCCGCCTTGATGCTGACCGTTCCCTCCAGACTCGTCCCGCAAGGCATATCGCGCAATTCGAAAGGGATAGGCGTACTCAACCGCTTCGACCGGCGTGTTCAGGGTATTGGTCATGTGTGAGTGGCGGCCACTCGCCCCATCGAATTGAGGACCCGCACCCATACCACCCCCGATGGTTTCGTAATAGGCAAAGGGCCGGTTGTGTCGTTGATCCCATCCACCGATGGTGAGATTATTCATCGTGCCCTGGCTGGCCGCCGGAATGCGATCAGGACAGGCTTGCGCCAGGGCTCCAAGTAAAACATCCACAATTCGCTGGGAGGTTTCGACATTTCCGGCCGCCACCGCAGCAGGACGCCGGGCATTTACCAGCGTGCCTTCCGGCGCAATGACGTGAATCGGCCGCAAACATCCGCTATTGGCAGGGATATCCAAACCCAACACACATCGGAACACATAGGCCACTGCGGACAACGTGACCGGATAGACCGCATTGATGCTACCAGGCCGTTGCGCATCGGTTCCAGAAAAATCCACCGTGACCTGTTCATCTTCAATCATGATGGCCACACGAATGTCGGCAGGTTTCTCAGTGAATCCATCGTCATCCAGAGCATCTTCAAAACGGTAGCAGCCATTGGGTAACGTGCTGATTAACTGGCGGGTCATGCGTTCGCTGTAACGAAGCAGGGCATCCATTTCCGCGAGCAGCGGTTGCACGCCAAACCGTTCAGCCATCGCTCGCATCCGTTCACCTCCAATCTGATTCGCGGCCAATTGAGCCTGGAGGTCACCCATGCGTTCCTCTGGAGTACGGACATTCGCCAATAACATCCGCCAGATGTCATCATTTTTTTTATCGCCCACCATGAGTTTTACCGGAGGGATAATGAGTCCTTCTTGAAAAATTTCCTGTGACAACGGCATCGACCCCGCCGACATTCCCCCAATGTCGGCATGGTGCGCGCGATTGGCGACCAACCCTAAGAGAGTGGGAGGAGAGGTGTCTTCCACAAACACGGGCGACACCACGGTGAGATCGGGAAGATGTGTGCCCCCGCGATAGGGATCATTGACCATGGCCACATCGCCAGGCGCCAACGTCAACGACTCAAGGCAGGCTTGCACCGACAAGGGCATGGCTCCAAGATGAACGGGGATATGCGCCGCTTGCGCGACCAGGTTTCCGGATGCATCAAACACCGCACAGGAAAAATCACAGCGTTCTTTGATGTTGGGCGAGAAGGCGGCTCTCTGCAGACGAGCGCCCATTTCCTCCGCCACGGACACCAACCGGTGCTTCATCATTTCAGTGCGAATGGGATCATCCATCGGTGGCTCCAACCTTGATGAGAATATTCGAATAGGTATCAATCGCTGCGTGATCCGTGGGTCCAAGATAGATGGTGGTATCATCCAGAGCCAGAATGGCAGGTCCATGGATTTCATGTCCGGGACGCAAGCGGGCTCCCCAATAATGCGGGACCGGTTGCATCCCTTGAGGCAGGACCACCGGACGATCTTCCCACTGAGCTGCAGTCGGATCCGCTGACCCTAGCGGCCTGGTGGGAATGGTGGGCGGCGTCACATGGCCGACTGCCCGGACGCGTACATTCACGATTTCGATTGGAGTCTCTGTCTGACTATAGCCATAGCGCGCACAATGAATTCGATGGAATTCCTCGCGGAACATTGAAGTCAGCGGCACCGCTAAGTCGAAGGATTGACCGACATAACGCACATCGACGGTTCGAGAGAGAACCCATTGGTCAGGATCCACCCCTTCCCGATGCAAGTCCTTTTGCCCCTGATCAACCAACGGTTGGGTGCACCGCTCAAGGATCTCAATCGGCGTGTCTCCCGGCAGCATCACCGTCTGGACATAATCCAATTGCACCTCCGCAGCCAACATGCCCAGAGCAGAGAGCGTGGCGGCCATGGGCGACACCAGCACGTGTGGAATACCCAGTGCTCTGGCCAGATCGCAGGCATGTAATCCGCCGGCCCCACCGAATGCCACCAGGACGGTTTCCCTGGGATCTTCTCCCCGCTCCACTGAAATGACACGCAGTGCGCGCTCCATATGGACATTGGCAATTTGGATCATACCCAAGGCCAAGGTCTGCCGGACATCCAAGCCGGAACGAGGGGCCAAAACCATCTGCCGGCTCAGTTCATCAAACGCCTGTTGCGCCGACTCGATATTCAATCTCATCCGGCCACCTAAAAACCCGTCTGTCGGCAATCGCCCTAAAATTACATGAGCATCCGTGACCGTCGGGATGGTCCCGCCCCGCCCATAACACACCGGACCCGGTTGAGCTCCGGCACTTTGAGGTCCCACACGAAGATTGCCGCCCGCATCGACAGTGGCCAGAGAGCCACCTCCGGCACCGACCGTATGAATATCGATGACCGGCACACGAATGGGATTTCCCCCGACTTGGGCTTCGGTCGTGACATGAATCGTCTCATGAACCAACGCCACGTCTGTGGACGTCCCGCCCATATCATACGTCAGAATCCGGGTGAAGCCCGCCAACCCTGCCAGGTATCGCGCGCCCACCACACCCCCGGCCGGACCAGACAGAATGGAACGGACGCCATGCCCTCGCGCCTGGGCGACGGAAATACGCCCCCCGTTCGATTGGACAATATGAAATTCGGTCGGTTTTATCTCCCGTTCTAACCGGCCCAAATAGGTATCAAGAACCGGAGACACATAGGCGTTCACCACCGTCGTACTGGTTCGTTCATATTCCCGAAATTCCGGCAGGATTTCGGAGGAACCCGTCACAAAGAATCCTTCGTCACGCAATCGCCTTGTCACCCATTGCTCATGAGCAGGATTCACAAAGGAAAACAGAAACGATACGGCCACCGACTGAATCGCCTCATGCCGTAACATTTCAAGAATTGAGACGAGACCTTGTTCCTTAAGAGGCGTCAGGATGTTCCCTTCACAATCCACCCGCTCCGAGATTTCAAATGACCATTCACGCGGGACTAAGGGCTGAGAAATGACAGGAAACAGGTCGTACAACTCAGGACGATTTTGCCGTCCGATCAGCAGCACATCGCGAAAGCCTTTTGTCGTAATGAGGGCCGTCCGCGCTCCTTTGCGCTCCAGAATGGCATTGGTGGCGACGGTGGAACCATGCACAATATGACGACCAGGATGGTGAGGAAGTTGGGCTAACCCTTGCAGGACCGCTTCAGCAGGATCGGCCGGGGTCGAAAGAATTTTAAATCGCTGAAGAGATTGATCCGAGGAGGAATAGACCACAAAGTCGGTAAAGGTCCCCCCAATATCTATCCCTACCCACACATTTTGACTGGATTGACCGGAAGTCGACATCAAACACACTCTTCTTCAGGGGAGTGTTGAAAAATGCCGCCAGCGGCGTTCTCGCCGCCTGGCCATGCTCACGTACGCCTCCGTACGCTCCGCTCGTCCAATTGGCTGCGGCCTTCCCTTCGACATGACTCATGGCAGGACTGGACGAGCCTTTTTGAACACTCCACTATTTTTTCTGGTAAGCCTTGGGTATTCATATGCTGATGAAACAGCAAGGTGTTTGAAATATTCAACAGACCATTCAAGGAATGGAAAGAGAGCATACCGGATTATGGGGAAGGTTTGAAGCGCAGAAATCAAATTGCGCGAAGGGAAGGGAGGGTAAGAGGGGCTGATTCAGCTATACATGCATCCTAATGAACGCGCTTTCCTAACTTTTCACCAGGCCTTTTAACACAACGCGTCGCGGACTACCGCTGGCATTATCGTGAATCGTGAGCATGGCATGGTGGGTTCCCGGTTCGTGTGGAGCGAATCCGACCTGGAGGGTGCACGAATCGCCTGTATGCAAGGTCACATCCGCGCAGGTGTTATCCGCAACAGAAAAGGCGTCTGCTTCATTGCCGGTAATCTTCACCTCCACGATTTTGAGCAGCCCCAACCCGATGTTGGAGACGCGCATCATGTGATGAGAGGATGAAGGATTCGCCTCCTGACCCGACTCCATCTCAAAGACCATGACATCCGTGCTCAAGCTTGGGAGGGGGATAGCCCCATCTCCGCTAAGCAGGACCGACACGCCATCGACATTCGTGCTGGCCGTGGCCAGATCGGGAAATTGGTCTTGATCAAAATCCTCCACTACCACTGCTGAAGGCGTGGCTCCGACACCAAAATGGCCCGCCGAGGTAAAAAGTCCGGCTCCATTCCCCAATAAAATCGACAAACTATTGGAATCACGATTGACCACAACCATGTCCATCTCTTGATCTCCGTCGAAATCACGAAACACCACTCCCACCGGCGCAAAACCCACCTTAATGGGATCCAGTTCGGTAAACGATCCCCCCTCGCGCTGAAGCAGAAGGCGTACGGAATCCGAAAAGAGACTGGTCACCGCGAGGTCCACCAATCCATTATGGTTGATGTCGGCACCCTGGATCGAGCTTAAGGTGAAGCCCGGCTTGAGTTCCTTCTCAAGGACAAACTTCCCATCACCGGTATTCTTCAGAATGGAAACAAGCCCGTTCGGGGATCGCCAACTCGGCTGACTCCACGTCACGCTCAGATCCGGTTTTCCATCGCCTGTCAGATCCTCGACCAGCACTCCGGTAGGAAACATTCCGTCTCGCCCGTCCTGTTCATAGGTCACAGGGGCCAACAGTCCGCCCTTCCCATCGTTCAAGAGCACTGAGAGATCAAAAGGCGGGTAATAACCAAATCGTCCGCTATTTACCGCCACGACATCACTCCACCCGTCCCCGTTTACATCCCGGACTGCTAAAAATGTCGTCCCCTTGCCTGCCTTCTGGCTGGCCAGCTTCTGGAACAGGCCTGTACCCTCACCTTTCAGCACAACCACCTGATCAGCGCCGCTTAATGCCAGGACCAAATCAAGGAGGCCGTCGCCATCCATATCGGCGGCAACCACCGCCAGCGGAATTTTCCCGACTCCAAAAGACACAGCCGACCGAAACGTGCCATTGCCGTTGCCTAATAGCACTGAGACATCGTCGGATGTGCCGTTAACCGTCACGATATCCGACAATCCGTCCCCATTGAAATCTCCCGCGGTAATGGCTTGCGGAGCACGCCCAACCGGATTACTCGGCGTGGGGGAATAGGTGAGATTCTGCGCATATAGGAAGAGAGGCCATCCGGTCATACACGCCCAAGCGATGCCGAAAATCACAGATCGTTTGGCGAATGACCAGAACATCATGGGGTTAATTCAATGAAGAATCGGTATAGGTTTTTTCTAAAACAATTTCAATTTCGTCCGTAGCTGCCTTCCCTCGGTTGCGAAACCGGGCCACCCAGTCAGGGTACTGCTCCAATGTGCGAAATATACTTTTTACAATAGCAGGCTTCACGGTTTCTTCCCAATGCGCGAGCCATGCTCGCTCATCCTCCTCGCCCTCATATTCATCCGGGAAGTTGGCTTCCAGGGAAAACCTTAGATTAAATGATTCCTCTTCTTGATACATCTTTTTCTCCTTCTCCATCATGACCGTAGGCCACTCCCTTTCGCGAACCTCCATTGTCCTCATCTCACATGATCGCCTATACTAGATGTACCATTTCACTCAAAAGGAGGTCCAGAACCCATGCCGATTTTTGCCTATAGGTGTCAAGAATGTTCGCATCAATTTGAGATGCTTGTCCATGGCTCAACCATCCCGGAATGTCCGGAATGTCAGGCCTCTAGCCTAGAGAAACAGTTGACGGGATTTGCCGTTGGCGGGACAGGCAGTGGAATGAACATTGTTGATCAAGGCAGTTGCGGATCCTGCGGAGATCCCCGTGGACCAGGCGCCTGCTCGATGAATTAGGCAGTCCGGAAGCCTATCTTAGGTAGCAGATGTCACTCTCATTTCCCTGAATCAGGCTCTCTGCCATTGATATGTTCATTACCATTCAAGCCATCTTCTTCAGGATCAATCCAAATCTTTTCGGGAAACCCTAACGAATCTTCACCCACACCATAGAAAAGTGCCTGGGCCGAAAGGATGTAGGTTATCCATCCAATCGTGCCATCCCCTTCAACGATTCGATAGTGCATATCCGAGGCTTCAGGAAGGGATTCCTGTAGTCCAGGAATCACCATCAGCACTCGATGCACACTGACATGCGGAGCGGCCTCCTGCTCCGTTTCCGGATACCGAATGGCCATCATTCCATTGGGAAGGAGAGTATTTTGAGTGAAGGTCGTAACCTGAAAGGCTGAAGGATTGAGTAAAGAATCACACGACAACGTTGGAGGGGGGGAAGAAATCAGGAAAATGGATGAAAACCCAAAGACCGCAAAGATCAGTGGACCAGCTCTGAAGCCTCCCATCGGACACCTCCTGCTCGGGAATCTTCACGACGACTTTTAACCCTCATCTTCTTATCGGTCACATCTACACAGTAGTTAAGGAAACGAACAAAGACAGGAAGTTCACGCCCAGGAAGTGGCTGAAAAGGCGAATGGATTGAACAATTGGATGGGATAGGCCGTCAGATCAGTTTCTGCAGTGGCGGCACAAAAAGTTCAGTGGATTTTGCGGTCTTTATCTCAAACTGCATGCGCAGGTGATCTCATTAAAACAAAATCGTGATGCCTTAGGGCAAATGCGGACCTTTAGATTGGATTAGGAAGAATAAACGAACCCGAGAAAGTCGGGAGGCCGGATAGAACTCCCGGTCGTATGGGGGAAAAGAACCCGTTCAGCATGCCCGATCAAGAGGTGACCGGGGCTATTCCGAACTGCCCAGCATATCGTCGATGAGGGGACGATTCAAATCTTCGCAGCCTGGACAAATCACGTCAAAAAATGTTTCATGATCCGCCACATAGTTTTTTTCATCCACCAAGTTTTCTTCATGAATGCTGTCGTAACATGCCGGGCAGAGCATCATGAGGCCGCGCATGACCGATACCGTTTTTCTTCCCTGGCTACGTGGTAAATGCATACCGTCCTCCCTGCCTAAGGTGGGTGCGGTCTCAACCGACATTATGACCACCCTCGTTGTTGCGCTAACAAAAAGTCTTCCTGTTCCAGATCGATGCCACACGCAGGGCATTCATAGGGCTGATCTTCAGGTGGAATGCCGACCGGCGTGTCCTGGACCTTTCCCTGACAAACATGATAAAAATTTCCTCGGGCATTTTCATCATCTAAGATATCGGACTCATACTTTAAAATCATCTTACACTCCTTCACGTTACCGTTATGGCTTCTCAAGTTATAACAAGGCATCGATTTCCCGGGCAATCCCTATTCCGCTCAATCCAATCCCGAAATCGACCATCCCATCCTCCCGCAGCCCTTCATAGACACCCGGGCCCCGTGATGATGGGAATCGTCATAGGGATAGCGGTAGGACTTTGGGCAACCTCGGGCTGGAGTCTTTCTGGAAAACCTGCCCCTGTCAAAGGCCCCATTGGATTGAACCCCCTGGTGGAACACGACTTTTCCAAGCCGGTCTTTCTCACCGCCAGTCCGGATCAGACCAATCGCTTGTTCGCGGTAGAACAGAATGGCCGCATTATCATCGTGACTCCAGGCCAACGGAATCCGTCTCTTTTTATCGATATCGCTGAAAAGCTCTCCACGGGAGGGGAACGAGGCCTCCTGGGCCTGGCATTCCATCCTCAGTACTCGAAAAATGGCCGGTTTTTTGTTAACTACACCAGGGCACAAGACGGGGCCACGGTGATTGCCGAATACCACGTATCATCCGACCCCGCCCGAGCGGAGCCACAAGAAACCATCCGACTCGTCATTCCACAACCCTACAGCAACCATAACGGAGGCATGATCGCCTTTGGCCCCGATGCATTTTTGTATATTGGAACGGGAGATGGCGGAGCAGGCGGTGATCCGGAGAATCGAGCGCAAGATCGAAAGTCATTGCTGGGTAAATTCCTCCGGATTGATGTGGATGGACCGCCTCCCTACCGCATCCCTGCCGACAATCCCTTTGTTGGACAACCGGGCCAACCTGAAATCTTTGCGCTTGGCCTTCGCAATCCCTGGCGCTTTTCCTTTGACCGCCAGACCGGGGACTTATGGGCGGGGGATGTCGGACAGAACCTTTGGGAAGAAATCGATGTAATTGCAAAAGGGAAAAACTATGGATGGCGACTCTTAGAGGGGAACCACTGCTTCAATCCCGCCAAGAATTGCGAATCGGCCCAGGATGTGGTCACGCCGATCACAGAATACCGGCACGAACAGGGACGATGCTCGGTGACCGGGGGCTATGTCTATCGTGGGAAACGCGTGCCTTCCTTAGAAGGGGTCTATGTGTTCGGGGATTATTGTACCGGAGAAATCTGGGGTTATCGCGACGGGCAGACCACACAACTGCTGGATACGGAACTACGAATCTCGTCTTTTGGGGAAGATCGTGAGGGAGAACTCTATGTGATCGGTCATCAAGGTAAGATTTTTCAGATCGCACCTAATGCCTCGGTTGTCCTGCCCTAGCCAACCATTAAAATTTTTGAATCTTTTGAAATAAATCGACTTCATCCAGAGCTTTTCCCACGCCATACACCACGGAGGTCAAAGGATCCTCCACCGTAATAATGGGCAGATTGGTTTCTTCCTGAAACCGCGTGGCAATTCCCGGCAACAACGAACCCCCGCCGGTAATCACCACTCCCTTATCGATAATATCTCCGGCCAATTCCGGCGGCGTATTCTCCAACGCATTCCGTAAGGCATTCACTATGGCATGGATGGGATCTTCCAATGCTTCTCGAATCTCGGAATCATTCACCACTACCGTCCGGGGAATACCCGAAATCATATCCCGCCCTTTGACCATCATCGTTTTGGCTTGTTCTAACGGATAGGCAGATCCGACTTCGATCTTCACCTTTTCCGCCATGTGATCACCGATCAGAAGGTTATACCGTCGCTTGATATAACTCATAATGGCATCATCCATGGAATCACCTGCCACTTTCACCGACTCGCTGCAGACAATGCCCCCAAGGGAAATAACAGCAATATCGGTGGTACCTCCTCCAATATCGACCACCATGTTCCCCGAAGGTTCCGTGATCGGTAATCCGGCTCCAATTGCTGCCGCAACCGGCTCTTCGATGAGATAGACTTCCCGGGCGCCGGCTTGGCTGGCCGATTCACGGACGGCCCGTTGCTCAACTTCGGTAATACGGGATGGTACACCAATAATACAGCGAGGCCTGACGAACGCCCGTCGGTTATGCGCTTTGGTAATAAAATAATGCAACATGCGCTCGGTCATGGCGAAATCGGCAATGACCCCTTCTTTGATCGGGCGGATCGCCACAATATTACCCGGCGTCCTTCCCACCATGCGTTTGGCTTCAACACCCACGGCCAAGACCGTGTTCGATTGTTTTTCGATGGCCACCACCGAGGGTTCACTCAGGACGATGCCTTTACCACGAACATAGACCAGTGTCGTCGCCGTCCCTAAATCGATGGCTAAATCACTCGAAAACCACCCTAAAATATCACTCAACCCTGGCATGAGCCCCCCATGTGGAAAGACGGTTGATTCAGAAAATGCCGATCAGGCTGTCGCCTGTTCGGCACTACCGACATATATCGGAACACCATTTGTCAAAATAAAGGAATATTGAGAAAATGTTCGGGAATGTGTTTATCACCAAGAAGCCACCGGCTTCTTCCATGAAACCAAGCTCCTGATCAACCATTCAGGGAGCGGGAATTCCCACATCATCCATCTGGACGAGATACATGGCCCGAGAGGAGGGATATGAGACATGAGGCCTGGCTGTGGCCCGGCACAGGCTAGGCGATCATCCTGTCCATGTCAAGAGTGCAGAGAACCCATTTCTACGGTTGTGAATCAGGCGCGGGCGCTTCACCGTCTCTTCAGACAGATCACACACTTGCTCTGAAGGCTGGGTATGGTATAAGAAGAGGAACATTTTTTGTCCTGCTCGCATCATCCTCTGGAGGAAGAGTTACTTCGATCGTGTCTAAAAAAGGCTTGCTGTTTATCATCGTCCTGGCTCTTATCGCCATTTACCTGGGATTAATTGGGAACGCACGATGGGGAGATTCCACCGCCCCTGAAATCTCTCTCGAACAACCGTTCGAGCTGGTCGGCCCCACCACACCACTGGTTCTTCGTATTCATGATGATGAGACCGGTCTTCGGGACATCTCAGTCCGCATTATTCACAACATGGAAACATTCAGCCTGGCCGACCAATCCTTTTCTTCTGAGGGGTGGTTTTCGGCAACCGGAGGACGGGACCATGAATTCACGCTGAACGTTGTTCCCTATGCCAACTCGGACCTGCCTCGCCGGCAAGGTCAGGCTCAACTCATTGTGACCGCCAGGGATTATTCCTGGCGAAACTGGTTTGAAGGTAACGGACAACGATTGGAGAAGGAATTCACCCCACAGTTTACACCACCCAGATTGGAACTCCTATCCACCCCCACGACCATCGTGCAAGGTGGAGCAGGTATCGTCAGGTATCGAGTGATCCCGGAAGTGTCTATTCACGGGGTCAAGATTGGAAAGGCCTTCTTCCCGGGATATCCTGCCCCGGACAAAGCGGGCATGTTTGCCTTCATTGCCTTTCCTTATAATTTACCGTCCTCGACCCCGATTCAAGTGATTGCAGACGACGGGTATGGCAACTCCGCTCTCATGGATGTGAGTTTCAAGGTCAAACCTCAAGCCTGGCGTACCCGTTCCATCACGATTTCCGACTCATTTATTCGTAAAACGGTTCCGACCATTCTGGCACAGACCCCTGAATTACAGAGTCTGGGCGATCCACTGAAGGATTTCCTTCTGGTCAACGACACGTTACGCAAAATGAATAACGAGACCATTTCCAAACTGGCCAAGAGCAGCCGCCATGAATTTCTCTGGAAAGGGGCGTTTCGCCAATTGTCGGGCTCACAGGTCGAAGCCTCCTTCGCCGATCACCGCAAATATACGTATAAGGGACAGGTCGTCGACACCCAAGATCATTTAGGGTTTGATCTCGCCGTCACCCAGCATTATCCCGTCGAAGCCGCTAATAACGGAATTGTGATATTTGCTGGCTATCTGGGAATTTATGGGAACACGATTATTCTTGATCATGGCTATGGATTGCTTTCCTTATATGCGCATCTCTCCTCGATTGAAGGCAAACCCGGTGACGCTGTCACCCTGGGGCAACCCATTGGCAAATCAGGTACCACCGGTCTCGCAGCCGGCGATCACCTGCATTTTAGTTTGATTTTGCATGGCGAACAGGTGAATCCCACGGAATGGTGGGATCCGTTTTGGGTGAAAACCCGTATCAAAGACCAGTTAGGATTGCCCTCTTTGGTTAAACCAACGGATGAAGAACCGGAACCGGCCACAACACACTTAGGCCCCACCCCCGCGCCAGTCCAGTAATGTCATAAGGCGGCTTCACCCTCCGAGATCCCGAATCCCCCATGAATTTCAAGACCCTCTGAGTTATCAAAGGATACGAACGTATGGCCAAACGAACCCGGTCTGGCACCGATAGTTCCAACAACAACCCGTCAGAAATCATCCCGGTTCTGTTGGATGAGACGACGCGGCAACGCTATCTCAATTATGCGCTCTCGGTTATTACCTCACGGGCCCTTCCGGATATCCGGGATGGATTGAAACCCGTGCAGCGGCGCATTTTGTTTTCCATGTTTCACAATCATCGCCTTGTGCCTGACCGGCCTCCCATCAAGAGCGCCAAGGTGGTGGGGTCCGTTATCGGTGAATGGCATCCACATGGGGACGCGGCGGTCTATGACGCGATGGCTCGAATGGCCCAGCCCTGGTCATTACGCAACACCCTGGTGGATGGCCATGGAAATTTCGGCAGCCAGGACGGTGACCGTCCCGCCGCCTATCGCTATACCGAAGCCCGTCTGACACCCCTCGCACTCGAACTGCTGAATGAACTGAATAAAAACACGGTCGACTTCCAACCCAATTACGACGGCAAAGCGGAAGAACCGCTGGTACTCCCCGCCCGCTTTCCCAACCTGCTGGTGAATGGCTCAACAGGAATTGCCGTGGGCATGGCCACCAACATCCCTCCCCATAATTTAGGAGAGGTGATCGAGGCCGCGATCGCCTTGATTGCAAATCGGGATGCCTCTATTTCCGATCTCATGAAATACCTGAAAGGCCCGGACTTCCCGACCGGCGGCGAAATTTTGAACAACAAAACTGAAATCCGGGAAATGTATGAGACCGGACAGGGGTCGATCCGGCTTCGCGGAGAATATGAAGTCAAAGCATTGGATCACGGGAAATCAGCCATTCTCATTACATCCATTCCCTTTGCCGTCGATAAGTCCACGATTGTGGAACGGATCGGCGAATTAATCATCACCAAAAAGGTTCCGCAATTGGTGGATGTCCGGGATGAGTCCACGACCGAAGTTCAAATCGCGCTTGAGACACAAAAAGATGCCGATCCCCATCTGGCCATGGCCTATCTCTTTAAACATACGCCGCTGCAGAATAACTTTTCCGTTAATTTGACCTGCCTGGTTCCGGTACCCGGATCGACTGTTGCCCGTCCTGACTGCCTGAATCTCAAGCAGATGCTGGAACAGTTCATCGACTTTCGCTTTATCACCGTCAAACGAAGATTCAGCTACGATTTGCAAGTCCTGGAAAAGCGAATCCATATCCTGAATGGGTTCAAACTCATTTTCGACGCCCTGGACCAGGTGCTCAAGATTATCCGGCAAAGTGAGGGCAAAGCCGATTCTGCTAATAAACTTCAACAACGATTCGGACTGGAACCCATTCAAACCGATGCGATTTTGGAAACGCCCATCTATAAGTTATCCCGAACCGAAATCAAAAAGATGCTGGATGAGCTGGCAGACAAGCTACGACAGGCCAAGGACCTCAAAACTCTTCTAGCTTCCAATACGAAATTATGGGGTGTGGTCAAAAAAGAACTGGAGGAAGTCGCCACGACATATCGCGACAAACGCCGAACCAAAATCGGTCGGCGACAAACCGAGGAAGTCGAGTTTGATCCGGACGCGTTCCGGGTTAAAGAAGATGCCGTGATCACCGTTTCCGCAGATGGATGGATTCGGCGAGTCGGCCTCATTAAAGATCTTTCCAAAGCACGGATTCGGGAAGGCGATCGGATTATGACGATTTTAGGCGGGAGCACCCTTGAATCGGTGGTGTTCTTTTCCAATTATGGCAGCGCCTACTCTATTCGAATCGGCGATATCCCACCGGCCCGAAGTGGCTTTGGAGATCCGGCGCAAAAGCTCTTTAAATTCAAAGATGGTGAACGTATTATTGAGGGGCTGAGCTTCGATCCGCGTATGCGGACAACGGGATTGTCCGCCCTTGCACCTTCAAAAGGTCGCAATCTGCCACTCTTCGACAGTACCCCATCCGATTCATACGGAGAAGCCGTCGCCATGACTTCAAGCGGGATGGGTATTCGATTTGAGCTTGACCCCTTCCAGGAGCCCTCGACCCGACTGGGCCGAAAATTTTGTAAACTCAAGGAAGGGGAAGAAGTCGTCGGGGTCAGCCAGGTAACCGCTCCTCTGGAAAAAACCGTCGTAGCGGTCGTCTCCGCGCGAGGACGAGCCTTGCTCTGTCAGGCCGAAGAGGTGGCGCAATTGGCCGGACCCGGCCGTGGAGTCATCGTTTTGAAATTAGACCAGGACGATACCGTGGTTGGATTTAGATTATTGTCTTCAAAAGAGGAGGAACTCGTGCTTGCCAAAGAAGACGGTGGCACCCTTTCCGTCTCCCTTCGCAAGTACCAGGTGGTCGGACGTGGAGGGAAAGGACATCCATTGCTTAGGCGGGGTCGTCTGACCGACATGATTCCCAAGGAATTGACCGTGCCGATTTTCCAGTCAGAAGTTACACCCTAGCTTCCTGGCGCACGATACAATGAACTTGTTGATCTTTTGTGGCTGTTGAATATTTCAACTATTTGGGCATTCCATAAACATATGAATGACCGAAACTCATCTGAAGATTATGAGGGAGTGTTCAAAAAGGCGCGTCCAGCAAGACCGCAGCCGCTTGGATGGGCGGAGCGTACGGAGGAGTACGTGAGCCCGGCAAAGGGGCGAGAACGCCGCTGGCGGCATTTTTCAACACTCCCCTTTTTGATTCCCATTCACTCACAAGGATCCACTCATGGGTAAAACATATGATGCCAGTGACATCGTGGTGCTGGAGGGTATTGAACCCGTCCGACGCCGTCCTGCGATGTATATTGGAGGCACCGATAAGACGGGCCTGCACCACTTAGTCTGGGAAATTCTGGATAACGCCATTGACGAAGTCATTAATGGCTACGCCACTCACATCATCGTGGAACTGGATAAATCGCGTGAAGGGCTTCGCATCACGGACAACGGTCGTGGCATTCCGGTGGATAAACATCCCAAACACAAAAAGTCGGCATTAGAAATTATTATGACGACCTTACATGCCGGAGGAAAGTTTGATACCGGAAGTTACATCCATTCCGGCGGATTGCATGGAGTCGGCGCCTCGGTGGTGAATGCCCTGTCCCGTCACCTGGAAGTGCAGGTGAAACGTGACGGCAAGGAGTGGGAACAAACCTATCAGGCCGGAGTACCTCAAGGTCCCGTCAAAGCCTTGGGCAATGCACGAGGAACCGGGACTTCGGTCTATTTTCGTCCCGACCCCAAAATATTCGGCAAAACCATTCAATTTGATCCCGCTGTGTTACAGGACACGCTGGATGCTAAGGCCTATCTCCACAAGGGGCTCAAGCTGACTTTCAAAGATGGTACCACCGGAGAAACCCACCTGTTTCATCACGAACAGGGCATCCAGGAATACTTGCGTAAATTAGTGGCGGATCGCGGTCGAAAAACGACCGTCGATTTCGTCTTTTACCTGGAACGCCAATTAAAAAATGGCGGATCGGGCCCTGAAGGAGGGGCACAAGCGCTGAAGATGGAAGTCGCCTTGCAATGGACCGATGAACCCGCCGAATTCGTCAAAAGTTATGTCAATGGGGTGGCCACTCCGAATGGGGGCACGCATGAAATGGGATTACGGGGCGGCATCGTGAAAGCTGCCCGCAATTACATCGACACCCACAATCTCACGCCCAAAGGCCTTTCCCTTCAAGCCGAAGATATTCGCGAGGGCATGGCGGCCGTGCTGAGCGTCCTCGTCCTCCACCCGCAGTTTCAGGGGCAAACGAAGGAACGGCTCAATAATCCGGAAGTGCAGGCACAAGTGGATAGTCTGGTCCGGCCGGCCCTTGAAACCTATCTCAACGAAAATCAAAGTATTGCCGAAACCCTTGTGGGTCGCATGATTCTGGCCGCACGAGCCCGCGAAGCCTCTCGTGAAGCTTCCAAAGCCGTGATGCGGAAGTCGGCCATCAGCCATCGTCTCAATCTGCCGGGAAAACTGGCCGACTGCCAGAGCACTGATCCAACCATCAGCGAACTGTTTATCGTCGAGGGCGACTCCGCAGGCGGAACAGCCAAACAAGGCCGTGACTTAAAAAATCAGGCGATTCTTCCCATACGGGGCAAAGTGCTGAACACCGAAGAACTCACCCTGGCCAAAGTGGTTGAAAACAAAGAGCTGGCGGATGTCGTAAAAGTCTTGGGCTGTGGAGTCGGGAAAGACTTTGATCTCAAGAAACTCCGGTATCATAAAATTATCCTGTTGATGGATGCGGATATTGACGGCTATCACATCAGCACATTGTTGCTGACGTTTTTTTTCCGGCACATGCCTGATCTGATCCGGCAAGGCCATGTCTACATTGCACAACCACCACTCTACCGAATTGAAATCGGGAAGGAAGTCCACTGGGCCGGCACCGACGAGGAAAAGGAACGGATTGTGTCAGGGGCCCGCAGCAATGCCAATCCCACCATCAGCCGCTTCAAAGGCTTGGGCGAAATGTTTCCTCAACAGCTCAAAGTCACTACCTTACACCCCGCCACTCGTCGCTTACTCAAAGTCGAATTGTTAGACGAACGGCAAACCGACCGGACCTTTCAGGATTTGATGGGCAAACGCACCGAGGCCCGTTATGAATTTCTGATGGCCAATGCCGGGCTGGCTGACAACCTCGACGTATAACAACCCGTCAGCCGAAAATAAAGAGGGTGGGAACACCGACTCATCGAGGTGAGGCAAGCCGTATTGTTTCTCTCACCTCTCACGGTGTTACACTTGTCCATATGAACAGCCACATGTCCAAGCAGGAATCGAAAACAGCCCTTGACCACGTCAAACAATATCACGAGCAGACCAAGCATGAGTTCAACCGTTACGCCCGGTCGCTAGGATACTTGGATTGGGCCAATCAGCCCGATCCCTTCCGCCGATTCGACGGCGCTCCGTTTGTTGCGCTTCCACACCTCTCACTCGACGAGGACCCGATTTCTCCACCGTATGAATCCCTCTTTCATCCGCCCTCGAGCCCCTCTCAACCCATGACCCTCAACACCCTTTCTCGCTTCTTTGAATATGGGTTATCACTCACGGCGTGGAAAGCCTACAACGGAACCAGCTGGGCATTGCGGAGTAATCCTTCCAGCGGCAATCTCCACCCCACCGAGGGTTATCTCTTCACGGGTTCCCTGCCTCACCTTGCCCTTGAACCAGGCCTGTACCACTATGCCCCGAAGGAACATGCCCTTGAACACCGTTGGGCTCTTCCTCCCGAACCCGCCCAATCGATACTTCAAGGCATACCATCTGAAGGATTTCTGATAGGCCTCACCTCCGTTCATTGGCGGGAAGCATGGAAATATGGAGAGCGGGCCTTCCGGTACTGCCAACATGATACGGGCCATGCGATCGGCACGTTGCGAATTGCCGCGGCGACCTTAGGCTGGAATCTGTTGGTGTTGAGTGGCACCTCAGACGAAACGATTGCACGCCTTCTGGGTCTGACGAGACCGCAGGATTTCCAACAGGCAGAACGGGAATACCCGGAATTGCTGGCGGCAGTCTGGCGCAGAAACCTTCAACCCCCTCCCACGCTGAATCTGGCATTCAACGATCTTCATGATACGGTGCTCACATCCGGAGAATGGAAAGGCACGGCAAACCGTTTGAGCAAAGATGAACCAGTCCTGTGGGAAATTATCGATTCGGTCACGGAGGCGTCCTGGAAATCGACTCAAGAACCCGAACCCATTGCCTTTCATGCTTCAGCTGCCCCCATGAACGAAGGGAAAGCGATTGAATCCGAGCCCTTGGCTGGTCACATCATCCATCAACGGCGAAGCGCCGTCGCATTTGACGGACGAACCGGCCTCCCCGCCGATCGTTTTTTCACCATGCTGCAACGGATCATGCCAAGAGGGGGCTTGCCTTTACCGGATCGACCCATGCCCTGGGATGCCATTCCCTGGGAACCCACGATTCACCTCATCTTGTTCGTTCATCGAATAGACGGCCTCCCGCCTGGTCTGTATTGGGTCAATCGAAATCCAGAACACCGAGACCTCATGTTTTTCAAAAACGCGATGCACGAGCAGTTTGTCTGGTCGACTCCTGAAGCCTGCCCCTCCAATCTTCCGCTCTACCTCTTGGAAGAAGGTAACGCGCAAAATCTGGCCAAACAACTCAGTTGCGGGCAGGACATTGCAGGGGACAGTGCATTTGCGCTTGGAATGGTGGCAGAATTCGACAAGAGCTTAGAAACGTATGGCCCGTGGTTTTACAAACGGTTATTTTGGGAAGCCGGGGTGATCGGACAAGTGCTCTATCTAGAGGCCGAAGCGGCTGGCATCCGGTCAACGGGGATCGGCTGTTTTTTTGATGATCCGGTCCATCGGGTGCTCGGCATTCATCCTCAAACCAAGTGGCAATCGCTTTATCATTTCACTGTTGGCGGCCCGCTGGACGATGGTCGTCTCACGACGTTGCCACCCTACGGCCCTCATGTCACATGATGATTATTCCTCCCTTTTGTAAGCAACTGTCTTCAATGTCAACTCGCCTAACTACGTATCTCTAACCACTTCGTCTTATGCTGGACCATTGCATTCAGAATTGTCAGCAACTTTCGCATGCAGGCGACCAACGCCACTTTTTTCCGTTTGCCCGCCATGAGGAGCCGGTAATAGAAGACCGCAATCACCGGATTGCATTTGGTGGCCACGAGTGTCGCCATATACAGTGCGGTGCGCACAGGGGCCCGTCCGCCCCAACACGTTCGATGCCCGCGCCGGGTGCCACTGTCCTGATTAAAAGGCGCGATTCCTACGAGGGCCGCAATTTGCCGACGGGACAAGGTCCCCAACTCCGGCAGATCGGCCAGCAGGGTCCGACTCAGCACAGGGCCCACGCCGGGCACACTCTGCAGAAGGTCTTCGTGCTCCTGCCAGACGGGACTTTGCCGGATCGTCGTGGTGAACTCGGTATCCAGGGTAGCCAATTGGCGCTCCAACCAACCGAGATGCTTCTGAATGCTCTGGCGAATGGGTGGTGTGGCCAGGTGCCGGCGATGTTTCTCATCGGTGATCATCGCCACCAGTTGTCGCCGACGGGCCAGCAAGGCGGCCAACGCCGCCGTGGCTTGATCGGGCTGGGTCCGCAGGGCGGGTTGCACGCGAGCCGCAAAGAGAGCCAGCAGGCGGGCGTCAATCGCATCGGTCTTGGCCAACTGCCCCGTCGCTTTGGCAAAGGCGCGCACCTGCCGCGGATTGACCACAATGATCGGCAACCCCGCGTCCACCAACAGGCGCACCACGAGCTGTTCATATCCGCCCGTGGCCTCCACCACGATCCGAGTAGGCCGCACGCGATGCAGCTGCCTGAGCAGGGGCTGCAGGCCGGCCTCCGTATTGTCGACGGTCACAATCGGCTCGGTGGGCGAGAGCGCCACATCCAGTTTGGCTTTCGCCACATCAATGCCTACACAGCACGGTGTCAGTTCCATCAGGACCTCCTCCCGGTTCATGCCTCCCGCGAACGCGCCCAGCCTTGTCGATACGGGCTTCAATGGCCCAGGCAACTGTACGGGCTGATACGGAGGCGGAGCCTGACGCACCAAGCTTACAACCGGTCTTCTCTGACCAAAGGGGAGTCGGGCTGTCAGGCTCCAGGGTGAATAAAGAGACAACCATCGTCTTTGAGATTCTTTCATGATACAAGGGGAGGTGTAGGTGGGGTAGAGTTCATCCAAACGATCACAGATCACACAAACTTTTGAAATCTCAACGAGAAGGCGAAAGACTCTACCTCCCCTCTCCCCTCCTTACAAAAGAGGGGGAAAACAAACCACAAAAGATCAGAGACGCGTGACCACCAAAAAAGGAAAATCAGACCTTCTTCCAATAAAACGTCGGCTTCGGTCGAACCAAACCCCGGCTGAACAATTGCTTTGGTCAAAACTTCGTGGTTTTCAAATTCACGGCCTCAAATTTCGTCGCCAACACGGAATCGGATCATACATTGTAGATTTCTTTTGCCCGGAAAGATCCTTGGTTATTGAAGTCGATGGAGACGTACACCACACCGAAACTCAACAAACCAAAGATCTGCAACGCGAAAATCATTTAACGTCTTTAGGGCTTCAGATACTACGGTATACAAACGATGAGATAATTAAAAATCTTGATGGAGTTTTAAAAGACCTTACACGGCAATTACTCCGACGCTCTACCTCCCCTTTTCCCCTCCTTACAAAGGCGGGGGACCATTCGAACCGTCCCAATCCCTTACCCAGAGTGTTTTTTGAGCAGCCAACGTTGAAAGTTGCGTCAGAACTGCTGGGGAAGGTACTGATCAAACAGACGCCAAACGGGATCATCCAGGCCAAAATTGTGGATACGGAAGCCTACGTGGGACCGGAGGATCTGGCATGCCATGCCTCCAAAGGCCGAACGAAACGTACAGAAATTATGTTTGGCCCTGCTGGCTTCACCTATGTGTACCTGATTTATGGAATGTACCACTGTCTCAATATTGTGACTGAACAGGAGCAATATCCTGCCGCAGTCTTAATTCGAGGGCTGGAAATCTTGGGAGGAGATTATTCGCCGGATTGGCCCAGGCGCATCGACGGTCCGGGCCGGGTCTGCCGATTTTTAGAAGTTAATCGTACGCATAATGGACTGGATGCCACACTCGGCAACACACTTTGGATCGAAGATCACGGTCTAGCGGTTTTTCCAAAACAGATTCAAACGCTGCCTCGAATTGGTGTGGCCTATGCGGGAGAATGGGCAAAGAAATTGTGGCGGTTCTGTCTGCCAGCTTCGACTCCCCCAAAAACACGTCGAGTCACCCCGAAGTAAATGCTTTCGAATCCTTTTGCCGGATATCTTGAACAAGATAGCCGGTCTACGTTAGGCTAGAGCACCAGACACATGTTGGCTACGTTCCGTAGTCCACATGACACAACCCGCTTCTCATTACTACGAACAATAAAGGAGGAAGACAATGGGCAATCCGCTCGATACGATCTCTGGCACCATCACTGCTGGCTTTGTATTGACTGTGGTCCTGTACGGCCTGGTCAAAATGCTGGTGTGACACCTGAGCACCTCCAAAGACTTATTTAATCAACCTAACGAATACGAGGACATCTTATGGAAAGTTTATTAGCGTGGGGACATTACCTCGCGGGCATTACCTGGATTGGAATTCTCTATTACTTTAATTTCATCCAAGTGCCATTTCTCAAAGCCGTCACACCCGAAACCAAAGCTGAATCCTTTAAACACCTGGTGCCCAATGCGCTCTGGTGGTTTCGCTGGGGGGCCCTGTTCACCTGGATATTTGGCGCCGCCTTACTGATGAATCAGCATCGGATGGGAAGTGCATTTATGCTGCAGGGACCCGATGCCGTGATCGGCATGGGTGCATGGCTTGGAACCATTATGTTGCTGAATGTGTGGGGAATCATTTGGCCCAATCAGAAAAAAGTCCTTGGGCTCAAGGAAGCCACACCTGAAGAAAAAGCCAAGGCCGGACGGATGGCACTCCTGGCGTCCCGCACGAATACCATGCTTTCCATCCCGATGTTATTTTTCATGGCCAATTCCGGCCATGCTTCCGGTTTGTTCTGATCTCAATTATCCCTTCCTAATCTCAGATCAAAAATCTGGATGACGACAAAAGCCGGGGTCAAAAGACCCCGGCTTTTTCTATACAGCATCCTTGTTTTTCTCGTGGCTCACTATAAGGGCCTGGAGGGATTGTATGAATCAGGAAGCCACAGCCCACAATCCGGAGCAAAAATTGCTAGACTCCATCTATTATCCCAGAATCCTCAATTCGTCCTTGGCACTGACTCCAACCTTTTAAGTTCGTCCCCCTCTTCTACGGCAAGGATAATGGAAGCAACTAATCCTGGACGACGATATGGGTGTCGGTTTCCTCCACTCCCGGGATGGTGTGAATCTTGGCCATGATGAGGTTGGACAGGGCACGGTCATCAGGCGCATTGACCAGACCAAAGATATCAGGCTGACCGAAACAGGCATGAGCTTGTTCCACCCCGGAAAGGGCTTTGAGAGTCTCTAACACATCCTGGACTTTTCCGGCTTTGACTTTCATGAGAATATACGCTTTGGCTGCCATACCCACCTCCTTGATGAATGCGAATCAGATTTCGGTGATCAATAGTGAAATTGATGTTGGGACACAAAAGACATAATCGATATCGCTTTACCGAGCCATGTTGAAAGTACCTTTGTACCATAGATGGAAGGTAGCTTCCATTCTCTTCCCCCTCCCTCCCAAACAGCCTAAGCAACCAAAAAGAAGTTGCGGACGCCCTGCCTTCCTCAGGTAGGATGAGCGATTATTTCTCCCCATCCTATTCACCTTCAAGGAAATATTGTGTCTTCTCGTATTGTGTCGTTGATTCCTAGTGGGACAGAAATGGTCTGCGCATTAGGTTGTCGTGCCCAGCTTGTCGGCCGGTCACACGAATGCGATTTTCCTTCCGACATCACCGCTCTTCCTGTTTGCACTCAAGCCACGGTGGATAGTGAAGGAAGGAGCCAAGCTATTCATGCCCAGGTTTCCGAACGTCTTCAGTCAGCCCTTTCCTTGTATGAGGTCTTGGTCGACCAAATGCAGGACTTACGACCTGATGTCATCGTAACCCAGATCCAGTGTGAGGTGTGTGCCGTGAGCGCTGATGAGGTGCAGCGGGCCCTTCGCGACGTGATAGGAATGTCACCCACATTGATTTCCCTGTGTGCACAGGACTTATCAGGGGTTTGGGACGATCTGACCAGAGTGGCGGGCGTCTTAGGACAGCAAGCTGCAGGAGAGGCATTTCTGAAACAGGCCCACCAACGCATAGGCGATATTGCGGACCGCTCCCAACAACAACCTACGCCCCCCACTGTGGCCTGCATCGAATGGATGGAACCGCTGATGGCTGCCGGCAACTGGGTACCCGAACTGGTTCATTTGGCCGGAGGGCAATCGGTGTTTGGACAGCGGGGGACACACGCCCCATGGATAACCTGGGAAGCCTTAGCCGCCTCGGATCCGGATATCCTGGTCTTGATGCCTTGTGGATTTTCCATGGCTCGCATTCAAGAAGAATTGCCGGTCATGACATCGCATCCTTTTTGGCCACAATTACGAGCAGTGCAAAATCAGAAGGTGTACCTGACGGATGGGAACCAGTTTTTCAACCGTCCGGGGCCGCGCCTCGTTGAATCCCTCGAAATTTTGGCTGAGATTTTTCATCCCACTCATTTTCAGTTTGGGCACCAAGGCCAGGGATGGCGGCAGTGGGTTCCTGGATACCGATGAATACCTTGAAGAAGCAACTCACCGAGCACGGGGCTTCCCAATTTCGTTTTTGCTTGCCTTGCCCCTGTGCAGCCGGCGTACTCCGGTTGACCGTCTCATTAGGGTTTTGTTAAATAGTAATTATTCCTAAACAGGAACCATATGGAAATTCCCTTTAATGACATCAAGCAAAAGTTTCAGGGATGCGGTTTAAAAACGACTCCGCAGCGAACAGCAATTTATGATGCACTCCTCCGCAGCACTACCCATCCGACAGCGGAAGAGCTCTTTGCTGAAGTCGCTCCGCAATTTCCCATGATGTCTCTGAACACCGTCTACTACACACTTGGAGCTTTGCGTACCTCCGGGTTGATTCATGAAGTCAATATTGGCCATACCCGGGCTCGATTTGATGCCAACCTGTCTCCCCATCACCATTTGATTTGCTTGGGGTGCCAGTCCATTGTCGATGTCATCGATCCCCGACTCAATCGCCTGACCTCCCCAGCCGGCATTCCCAAAGATTTTGAAATTACGAGTTATCAGGTCGCTTTCCGTGGACTTTGCGGCTCCTGTCGCCGCCACACGGGGCGCTCCATCAACCATTCATCACCGGGGTTACACCCCACAACCGTCAAAGGAGGACTCCATGGGAAAAGCTCTTAAAGGCACAAAAAGCCACGAAAATTTAAAAGCGGCATTTGCCGGTGAATCGCAAGCGAATCGACGCTATTTATATTTCGCCCGGCGGGCGGACATTGAAGGCTACACCGATATCGGCGGTCTGTTTCGTGATACCTCGGAAGCTGAAACCGGACATGCGTTTGGGCACCTGGACTTTTTGAAGGAAGTCGGGGATCCTGCCACCGGCGTGCCGATTGGCAACACCGAAGCCAATTTAAAAGCATCGATTGAAGGTGAGACCTACGAATACACCCAGATGTATCCCGGCATGGCGAAAACCGCTCGTGATGAAGGCCTTGAGGAACTTGCAGAATGGTTTGAGACGTTGGCCAAAGCCGAACGATCCCATGCGAACCGGTTTACGAAAGGGCTGGAATCCCTAAAACAGAGCTAATAGCCTCGGCATTATGACACACGGCGGCGGTCGATAAAGAAGGCTGCCGCCTTGTATACACTCTTTCACAGACTCTCAAACAAAGCCATAACCCGTGCCAAAATTTGACCTTATCACTCCAGGCTGGACCAGGTCTCAACTCGAAACCGAGACACGGCGCATTTTCGATGTCTGTGACGGATGTCGACGATGCTTTAACTTATGCCCGTCGTTCAATACCCTTATTGACCGGATTGATGAGTATGAGAGCGACTCAACGCAATTCACTGCACAGGATTTCACGAAGATTGAACAGGAATGCTATTACTGCAAACTCTGCTTCAACCATTGTCCCTATTCTCCCCCCCACCAATACGATCTGGATTTTCCCAGGCTCATGGCTGCCTGGAAAAAGCAACGTACCGCTGAAGGTGGGGCCACGTGGCGTGACAAGTTCCTGATCCAAACCGATTTGATCGGAAAACTGGGAAGCCTGACCGCTCCACTGACCAATTGGGCCCTTCGCACACCGTGGCTTCGGAGTCTGGTTGAGCGTATGGTCGGCGTGCACAAAAACCGCCAAGTCCTTTCGTTTCAATCCCAGACCTTTACCCAATGGTGGGATCAGCGAAAGCCGGCTCCCGCACCTACCAATAGACAGGGAAAAGTAGCCTTCTTCCCAAGTTGCCTGGTGACGTATCAGGTGACTGATATTGGAAAAGCTGCCGTGCAAATTTTGGAGAAAAACGGCATTGAGGTCGTGGTACCTTCAAATCAGCAGTGCTGTGGGATGCCACGGTTTGACTTGGGTGATACCGATGGAATGGCCAAGATTGCCGAGTCTCAATATCGACTCTTTGCGCCCTATCTCGATCAGGGATATGACATCGTCATTCCAGCACCCAGTTGTAGCCTGATGTTCAAACGGGAATACCCTTACCTCAAACCCACACCTGAAATGAAGCAATTGAGCGAGCGCACGTTTGATCTTTGCGAATATTTAATGCGGCTCAAACGGGAAGGCAGGCTTTCCCTTGATTTTCAAGCTAATCCCGGACGAGTGGCGTATCAAATTCCCTGTCATTTACGTGATCAGAACATCGGCTTTAAATCAAAAGAATTGATGGAGTTGACCGGGGCCAGGGTTCATCTCATCGAGAAATGTTCCGGACACGATGGAGCCTGGAGTGCCAAGACTGAATTCTTTGATCTCTCGATGAAAATCGCCAAGAAAGCCGTGCGGGAAATTCAAGAGGAGCCGTTCGACGTCGTCGCCTCCGATTGCCCCCTGTCGGCACTACAACTGGACCAAGCACTTCAAACTGCACCAACTCAATCGACCCTTCATCCTATTCAAGTCGTTCGTAACGCCTATGGATTAACACCATGAAACTGCTCACACCGCAAGATCTCCTCTCGGCTGCTCAATATGAGGAAGACCGAGCCGCCATTCGGCAAAAAATTATTGCCCTTAAAAAACGGCGCCGCATTTCTGTAGGAGAATTCGTGACACTCGTATTTGAAAATCGGGAAACCCTCCTATTTCAAATACAAGAAATGATTCGAATAGAGCGCATTTTTGATCCGGGAAAAATTCAGGAAGAATGTGACGTGTATAATGCCCTCCTACCAGATCGTCATGAATTGAGCGCAACCCTGTTTATCGAAATCACCGATTCCGAAAACATTCAACCGCTGCTGGATTCCTTTAAGAATATTGACCAGGCCAATACCGTGGGCCTCAAGGTTGGCGATACCACAGTTTTTGCAAATTTTGAGGCCGGGCATAGCAAGGAAGATAAAATCAGTGCCGTGCATTTTGTACGATTCTCCACCACCCAAACCTTTCGAGACCTCCTGACCCAGAAGGAAGTCCCTGCCTTTGTGACTATTCTCCACCCTCAATATCGTGCAGAAGCCCCAGTTTCTCAGGAATTGAGGCAGGAATGGCTAAAGGATCTCGAGTAATTCATCATTTTTGCCGTTCATGAATCCGCAACCTCACAGTCCCTCTAAATTGACAAGATTAAAAGGCGTGCTTTAAGATGTAAGCTCAATGTTAGATTCCTTTCAAACGATTGAAAGGAAAGATGAATCTACAAAAATAATGTGATCATAAGGAGGATACAACGACTATGGTAACAATTACCCCGATCGCAGAGCAGAAGATTAAGGAACTGATTAAGGAAGAAGAAAATTCCGTCGGTTTGCGGATTTACGTTAAAGGCGGTGGATGCAGCGGCTATCAATATGGAATGTCGTTTGAAGATAAAACCAGCGATGATGACACCATCATCGAAAAAGGCGACGTGAAGGTCATTGTGGATTCCCAAAGTGCCCCAATGCTCAGCGGTGCAGAAGTCGATTACGTTGATAGCCTGCAAGGGTCGGGATTTGCCATCAAAAATCCTCAAGCGAAATCCACCTGCGGATGTGGAAGCTCGTTCTCGACCTAGAAAACATTCTTTCAGAACCCTAACCAATTAGGGCTGGACTTGGACTTCCCTAGGCAACCAAGATCCAGCCCTTTTTCTTTTCTATAGAGACTTCATGCCTAAAGCGACCCTCACCAAACGTCTAGAGTTTTGCTCCTCTCACCGCTACCACAATCCTGAATGGGATGACGCAAAAAACCGTGCGGTTTTTGGTCTTTGTAATAATGTGAATACCCATGGCCATAATTATATATTGGAAGTCACCTTGCGGGGGAACATCGACCCTGTCACAGGGATGATCATCAATTTATATGATTTAAAACTCATTTTAAATCAGGTGCTGGAACAATTTGATCATAAAAACTTAAATCTCGATACCCCATATTTTTCCAAGAGAATTCCCACGACCGAAAATCTCGCAGTCACTCTCTGGCACATTTTGGAAAAACATCCAGACCTTCCTAATCCGGATGCACTTCGTCTTTATGAGGACGAAACCCTCTATGCCGAGGTGAATGCGAGTTTCATGGATGGTGCCCCCCAACCTGCTAACGGGGAATCGGCCATCATCGCTCGACACTATGCGTTTTCAGCCCTGCATCAATCCAGGACGGGTCATAGGCAAGGACATGATTATGATCTGTGGATTGCTATTAAGGGCCAAATTTCCAGCGACACCGGGCAGGTTATGAATTTACAGACTGTGGATGAAATCGTCAGAGACCAGATCCTTGCACGATTTGACCAGCGAAATCTAAGCCAGGATCAGGCCTTTGCCAACATTCCCGTCACAGACTCCGCCCTTGCGAAGGTCATCTGGGAAACACTGGATCCCCACTTCCACACACCCCCGCTATGCCGAGTCTCCGTGAGCCAACAATCAGGTGCCATGGCTGTGTATTCTGTATAGCCTGAATCTGGAAGCACCGTCTTGAGGACGCGCACCAACTCAATCAGGATACCCTGCCAGCTGAAAAACCCTCTGCAGGCCGGACGGAACCAGGACCGGGTGAGGTTTCCCCAAGACAGAATTTAGGTTTGGATAGAGAACGATTGCCGAATCAAGTCGGCCAGTTCGGCGGGTTCTAATTTTCCCTCTTTGGTAAGCACAAGCGTTCCATTGGAAAAGAAATGGGTAGTGGGATACGTTTCAAATTGATGACGCTTTTTAATGGCCCGGCACCGTCCCGGAACATGCATTTTGGCTTTTCCAAATCGCACATTCGAATATTGTTGAGCGATATCTGCAAGAACAGGATCATACGCCTTACAAGGCTCACAGGTCGCAATGCCATAAGCCACAACTGCAGCCGAAGCCTCCGTAAACCCTGCATAATTGTCATCGTTCACATCTTCAACAATACCGGACATCACAACCTCGCGATCCAAGATTACAGACCGAAGGAGTAGGTTCAAGAACCAACTCCTTCGATCAGACCATCCTCAGGATTAATTCAACTTTTTCAACGCTTCCAAAATTTCTTTGTCGTCACGAGCGGTTTTGATATCTTGAACTTTCGCATAGGCCACTTTTCCATTTTTATCCACGATGACGGTAGCCCGCTTTGAGCAATTCAACGGCTCAAAATATAATCCATAGGCCTTAGATACCGTCCGATGCATATCGGCGAGTAATTGATGCTTAAGATCTAAGGAATCCGCCCAAGCTTTGTGGGAAAAAAAGCTGTCACAGCTTATGCCAAAAACTTCGGCATTGACTGATCCAAAGTTGGGAAAATCATCGGTTAAACATTTGTTTTCTCCGGTACAAACCGGGCTCCAATCCAGAGGATAAAATGCCAGAACCACGTTCTTCTTTCCGCGATAGTCGCTGAGCTTAACATCCTTTTGATCCTGGTCTTTTAATGTAAAATCGGGGGCTACGTCTCCGACTTTAACTTCTGCGGCAACATCTGTAGACATGATTGCTCTCCTTCGTTGTAATGAAAATGCCGAAAATTCACTTGACCTTTGGTGGTAACATGGGGTGAAAAAGTTTGTCAATCTGGCAGAAGCCCTAGAGAATTGCCCATTTAGCCCTAACGAAATTCCACTCCCGACGCAGTTTGCTGAGTCAGAGAGCCCTAAGGGGTTCTAATCTGCTATCTTCCCTCACATCATTGTTCACCGCCTCCAATCCCAACATCGTTGACCTATGCCATGGCGGCATATATGCCGTCCAATCGGAAACAGATATCGATCTTGTGTTTTAGTCTATCTCGGGGTATCGTAAATAAAAGGCAAGTGAAATCCTCTTCCTCCTTTATACCATCCAAAATCTTCCCAATCTCTAGGCCATTGTTGGTTACGTATCCTTTATGAATAAATTTCAGACGTTTTTTTCCACGCTACGCGGCTGGTCCTGGCTCCGAATAACGATGATCACCACATTCCTTGCCTTATGTGTCGGGGTAGGAGGTCTGGCGGGAATTCTCTGGATTGCGACCCGTGACCTTCCCACATTCGACTCCTTTCAAGACTACCATCCGAGTTTAGTGTCTAGAGTCTATGCAGATAACGGTGAACTCATTGGGCAATTTTTCATCGAACGTCGTCTGTATACGCCCATTGACAAAATCCCCAAAGCCTTCACGCAAGCGGTCATTGCAACAGAAGATACCCGTTTTTTTGATCACCCTGGGCTGGACATTGTCGGCATCGGCCGTGCCGCCTGGACCAACCTCAAAAAAGGTGGCCGGTTTCAAGGCGCTAGCACCATTACCCAACAGTTAGCCAGAGCTCTTTTTCTTTCTCCCGAACGAACGTATCAGCGAAAAATCAAAGAGCTCATTCTCGCAGTGAAAATGGAATGGGTGTTGACCAAAGAGCAAATTCTAGAAATGTACTTAAACCAAATTTATTTCGGTCACGGTGCCTATGGAGTGGCCGCCGCCGCCTTAACCTATTTTGATAAAAACGTCTCGGATTTAAGTCTTCCTGAATCAGCATTTTTGGCTGGTCTTCCTAAAGCTCCAAACACTTATTCTCCCTATCGGAATCCAGATCTGGCTAAATCGCGGAAAGAATTGGTCCTAGGGCGCATGGTAGAGGCCGGGTATATCACCAACGAGGAGGCGCAAGCCGCCATGGCCACGACCCTAAACTACCGCCACCAATCCATAGAACCGATCGCGGCCTATTTCCTGGAAGAGGTGCGTCAGCACTTGGTGGATCGGTACGGAGAAACCCTCGTGTATAAGGGTGGGCTACGAATCTACACCACCTTAAACATTGCCATGCAGAAAATCGCGGAAGAAGCGGTACGTACAGGACTCCGCCAATTAGATAAACGTCAAGGCTGGCGAGGACCGATTGAACATATTGCCTTTTCCAAAGATTTCACGCCTCCCGATACCTTTCCGGAGCTACAAAGTCCAAAGGCAGCTCTTGTCCATGGCCTGTACCGAGCGCTTGTGACTAACGTGACCAAACAATCTGCTCAAATCCTGATTGGAAATACCTATAAAGGTTCTATCCTTTTCGAGGATATGCGATGGGCCCAGCGGCGATTGGAAAAAAGCGGGGATGTGGGAACAGCGGTCGTTCGCGATAAAGCCTCTCCCCTCCAACTCTTGAAGGTCGGAGACATTATTGAAGTCGCCCCAAAAAATGGCACTGTCGAGTCAGGCGAATTTGTCTTAGAGCAAACTCCAATCGTGGAAGGCGCCCTCATCGCCATGGATCCGAGGACAGGCGCGGTACAATCAATGGTGGGAGGGTATGACTTTACTCGAAGTCAGTTTAATCGTGCAGTAATTGCCCGTCGACAACCCGGTTCCGCCTTTAAGCCACTCATTTATGCTTCGGCGCTTCAACAAGGCCTGACACCGGCAACGCTGATTCTCGATGCCCCCGTCGTCTATGAAGACGAGGATTTAGACCGGGTATGGAAGCCGGAAAATTATGAAAAACGCTTTTTTGGAACCATTACCCTTCGTGAAGCACTGCGCCATTCCCGCAACGCCGCGACCGTCAGGTTGCTTGAACAAATCGGAGTTCCCCAGGTCGTCAATATTGCCAGCAATCTGGGAATTCGAAGTCCGCTCAGCCAGGACCTCTCTTTAGCCTTGGGGTCCTCCAGCGTGACCCTCCAAGAGATCACCTCCGCGTATGGCGTCTTTGCGAATCAGGGTTTGTGGCTTGAACCTTACCTGATTACCCATGCCAAGAACCTCAACGGGGAGATCCTCGAACAACACCAGTTCGAACCGCGGCAAGCCATGACCAAGGAAAACGCCTACCTGATCACCAATATGCTCATGGATGTCATTCAAAGCGGAACCGGAAGACTCGCCAAATCTATTGGACGGCCGTTGGCAGGGAAGACTGGAACCACAAATAGTTATAACGATGCGTGGTTTGTCGGGTATGCCCCGAATTTGGCGACAGGAGTATGGGTGGGATTTGATGGGGTTCGAACCCTCGGCAGATTGGAATCCGGAGCGCATGCAGCCCTGCCGATTTGGACCAAGTTTGTTGATCAAGCCCTTCTACACTCACCAGTTATGACCTTTCCCATCCCTAGTGATATTCAATTTGCCCAGATCGACACCACTACGGGTGACCTGCCATCCAAGACCAGTCGAAACATCAGTACAGAAGTTTTTCGTAAAGGAACGGAACCAGGAAAAGCGGCTCCTCAGAAGGCGAACCCTATGGATTTTTTTGAGTTCGATCGGTTGAACTCGGATTCATCCAACCAGCTTTCCCCATTTTGATCGAACACTCCGGCAGGCCGATTACACCGTCACACGCGTTCTCAGGACTTGGCATCCTGATACTCTTCATACCAGGCCATTTGAATGGCCTCCAACTTTTTTTCATTGGACGTCTTGGGATCGTCCTTAAATTCAGGAAGGGCAACCACCCACGCATGTAAATCTGTAAACCTGACCGTTAATGGATCAAGGTCGGGATGCTCTTCCTGCAGCCGAATAGCAATATCTTCAGTATCACCCCACATGAATTCCTGAGCCATGATTTCTTCCCCTTGGATTAATGGGTTTTGCCCATGCCGAAAGTCTCCCTATCGAGGGATTATTTAATGACGTCAGATAATTTCTTACTTTCGAGAGCTTCTTTCAACGTGGCATCCATCAACACTTCGGCCAGATGGTGCGTCGTTTTTTCAACCTCAGCAATTTTCGCACGTATGGCACGATGATCATCCCCGTCTTTAACTTCACCAAGCTGCCGTAAAATCTGGCGAATGCTTTCCGTTTCCTTTTCATGAATTAAATTCGCTGCACGCCCCAGAGCTTTCTCGGTCGCCACGATGATCGCATTGGCTTCATTCCGTGCCTCTATAATCTGACGGGCTTTGATGTCTTCTGTGGCAAATTGGAAAGAATCACGAACCATCCCTTCCACCTCATCGTCGGTCAGTCCATGAGAAGGTTTCACCTGAACCGATTGCGCCTCACCGGTCCGGATATCTCTGGCCGTCACCTGTAGGATCCCATTGGCATCAATGAGAAAGTTGACTTCTACGCGAGGGACTCCTGCCGGCAACGGTGGAAGCTTTAATTGGAAGCGGGCCAAACTTCGATTATCTTTAACCAATTCCCGTTCTCCCTGGAGGATATGAATATCCACCGAGGTCTGCCCATCAACATAGGTCGTAAACATTTCCTTTGCACTGGTCGGAATCGTGGTATTTCGACGAATCAGCGCACTCATGACCCCGCCCATCGTTTCAATTCCCAATGACAGGGGAGTCACATCCAGTAGCAACAGGTCTGTGGTATGCCCGCCTAAAATATCAGCTTGAACAGCCGCCCCTAACGCGACGACTTCGTCAGGGTTCAGTTCAGAGTGCGGCTTTTTGCCAAACAGTTCTTCCACTTTTCGCCAAACCAGTGGCATGCGAGTATTCCCGCCGACCAGAACCACTTCATCAATCTGACTGGCGGTTAAGCCTGCATCTTTCAGGGCAAGCCGACAAGGCGCAAGGGTCCTTTCCACCAAACCCATCGTTAACGTTTCCATGCTCTCCCGCGTCCATACCTTTTCATACGTCGAATTGGGAAGCTCTATCACCGCCCGAGTTTGGGTTTCATCCGACAACCGGATTTTGACACGTTCCGCCTCCAACCGAATGGTTTGCATTAAATCTGGATTCTCGCCAACTTTTAGGCCTTGAGTTTGAAAAATATCATCAACCATCACATCGACGAGCAGTTGATCGAAATCATCTCCCCCTAAATGGGTATCCCCATTCGTTGCCAGAACTTCAAAGATTCCATCTTTTAATTTGAGAATAGAGATATCAAACGTCCCTCCGCCTAAATCATAAATTGCGATCAGACCTTGTGTCTTTTTCTGCAGGCCATACGCTAAGGAAGCAGCTGTCGGCTCATTGATGATACGCAGGATCTCCAATCCGGCAATCATACCCGCATCTTTGGTGGCCTGCCGCTGACTATCATTGAAATACGCCGGAACGGTGACCACAGCCTTGGAGATGTCTTCCTTTAAATACTCCTCGGCTCGCCGTTTTAATTCTTTCAGAATCATGGCGGACACTTGAGGGGGAGAAAAGGTTTTGTCTCCAATTTCAATTCGAATGACCCCGTTTTTTTCATGAAGCTGGTAAGGAAAATACTTCAGGTCGTCCTTCACGTCAGCCAGCCCCTTGCCCATGAACCGCTTCACAGAATAAATGGTGTGGGAAGGATCACGAATTAAATGGGCTTTTGCCGGCTCTCCCACGATCATCCCATTATCGGTTAACCCGACGATGGATGGCACCTTGTTCTGCCCGTCCGGGCCGGGGATGACATGAGGCCCCTCCTTATCCATAAAGGCAATCAGCGAATTTGTCGTTCCCAAATCAATACCAACAATGCGACTCACAATATATTCCTTTTAGCTGATGAAGATTAGCCCGTGGTTTCGAGCAAATCGTTGACCATATTCCGCACGTATGTTCGATTAGAAAGAATTTCCTGCATAGCACGCAAAATAGAATTTTTTTCCTCACGCGCATCACCTGGAAGAGGAGTGCGTGATTGCACCTGATCCCATTGTTTGAATTGCCCCTTCAGGGACTCCTCCATTTCAGCCTGGCGTTTTTCCAAACGCTCTCGTTCGCCCTGCAACTTTTCCCGAAGGGCCTCAAGCTCAGGTGACGCGCCCTTGGGGACCAGTTGTCGGAAAATTTCCAAATCTTCTTGCAGCTCAAGAACCTCTTCAAACAAATCCGCCGGGGGATTCGATCGAATATCTTTCACCGCTCCAGCCTCCAACCGGATCAAATATTCCGCCCGCTGAATGGGATCCTTGAGTGTGCGATAGCCGGCATTCAAAAAAGCAGAATTCCCTAAACTAATGGCTTTTTCCGATTCATCTTTTGTGGAATAAAAATCCGGATGAAAAGTACGACTTAATTCATAAAATGTCTGTTCCAATTGTTGCTCGTCAATGTTCAACAGACGAGGGAGTTGAAAGCAGGCAAAATAGTCCAGGTCCTTTGAAAGCGGCTGAACTTTGACGCATTGCCCACAGAGATATTCTCCCGTCACTTCAGATTGGCAGTGCCAGCACATACTGCGGGCCATGGGAAGTTCCCGGGCCTTTATCGTGGTTGGATATTGATGTTCCATGTGTTTCTGGCTCTGACGACTCGGGCATGGTGAACTGCCCCATGCCCGAGTGGTTACGTCACTATGTGATTGAAGAAGATTGGGCTTATGCTGAAAACGACTCGCCACACCCACATGTCTTGGTGGCATTAGGATTGATAAATTTGAAGGCACCACTCACCATGTCCTTTTGATAATCCAAGGTCATCCCCTGGAGATAAATGGCGCTTTTGGCATCGACGATTACTTTTACGCCATCCACTTCAGTGACGGTATCAAACTCCCCGATCTTGTCATCGAAGTTGACGGTATAGCTCAATCCCGAACAGCCGCCACCTTTCACTCCCAATCGAAGACCACCCTCAGTAATACCCTGAAGGTCCAATAACCGCTTGACCTCTTTCAAGGCCTCATCGGTCATGGCAACCGTTGAATTGCTTTCCGTGGTATTTGTATCCATCGCCATTTCTCCCTAAAACAAATCGTGAACAGTTCCCTGACCTAGGATGAGGTCGTTGCTGCTTCTGGCTTGCCCTTTTTCTCTCCCGCTTTTTTCTGGTAATCCCCCAAGGCCGCTTTAATGGCATCCTCAGCCAACACGGAACAATGGATTTTGACGGGTGGAAGGTTCAATTCATGAACAATATCCGTATTCTTAATTTTTTGAGCATCTTCTATGGTTTTCCCTTTGAGCCACTCGGTCGCCAAACTGGAACTGGCAATGGCCGAACCACAGCCAAACGTTTTGAACTTGGCATCCACAATAGTGTCGTTTTCGACTTTAATTTGGAGTTTCATCACATCTCCGCATTCCGGAGCTCCGACGACACCTGTTCCGACATCGTCGGCATCTTTTTGAAAACTTCCCACATTACGGGGATTGTTGTAATGATCAATGACTTTTTCACTATAGGCCATGGGCTATCCCTCCCTTTGTTGTATGGTATGACTTTGTATTTTTTAAAACCATTTTGAATATGTCTTCAAGTATATCAATTAATTAGTGAGCTGCCCATTGAACGCTTTTCAAATCGACCCCTTCCTTGGCCATCTCATAGAGCGGAGACATCTCACGTAGGTGCGTCACAGCCTTAATCATGCGATCAATGGTGTATTCCACCTCCTCATCGGTATTAAATCGACCAAGCCCAAAGCGGATCGAAGAATGGGCCAAATCCGATCCAACTCCCAAGGCACGCAACACATAAGAGGGCTCAAGTGTGGCCGACGTACAAGCCGAACCAGAAGACAGGGCAATTTCTTTGACCCCCATGAGCAACGCCTCCCCTTCGACATAGGCAAAACTAATATTGAGATTGTTCGGCAACCGCTCAGTCGGATGCCCGTTTAAATAAACCTCATCCATACCCTTCATAATGCCTTCTTGAAGGCGATCGCGCATCTTGGCCATTCGAACAGACTCCGTCGACATCTCCTGCTCGCATAGTTCGCAGGCTTTTCCAAATCCGACAATGAGCGGCACAGCCAGGGTTCCCGAACGCATACCCCGCTCATGACCTCCACCATACATCATCGCCTCCAACCTCACTCTTGGTGCCTTACGTCGGACATATAGGGCCCCCACGCCTTTGGGACCATAAATCTTATGGGCGGTAAAGGACATCAGGTCAATTCCCATTTCCTGAACATTCACAGGAATT
Organism: Nitrospira sp.; assembly: GCA_024760505.1. Classification (GTDB taxonomy): domain Bacteria; phylum Nitrospirota; class Nitrospiria; order Nitrospirales; family UBA8639; genus Nitrospira_E. The sequence goes on from CP058931.1 coordinate 564,429, forward strand.
TTCCCCACCCCTTGTGTCGCGTCACAGTGGAAAAGGACACCTTTTTCTTTAGCAACTTTTCCAATGGCCGCCACGGGATTGATCGTACCGATCTCATTGTTGGCCATCATAATCGAAATTAAAATCGTCTGATCAGTAATGGCATTGCGTACATCATCAGGGCTCACCATGCCGGCTTTATCCACGGGGAGGAAAGTGACCTTGATACCCTTCTTTTCCAAATATTTCGCCGTATCAATCACCGCCCGGTGTTCCGTCGAACTTGTAATGATATGATTTCCTTTTTCCCGGTACATCTCCACCACGCCCTGCAAGGCCAGATTATCCGATTCCGTCGCCCCACTGGTAAAAATAAGTTCTTTGGCATCGGCGTGGATAAGATGCGCAATCTGCTTTCGGGCTACTTCCACCGCCTCTTCAGCTTCCCAACCGAACGTATGATTCCGGCTGGCCGCATTCCCAAATTTTTCGGTGAAGAAGGGGAGCATCATTTCAAGCACCCGAGGATCGCAGGGGGTCGTTGAATGATTATCCAAATATATAGGCAACTTCATAATTGAACTCCTTTTGTTTTACGAGATTCCACAATGATTAAGGGGGGCTCGGCCATCATATCTTCAATAGACATGCTACTGAGTAAATGAAAAATGCTTTCTTGGACGCGCAACAGAGGCGTCCTGATATTGCAATGCTCAATTTGTTCACAAGAGGCATGTTCATCTTTCTCATGATAGCAGTCAGCAATCCCCAGTGGGCCTTCAATAGCTTCCAGCACCTGCGCGATGGAAATCTCCCGTGGCTCACGGGCCAAGAGATAGCCTCCCTTTGGTCCGTTTTGGCTCTCCACCATGTCATATTTAGCCAAGGTTTGAAGCACTTTGGCTAACAACTCCAGGGGAATATGATGTTCCTCAGCGATTTCCTTGGTGTTGACGACCCTATTCGGATTAAAAGGACTGGTTTCCCCAGATCGAACCATGGCCATATATTGGAGAGCCATCAGGGCATAATCTGCTTTTTTCGAGAGCTTCAGCATAGTTAAGTATTAAAATTGATAGTATTTATTTAGCCATAATGCCGACTTATATGATCGGGTTTAATGTATCATTGACCTCTTGGGTCAGTCAAGACTAAAATGGTCGGAGATCCATTTAGTCGGAATTAGTCAGGATAAACATAATCAACCAAGAACTAATTTTGAAAATTTATTTTTAACTCATTGTTTTGTAAGGAGAATTAAATGGGAGGCAGCAATCCATATATTGAGAAAAGCGAAACCGCAGTCGCGAAGAAACCATTTAAACTGACCTTTATTACACCTGAAAAGCCCATTGAAATTGAGGTTGACCCGGAAAAGTTCCCTTATGGGGAGACAGGATTGCCTGGGAGCATCCTCGATATCGCGCTGGGAAATGGGATAGATGTGGAACATGCCTGTGGTGGAGTCTGTGCCTGCTCAACCTGTCATATCATTGTGAAGCAGGGGCTGGACACCTGTAACGAGGCTACGGATGACGAAAATGACCAATTAGATGAAGCTCCCGGCCTTACCCTGCAATCAAGACTAGGATGCCAGTGCGTCCCGAATGGGGAAAAAGACCTCATTATTGAAATCCCCGCATGGAATAAAAACCTTGTCAAAGAAAGTCACTAAGGGGACACGGTTGTTTAAACGAGACAGGGGGTGAGAAGGATGTCCTCTTGCACTCTCTCCATATTTTCCCGTCCGAACTTCTTCGAACAATGAGGGCCACCCTCAGAAGGGATCATTACCAGATTTCATCAAAGATCAAAATAAGACCCTAGCAATTATTGACTTCTTCCTGTATAAAAAACCCTTACAGCAGACAACCTCTTCTACTGAATGCCATTCATGGCAGCGAGGAATGCGTTGTTTGGTTCAAGGTTCCCTTCCCATTCATCCGTCCAACGGATTATCCGGGTCGCTGATATTGGAAAAGGACTGCCTGTTTTCCTCTTCCTATCCCTACAATTTTTTCCGGGAATAGGACAAAACAATCAAATCTTCGCACAGGTCCAGCCAGGCTTTGATCCCACCGGACGGTTCGGCGAACCCCCGCCTCTAGAGAAAAAAACCGAGCCTCTCCCCCCAAAGCCTGCCCCCGATATCACATTGCCTCCAGTGGAAACCATTCCTGAAATGAAAGGGGCCCCTCCTCAAATTCGGGTTATGGTCCGGAAAATTCAAGTTGAGGGGAGCACCGTCTTTTCAGCGGAGGAACTAGCCAAAGTCACAGCCCCATACGAAAACAGGGAGTTGTCCACCAATGATCTGGAGGAACTGCGCCGGGCCTTAACCCTGCTCTATGTGAATAAAGGATATGTAAACTCCGGAGCGGTGATCCCGGATCAGACTCTACAAGACGGAGTCGTCACCATCCAGATTGTTGAAGGAAAACTGACCGACATCCAAATCGAAGGCACCAAATATTTTCTACCGTTTTATTTTGAAGACCGGATTGCCCTGAGCAGCGGACCACCGCTCAATATCAACCCGTTGAAAGAAAAACTTCAGCTCCTTCTTCAAGACCCTCGCACGGAACGGTTAAACACGGAACTGAAACCCGGCCTGAAACCCGGCGAAGCGGTCCTCCATGTGCAGGTGGAGGAGGCTTCCCCCTTCAAGGCGTGGGTGGAATTCAACAACTTTCAATCACCCACGGTGGGCGAGTCGCGGGGTCTCGGAAATATCGCGGTGCAGAACCCGTTCGGGTTGGGGGATGCCTTTCGCTTTACCTATGGCCAATCCAAGGGATTGCAGCCTCTCATCGAAGCCAACTACATCATCCCGCTCACGGCACGAGATACCACCCTGGAACTGAATTTCCGGTTCAATGACTTTAATGTCGTCACAAAACCGTTCGATGATCTGGACATCAGGACCAAGTCCCAAATATACAAAATCGCCTTGCGTCAACCCGTCTATCGCACACTCAATGACGAAATTGCCCTTTCCCTCATTGGAGAACACCTGGAAAATCAGAGTTTTCTTGGTGGAACGGGGTTCTCCTTCCAGCGCGGCGCAACCGACAACGGCAAGGCTATCGTGTCAGCCCTCCGGTTCGGGCAGGAATGGGTTCACCGGGAATCCAATCAGGTCCTCGCGGTTCGATCCCGGTTCAGTGTGGGATTGAACGTACTGGATGCCACCAACAATAAACAAAACTCGGATGATCCGGACGGGGAATTTTTTGTCTGGTTAGGCCAGGCCCAATATGTCCGACGCGTAGATCCTCTCGGCATCGAATTTCTCGGGGGCCTGACCTTGCAAATTGCCAATGACAGCTTATTCGCACTGGAACAATTTGCCGTCGGCGGCCGGTACAGCGTCCGGGGGTACTGGGAAAATTATCTGGTGCGGGATAATGCGTTTCTGTTTAACATAGAGTCCCGAATCCCGATGTTCCCCAGCTTTTTTGGTCCGAAGGTGGCGGTGGCACTGGCTCCCTTCATAGATGTGGGACGGTCATGGGAGGCCAAACGCAATACGCCCGATCCGCAGACCCTGGCCAGTATTGGCGCAGGAATCCGATTCTCCTTCTTCAATCGGGCACATGCCAGTCTATATTGGGGGCAACAGTTGAATCACGTGAAAAATCCTCCTGATGGAGGCGTTCAGGATCAGGGAGTACATTGGGAATTTGTACTGGATATTTTGTAGCCCTTCTGAATAGAAAGGCGTTCACTAGGCAGCCGGTTGTTCGGAAAAGCAACAGGCTTTTTCGTTCAATGGAAAGAAAGCGAAAGATAACACGCTTTCAGCGGAATGAAGTGATGACAGGGGACGCGAGTTGAATGCGTTGCAAATAAGGCGGGCGCTTCAAATATCCAGTTGCTCGATCCGAATCCTTTCCGGCGACCAGACGTAATCGCGCCAGACACCCCCGTTGAAAACGGTCCACAGCCAGGATAGAAAATATTCGTTCCGCGCGAAGGTTATCTTCCTGACACCGTTCACTCCCGCTCTGACAGGAAAAAGGAGTTTGGCCAAAATTCACCGGATGAATTCGCCCGGAGGGAATCCCCAACTGCACCAAGAACCCCGCAAGGGATCTCAGATGATAGTCGGCCCGGGCGAGGTTATAGGCAGACGGGCCTCGCGAATCGCAATATCCTTCAATCCGTAATCCCCACTGATCTTCCTGTTTCAGAAGCGCGACTGTTTCCTGGAGGAAATCTTCGACACCGCCCTGAATGAAAGACCGGACATCATCAAAATACACGTCGGCAAATACAGGGTCCTGGTACATATCTTCGACCGATAGGCCCAAACCCCGACCCTTCCCCAAAAAGGGCACCGGTATAGAGACAGTCAACGCATCATGAATTTCTTCGTCCACGTCTACCTGAAAACTCAAAAAAGCAGGAGCAATGTCCAGGGTATTCGCGAGAGATTCCTGAACAGACCATATCGTCCCCAACAGAAGGGACCATGCCAGTACAAACCTGTGGAATCTATTCAGATGGAAGAGAAACATGGCCGCATGAACGAACGAGGACCCGTTTGGTAGCACATCGAGAAAACGCCTCAGGGTTGGTATGGTTTTGGCCACACCCCTTTGGAGTCAGTATCGGCCCGACAGGATGAAACTTAATTCGGATGAGAGATACGAGGTATCGCCAAACATGTCTGGCTCATCATGGAAAACCGGCAGCTAAAATGAGATCTGAGGTCAAGTCTGAGGAGTGCGTGAACGGTTGTCGGATAACAGTCGAGCGGGAGACAACGGACGGAAGTAAAAAAAAACCTGCCCCCGCCACAACGGCGGGGACAGGTTCCATAACTGCGGGTGCAATGAAAAGGGGAAAATGAACCTGCTCCCCCTAGGACAAAAAGCGCAGGCTCAATAACACACGGGCATCACGGACTGGGGGAAATTTCTGGTCCTGTCAACACCCGTACAGACAAGACCTTCGTGGACTTGCCCATAAACACCTCCAATTCCCATTTTCAAACAGCCACAGTCATAATCCATGCTGGCGATCAAACTGCGCCGGCGTATCCAAATCAACCTCTTCAAGCAATGACGCCCGCACATGATGCATCTCGGAATCGGAAGGATGAGACTGAATATTGGTGGAAATCACGCCTATGGCGTCATACCAAAATCCGGCTTGCCCCCATAGCTTCGTCGCCTCAACCGGATTGGCGTTCCTCAATTCCTCGGTTAGCGAGGCCGGGACATCACCCACCTCAATCATCCCTCCGCCGATAATATCTGCTGATCGATGCTCGGGATCAGAGACCAGAGACACAAACCATTGATAGGTTTTCCCTTTCTCCAGTTTCAGATCGTAATCAGCCAACTGAATAATGTGAATCCCGGATTCAAGGGGAGAGGAAAGCCGCTTCTCAATAATCGGTGTCACCCCCGATTCATCAATAAGGGTAAATTCCAACGGGTAGGTTGTCGACTTTGATAAATACCACACCAATCGTGGCTGCACCTTACTCGTCAATCCTATGTGATCCGGAGCCAGGGCCCACAGTAACGGTAGATCCGTCATAGGACCTCTGGTGCCTCCACCAACCCGTCCTCCCGGAGCCCCTCGTTGTGGAGGTTGATACAACGCTTCCTTCCGGGATGAAGCCGCCTGCTTGTCATCGGATGTTTGAACAACCTGCCGATCAACAGAAGGCAGTGTCTCCTCCAAAAACCCTGGTTCAATGGCTATAGACGCGACATCCTTCACATGGGTGCGGTTTACCTGGTCGGTGAATTCCGCTCCTCCCATGGCCTGAACACTAAGACCAAGGGTCACGCCCATGACAGCCACCCACCTGCATCGTGTCATCATCATCTGGCTCATTTTGGTCCTCCTCTCTTCGTCCGGACCGTCCTCCCGGTACATTTTCACGTGAGGCGCTCTCGGATCTGCTCACACATTGAATACAGATATTAAAGGCAAGCTTCGTTCCACAAGCCAAATTTTCCCCACTTGGAGACAATCGTTTAGAACCCCGTGCCATTGCTAAAGATTTCATGAATACCTACTCTCACATGGCCTTGCCGTCTAAGGTATTTGGATATCTCAACTGTCTACCTGGTGTATTGTGTGTCTACTTTGAGAACAATTTCAAGAGAAAGGGGTTTACCCTCACAAGCTGACGACCGTAGACCTTCATCGTTAAAATCGCTTTCCTCTTCCAGATTCACAACCAGACCCACGAGACCCCTCAAAAACGCCCCGTATCAGAAACCCTTACTTTGACCTTATTGACGACAATTCCTAGAATGGGACTGTTGAATGCATAGATGACTTCAGAGAAAGGGTCGGCCATGTCCCGAACTCACGGATTTTCCAACTTTTCTCGTTATGGTCTTGGGGTGTGGTTCTTACTCCTGGGAGTCGGCGGAATAGGGATAACGAGTACCGTTGCGGCTGAACTGTCTCCTCAAGATTTGATGGCCGAGGGAAGCCGGCAGTATCAGCAGGGCCAGTTGGAACAGGCGGCCCGGTCCTGGACTCAAGCCGCCCGGAACTATGAAAAATCCGGAGATCATCCCAATCACATTCAAGCGCTCATTTATCTTTCAAGAGCCCTGCTCGATATGGGCCAATACCAACGGGCGCAACAACTCCTTCGCACAGCCGTCCAATCAGCACAGGAGACCACCCAGCCACGCCTAATGGCCCAGGCACTCAGCCAATTGGGAACCTTGCATCTCAATGTGGGAGAATTGGATTCGGCACTCGAAATCCTGCAACAGGGACTGAAGGTCTCCAGGGAAATCGAAGATCGATCCCTCATGGCTGCCATCCTCAATGATCTGGGCAATGCCCATGCGGTTCGCCAGAACGACACAGAAGCCCTTGCGGCTTATACAGAATCCAGCATTCTTGCTGATTCACTAGATCTCCAACCTCTCTCCATTCGAGCCATGATTAATGCGGCCCTGGTGGAAATCAGGCAGCAGTCCCCACAAAATGGGAAAATCCATCTGCAACAGGCATTGGAGAAAACACGAACACTTCCGGACTCACACGAAAAAATTCAAAACTTGCTCACCATCGGAATGGGATTGAGGGACCTCAGCCACCAGGTCACAGAGGAACATGCCACGGTGTTCAAGCAGGCCGCTGAGTCATTTCGGGAAGCCATAGGCAGCGCAAAAGAAATTGGAGACTGGAAAAATGAATCATACGGGTGGGGATTTTTAGGAGAATTGTACGAAGAAGGGGGCCGCCATGAGGAAGCCCTCCAACTCACGCAATTGGCGATTCGGACGAGTCAACAGGGCCAGGCCCCGGAAGCCCTCTATCGCTGGGAATGGAACACAGGACGGCACCTCAAAAATCTGGGTCGGACGGACGAGGCCATTTCAGCCTACCAGCGAGCGATCGATACGCTCCAACCCATTCGTCAGCAACTGTCTGTCGGGCTTCCCCAGAATCCGGCATCATTTCGAGAATCGCTGGGAGCCTTATTTTTTGAAACCGCTGCCCTGCTACTCCAGCAAGCGGACGAAGTGACAGATGCCACAAGAAAAGAAGGGCTTCTGTTCCACACCCGGGATACCATTGAAGCATTCAAGGCCGCAGAGCTCCAGGATTACTTCAAAGACGATTGCGTGGAAGCGAACAGGGGCAGAATTCAAGCCATCGATAAAGTATCCACCACCACGGCGATTATTTATCCGATTCTCTTCCCTGACCGGATGGCCCTGCTAATAAGCCTTGGAGGAACGATGAAAAAAATCACCGTTCCGGTTCAAGAACATGACCTGACAGAAAAAATTCACCTGTTCCGGACCTTATTGGAAAAACGGACCACCCATCAATATCTACCTCATGCGCAGGCCCTGTATGACCTGCTTATCCGGCCGATTGAACCGTATTTGAGTGAATTCGGGATCCAAACGCTTGTCTTCGTCCCGGATGGACCATTGCGAACCATTCCCATGGGGCCCCTCCATGACGGAGAAAAATTCCTCATTCAAAAATATGCCATCGCGACGACTCCGGGACTGACGCTCACCGATGCCCATCCCCTGGACCGGGAGCAGGTCAATCTGTTGTCGATTGGACTGTCCGAAGGCGTGCAGGGATTTTCACCGCTTCCCAATACGCAACAGGAGGTCAAAAAGCTTCAAGATCTCTTTGGCGGAAAGACTCTCTTAAACGAAGAATTCCGCATTCCCAACCTTGAACAGGACATGAAAGAGGAAAACTTTACGATTATTCATATCGCCTCACATGGAAAATTTGCCAAGGAGCCCAAGAATTCTTTCATCCTCACGTATGACAAGAAACTGAGCATGGATCATCTCAGAGAACTCATCGGGTTATTTCAATTCCGACAAATCCCCCTGGATCTCTTAACATTGAGCGCCTGTGAAACGGCAGCCGGAGACGAGCAGTCCGCACTGGGCCTGGCTGGAGTGGCCGTGAAAGCGGGGGCGCGAAGCGCCTTGGCCACTTTATGGTTTATCAATGACCAGGCATCCTCAATCCTGATCAATGAATTTTACGTCCGGCTAAAAGAACCTTCGCTCTCCAAAGCCCAAGCCCTTCGTGAAGCCCAAGAGGCCCTACTCGCTCATCCCATCTATCGGCATCCCAGTTATTGGGCACCCTTCCTCCTGATCAACAACTGGCTCTAATGGGGCTGTTGAAAAAAGCCGCCAGCGGCGTTCCCTGCCTTGGCCGGGCCCCCTTCGCCGAAGTCGCTACAAAGGCCGAAAGCGGCTTCGCGTCTACGCGCTGAAGCACGCTTCGACGCGCAAGCGTGCAGGCAGGTCACCATTTTTCCGTGCTCACGTACTGGAAGTACGCTCTGCGGAAAAATGACTGCGGCCTTCCCTTCGACATGACTCAGGGCAGGACTGGACGAACCCTTCGAAAGGCTCAGGACATGCTTTTTTGAACCGGCCCGAGGCCTCAATTATGCAACGTGCTGTGGTTCAATATGCCCTTGGAAATGATTATTATTCAACACTCCCCTAATCGTTTATTTCTCAGACTGATCCCCGGATTGGCCCAACCATTTTTGGTCTTGTTTCGAGGGCCGCCTTTCTCAAAAATCAGGCAGTCACGACCAGCCCGCATTTGCCAGAACCGGTTTCTTACCGGTTCCAATAAACGATCTATCTTCCGCTCCTGTCCGTTTTAAGGCCTTGATCCCCTTCCCGGTCATCTCGACCGGTTCCCATTTATAGTCTGTCATTCCCGCCGGCTGTAAGCAGGGAGCCACCCGAAACAGACCCAAAAGAGATGCCGCATAACCAACGTGGAAAGGACAAGGGTATTGGCCACACTGCTCAGGCTTAATAGCTGACTTGTGCAGCCTCAAGAAGGACAGCCATTGACACAGTGACAACGCCGTGACCACTTAGACAAACAGGATTGAATAGGACGCCCCCCATTTTGGGGGATTTTTGGCTCGCAAGTTATTAATTTTAAAAATGAAATCCTCACCGCAATGGAATTATCTCCAAACGGCACCAGGGTTGCTTTGATAAGAAGTAACAACATCAATTCAACGGAAACACTGAGGGGACTTTCCTCCCAGTTGGAAGAGGTTTCTATCATGCAACTTTACGAGATTTACCAAAACATCGTCATCGGAACATCGATAACATGTGTAATCGGTCTGGCGGTTGCATGGGTGTTTTTCCTATCAAATCGAGGCAAATAACAAGAAAAAACGTCGATTTCACCATTCAGCCATTCAATGTCCAAGCCATAATCCGTTGGGCCCTCATCAAATTGTCCATCTGATTGAAACCAAGAATCTGTGCCTAAATTGAAGATATCCCTGCCTTTCGATATGGAACATGTCCCGACCGAAACAAAAGGTTCAAGAGAATAAAGCCCATCGTTGAGCCATAATTTTCTCAACCCTCGACTCCCCCTCTCTGGCATCCCCGACAGTAGTTATCGGGGATCCATCCGAAATGAGCCCAAGTCAAAAGTTTGGTGACCGATGAAAAATCCCGGCGTGCCGGGGATGAACCAGCTTCGCGATCACACCTAATGGGAATGACAAGTTGTAAGGGAATATGGTTGCACAGGATCAGCCAGGCAGGACGACACGGAGAACTTCGTAAGAAATTATTTTAGAGGAGCGGGTGGGTACAGCGGAAAAAAGTTTGTCATCACACGACACATTACGGACAAAAAGAAGAATTCTCATCAGCCTGCCCGAACAGAACGGGAGGAGAATAGGCCGCCATCTGGAGAGGAGGAGTTTGGTATTTGCCGGAAACCCTGGAGGGGGTGCCGGGATGACCCAGCGCACCCGAAGAAGATGAACTCACTTGGGGGAGGACCGGGCTGGCTAAGAATGTGCCGGGGGTGGGGGCTACACTGTCGGATTTGGAATCCACAAAAGTACTAAAGTGGCCGCCCTCTCCTGCCACACAGCGGGCCGCATAGAGTGTGGCCACATTCACCGGCGTACTGGGCAGAGGTGTGATCGTCCCGCTTAGCACCTGGATGGGCGACTCAATCGTAACCGAGCCGCTGATCCCCGTTTGCGAGGAGGCATCAAGGGTACTCTGCGCATCCAATAAGACGGCCTTGCTCGCAACCAGGTCGATATTGCCCCCCTTCCCCGCCACGGCCTTGGCCAGAATCTGACTGTTTTGGAGAATGATGAAATCCGGATCTAAATTGATATCGCCCCCGCCCGTGGTCTCATCACCTTTAACCGAGCTGGAAATGGTGCTGTCGACCAGTTGAATCATGTCGTTTGCGGTGAGTGTGATATTGCCCCCCGAAGCTTGCGCCGCTTCCGTGGTCACGGTGGCCTTGTCAATCAGAATCGTGTCATGGCCGGTGATATTAATATTTCCAGCATTGCCTGGGCCGTCGCTGCTCGCCGAGACCGTCGCCCCATCACTCAGGGTAAAGTTCTGGCCCGCCATCAAGGAGATGGTGCCCCCGTTACCTGAATTTGTGCCGATTGTCCGACTAAACACCCCGCCTGGGCCGCCTTTATCCAAGGTTCCATCATCGGAAAGGCCATCTTCCAAAGTCCCGGCAATGGAGATATGGTTGCTGGCATTCACGGAAATGGTCCCGCTATTCCCAGTATTTGTCGTTCCGCTGTCTAAAACCGCACCATCGGCCACATTCATGGATCCGGTGATAATGGAAATATTGCCCGCAGGCCCACAGGGCCCGCCCCCGCAAAAGTCGGATCCCAATGTACGTGTATAGATTCCGCTTGCCCGACCAGACCCAAAGACCTCGCCCGGAATTCCAAAATCTCTTCCCCCAATAATAGAAATATTCTCGGTGGCAGTAATGGACACATCACCCCCACGGCCACCACTTTGGGTCTCTGTGGTGATTCGCGCGCCTCCCGATATTTCCAGCCTTGGTGTCGTGATCTCAACGGCCCCAGCTTTCCCCATTTCTCCTGCACCAAAGTCCCCAAACGAACTTGAAAAAAGACCGCTAGGAAAATTCGATGTTGGATCATCGGTGAACGAGACGTGATCGGAAGCGTTCACCAGGATAAAGCCTGCATCTCCATCGCCAAAGGTTTGACTAGTCACCGCACTTCCATTTTGGAACTCCACGACTGAACCTGTAATCGTGACTCCACCCCCCGTTCCCACCGCCGTCGCGTTCTGAATGTTGGAACTCTCGCTTAAGACAAACCGGTCAGCGTTAATTGAAACCCTATTATCCCCTTCAAAGCTATTCGCGGTAATAAAGCTGTTTTTAATTTCAAGATCTGCAGCCTGAATGGTAATATTCCCACCTTTTTCAGTAAAAGAGTCTGTGCTAAATGATACCGTATCAAAAATTAACTGATCTCCTATCAGTGTAAGGTTGCCACCAGACCCAGAACCACCAAGAGTGGAAACTCCGGCATCAATACGAGCATTTACCAATGAACCGGTTCCCGATGTAATGGTTACGTCTCCACCTGCACCCGGTCCTTCCGTCCCAGTCTGGATAAATAAATCAGGAGCCAATGGATTACCATTTACCCTTAAATCTTTCACACTGATATTCACATTCCCCCCTTTCCCTGAGCCTGAGGTGTTGGAATCAATCATTGCTTTACCAATCATTTTCACATCATCAAAAGGTAGGTTCGAAAAAGTCTCCAACGTTCCCCCTTCAACCCGGATCTCTCCAGCATCACCCGCCCCTGTGGTCTTTGCAGTGATGGCTGATGAAGTATCGCTGGAGATGGATATGTTCCCCGCAACATTAATATCTACCGCTACCGATGTTCCTGAGGAATCTCCCGTGTCGGCGGAGATCGTGGCATCGGTCATCATCAATGCACCACCACGAATGATAACTGTGCCTGCCGCATCCCCTGACACATCCAGGGTCGCGCCTTCCGACAAAACAGTATTCCCCGTCGTGGTGAACGAATGACCGTTGACATTGGGAGCGCTGTCGAAGGTATCGGCCACCACTTCTCCAGGAGAGGCCACACTGGCTATGGCAATCTGCCCTCCGGGAGCACTGAGGGCACTATTTCCGATCGTGATATCTCCCCCTACCAGCGAGAGGGTTTGTCCGTCCACAACAGACAACGCGCTCCCCTCAACGGAAATCCCGCCGCCTGGATTGGTGCCCAGGAACCCGAAGGCGGCAACCGGCGCAATACTCAACAGCGCATCCTGCGCACTCGGCATGGCGGTGAACTGCACCCCGTCGGCAAGCCTCAAATAATCGGCCGTCGTGAAGTGAGTGGAACCACCGACATTCAAGGAGGCATTCGGACCAAAGACAATGCCGGCCGGATTCATGAGAAAAAGGTTGGCATTCGCGAAGCCTTGGGTCTGAATGGTTCCGAAAATGTTCGAGGGATTGCCACCGGTCACGCGGCTCAGGATGTTCGTGGTCGGAAGCGCCGCATCATTCAGAAAGTTAGCAATGTTGTTTGTCGGTACCCCGAACTCCCCGAAGCTATGAAACAGATTGCCCCCGCCCCCAGGCCGTGTTCCCCCGGTGATGTTGTGCTGGACTTCTCCGCCCGGAAGAGTCACCGGCGCACTGATTTGGGTGTTGAGCCCCGATGACGTGATGGGAGGCGGAGCTTGCCCATAGGCCACTTCTCCGAGAAGGAAGATGAAAAGCCCAAAACGAACTAAGGGCCAAATCTTCATTGGACTACCTACGGACAGGAATCGGTTTGGCCTGTGGCCTGCGCGAGAAGCACGGAAGGAGAATAGGCCGCCATCTGGAGAGGAGGAGTTCGGTATTTGCCGGAAACCCCGGAGGGGGTGCCGGGATGACCCGACGCGCCCGCAGGGGATGAACTCACTTGGGGGAGGAACGGACTGGCTAAGAATGTGCCGGGGGTGGGCGCCACACTATCGGACTTGGAATCCACAAAGGTACTAAAGTGGCCGCCCTCCCCTGCCACACAGCGGGCCGCATAGAGGGTGGCCACATTCACCGGCTGATCGGGCAGAGGCGCGATCGTTCCACTCAGCACTTGAATGGGCGACTCAATCGTGACCGAGCCGCTGATCCCCGTTTGCGAGGAGGCATCCAGCGTACTCTGGGAATCCAACAAGACGGCCTTGCTCGCAACCAGGTCGATATTGCCCCCCTTCCCCGCCACGGCCTTGGCCAGAATCTGACTGTTCTGAAGAATGATGAAATCCGGATCTAAATTGATATCGCCCCCGCCCGTGGTCTCATCACCTTTAACCGAGCTGGAAATGGTACTGTCCACCAATTGAATCCTGTCGTTGGCGGTCAGCTTGATCTCGCCGCCCGAGGCTTGAGCCGCTTCCGTGGTCACGGTAGCCTTGTCGATCAGAATCGTGTCAGCAGCGGTGAGTTGAATGTTTCCCGCATTACCCGCATTTCCTGCCTCAACAAAATCGGAAGTACTTTCCGCAGTGACGGAGGCTCCATTGGACAGAGTCAGATTGCCGACGGAGACGACAGTAATATTTCCAGCATTCCCAGTCCCCAAAGCGCGTGAGTTAATTGTACTTTGGCCTGTCACCGTGAAGTTCTCGGCCATGATATTCAGGTTTCCTCCTTGCCCTCCAAATTGTGACTCAGTGGAAATGAGACCACCATTACCGCTGATGACAATGTCCTTGGCTGTGATGTTCAAATCATTGGCATCGGCGTCAGTTCGAGAGACTACTTGTATGGCCGCATCATCTTGCATATTCAAATTGCCGGAGAGCGTCACAGTAATGCCCCCCGTTTTCTGGGAGCCCAAATTGTCGACGGATATAATTGAGGTCTTACTACCAAATCCTCCACTTATGTCCAGATTATCTGCCGTGATCTTGATTCCCCCTTCTATCCCGGTTCCCCCGGTTCCAAGGTTGGTTGAGAAGATAGCACCCCCCTCGTTGAGAATGACATCTCCTCCTTCAACCTTCACATTGATGATTCCCGGCACTCCACTCTGGAAATCCAAACTCTGCTGGCTAGTAATCTCCGCAGCCTCACCCGAGATCACCAGGCTCCCCCCTTCCACCGTGACATCAACGTTTCCGGCATTTCCCGAGGTGAACGTCGTGGTCCTCACTTTGGATGTCCCTATTATTTCTACATGCCGTGCGTTTAGCCGAATATTGCCGGTGTTTCCCGTGAAATCAACGAACGGCTCAAAAAAATCTGTTTGACTTGTAATTCCTGCGCGATCCGCGGCCAAAAATCCGGACTCAGAGAGTTGCACCTGGCCGGCATCCACCTCGATGTTTCCGGCATTCCCATCACCCTCCGTGAAGGTCAAGACGTACCCACCGTCACGTATGTGTAGGCTTTCAGACGCCTTCAGTCGAACGTCTCCGCCATTTGAAGAAGTGAAGGTTCCCGCCACTATCGACCCGTCATTTTGTATGAGGAGCGATTCGGTCTCGATATCGATGGCCGTCTGGGAACTGCCTACTGCCTGGGGATTGCCGGCCACTGTCCCTTCCACTGGGCCGTTCGTATTGGAAAGGATCCCCCCTCCGTCGATCATCAAGTGTCCCCCCCGGATCACCACTGAGCCACCCACCTCACCACTGGCATCAAGAGTTCCCCCTGCCGAAAGTAAAATCCCACCGAGTTGGATAGGGTTTTGAACATTAACGCCCTGGGCATTGTTCCCTTGGACATTCAGGGTCTCCACATCTACCGACACTTGTTGCACCGCGGGTGCTTGTTGGCCCCCGACGCTGGCAATCTTCACCGATCCCCCTGGGGTGCGGAGGACCCCTCCGGTTATGACCACACCCTGGACGGTGGATCCATCTGCGGTGGCATCCCGACCAACAAATGCCACCGGATTGCCGTTAAGCACATCCAGCTCCTCGACGAGGATGGCTGCGGAGCTCCCGGCCGCGAGAACGGGGGGACTCGATCCCAAAAACCCAAAGGCGGCGACGGGCGCCACATTCAACAGCGCATCCTGCCCACTCGGCATGGCGGTAAATTGTACCCCGTCGCTGAGTTGTAAATAATCGGCTGTCGTGAAATGGGTCGCCCCGCCGACGTTCAACGAGGCATTGGCGCCAAATACGATCCCGGCCGGATTCATCAGGAACAGGTTAGCGTTGCCAAAACCTTGGGTCTGAATCGTTCCCAAAATGTTCGAGGGGTTGCCGCCGGTAACACGGCTGAGGATATTGGTCGTTGGGAGTGCCGAATCATTCAGGAAGTTGGCAATGTTGTTCGTCGGAACGCCAAACTCCCCGAAACTATGGAATAGGTTGCCTCCCCCACCCGGCCTCGTTCCTCCAGTAATATTGTGCTGGACGGCTCCACCGGGAAGATTTACCGGCGCACTGATTTGGGTGTTGAGCCCTGACGACGTGATCGGAGGGGGAGCTTGGCCTAAGGCCTCTCCCGCAAGAAGTGCCATGAGGAGCCCAATTGGAACCATAGGCCGGCTCTTCATTACACCCAATCTGAAAGAAAGAAATCTTCCGATGCGTTTTCTTCGAAAGGTCATAGAACCGTCCCGTTGAATGAAAGTCATTTCCCTCTTAGGAATTCGTCGTAGGAACCTTACCCGTACGCCTTTCCCCATTCACAGGATCCTTTTTGTAGTTTCTCCCCATTTAGAACTCTTATGTACTTACTCAAGGCGGCGGAGGATAGGTACCTGGAGGACAATTGCAACCAGAATTCCAATTACAGTTATAGGGGGGAGGATGGGGGGGGTTACTAAGGAGGCCACAGGGCGGCAGGCGTCCTGGATCGCCCTTCTGATCAATTCCTGATCCAGCAGTAATATTTATCTTCATACAGCCCGTCAACATTAACAATAGCGTAATGAGCAATGCTCCAAGGAACCTAAACCTTTTCATGATTGCACCTCCCATGAATGAAACAGGAACAATTTATTTATTTGCAACCTGGGCTTTTGGGTTCTCTATAGCAGAGTAAACTACCAGCATTATGAATTTTTTTCTGAGCCTGGATAATTTGGTCCAGCCACTTACGGTCGCTGCCATCTGCAGCATTATGGATTTTCTCTAATTCTTTTTTTGTTTCTTCAGTGTCGGCAAATGCCAAACCCATGATTGAAGCATCTCTAACAATATCAACATCGTTAACGACAGTTTTATGATTGGGAGATGGCGGGGCCACACTTTGTTGGCCGTCAATGGACACTTCTTTTCGTCCCTTACTTTTCAATATCAAAAAATTGCTGGCCTCATCTAACACCGATTCTCCATCACTAGGTGGGGCAGTTTTTCTACCTTCATTGATTGCCAGCCCCAATGCCCATAAGGCATTAGACAAAGCCCTAGACTCAAAATAATCTATTTTGGTTTTTCTTTCTAGTTTCTCAATAAACTCTATCATCTCTGGAATCGCTAACGGATCTGCGATAAGTCCTAACGTCACAACGACATTTGGCCAATAGGTCTTTTCATTTTCTTCTTTTAACATTTTCAAAAGTTTACCAACGTTGTCATTACTCGAATTAATATTAATTTCCCTGTACTGTATTGCCGAACTTACCGATACCCCATGTGGATGCACACTTCTCGCAAATTCTTCAATTGTTATCTGAGAATTTCCGCTCTCTTCCGACCTGCTAGCGAAAACAATCATGTGGAATTGATATTCCAAGACAATTAAACAGAGGAGCCCCAATAAGCATACTGATTTTTTCACTTGACGACCTCTCCCTTCGTTGCTCCTCGCCCCATCTCGCTCGCCACGATGTTCTTGTCCTTTCTCTATCTATACCTCATCTATACCTCGCACATTCATCGGGATTCAAATTTTTGTTCATCGGTTGAATAATCGGATTCATGACCGCGAACTGTTGGTCACGATGACCCAGCCCGCATAAATGCCCAATTTCATGCAACCACAAGATCCCTTCCCTAGAAGGGGTCGTCCGGACAACAACAATCCCGCCATCCTTGTGGCAACCGTCGTAAGACCACAGATCATCCCCACACCACCAAATATGCTTAACGACTTTCACTCCTTCATATTTATCATTGAGGTTATCTAAATCAATTCGGTCTCTGATAATTTGTGGGTCATCAAAAGTCGGAATCTCCCCTGGTTTAATCTTGAAATTCAAAGAACATGCGGTGTCGCCAATACCATCAGACATATTTGCAACTGTATTTGAACCATTTTCACCTGCGAGAATTTGTTCGACCTCAGTACGGAGCAGACCTATGTCCGCTGCCGTGTGCACTTCTAGGACCCCTCCTGTAAAGCTACAGATCTGATCGCTTGAATTCTTCCTTGCATTATTTTTTTCATTTGTCACCATAACATTCAATTCCATACAACTCGTCCAGCCCATGAGGATCAACCCACAAAGAAAAACAGATTGAAGCATCGCTCGGCTAGCAAAGATCATGGGACATTTCCTTTTGATCATTCATTTTTGATTCCAAAATTAAAACCAAACGACATGTGCTCGTCCAACTCTCATTCTTTTTGATTTACTCGTTAGTTCGAGCCCAGCTCTTCAAAGCCGTTGCTACCTTCATTCATCCCCTCAGAGTTTTCTTTATTTTGGAAGCTTTAACTTTGCGTTAGTCCTTGAAACACCCTAACCCTAAAATACAGGTTTGTTTATCTCTTATTTGACATGGCCCATCTCCAGAAACCTCTTCTCCAGGATATCTGATCTCTGTCACGGTAACCGTTTGTCTCCGATTGCCTTCCCCTAATAGCAGTACAATTTTTTCCGCAGGGGCCGGTCCTTCTTTTTCCTCGCAAGGCTTCACTGCTAATACATCAGTTTTCACACAACCTGTCATCATTAAAAGAGCCAGGCTTATCGAAATAATGAGAAACCAATACGACTCGGAAAACTTCACAAGTTCTCCTGTAGGAGTTTGCTATTAAATTCTACTTTTGCCTGAAGACACATTTCCCTTATTCCGCATCCACTCAACTCTTTATTGTGATATCCTTTGATTTTCCTGGCATGCTGCGCGGAATTATTTCGTAACCAAATATTTATTGCAATAAAGGCAATTGCAATGCCGTATTCAGCAATAACTTCCTGCAGTCGCACCTCAACTCGACTAAGTTTCTCATTCATAAGAGTTTTCTCGAGGATTAAAAGGGTAAGAAATAGGGTCCAGTCCCCGTTCAGCATGGGATGCGTATCTAATCGGATACGCGTTGTATCTGATCGGATACACAATTGTTTTGACTCAGCGAGGGAGAATGACCCGGGCACTTCAACTGCGCAAAGTCCGAAATTCCATGTTGTCCTGTTTTTTCCTTGGCCGCATTCCCAGGAAACGGAACGAAGACGTACGCCTCAATCCCCACTTGAGTCGGGCCTCTCCCTTTAGACAGGGGAATGGGCTATGGTTTTTTTGAGTTTCGAGAGAAAGAGAGAGAAGTGTGAACTTGTGGGACGGGGTGGGATCTTAAGAGAACACGTCGAAGTGCAATTCGGTGATCAGGGGGATTCGTAGACTTCATTCCGCAAATGGTTGACCTGAATGTTATGACGTTTGATTTTTTTGATGAGTCCCTGCCGGCTTAGGCCCAACCGTTTAGCCGTTTGGACCTGATTGATTGGGGGGTTATCCCCGGGCGGTTCCAGCTAGCTCTGGCACATGCTTAACCTTAATTTTCCCGGAATGCTTTTCCGCCTGGGCAAGATCAAAGGCTGCCTGCATTCGCAACCACGTCTCTGCCCCGCCGCCGAAGGCCTTTTCCAAACGGATCGCCATTTCCGCGGAAATCCCTGCCTTGCCCTTCACGAGCTTATTCAAGAACTGCCGCGACACCCCGAGTATCTCCGCCCCTTTTCCTACAGACAGGCCAAGCGGTTCCATACAATCTTCCCAAACTGATGTCCCAGGATGAGGGGGATTTTTCATTCGCATCGCTCTTCTCCTAATGGTAGTCAATTAAATCCACATCATCCGCCTGACCATTTTCAGACTGGAAAATGATTCGCCAGTTTCCTGAAACCCATACAGCCAAAAAACCCGCCAAATCGCCTTTAGGAGTTGGAAGAGCCCGGTGTCTGGGTAAGGATTTTGGCCGGAATGAGCCGTCAGGGGGATTCGTAGACCTCATCCCGCAAGTGGTCGACCTGAATGTTATGACGTTTGATTTTTTTGATGAGGCCCTGCCGGCTTAAGCCCAACCGTTTGGCCGTTTGGACCTGATTGAACCGGCAGGCCAACAAGGTCTCCTTGATCATGCGTTGCTCCAATTCATCGACGGCTTGATGAAGACTCCGGCCTTTCGAATCTATGTCGCCTCCGGTCGTTTGAACAGGGCATCGGATGCCTTCTTCGAGCGCATCCTCGTGTATCGTCGTTCCACGGACCATGACCATTAACCGTTTGATTTCATTTTCTAACTGCCGGATATTTCCCGGCCAGGAATATTCCATGAACCGCTGCATGGCCTTGGCGGACAGTTTTTTCCTGGGTCGATCCATCTGCGAGCTGTAGAGGTCCAGAAAATAATTGACGAGCAGAGGGATATCTGCGGGAATCTCCCGTAAGGCCGGCGTATGCACATGCACGACTTTGAGACGGTAATAGAGATCGTCTCGAAACGTGCCGGCTTTAATAGCGGCTTCTAAGTTTTTATTGGTGGCCGCAATGATCCGGATATCGAGGGGAACCGCCTCTCGCTTTCCCACCGGCTCGACGGCCCGCTCCTGCAGCACCCGTAATACTTTGGCCTGCGCGCTTACGCCCAGATCTCCAATTTCATCCAGAAACAACGTGCCCTTGTTGGCCTGTTCAAATTTGCCTATTCTGGCCTCCACATCGGTCGCCGTGCCTTTGCTGATACCGAATAATTCACTTTCGATCAACGTTTCGGGGAGCGCGGCACAATTGATCGCGACAAACGGTTGACGGGCTCGAGGGCTATTGTAATGAATGGCTTTGGCCACCAATTCCTTTCCGGTTCCGTTTTCTCCGGTAATAAGCACATCCACGGAACTATCCCTGACCTGATCGATGATTCTGATCAGTCGCTGCATGGGCAGGCTGTTACCCATCAGCTTTTTCGTGGAGTACTGTCCTTCGACCTCTTTCCACAAATGCGCGTTTTCCTGTTGCAACCGTTCGCGTTCCCGCCGCAATTGCTCCATGACATGGAATTTCTGAAGAGGGATGGCGATGCGATCAACCAACGCCTGAGCCACCATTTCATCTTGGGCCGTAAAGTCCTTGCCTTTTTTATTCACGGCTTCAAAGACCCCGATGATGTCGCCGGTTCTGTCCCGAACCGGCAGCGCCAACAGGGTCTGCGTTTGCCGCTTCATTTGCGCGTCGATGCCGGAAAAAAATCTTGAGTCCGATTGCACATCTTTGACATTTATCAACTCTCCGGACGCGACACAGGCGCCCGCAATTCCTAAGCGAGCATCCAGGCGCAGTAGCCGTCCACTCACAGGGAGAGGGAACCACAGCTCACATTCCTTTCGATCCAGCAGAAACACACTGATCCCCTCCGCCTGAAGTAACCGGCGTGATTCTTTTTCAATGAGTTGTAACAAGGTTTGTAGTTCCTGCTCCTGGTTGATCTGAAGCAGAAATGTTTCAGGGAGGTCTATGCTCTTGTGAGAGATTTCCTGTTTTCCGGATCGACTCGCCATGGCGGTGTTCCTGAAAATTCCGTTGAGCCCACACCGCAGGACAGCAGGGAGCATCAACTGTACACATTATGACCAGGTGTCATTAGAGAAGGCAACTACCCGACCAGCCCCCCTTTCTCCATTCACCTGAGGAGGCTATTCGCTTACAACCCAAAATACCAGGCCCATGAACTATCCTCTGGCTTGTTCGATGGGAGTCGCCGAACGAGTTTCCGGACTGCCCGTCTTCGTGAACAGCCGGTAAACGGAAATGCGGTTGGCTTTTCCTCTTAGCGTGAGCACGCCGACTTCTTTGAGTCTCCACGGATGGTCCCCGAGGTAGAGTTTGGTCGTCTCTCCAATGAGGATCCGGCAGACCTCATCTTTGGACCAGGTCTCCAACGAGTCTTTTTGAAAACTTTCCAACCGAGAGGCAATGTTCACGGAGTCTCCAATGGTCGTAAATTTCACCCGTTGTTCACTGCCCAGACTTCCAACGACCACCGGCCCCGTTTGCATGCCTATCCGCATTCGCACCTCGGGCAACCCCTCCTGCTGCCATTGAGTATTGAGATGTCGCATTTCCTGTTCCAGAGCCACGGCACAACTGACTGCATTGTTGACATCCTGCCGCTTGTCGGCTTCCGTTTGTTCCAGACGAAAGACCCCGAAATCCGCTTTGATCATATCTCCATGATAATCATCAACCATCCCACCATGGTTGGTGATGATTTTTACCATTCGTTCCATATACGTGTTGAGCCAGTCCAGTACCGTGTCGGGTTCCATGTTTTCTGCCACAGTCGTGAACCCTTCAAGATCCGTAAACAACGTCGTCACCATCAATTTTTGTGGGCGTAACCGGCCCTTTTCCAAAAATTGTTCCCGCTTCTCCCAAACAGCCTGAGCCACCTCTGAAGAGACATGCCGGGAAAAAAGCGACATCAGGAGCGCCCGGTCCTGCTTTTCCCGGTTCGAAAGCCAGGCTGTCACCACCATGGCATTGACGACCAATCCAATGACCGCCGGGATAAACGGGATCCACGCCCCATACATCATTCCGCTCACCACCACTCCGCTTAGCAGCAACATCCCCATGAGCACAGCCAGAGAGAAACGCCAGGCACCCCGAACCCACACGCCGATGAATCCGCCCCCAAGCACCCATAGCCCGATCCAGGCTGCTTCCAGGGAATCTGGAAATGTCGCAATGGGGGCCTGGCCCTCTCCCTTCGCTAAGCGGAGCAGTTGGTGCACCATATATCCATGCAGTTCAAGTCCGGGAATTGGGGGACACACCGTGAGTGTTTCGCATTGTGAGGTATAAAAATAATCTTTCACGCCTTGGGCGATCACCCCGACAAGCACGATGTGGTCTTGAAGCAGCTCCGGATTAAACTTTCCTTCCAGTATGTCTCCAAAGGAAATGGTCGGAAAGACGTTCTTCCCCCGTTCAAGAGCCAACAGATATTGATACCCCTGGGCATCGGCTTCCACATAGCCCCCATCGTGCGCTTCGAAAGGGCGAATGACCGTTTTCCCAAGTTGCAACCAATCAGAATTTTCAACGGCCGGCTTGGGGACGATTTTCTCCTGCTGTAAATATTGGAGGGCCAGCAGTAAAGAAAATGACCGATAGAAATTGGTCCCATCATCCAGGAATAAGAGACCCCGTCGAACAATGCCTCCGGAATCGACTATCACATCGTTAAACCCGAGACGATCCGTGCCTTGCAACATGGCCGGACCGGGAATACCCCCCTTCTCAATTTTTCCGAATTTCATGACCATCAGAATTTCCGGATGCGCCTCAAGTACCCGGTCCAATTCCTGCCGACCGGGCGGCACTTCCAAATCCCGATAAATATCCACTCCGATCGCTCGAGGGTGAAATGCCGTCATGACGTCCAGGGCTCGGGCAAGGACTTCATCCGTTACCGGCCAATGCCCTAATGTTCGAATATCCTGGTCCGTAATCGACACCAGCGTAATCGGGGGGGTCGGCCGTGTGTTGGTCGGACGAAAACGCATTGACCAATCGTAGGCATCCAGTTCCGCGCTTTCCAGAAATCCTTCCCACCGAAGCCCCAGAACACCCAGAAAAACCAGGAGGGTTATGACCCCGATTTGAAAGGCGGAAGAACGAAGAGGTGAATGGCCCACAGAGATCCCCTTAACAGCTCAAGCACGATATGAATGAACCGGAAAACGGGAAGATATCTGCTATGATTTGTTGGTCACCACAAGCGAGTAGAGGTTTTTGGATGGGACAATGAACGGGGAAGAACATTGTTCACGCCTCGTATCCGTATTTCAAAAGGTTTAAGAAGACACGTGATCCGAAGAAAACGTGGTCGGCACTTCCATGGGCAAATGAATGTGAAAAACGGTGCCTCTATCCACTTCACTCTCGACACCGATGACTCCCGAATGCGCTTCGATGACATCCTTGACAATTTTTGTTCCCAACCCGGTTCCACCCTGCTTCCGGCTTATCGCCCTGGCCGTGAATAACGTATCTCGAATTTCGGCGGGCATGCCACGCCCGGTGTCAATCACGGACACGTGAACCGTCTTTCCCATAGCTTCCATTTGTCCCTTTATCGTGATAGACCCGCCCCTGGGAACCTCGGAAATGGCGTTATTGACAAGGTTATAAAAGGCATTGAACAGCCGGGATTCATCGGCTTGTATCACCGGTAATTCCAGAATTCCTTCATGAACCAGGGTAATTCCTTTTTCTTGAGCCGCCAGCTTCAAGGTATCAAACACCGAAGCGACAACATGGTGAAGTTTACAAGAGGCAAAACGTGGGGGGCTCGTCAAACCCTTCACGCAATCGGCAATTTCTTTTACACGCTCTTGAATCCGTTTGGCATTATTGGCCACCATCTCAATGACTTCCAGGCATAATTCATGGCTCGCCCGGCCTTTGTCAGGATCAAACCTTGGAAGATCGGCGAAGACGTCATTCATCTCATCTCTCAGGAGAGACGTCCCACACAGGACCGGCATCAGCATATTTTTCACGTCATGCCCAATGTCTCCCAGGATTCGGGCCACCTCCGCTAATTTGGCTTCCTGAAATAACCGCGCCTGCTCGATGGCCAGTGCCGTGAAAGCCCCGATGATCATTAAGATGGCCACGTCATCCTGATTTAACCTGTCCTCCCGCTTGTTCATCACCTCCAGGACACCAATGGGATGTCCTTCCCATCGGTTCAGGGGAATGGCAATCAGGTCCCTGGTGTGAAATCCGCTGAGTTGATCGATTTTCTCAAGATGACGCTGATCCTCCTTCACATCTTTTATCACCACAGGTTCTCCTGTGGCGAAAACCGATCCCGCAATGCCTTGCGTCCATGGAAATGCCGTTCCGGGTTTGAGTGGCTGGTCACCAATTGAATGGTAAAACACCAATTCCTTCGTTTCCGGATTGGCCAACAACACGGAACCGGCTCGGCAGTTCACAACCTCCAAGGCTATCTTTAATCCCTGTTCCACCACATCTTCCACGCTGAGATGCTGAAAAAGCGCCTGGCTGATTTTCCGGGCGGCTTCCAGTTCCCGCTCTTTGCGATCCAATTGGTTTGAGGAATTCACATCCGGCTCCGCGATGATGTCAAGGGTGACCCAATTTTCACCATAGCCGATTCACTTTTGGAGAGTTATTCGAAAAGGGTAGCAAAATTTGAATAAAAAAGCTTATTGGGCCTTAAAGGGATTACACAAGAGGACGCGGTGTGTACCTGGTGTCATTCGAACCTTTCCGGACTGGCTCCTGCGCTCGCGGAGTCCGAATGAATAAGACTAAAGAAGGCAGGCTCTCGTCGTTGCCACTATAAAAAGGGCTCTTCAGAGTTTAGCGTGGGTCATCTATCTGCCCAAGCTTGAGACCATGTCCCTAAAAGTTCAAGCGCCCACACATCCCTCCCCTTTGTAAGGGGAGGTGTAGGTGGGGTAGAGATTCAGCTTTGTGCTCTTGGAATTGCGCCAACCGTCCTCGCAGCAAGTTAGCAACCGGCATTTCTACCTCCCCTCGCTATTGCCTGAAATGTCCCGCAGGGGGCGACCGTTGCTTACAAAGAAGGGAGCTCAACTCGCAGATCCATGTTGTCCGCACCACCCACACACACTAAACACGGAAGAACCATAAAAAGATTGGTGCTGGATCGGTTTGCGTCTCCATAGGATCCCGGGTGACGTCAATCCTACCGATTTGGCGCAAGAGCCTGAATAAGAGAGTATTGCCATGCTTCGTACAATTCAGCGTACACAAGAATACAGACATCAGATGCCATGTTTTTCAAATGAATTTCTGGACCCAGGGAAACGATTTGATCTGGAAGAGTCATGATCGTTGGCATGAAGCACATCCGAGAATAGGTCAGGGCTATAGTTCTCGAGTGTCACCACTTTATCCCATGGTTCCGGAGGTGGATTTTTGCTGTACTGTTCACAGAGTTGAAGATAAAATTCCGAAGGTCCATCTCCCTCGACATGGTCAAGACACTGAGAAAACAATTCTCGTGCGACATTCCAATCCTGCATTCTAAATGCCCCGAGACCTTTGGCAAAGATTCGACTCACTAGCATTCGATTTTGGTCAGCCTCCTCCAGGCGACTGATGAGTTCGTGGATGACAAACGCCGGCTCATGGCCCTTCAGCTTAAATTGTCCAAGCCCTCTCAAGAGAAAGGGTGCTTCAAGTCCATGGACGACATCGCCCGTCACGGCAATTGTCGTTCCCATATACTTATTCAACCCTTCCACCCGGAAAGCCATATTCACGACCTCTCCGGCCGGACGGTACTCAGCATGATCGACCGCCCTCTCCGTCCCGATGGTAAACTGCCCGCAATGCAACCCGATCCTTGTGGGAAGACTGTATGGCCCTACCTCTTGGTTAAACCGATCAATCGATTTCGCAATATCCAAGGCTGCGAAGCACGCTTGTTTTCTCAGCCCCAGCTGATCCTGAGTGGCTTTCCAGATCGCAAGAATCGAGTTTCCCTTCAGATCGACGATGAGCCCACCATGGTAGCGGACAGGCGTAAAGAGCGCGTTATAGTATTTCCCGAGCAACACGCGCAGCTCCTGGGAGTTCAGTTTTTCCGATAGGGTCGTATAATTCGTAGCATCGGTAAACAGACAGGTTCCATAGACGACTTGAGGGCCACCCTTGAGAAAGGCGAGGTCCCGGGACAGCGCATCCACCACATCATTGGGCAGATAGTCCCCAAAAACCTTGCGCATATTCCTGCGCTCCTTATTGGTCTGGTAATAGTTCCAACAGACCGCACTCCCGAACGCCAATGGACCCTGCACGAACAACGGAATTACGAGGGGAGACCACGTAAAGGCGTTCTCAAATGCATAGGCGGCTCCCCCGAGATACAAGAGACTTAAGCCAAGGACTGCGACGGCGGCCATTGCCGTTGAAACCATCCGGCAAACGACCCCCACAAGCAGGCCCCAAGACAGAAGAAACAACACCTTGGCACGCAGGCTCATGGGGTTAACGGAAGAGTCCTCCAGCATGTTGGCAAGAGCGGTGGCGGCTATTTCCACGCCGCCAATACAGACCCCATTCTCCTGGAAAAACACCGTGTAAAAACGATCCTTTCCTTTCCCCGGCACAATGTCGGAATGTCCCACAAGGACGACTTTGTCTTTCAGATCCATTCGAGCACCCCTGGGAGCATCGGGCCGGGAATCCAGGACCTGATCATACGGAAATGTGGGAATGGTCCGCGGAGGTCCATAGAAGTTGAGATAACGGCTGTGCACCCTTCCGTAAACCTTGATCAGCACCTTAAGCTGCTTGGAGTTCTTCGCATTGGTTGGGCGGGATCCCGCATGCCTGAGGGCCTTGAGCATATCTTCCGTCAGACGCGGATCGCTCTGAAAGAGTTCTCTGATAGTCCGCACCAACTTCACCAGTCCTTTGCTTCTTCGTGCCGACTCAAAATCCTTGGGAAGTTGGCCGGTTACATTGGGGCGGACCTGCTCAAGGAGTTCAATAAACTCTTGATAGACGGGTGAAAAAAACAATTGGAGTGCCAGAATGGGAAAGATTGGCGCTTCGCCCGCTCCTTGTGGAAACATCCAATCCTGGTACACCTTAGCCGGGATTTTTGAAAGCACAAACGGCCCGGTTCCGGCGGCCGCTTCCTTAAAGGCTGCAAATGGTTTGGAGATTTTCACGATGCTATCGGCGTCAGCCCGGGTCTGTGCCATCATACCCATGGGAACGTCTCTGGCGATCAACGTATCCGCCAACACGACATTCCCGGCTCGTTGAATAGCTTTTTCAAAATATCCATCCTCCGCCGGCGATCGGACTTCCAGAAAATTCCCGTCAAAGATTATGACCCTGACTCCGGCTTGCACCAGCCGCTCCGTTAGCCGCGCATACAGAGTGCGAGGCCATTCATCGGGATTGTCTGGGAAATTAAAGTGCGGTGAAGAATTATGATCAATACGAATGACCACGACGTCAGTCGGTGGCGGCCTGACACCCCGCAATTGGAACAAGAGTCCTAATCCCACACCTTCTTCAATACTGCCAGAAAGCGGGACAACACTGAGGACAACTCCAACGATACCAATGAGCAGACCAAACAAACCGGCCTTAATGAGTTTGGCCACGAATGCCTCTCATCTGATTCCGGGAATCTCATTCCTGAAGAAACCACCAGAACCGTCAGTACCCACTGCTCCATGTGGGCATTTCCAAACGACCTATCCCATCAGCTTCATTCTCGTCGGCCGCTGAGAAGCACGCACCAATCAGCCCTCCTCACAATAGAAGACCAGCCGTCGGGACAATTTTCACAATCTCGGTGGAGGAGGGTGCACAGGAAGATGCAGATAAAACGTTGTACCCACACCCAGCTCACTTTCTACGTCAATGCGTCCTCCATGGGCATCCACCACATCTTTGACAATTTTGGTCCCCAGCCCCGTCCCTTCCTGCTTGGTGGTGATGGCCTCGGAGTGAAAAAGGCGATCCCGCACTTCGGGACACATGCCCCGACCATTGTCCGAAACAGTGATGAGAATCCCCTCTCCCGGATTGTCCTCCTCTCCAGAAACCGAGATCAGGCCTCCTCCGGGAATCTCAGGAATGGCATTGCTGATGAGGTTGTAAAAAGCGGTAAAGAGACGGTGTTCATCCGCTTCAATGACAGGGAGTGTGTCCAGAGCGTCGGTTTCAAGTATAACCGCGTGCTCCGCCGCATAGGGTTTAAGGGTTGCGAACACGGCCCTCACCACAGTCGATATCTGGCAGGGGGCAAAATGGGGAGGACTCGTGACACCTTTGACCGCATCGGCAATTTCCCGCACACGCCGTTGTATCCGCCTGGCATTGTTCACAATCATCCTGGTGAGTTCCTGACAGTTGGCATAACTGGTCTCAGCCCCTTTCATCTTCACGTCGATCCAATGAGGAAATTGCTCGTCCAATTCATCCTCCAATAATTGGGCTCCTGATAACACCGGCATCAACATATTCTTAATGTCATGACTGACATCACCCAACATTCGCACAATGACGGCGAGCTTCGCTTCCCGATATAGACGGGATTGCTCAATCGAGTTAGCGGCAAAGGCGGACACAATTGTCAGGATGGCCACGTCTTCTTCATCAAGAAGCGATTCGCGTTTGTTCAGGACTTCCAATACACCGATAGGCTTTCCTTCCCACCGTTTTAAGGGCAGAGCGATCATATCCCTGGTCACGTGCTCGGTCAGCACATCAATCCCTGGATAATGACGCCGATCCCGTTTGGCATCCTGAATCACGATCGGCTTTCCTGAATGAAACACGGCGCCGGCAATCCCCTTGTCCCATGGAATCGCTGTGCCGGCCTCTACCGGGCTGGCTCCAATGGAATGACGGAACACGAGCTCCTCGGAATCCTGACTCGCGAGAAGAATGGATCCGCTCTCCGCTCCAACAACCTCCAGCGCAGTAGTAAGTGTTTTTTTAACCAACTCATCGGTGTGGAGATTCTGGAAAAGCACTTCCGTCATGCGGCAGGCCGCTTCCAACTCCCGGTTGCGCTGTATCAATCGTCGGTCTTCTATCCGGCGAGGCTCTTTCCGGCGTTCCGTAACAGACATCTGAAACGAGGAGGATTTGCATTCCAATTCCACAGATATATCTCCCATGAAGTTGTGTGAGCCATCCCATACAGACTACCCACATGATTCATAAATTTTCATACAACCGGTCAATGCATGGTTGGTTTCGACGTTGAATCCCACTTGCCTCTCACCCTTCTGGTTGGCTTTTTCCTTTGTCGATGAATAAACGAGAAAGTGCGTTGATCACCTCAACGAAATCTTGAAGATGAGGCACCCCCAATGCAGACAGTCCATAACAAAGAACATTGGAATACCGGTTATTCCTCATTGGATCCCTTCTTCAGCATCACGACCATCACCGGATATGACGACCTGTGGTTACATCAACGCGTGTCCTTTGGCTAAAACGACCGATTCCCGCCCGCTGAGAGAAAACGTTCCCTCATCCTTGGCGACCACACCCTTCCTACCAAGGATGGTGATTTCCGGTTGAGTGCCTCCGATCCGAATCAATCCTTCCATTCCCCCCCACACCTGCTTGACGAAGGGGGCGCCTACCTCTACCGCGCGAATGGCACGGGTGAAAACATCGGTGGCACTTTCGATGAGGACGACCAGAACGGTCTGTTCTTTTCGAATTCCTCCCAGCGTGATGGTGGTGTTTTGATCCAACCGGAGTACCGCTCGATTGGCGAGGGCGATATCCGCCCGGCTTTCGTCACCTACCCGAATGCGATCCCCGGCACAGAAGATATCGTGGAGACTCACCGGCTGCCACTGCTCGACATTCACGCGGCGCACCTCCACACTTCCCTGAACGGACACGACCGTCGCCACAATCGGATGGCATTCCGCAGCCGATGTGGCCGACGTGGTAAGCCCGACAGCCAGGAAGCTGATGCACAGAAGCCAAGTGGAACAGACAGGGACTGCTTTCATGGTCATATTTCACCCGGGTTTGTATGGAGAAGGGGTGTTCTGTGTTCTCGTCTTTCGATGTGTGGGTGAGCGGAAACCGGGGAATTTTGGGTGGGAATATTCATACAGTATTTCACTCCTCTTTCTCTCAGAGTTTCCAGCAACGATTTCGGGGCTTGGATTCGGAGGCTTTGACGACACGAGGCGTCGAATGACGCGAGGGGAGAAAGCGTACGAAGGTTAAAGTCCATTACGGGTTCATGGTTCTATCATTTGGATCTCCTTCATTTTTTCCGACAATTCGTGGCGCCGAATCTTTGGTCTCAACACCGCGCCCTTTGTGGTTTTTGACATATTCGACCTCATCCACCCATTGTTCCCATGCTTTGAGAATACCTTTAAAGAGACGAATGATCTGTCGGTTAAAGATGACGGTTTCTTGTTGCATGGGCATCTTCCTTCACTCACATTTCTGCGCAACGGGTCATCGAATCGTTCCTATGCCTCAACGACTTGACGAATCCTGTTTTTCAACGTCTGAGACTTGTGAGGAAGAGGGAGCATCAGTGTCCGGACCTTCTACCTCCCTCCGAATCCGACTCCTTTCGTCATGAATTCCTTGGCGACAGCAAGGAACCAAACCCAGAGAGGCGGGTTCATTAGGAAGAAACGATTGCGTATTCAGAAACACGAGCCCGAGCGACTCTCTCTGTATATGTCGCCGCACCTACAATCCTTCCTCATGGATTGGGAGATCATGCCATGGAGATGATTGAGACTCATGGTTTCAGTGATTTTGATCACGTTAGTTGTCATTGAGGCAACTTCAATACCATCCATATGTTAGGTGCCCTTACCGATTTCCCTGAAGATAACCAATTGGCTGAAAACAGAAATTTCCGTTTCCAAAGCATTTCAACTGTGGTTATGCCAATCCAGGCACCACTGAAGGGTATCCATTTGGATACATAATTTATCTATTTAGATACATGTCTTGGTTGACGACTCCCTGTCTTTGAATGTCCCAAGGTCGACCATTAAGGTCAATATAATGTCTTTTAGTCCGAATGCTCCATGGTTCCTTTCAAATTATTCAGGACAGGACTGATGGATTGAGATTCTTTTTCTGAGAGAGAAAATGAAAAATCCAAAACATCCAAGGCAGATATTGGAATTGTCGGAGGTGTTGTAGGTTTGAATTAAAAAGGACTAAACTACGCCAATGCGATAGTCTGTAAGGCCGGTGACGCTTGGGAAATGAACGTGAGGAATAGAAGAGTTAAAAGGGAAAGGTCATTGCTAGAATTTCACTTCCTGGCCTTCTTTCAATATCGTGACGTGAGGAATGTCCAGACGGCTTATTTCATCAATGATTTGGTCTCGTACGGTAGGCTTCATATGGTAGACGTATAAGGGCAGATCAGGTTTGCCGATTTTTCGATATTCGTGGGCTAAAAGAGTTGGCGTGAGATGTTTACTTCGAGAGGCCATATCTTTCATTGAATCAGGAAAGGATACCTCAATAAAGACGCCTTTTAAATTTGGTATTCGGGCCGCCTCTTGCCAAAGGTCTTCCGTCACATAGGTATCTCCACTATAAATCCAGGCCACCTCGTCATCCTGAATAATAAACCCTGCGGTTTCGACGGTATGGTTAACGGGAATGGGGGTTACTCTAACCCTTCCAGGCAAGCGCCACTCGCGTTTGGGCTCTAACTCCTCGCCACGTAACATGGAATATTGAGATTCTGGAAGATGGAAGAAATTCGGAAATACCAAATCGTTGAAGACATGCTTCTGAAGTCCAACTAAAATCGAGGGTAAACTTGCCACCACGATTTGATGATCCACCCGCCCGGACATATTATCGACAAGTGGGGGAATGCCTTTGACGTGATCTAAATGCAAGTGGGAAAGGAGAATATGTGTGATCCGCTTTTGCTCCTCCAAGGTAAGTCCTGAAGCTAATGTTCCAGCGTCTACCATCAGTTCTTCATTAACCAAGAACCCTACGCTCCGACAAATATGGTGACTGGTCGGTCCATTCAAGAGCAGATCAGACCCATGGGCTCCCAATACCCGAATGTTCACAGAAAATCCCTTGAATGACAGCAATGATTCATACCCTTGCCTTCCTGTTGTGCCATATTCAAAAAATGCAGGGATGAGCGACCACCTTCAAGTCATGGAATCCTAGGGGGTAACCACCTCTCAGATGGAAAGACAATCCGAGGATCTGTTCTAGTTTTTAATTTATCCCATTCCAGGCCTCCTGTCTGTGATATTCATCACATTCTTGGTGTGATTCACCTCACACTTCGTCAACGCCCAATTTCCTTAAAATCTCTCAATAGCACCAAACTAGAATTGTTGGGTTTTATTCCCATAATCTATTGATATAAATCGTCTTCCGGGTAACCGAAAGACTTCCGTTTTCTTTGAGAGCCTTGAGGGTCCGACTCAAGGTTTCCCTGGAACATCCTACCATGTTGGCTAATTCCTGGAAGGATGGACGATTGGAAATCAATAATTGTCCATGAGTCTCCACCCCATCCTGGAACTCTGCTAAATCAAGAAGACAGCGACCCACTCGCCCATACATATCAAACATCACGAGACTGCGAACTTGTTCGCTGACTTTTCGCAATCGTTGGGAAAGGTTTTTGAGAATTTTTATAGCAATGTCTGGATGGTGCTTTAAAAGTTCCGTCAATGCCTTCCGTCCCAATAAAAAACATTCACTCGGCTCCACCGTTACCACTGATGCAGATCGAGGAGCCGATTCCAGGATGGCCATCTCACCGAAAAAGTTACCCGGACCTAAGTGCGAGAGGATAAATTCCTGTCCGTTTTTCCCGGTTAACAGCACCTTAACTTTGCCTGACAAAATAATGAATAACACTTCGCCTGAATCGCCTTCCTGGAATATGACATTTTTGTCAGGGAACTTTTGGCGACTCCCGGAAGCGGCCAACAGATTGAGTTCCTGATCCGATAATTCGGAAAAGAGTGGGACATTTTTAATCGCTTGTTTGTACATCACCATGACAGGAAATTTCCTGGCGAGTCACTCTTCCCTTGAATTGATCAGGGATTAATTCTTCTTCCAAAAAAGCACAATCATTCCGACATCAGCCCATCTTAAGATTTCAAATGGAGCCATCATGCAAAAATCTTTCAATAAAGACAACATCCTTGTGCATAGCATTCACAATCCACTGAGCCTCCAGGGATACACACTTGCTCGCTCAAACTGGTGACCATTGCCGGGACCATCGTCAGGATGGCCAAATCTTCCTCATGATTTCAATGCATTTTTTCTCATGTCGCCTTTGTCTGATGATGAGACCCCATCCACAACATCCCCCTCGAAGAGTCGAATAATCCCGAAACGTGTCCCACCAAGTAATTCAAGTAAATGTTCTTATTGCCAAAATGATCGACAGTCTTGAATTGGCCTTATGGCAAACAACCTATGCACCTCCCGGAAACCTCGGATGGGAATTTGTGATCTTAAATACATTTGATTGCCCTTATTCGTGCTTTTGGTTAATTTTCACTCGAAATCGGGAATGAGTCCTCACCAAAATGGAAGGAAAATGGGCTGAAAATTTTCCTGGCCAATCCTAGAGGGTTTTGTGCGGGGGTCGATCGAGCTATTAAGATCGTCGATTTATCTTTAAAGACATATGGTGCACCAATTTATGTCCGTCATGAAATTGTACATAGCCACCATGTGGTGGAGTCCCTACGCGGAAGGGGTGCCATTTTTGTTGGAGAACTAAATAAAGTACCCGATGGCGCTATTGTCATCCCACGAATTGGGAAAACACATACACATTCAGCGCCGGCACGGAATATAAATGGCTCAAGCTCACCTCACTCCCCCATTGGGAGATTTCGGTCCGCGGAGGCTATCAACGCTCTAATTATGCGAACCCAGCTCGCACTTACACCCCTGCCATTCCTGATTCCAATTGGAACATCTTTGCGACCGGGCTCGGATTGAGGTGCAAACGGGGGTCACACTTCCTGGGGTTCATCAGTTGCGGGGATCCCAACCCTGCCTCGGGCTACCTGGAAGCCATTGTTTTGGATCTTGCGTTTCAATGGGCTCCCTGGGAGTCCCGCACGATCGCTGGAAATGAAATAAGCCCCACCATCAATGGTAAGTATAAAACGACAGACTGGTATATCGGATCATTCAGTATCGGTCTGATCTTTTAAGGGACATAGCAACATTCTGCACACCACCAGTATGTGAAGTGGGTTAGCGTTGACTACGGCTACATTCTTTCATGGAGCACTCGGTGTGAATCTATCTGTATCGTTGTGGAATGCCTTGCAATTGTCTAAGCTCATGAGGAGAATCGAAACCAAACTCATTTGGAAATGGGAAATGACGGATACCACATGAACGTCAAGGAAATTGGACCAAGACAAATGACATTTTCCCAATCAGACATGTTAATACTTGTCGATAAAAACGATGAAGTCATCGGCTTTCAGGAGAAAGAGGCCTGTCATGATGGCGACGGCCTATTGCACCGTGCCTTCTCCGTGTTCCTCTTTGACCAAAGTGGAAGGCTTCTTTTGCAAAAACGCAGCCACCACAAGCGCCTTTGGGGGGATTTCTGGTCAAACAGCTGCTGTAGCCATCCGCGCCCGCATGAGAACACCCGCGACGCCGCCGAAAAACGCGTTCGTGAGGAATTAGGCCTCGATTCGTGCCTGCACTTTCTTTTCAAGTTCGAATATCGTGCTCGCTACGATGGACGTGGTTCAGAGCATGAGCTTTGCTATGTGTACGCCGGTCTCTTAGCCGGAGAGCCGAAGGTAAATGAGTTTGAGGTGGGGGCCTGGCGGATGATCTGCGCACAGTCGCTCGACCGAGAGCTCGTTGAAAAGCCAGGTGCCTTTACACCATGGCTCAAGTCGGAATGGCCGCGTCTGCGAGGTAGTTACTGGAGCGACGTAAAAGGTCTCTTGTCCCTGGAAAATGGCTAACCAATAGCAACGCAACGATCAAGGAAGCTTTTAAGGTTCCCATTATCATTGAGATCCTATCGGGTGGCTACACTAAGTTGGCGCTGGATCTCAATCTTGTGGCGTTGATTAGTAATTCTGGATTAGGCCAAATTGCTATGACCTGTTTAGATCTCAAAGCAAAGGGTATTCAGGTGAGCTTCGTTGGGATTTCACCAAAAATCAAAGGCATGCTGGACAGACATGGACTCTCAGATCTTCTTGCCGCTGCAAAAATCTAGGAGATTATTTCCCTCTTCGGAGGTATCAACAATACGATTCTGTTTGATCCCTTTTGGTCAAGTCTGAAAACCGACTCATGTAGACCAATGGAATATTCACTGATTCACAGACTCATACAATGGATTGGTAGCCAAGCGTGTATAGGCGACAAATCCAGGAGGGGGATGACGTTCCGCCCCTACACACCTGATAGGATTCCGAGCTAGGATTGGTCTGCAGAGAAGGGTTAGTTTACTGAGGGAGGTGCAAGCAAAACGTCTACACCCGGTCAGAAGCGATGCACAACTGTCGGTCTAACATGGAGCCCATTGAATTTGGCTCCTCGGGCAGGACTCGAACCTGCGACCATTCGGTTAACAGCCGAACGCTCTACCAACTGAGCTACCGAGGAACGAATATTTGTTAAGTGCGAATCTTCTCAATTAAAAGATGATCATAGCGTGACTGCCGGATTTCTTCAAGAACCGATGAGCCCTTTTAAGGACTTTTTATATCCTAGAACTGAAAATCGGCAGAATCCTCTTCACCCTCATCCGCCTCCGACGCACCACCCTCGGATAACTTCACATAGTGGCGTGCCCAGGATAAATATATATTGGCGCTGTCTTTCATCGCATCGGTACCTTTGATAAGTTTACCGACAATTTCCTGATCTCCTCCACTGATTTCAATCTCTCGTGCTTTGGTTTCCAACGCATGATGAAAGGTTTCCATCTGTTCCGTCAACGTCTGCACATGTTGTTTTAAATCGGTACTCATTTAATCTTACCCCTACATCCTGTGCATCCATTCATGGATGACGGTTCGTCAAACAAATAAAAAAGCCCTACGACCAATCACAAGACGGAGATCGTAGGGCTTTTCGTCTTTTCGAGTTATCCCTGATAGGCTTGACCCAACTCCGCAGCTTCTCCAGCCTTATCCATTAATGTCCCATCTGAATTCACGGCGACCATTTCAATCGCTTCGTGTTTAGCGGCGTCACATACCACTTTACACAGCTCGCAACCCTTGCACCGCTCGATATGCACTTCGGCTATCATTTTGTCTGAATTGAGATCCAAACAATTGGCTTCCGGACAATACATGATACAGAGCCGACAGCCTTTTTTCGCCACACATTTCTCATCTGTCACTTGGGCAACATTATACATCTATCTATCTCTTTCCTTCGCTGAGGTTCTCGGTATTTATGCGGCCGTGGCTTCTCCGACCATCAATTCCACATGATTTTTCTCAGCCCATTCGGCTGCTATTTCATAAGATCGGGCTACCGTATCGAGATTCTTTTTTAACAACATTTCTTTTTTGGCAAACTTCTTCTTAATGGCTTCGTCCAGTGTTGCCGTACCACCGGAGGCCACAAACTTCTTACCAAACCGTTCTTGTAAGGCCAAGTCCAAGCCATTCATGGATACACACTTCGTGATTCCGGCTACCGAACCAATCATGGTCATGTTTGTCGCCAATTCAGTCCCGGCAATTTCTAAGGCAATATTCGTCCCTGGTATATTAAAGACCGCTACATTCAGGTCTTTGAGTCGTTTCACGTCTTCATCGGACAAGAGAGGCATGTCGGTATTAATGATCACGAGCCCGCCCTCTTTAATCCCTGAGTAAAATGGCATCGTGTAACTCTTACCCATCGTAATAACCTGAGGGTGAAATACTTGAATCACATCAGGGAACACAAGTTCGCCCCGATCGTAAATTTTCCTCAGTCCTATTCGACAGTAACTCTCGGCTGGCGCCATGCGTTTTTCCGCCCCAAAGAAGGGGTTTGAAATAGCAAACTTACCATCTTTTGATGCCGCCATGGCCATGACATGGGCCGCAGTCACGGCGCCCTGCCCTCCCAGACCTGACATTCGGATATTAATTCGACGTACAATCATGGAATAGCTCCTCTCACATATCCCGCCGTTTATGCCGTTTGGCCGGCGAGTTGCTTTTTGGCTTCAGCTTTTCGTTCCTTTTCCTTCGCTGCTAATTCGGCCAATAATTCCTTAGCCGGTTCACTTACATACTCTTTATATGCAAACCGTTCCGTTGGCTTTTCGGAATCACGCATTTCCTGCAAACCTTCCATACTGTTTTTCCCAATTTCCAGGATGCAGGGCGTATACAACTGGAGGTAAGTCGGGCCAATTTCCCGAGCAATATGCACAGCATTTTTAATCACTTTTTCAATGAGATTTGGTTTGCTGACCGTGCAATTCACCACATAGTGGCAGCCGGACTCCCTGGCAATTTCCGGAAGGCGGACTTTTTCAAAGGTCTTTCCTACCGGCGCCATCTTGGCAACAAAACCCTTTTGCATAAGCCCACTCTCTTGACCACCTGTATTGGCATACAACTCGTTATCAAAACAAATGGTGGTAAATTTTTCCTGGCGGAACCAAGCCTGCAAGGTCATGTCTAAGCCAATATCTACCGTAGCCCCGTCTCCAGCCAGCACCACCACATCTTTATGGCGATCAGGGAATCGAACTGTCAACGCGCGTTTTAAACCAGATGCAATGGCATTTTGATTGCCGAACAATGAATGGATATTGTGGACCGCCACATGTGGAAATACCAAGCTGGTACATCCCGTTGAGCCCACCATGACAGTATCCTCTGGATTCGGCAAAGACGCGAGGATATAGCGAAATGCCATTGACTCCGGACATCCGGCACAAAGAGAGTGCTCTTCAATGAGTTCCTTCGCGTTACCGATATCTTTCCATCCTCGTTGTTCATTCCCATACGTCGCCCGTTTGACCAAATCCTGGTACTCAGCGGGCATGATGTCAAACAACTCCTCTGCGATTTTTATTCGTTCTTTACTCATGAGTTTCTCCTTATAGTCGTGATCTGCTTGAAAGCCATACTCTCACAGGTGCCTACCGTCGTTGCATCAACCCCCACGCCCGGCCAACGAAGGTGCCTTGACTCCTAATACAGTTTTGATTTCCGCGGCGATGATTTCAGGCGGCATGGTCATTCCGCCACACACATGGGGACCTGCATGAATCCGTTCATTATTTGGAACCGTTGCGCTCACTTCACGGGCCAACCATCCAATGACATTAAATTCAGGAACAATAATGTGCTTGGCATGCTTGGTGGCCTCCCTGATCTCCTCTCCAGGCCATGGCCTCAAGGTTTTGACCTTCACCAAACCAACCCTAATCCCTTCCTCTTCCAATATTGCAATGGCTTCCCGGCTTTGCGAAACTGCGGTTCCCGAGGCCACCACAATCACATCTGCATCGGTATTTTCTGTGTCAATCAGTCCATCCATCCAACGGATGGTGTGCTTCCTCGACCGCTCAACAGCGGCCCATACCTCCTGCTGCCAGCTTGCATGGGTGGCGTAACTAATATAATTACTTTTCATTACAAAAGGATCTCGCATCATGCGAACAGGAGGACATTCCATATCCATACACGGAACCGGTGACCGGTAGGGATCGTACGGTGGCAAACACATGTCGACGGGAGTCAGATCAACCATATCTTTCGTATGGGTCACAAAAAATCCATCGCAGCACAAGGCCAGTGGCAGATGGACATCAGGTTCTTCCGATACCATGTAGCCCTTGAGGATCCAGTCATAAAAATCTTGTGCGGTTTCCGCATGCCACACCAGCATGCCCGTTTGCATTAGATAGGATATTTCTAGAGTATCCGGCTGAATAGAGAGCGGAGAGTTGATGCCACGGCAGGTCACAATCATCTGAATAGGCAAACGCGCTCCGGCCCACATGGGGAAATTTTCCATAGCCCGCATGGTGCCTGGTCCGGCCGTGGTGGTAAATACTCTGGCGCCACCAAAAGCGGCTCCCGCGCATTGAGACATGACGGCAAATTCGCTTTCCCCTCGGAAGTAATCACCAATATAGCCTTCAGCAAAGAGTTCTCCGCACAAGGCAGCAGCTTCACTTTGAGGGGTAATGGGATACGCGACCATGATGTCACAGGAGGCTCGCCGTACGGCCTCTTTTATGACTTCACTCCCGGTAAAGAAAGACGGTGTTCTTGGCGCCTCATTCATCATGTGCCAAGGATCGGTATACACCTGCTCTTTTTTGTTTTTTTGTCCTATGAAAGAAGCTTGAGCGGCCATGTTTTGACCTCCTTTGTCTGCTTCAGGGTGAAAGACTTCCGATTTTCTTAAACGATAATATGAATATGGAAAATCATAGATGAAAGTTTCTCAGAACAAGTCATTCATCTCTTTCATGTATGATGAAAAACCCAGAACACTTACACTGATTGTTTCGCTGGAGGGGCGACCGATCCCTTCAATTTCTTCACCCAATCCGCCAATCTGATTATTTTATCGGCTGTCGCATCACGAACGGATAACATCGCATCTTCATGACCAGCTTGAGCACACATGGCAATCGTGTAACAGTTCGTGCCACCACGAATGATCTTGAGAGAAAGATTGGCCTGATGGCAATGAACGCCCACGAACATACAGGCATCAATTTTATTGTGCCAGATAGTCAAATTTGGGTGATTTGGATTTATTTCGATTTCAGGATTAATTTTAGGATATTTCGGTCTATAGTCCGGCATGGGAATCAGCATGGCATGCTGACAAGAGGAATCCACGCATTCTTTGATGGTTTCATACAAATGACGGATTGCTTTGGCCTTCTTGGCAGCCTTGTCATTCCATGCCCAAAGAACCAATGGCCCAGGAAAGATCGTGGGCACTTTTGCCGAGAGAAACTGCCTGGCCGCCTCCTCCAACGCTTCCTCTTCGGAAACTATGCTACCATGAATATGCCCTTGTCCTGGATCGGGAAGC
The DNA here is from genome assembly GCA_024760505.1 of Nitrospira sp. Classification (GTDB taxonomy): domain Bacteria; phylum Nitrospirota; class Nitrospiria; order Nitrospirales; family UBA8639; genus Nitrospira_E. Next base: position 604,520 of record CP058931.1, read on the forward strand.
CTAATCCCCATTGAGGCCGCAGACGGTGGCAAAAAATGTTCGGGGCCTGGCATTACCCTATAAGAAGTTGTCATCGTACCCTCATGTCTCCATTAAAAAAAATTGGACAAATACTATCCGCTCCACCTACCTACTGTAAGAAGGCAACAAGGAAATCTCAAGATCGAAAAAGACCCACCTGTCCAAAATATTGGACTTTTTGAGAATATATCTATGAGTCTTTTGCCCTATAAATCAAAATTTTCCTGACTAACCTAGGTTAGTATAAGAAGGCGCTATAAATATTGTCAATTTGAATATTGTTGATAACAGACGGAAAAACCGATTTCCCAGAGTGAGAGTCCTTATGGCTGTCAATCTGTTCATTGGTTTGAAAAGGAAAAGACCTAAAAGGAATGAGGAGAGAGAAATCCCACGGCAGGCAAAACGGAAAACATGGCCTATCTGGCTCTGACTTTCAAAATTGCATACCGCCACCTCGCTTCTCCAATAATTTTTGGAATTGTGGGAAAGGGCATGGTTAGAGAAAAATCTCTCGCCTGGGTCGGAGGAACTTCCAAAGAGATCTCTGCGGCCTCTTGCCCAACGATTTCACATTCTGTCATATAGCAGTCCTCAATCGTAGCCTGGATAGTCACGGAAAGTATGGTAAAGATTTGAGCTGAATTTTCAAGCCTCCCAGTCAGCACAAACGACCGGGAGTTCAGTCCGGGTCGAACCTCCATGTGAGAAAGTTGGGCCTGCCTGGGAAGAATCCGCTCAAATTCCAACTCCCGTTCCTGAGTATCCTGCCAAATAATGAACCCGATAGTTCCAAAGATGACCATCAGGGTCATCCCCAGAACGCGACGCAATTTTGGCAAATACGTCGCCATGAAAATCATGATTAATATCAACAGAATAATGGCAATAGGCAGCATAAATTTCACAGGCAGTGGGTGGGAGAAAAACTCTTCTTACTCTCTACTCCTCTTATCGGTTTTCTGAATCCCCTTCTTTCACCGGAGGAAGCAATGCCAGATTTTTCTCATGAAATTGAAATCGCCTCTCACCTGGCTCGAAAGGCAGGGGAGGTTATCATGAACATCTATCAAAATGATTTTGCGGTCATGTACAAAAGCATTGACGATCCCGTCACCAAGGCCGATCAAGAAGCCAATGCCCTCATCGTAGATGAATTACATACCCATTTCCCACAGGATTCCATCGTGGCGGAGGAAAGCCCCCTCCCCTCCAAATCTTTGACAACAGGCCGAGTCTGGTACGTAGACCCCCTGGATGGAACAAAAGAGTTTATTGCACGCAACGGGGAGTTTTCCATCATGATCGGACTGACCATTGATGCTCACACCAAACTTGGCGTTGTCTACTGGCCTACCCGTGACCACCTCTATGCCGGCCTGACGGATCAGACGGCTTGGATGGAACACAACGGGGTTTGCCAAAAACTCTCGGCTCTCGCATCCAAAAGTCCCACCAACCTCTCACTCGTCACCTCACGATCCCATCGATCCCCAATTCTTTCTATCATTCAACAATCATTGCCCATCCATAATGAACAACAGTTGGGAAGCGTGGGACTGAAAATTGGCCAAATTGCCCAAGGAAACGCTGACCTCTACATTGAACCGAGTCCGTATACCAAGGCATGGGATGCCTGTGCGCCTGAAGCCATTCTGCGAGGAGCCGGCGGGTGTTTTACCGATATTCACGGGAAACCCATCCAATATGGACTCAATAACTTTCGCAATCTTCATGGGTTGGTCGGAAGTACTCCAGACATTCATCAACGTGTCATTCAAGCCTTGACGGGTCGGTGTTACTCGTGTGAAGGTTGACACCTTTTTCCGGCAATTCTTAGAATTCGTTCCTTAATACTTTCTCAGCGCCTTTGACCACTATCACTCTCACACAATCATGAGAACAGACCTTGTTATTATCGGAGGCGGCCTGGCCGGATCGGAAGCGGCTTGGCAGGCGGCCAACTCTGGAGCCAGAGTGACCCTGTATGAAATGCGGCCTAAGGAAGAAACAGCCGCACATAAGACCGAACACCTGGCCGAGATTGTCTGCTCAAATTCTTTGGGGTCGAATGATCCTCTCAGCGCTCCTGGAATGTTGAAAGAGGAAATGCGGCAATTGCACTCCTTGATCATCCGAATTGCCGACGAGGTGCGGATCCCGGCAGGAACGGCATTAGCCGTGGATAGAGACCAATTTGCCTGCAAGGTGACCCGGGCATTAGCCGAACACCCGAATATCAAAATTCTTCGAGAAGAGATCCATGAAATTCCCGATGATGCGCTGTGCATAATTGCCACCGGCCCCTTGACCTCACCCAAATTGTCTGAGGCAATCATCCAGTTCACCCAATCGAAAAACCTGTTTTTCTTCGACGCCATCTCCCCAATCGTGGATGCGGATTCACTCAACACAGACCGGACATTTATGGCATCACGATATGAAAAGGGAACGGCGGATTACGTGAATTGTCCTATGGACGAAGAAACCTATAACGCCTTCTATAACGCCTTGATCAAAGCTGAACGCGTCCAGCCAAAGTCTTTCGAGAACGTGCCGTATTTTGAAGGATGTCTCCCGATTGAGGTCATGGCCGACCGTGGCCGGCAAACCTTATTGTTTGGTCCCCTCAAGCCCGTGGGATTAATTGATCCCAAAACCGGCCAACGGCCCTATGCTGTGTTACAATTACGTCCAGAAAACGCTCATGGCTCCTGCTATAATCTGGTAGGGTTTCAAACCAAACTCACCTACCCGGAACAACGCCGAATCTTCAGAATGATCCCTGGCTTGGAGCAGGCTGAATTTTTACGATGTGGGAGCATCCATCGAAATACGTATATCAATGCACCGATCCTCCTACAAAACACCTTGCAGGTCAAAAAACAGCCACGCATCTTTTTTGCCGGACAATTGGTTGGAGTAGAAGGTTATGTGGAGGCTGCGGCCAGTGGAGGGATAGCCGGAATCAATGCCGCTCGCATCCTATCAGGGCGTGCTCCGGTCACTCCACCGCCCTCTACCGCCCATGGAGCGCTGCTCCATTACATTACGACTTGTGAGCCAAAGCACTTTCAACCGATTAACTCAAACTTTGGGCTATACCCGCCACTTGATACACCGGTGCGAGACAAACAGAAAAAACGACAACTCATCCAAGAACGGGCCACTACCCATTTCAAAGCATGGATGACGCAATCCGAGCTTTCGTAATGTACCTTCAATTGGAACGGGGAGTTTCGCCTGAAACACGCCGAAGTTATCAGTCCGACCTCAAACAATTCATGGCGCACATTCGACACACGCTTTCCGGGAACGATCTTTCAGAGCCTGGCGTCATTGACTCACTCCATATTCGATCCTATCTCAAGAGCCTCAGCGATCAAGGGTTAAAAAAAACCTCCCTGGCCAGAAAGCTGGCATGCCTCAAAAGCTTTTTTCGTTTTTTAGTTGAAGACGGACGGATTTCGCGTAATCCAGCATCCACCGTTCGTTCGCCTCGACAAGGGACACGTCTTCCCACCGTCCTCACCAAAGACGAAGCCAACACCCTGTTAGATTCGTCAGCATCCCAGCAATGGATTGGGTTGAGAAACCACGCCATTCTGGAAACGTTGTATGCAAGCGGGGCTCGGGTATCAGAATTAGTCGGGTTAAATTGGGCGGATGTGGATCTAGAAACCCGATCGATCCGACTACGGGGAAAAGGGAAAAAAGAGCGGATGGTGCCTATTGGCACAGTGGCTGCTGATGCCATCCTGGAATATCAACGTCATCCGCCCCACAAGAACAAGATTATACAACCCGGAACATCGGCTCCACGGGTGCCCTACTCGGGATCGCAACCTCTTTTTCTCAATGCTCGAGGAGGACGGTTGACCGCTCGAAGCGTGGAACGCATGCTGAAGCAAGAGACCGAACACCGCTTCACTAAGACGGTCACTCCCCATACCCTGCGCCATTCCTTTGCCACCCACCTCCTCGATGAAGGAGCCGACCTGCGAGCCATCCAGGAACTCTTGGGCCATGCCTCGCTGGCCACAACCCAAAAATACACCCATGTGGCAACAGACCAACTCATGGCCGTTTATGACCGGGCACACCCCCGATCCGGCTCTTCTCACTCCATACCCCCAGAAGGAGACCCTCTCAAGCGATGAAGATTCGATCCACGACGATTCTGTGCGTACGCAAGGGGCCTACAGTGGCCATGGGCTGTGATGGCCAAGTCACCGTCGGCAGCACCATTATGAAGAGTAACGCCAAGAAACTCCGGAAAATGCATCAAGACAAGGTGCTCACCGGCTTTGCCGGGGCCACCGCAGATGCGTTTACCTTATTTGAAAAATTCGACGCAAAGCTGGAAGAGTATCGAGGAAATCTGACCCGAGCCGCCGTTGAACTGGCGAAGGATTGGCGAACCGATCGGGTCCTTCGACGATTAGAAGCGCTTTTAGCGGTGGCCGACCGCGAGCATTCATTTCTTATTACCGGCACAGGTGATGTGGTTGAACCGGAAGACGGGATTTTGGCCATTGGATCAGGGGGACCTTACGCGTTATCTGCTGCCCGCGCCCTCCTGGCTCACACCGAACTGCAACCGTCCCAGGTTGTCGAACAGAGCATGCAAATCGCCGCCGGAATCGATATTTATACCAACCATCACATTGTTATTGAGGAGTTATCGTCATAACGTATGGAACAAGAGACTTCACCAACACCCAAAAACCTGGACTCCCTCACCCCACGCCAAATCGTAGAGGAGTTGGACCGCTACGTCATTGGACAACGGGACGCCAAGCGCATGGTCGCCATCGCCTTACGAAACCGCTGGCGGCGCCAACAGCTCAGCCCGGAACTCCGTGATGAAATTGTCCCGAAAAATATCATCATGATTGGTCCTACGGGGGTCGGGAAAACAGAAATTTCCCGACGAGTCTCAAAATTAGCAGATGCGCCATTCATTAAAGTTGAGGCTTCCAAATTTACCGAGGTAGGGTACGTCGGCAGGGACGTAGAATCTCTTATTCGTGACCTCACCGATCTATCCATTAATATGGTCAAGGCCGCCTATCTGGAAAAGGTTCAAAAAAAGGCTGAAGACATGGCCGAAGAGCGGGTCTTAGATATGCTGCTTCCGCCCTCGCCCTCGAGCCCCTCGTTTGAAAACACTGAGGAGTCAGGAGGGTCTCCCACACAACAGAAACAGGATCAGCAGGACTCCACCCGCTCCAAACTCCGCCTCCAGCTGCGCGAAGGCAAACTGGATAATCGGATGGTGGAAATTGAAATTAAAGAACGAGGAGGACTTCCGGTTGGAATCATTTCCAATATCGGGGGCATGGAAGATCTTGAGCACAACCTTCGGGATATGCTCGGCGGTATGATGCCGGGAAAAAAGAAAAATCGCCGGATGAAAGTCTCAGAAGCCCTGAAATTCATGGCCCAGGAAGAAGCGCAAAAACTTATTGACATGGAAGAAGTCACCAAGGAGGCCATTACCCGCACAGAACAATCAGGTATCGTCTTCCTGGACGAGATTGACAAAATTGCCGGACGGGAGAAACACACAGGCCCCGATATTTCCCGGGAAGGGGTACAACGGGACCTCCTCCCGATCGTGGAGGGGTCGACGGTCAACACCAAACATGGCCCGGTCAAAACCGATCATATTTTGTTTATTGCCGCGGGAGCATTCCACGTAGCCAAACCCTCGGACTTAATTCCGGAATTACAAGGCCGGTTCCCTATCCGTGTAGAACTGGAGCCCCTCACGAAGGATGACCTCATCCGCATTTTAACCGAGCCCAAAAATGCCCTGGTCAAACAATATCACGCGTTACTGAGCACAGAAGGGATCGCGTTGGAATTTACCAAAGACGGGATTGAAGAAATTGCGGCAACCGCTGTGCAGGTGAATGACCGAACCGAAAACATCGGGGCACGACGGCTCTTCACCATCGTGGAACGGCTATTAGAAGATGTCTCGTTTGAAGCGCAAGATCTTCAGGAAAAAAAGGTCGTGATCAACGCGCAGTATGTGCGGGATCACCTCCAAAGTATTGTAAAGGACGAAGACCTCAGCCGGTACATTCTTTAAAATCAATACATCTGTTATGATGGCCATATTTCCATTTCGCCTCTATCATTCCCCCCCAAACCCTGGAGCCCATGAGTAGGTTGCATGAACAAACTGATTAAAAAAGCAGACATCCTGATTGAAGCACTTCCCTATATTCGGACCCTGGCCGGGAAAACCGTGGTCATCAAATATGGGGGAAGCGCAATGGTCCAGGAGGAACTCAAGGAAGGCTTCGCCGAAGATGTCGTCTTATTAAAATATGTCGGATTGCAACCGATAATCGTTCATGGCGGTGGGCCACAAATTAACGAAATACTGGATAAATTCGGTATTGAGGCAAAATTTCTGCATGGAGTTCGGGTCACGGATCAGCCAACCATGGAAGTCGTCGAAATGGTCCTCGGTGGAAAAATCAACAAGGAAATCGTGTCGTTGCTGAACCAGCATGGCGCCAAAGCCGTCGGACTCACCGGCAAGGATGGTCGCCTCCTGACCACGAAACCATTTAATCCCAAGAGTCTTATTCACACCTACAGCGGATCAACCGACGTGCTGCACCCTGAAGACTACGGCCTCGTCGGCCAAGTCAGCCATGTCGATACCACGTTACTGCATACGCTTCAAGAGGCGAATTTCATTCCGGTCATTGCGCCAATTGGAGTCGACGCCAAATGGCAAACGCACAACATCAATGCCGATCTGGTAGCCGGTAGCGTAGCTGCAGCGGTTCAAGCCGAAAAATTACTGGTCTTAAGCGATGTCAAAGGCATTCGTGATGCCAATAATCGGCACGTCTCTACCCTCTCCAGAAAAGACATGGAACGCATGGTCAAAAAGCAAGTCATCAGTGCAGGCATGCTTCCCAAAGTTCATGCCTGTTTAACCGCCCTTCAGGGTGGTGTCCGTAAGGCTCACATTATTGATGGACGGGTGCCTCATGCGGTGTTACTCGAGATTTTCACAGACAAAGGCATCGGGACAGAAATTGTGGCATAACGAATATGAAACTTTCCAAGCATTCCTCCCCATCGGATTCTTCACCTTTTCAAACCTCGACCGTCCCCCAACCCGATCAACATTCCGCGCTCCTCTTAGTCGACCTACAAAATGACTTCTTTCCGGGTGGGGCACTGGCCGTTCCCGAGGCAAACAGCCTTATTCCTCTTATCAACACCTACATCAAGCACTTCAGCCGTCAAGGCTGGCCCATACTGGCAACCAGAGATTGGCACCCGGCTAATCACAGCTCCTTCACCGAACAACACGGGCCTTGGCCGGTCCATGGAGTCCAAGGATCACTCGGAGCTCAATTTCATTCCGACTTGGTCCTTCCTCCCGGGATGATGGTCATTTCTAAAGGAACCGATCCGAAGAAAGACTCGAGATCCGGCTTTGATGGAACGAGTCTGGGCGACCGGCTGGAAGATCTCAACGTCCAAACATTGTTTGTCCTGGGACTACCGACCGAACATTGCGTCAAGCACACGGTTCTCGATGGCTGTCAACGCGGACTTCGAGTCGTCTTGCTCACTGATGCCACAAAAGGGATCGACCTCCAACAGGATGGCTCCCCGAATGTGCTCCAAGAAATGACCGATGCAGGCGCCTGTCTCGCGAATAGTCGCGATATCGGAATCCCCGCCTCTTTCCGGTAAACAGTTTCTGCCCCACTCCTTAAGTGCCATACGGATGGTGATTTTCCCCATGCTTTGAATTGGGAAAATTGCTCGATCATCACATCCGCGCTTTTCATCATTTTCTCCCAGGAATCCTTCATTTGATTTTTTAACGGATGATGCACCTTTATCCTCAAGAGTTGCAGGGAGAAATCCGAGAAGTGGATTCATGAGACCAAAGGGTAGTGCAGCAAAACTAGAAACGAGACGCCGATTGGCGGCCAGTCTGTTGGCCAGAGGTCGAGGCATTCGCGAGGTCGCACGAACGATCGGGGCAGCGCCGTCGTCCGTCAAACGATGGAAGGATGCACTCGAACAAGGGGGGAAAAATGCCTTAAAGTCCAAACCCCATACCGGTCGTCCATCCCGCCTTTCGCCCAAACAACGCCAACACCTCCTTCTTATGCTCAAACGAGGACCACAAGCCGCAAAGATTCGGAGTGATCATTGGACCTGTCGCTTGATTGGCCGAATGATTCGCCAATGTTTCGGGGTAAAGTATCATCCCGACCATGTGAGCCGGATTTTGCGAGGGTTGGGTTGGAAAAATAAAATGAAGATCAGCCCGATTAAAAAAAACAGGAGGACGACACAACCACGCCTTCGGCGCCTAGGGCCATCCCGCCGCCATCGATAAAAAATTTTTCGATGGAGGTCACTTCAATCCGCCATGACGGAGAGATCAGTTTCGACTCCTAGCCAATATTGCTTTCTTCCTTCATTTCTCGATACCTTTTCAACTTTCCTTAGAGATCGTCCCTCCCCTGCCATTCACCACCACGTTCAGCTCAGAGGTCCTTTCTGTCTATTACGGGTCAGGCCCCAAGGGAATGTTCCATGCAAACCCTCGCAAAATGTGTTGATTCGCGGAGGACTGAAAGAAGGTCCCGGACGCACACCCCGACTAACAACAACTTCAGGAAACCATTTGAAGCAGGCCAGGGCCTCTGCCAAAGTTGACTGACTGATTGCTGGGAAAAATACGTCTTCATTTTCTTCGATTCATTCTTATTTCTCTTCTCCCTCCTCGACAATGATCGCCCGAGGAAAGTACACCCGAAAGGTCGAGCCCTGACCCGGAATTGAATCGACTTCAATGTTTCCTTGATGCCGGTCTATGATGCGACGCACAATCGCCAAACCCACCCCTTGACGGCCCTCCGCCTCCACAGCAGGATGGGAGAACCCCTCAAAAATTCCGGCATGATGATCTCCCGCAATCCCGATTCCGTTATCCCCAACAGAATAGACCGACCAACCATGCATCGTTTTACCGGAGATTATAATTTCTCCCGGGCGGGCAGGATCGAGATATTTCTGGGCATTATCAATCAAAATCGAAAAAACTTGAGTCACTAACACCTCATCACCCATACAATCCGGAAGATCCTCAATCCGCACAAGAACTTCCCTGCTCTTGAGTTTCCTCTCCATGGAAGTCACGATGCCCATCACAAGTTGATTCACGTCCAGGCCCTCCCACCGAAGGCCAATCTGCCCAAGCCGGATAAACTGAAGAAGTCCCGACGTGATACCACGCACATGATCTACCTCACCCTGAATACGCTGTACTGCCTCGGGAATATCTTCTGTGGGGAGAGGATCGAGTGACCCCCGCGCATAATCGGATAGGACCTCCTCCTCAAACAATGCATTCAGCCGACTGCATGCCATGGTGAGTTTCTGACAAGCATCCTGGATAGTTGCCAGTGAAGCAGGAAGATCCTGGGAGATCACCTGTAACAACAGATCCACATCTGTGGAGGAAACCGCCTCAGATTTTCTCTTCCTCTGAAAAGAAAAATCCCCTGGTTGTTTGGGTGGCTCCATACGGGGTGACTCCTTTTCCGCCCGCCATCTCAGTCAGTTAGGAAGCCTGCCTACCGGAACTAGGCAGGACATTTGCCACGAGAGAGGGATCGCCCTGTCCCTCTGAAAGCGTTGTCCCTCACATTCTAAAAGTACCGGGACAACCACGAATGAGAAAAACGGGAGTGCCTCATGGCGCCTCTCATTTTCACCAAAACAGAGATCTCGCCCTTAAAAATTTTAAAACATCAATCTTTTTTGTAATGAGGCCGAAAAATGAGGGGAAAAACCGATGGAATGACCATCTTGGTCAGCCACCGCAAAGGAAAGAAAAAGGGGATGAAGAGAGAGATAAAAACTGTACAAGAAATGGAAAAATGACAAACACAACATCAAGATAAAAATGAAGACACCATACACAGGCAAGGTCAGTTTCGGCATTGAACTTAAAATGGAGACACCATCATCTACATCAATCATTATAACAAGGATGACAGCATTCGGCCCAACAAAACAAAAGGGAACTGCGGTCCTGTTGGGCGCCCCTGCTCTATGGAAATTACTTTATCAAGAGCCCCCCATACTGGACAAAAAATGGCACAAACACCAATGACAGAATAGCTGAAAGTTTGATCAGGATATTCAAGGAGGGCCCTGAGGTGTCTTTCAGGGGATCACCCACGGTATCACCAACGACTGCGGCCTTGTGGGTATCCGTACCCTTCCCCCCAAGATTTCCAGCCTCAATATATTTCTTGGCATTATCCCAAGCCCCACCACTATTCGATGAGGAGATGGCGATGACCCCACCGGCAACAAGGGACCCGGCAAGCACACCAGCCACCGCTTGAATGCCAAACAGAAATCCAGTGATCAGCGGCGTTCCCATGATCAGAATGCCTGGTGCAATCATTTCTTTCAGGGCAGCTTGAGTTGAAATGGCGACACATTGTTCATAATCCGCCTCGGCCTTTCCTTCCATGAGGCCGGGGATCGTGCGGAACTGCCGTCGGACTTCTTCGATCATCTTATAGGCCGCCGACCCCACCGATTTCATCGTCATGGCGGAAAAATAGGCGGGCAACACGGCCCCGATAAACAACCCGGTATACACTAAGGGATCCAATAAATTAATACTGCCTAACAGATCAAAATCGGGACCATGCTGTTCCTTCAGCAGTAAGTCCGCCCGGGTGAGAAACGCCGCGAACAGGGCCAACGAGGTCAGGATAGCCGCACCGATGGCAAAGCCCTTGCCAATCGCAGCAGTCGTATTTCCCGCAGCATCCAACACATCCGTCCGCTTACGAACGTGTTCCGGCATACCGGCCATTTCAGCGATCCCCCCGGCGTTATCAGAAACCGGTCCATAGGCATCAATGGTGAGTGCAATCACAAGTGTTCCCAACATACCAAGGGAGGCAATCGCCACCCCATACATGCCGGCCAACATCCACGGGATATAGATGGCAAGACCAATGGCGAGATAAGGGCCCACGGCACTCTTATAGCCGAGTGCCAGTCCAAAAATGATATTCGTGGCTGCACCCGTTTCACATGATTTCGCTACTTCCCGCACAGGCCCATAGTCATGGGAAGTGTAGTACTCAGTCATCAATCCCACGGCGAGCCCCGCAATCAAGCCTGACAGGAAGCAAAAATACACACCCAGATCGGTATATGCCTGCCCACCAATCTCAAAAGTATCCGGAAGCATAGCCTTGGTGACAAACAACATCACCACGGCCATCAGCGCACTGGAGATAATCAGCATCTTTTTCAACGCAGGACCAACCTGGTCTTCGGAATTGACCTTGATCATCATCAGGGTGAGAAGGCTCACGGGGATGCCGATGGCAGAAATAAGGATCGGATATAACAACGCGTCAACCATTCCGGAAAAGGCGACCGCGCTAATCACCATCGCAGCACAGGTGCTTTCCGCACAAGAACCAAAGAGATCGGCCCCCATTCCGGCTACATCACCCACATTATCGCCCACATTATCGGCAATCACCGCGGGGTTACGCGGGTCGTCTTCCGGAATCCCCGCTTCAACTTTTCCCACCAAATCAGCCCCGACATCGGCAGCTTTTGTGAAAATACCGCCACCCACACGAGCAAATAACGCAATAGACGAACCCCCGAGACCGAAGCCGGCGATGACTTCCATCAAAATATGCGTCGGGAGTTGAGCCGGCATGATACTTTTGAGCCCAAGATAGATAATTAACAGTCCTAAGACCGCCAAACTGACTAATGCAAACCCCATCACGGAGCCGGAATGCAGGGCAACATTAAATGCGGAGGAGAGGGATTGGTTGGCAGAGACGGTCGTTCGAACATTTCCTTGCGTGGCGATCTTCATCCCGATGAAACCCGAGGCAATCGAAATGATGGCGCCAAAAATGAACGCAATAGCCGTGTACAGCCCTTCATTCACGTAGTCGGTGTGATGATCATCAATTAACACCGCAATAATTGCGGCAAAAACCACCATGAAGATGGCCATAATTTTGTATTCCTGTTTCAGGAATGCCATGGCCCCGGTGGCAATAGCCGAATGGATTTTCGCCAGACGCTTCCGGGTTTCCGGATCTTCGACACCCATATCAATGGGGATCTTCAGGACCGATGAAGAATAGTAATACGCAACAGCCAACCCAAGAACAGACAGAGCCAGAATAATAGTTACCGACATGTTAGGAATATCTCCATTCTTATGTAAGTGACCAATAGTGAATTGTTCGCACCGGCTCAACAGGAACTATAGGATGAGACCGTCGAATTCCGGCTATGGGCTAAAACCATACGGCACAACCTAATAAGACCCGACCGTCTATTTGTCCACAGAGAAATGCCTCATTCTCGAATTAACTTCCTTCTATCGTTCTAGCTTGGGGACAAAACAGCGCACGAGGGGTTGCCCTGGACCGACCAGACACCATTTCATGACATCGGCCTGATTTAAAAATGTGTCATGCCGCCGTTCCGCCGGTCATCAACTCATGTTCATTAGATGACGAGCGCTGAATTTTACCTGTCCGGGCAACAATGTTCAAGGTAAAAACCCTAATAACTATTATTACCCACACCATCACCATGACCAAGGGCAAGGCAAACATGAGAGATGTTTCAGGCTCCTGCCAATTATTTCATCCGAATGGCTTTTGCCTGTCCACACACGCGACCCAGAAAGCCCTAAGACAACCCGCGCAATTCTCCTGTTCGAAGCTCCCTCCATTGTCCTGGCGCAAGAGAGCCCAACCGAATCGGCCCGATGGCGACACGAATAATCCTTAGTGTCGGATGTCCCACTTGAGCCGTCATATGTCGAATTTGCCGGTTCATGCCTTCCTGAATTTCCATCCGCAACCATGCCGTAGGAACGGATTTGCGAAAACGAATAGGGACCGGACGAGGATAGACGTCCGGCTCCTTATGAAGAAGCTGCACCTTAGCCGGGCGGGTCCTTTTGCCCTTGACGATGACGCCCTCCCGAAGCCCCACGAGAGCTGGTTCATCCGGAATACGTTCCACTTGCACCAGATAGGTTTTGAAAACTTTTTGAAATGGCGAGGTCAGACGATGAGCCAGGTCTCCATCGGAAGTCAGCAGCAGCAGGCCCTCACTATCCATATCCAATCGACCGGCCGGATACACCCGTGACTCAGCCACATAGTCGGCTAACGTCGGACGCCCTTCAGAATCGGTAAATTTTGACAGGACCCCGTACGGCTTATGCAGCATCAGATGTCGATGAGATAATTGCGAGGATGTCCCAGCTTGAAATTTGGACTTCATTCGTCTGCGCGTCCGGTCAATCAACAAACGCCTCTCCTAACCTTCTCCATGATATTTTCACTGCCTTACTCAAATATTCCAGGAAGAACATCCGACGGGAGTAATACCACAACACTTCACCTTAGCTGACGCCGTATCTACCACAAACATTCCTCCCTGAACTCCGTCAACTCTCATCCCTTGGTCACGACCAGGAATAAGGTCCTCATTGGTAGAAACGACAGCATCTGAAAAAGCTCGGCTCACCCCCAAAACACTTACAAGCATCAAACAAACAACTCATAGTTTTCTCCATGTCCTCATAAACATCCCTCCTACAAAATAAAACCTATTTCATCGTGGCCATATCACCAAGCCCTCTGCGGCTATTGGATCAACATCAACCCCTTATGGGCAAGTGAGAAACACCTCCAACCTGACTACCGTATGGAGGTTTCTTACCGATCAACCCGGCCTCCTTTCACTCCAATTATCATAAGAAAAGATCAGACCATACAATGTTGATATTTTCTTCATTGCGTCCAAACTGGAATAAGAATTTTTATTCCTGAATGCCAATCCAAGTCTCTGACGAGGCCCACTTAGCAAAAAAGCCAATACAACGAATTCTTATCCGATAAAGAGCTGCAGCACTGCACTCCCTGCCTGTTTGGAAAAGGATTCATTGATCTTTTATTGCCCCATTCAAAAATTTCTGTTACCGTGGTTCACGTAACTACAGTAATCACCTCGCACATCCCGCTTGTAACTCAAATATAGGACGAACGTATGGCATGGGAACCTAAAGATCCGTGGGGAGGAAGCGGTCAAGACCCCCTCGATGAAGCGCTTCGGAAAGCACAAGACCAACTCACTCGACTCGTGCCCGGCCGGGGTTTCAAATCAATCATTTACATCGTCTTGGCAGTCCTAGCTCTCTGGCAATCGGTGTTTATTGTGGCCCCGGACGAGCAAGGTCTGGTGAAACGGTTTGGCGATATTGTTCGCGAGGTTGAATCCGGCCCACATTTCAAGATTCCATTTGTGGAAACAGTAGACACCCCAAAAGTTGAAAAACTCCATCGGGTAGAGGTGGGATTCCGCACCGACCGAGGACGCACCCAATTCGTTCCCAAAGAAGCCCTCATGTTGACCGGTGACATGAACATTCTGTCTCTCGAGTTCATCGTCCAATATAAAATCAAAGAAGCGAAAAATTATTTATATAAAGTCGCCGATGTCGAGTCCACGATTCACAACGCCGCTGAAGCAGCCATGCGGGAAGTCATCGGCAAAAGTAAAATTGATGAAGCGTTAACGATCGGCAAAGCACAGATTCAGCAGGAAGCCCAGGACCTGCTTCAAGGCGTGCTCGATCAGTATCTGGCCGGGGTACAAGTGGCCACAATCCAACTTCAGGATGTGAATCCTCCGGAAGCCGTCGCCGCGGCTTTTAAAGATGTCGCCAGCGCCAAGGAAGACCGTGAAAAACTCATTAACCAGTCTCACGGCTACCGGAACGATCTAATCCCCAGAGCCAAAGGGGAAGCGGCTCAAGGCATCAACCAGGCCAAAGGGAGCGCACAGTCACGGATTGCACGTGCGGAGGGAGAAGCCAATTACTTTCTCCAGACTTTAAAAGAATACAAACTGGCCAAGGATGTCATCAGTAAACGGGTCTACATTGAAACGATGGAAGAAGTCATGGCGAACACGGAAAAAATTATTCTGGACTCCAAGGCGGCCGGCAATGTCCTGCCCTTTCTTCCGTTAGATCGCCAATCCGGCTCGCGCGGAGCAACAAACACGCAAGGAGGGGACTCCCGATGAAACAAAATCTCCTCATTGGTGTCATCTTAGTTTTTGGCCTGCTTTTGGTATTAGGTCTTTCTCCATTTTTTGTGGTCGACTTAACCGAAACGGCCATTGTGGTTGCATTGGGAAAACCTGTCCAAACCATCACGGAACCAGGGTTGAAGTTTAAAATTCCCTTTTACCATCAAGTCACCTTCTTTGATAAACGCTATTTGGACTATGACGCTCCCGCTCGAGATGTCATTACCAGCGATAAGAAATCCCTGGTGATCGACAACTTCGCCAAATGGCGCATTGTGGATCCCTTAAAAGTCTATCAGGCCTTTCAGACCCAACGAGGTGCCCTCCAGCGCCTGGACGATATTATTTATTCGGAATTGCGGGTTGAGTTGGGGCGCCATGAACTCGGTGAAATCGTAGCCGCGAACCGTGCATTGATCATGAAGGTCGTATCGGATCGATCCAACGAAAAAGCCTCGGCGTACGGGCTGGAAGTTTTGGATGTACGGATCAAGCGGGCTGATTTGCCCGAGCAAAATGAAAAAGCTATTTTCCAACGGATGCAGGCCGAACGGGAACGGCAGGCCAAGCAATATCGGGCGGAAGGTGAGGAAGAAGCGCAAAAAATTCGATCCGAAGCCGAAAAAGACAAGCAAATCATTCTGGCGGAGGCCTATAAAACCGCCCAGGAAATACGTGGAGACGGGGAAGCCAAAGCTTATAAAATCTATGCGACGGCCTACCAACAAGGCCCGGAGTTTTTTGAATTTATCCGAACCATGGAAGCCTATAAGAAAACATTTGCGAACAATACAACGTTGGTTCTCTCCCCGGATTCGGAATTCCTTAAGTACCTCAAAAAACGGTAAAGAAGCAAACACCCACCACCTTCAGCCAGGCGATCCGGTTCGTCGTTCAATCCCGACACTCTCCTCATGGCCAATCCTGAACATGTTGAACGCCTCATTAAGGGAGGGGTCGGGGAATGGAACAAATTTCGACGGACAAATCAGACGATTCAACCCGATCTAAGCGGAGCCGATCTTTCCGGGTACGACTTTACCGGGCTTGATTTAAGCCAGACCAATCTGGAAGGGGCAGACCTGTCAGACGCCTATCTCTTTCATGCCAATTTAACAGAAGCCAACCTCTCCGGCGTGAACCTCACCGAAGCCGATGTGCAGGAAGCCAATCTGATCAAGGCTAATCTCTCACATGCCACCATGACCAGGATTGATTTGTCTGGAACCGGGCTCATTGCCTGCAACCTGGAGGGCGCGAATCTTGTGGGGGCCACCCTTACACGTGCTTCGCTTCCATGGGGAAATCTTACCCGAGCCAATCTGGCCAAAGCCAAGCTCCACCTAACTGATTTGCGTGAGGCTCAACTCATACAGGCTAATCTGGAAGGGGCTTCCCTTCAGGATACATCCCTGACCGGGACGAACTTACAGGAAGCCAATCTCCAAGGCGCCACTCATGTCTCCATTGATCTGCTCGCCAAAGCCAAATCTCTGTATCAAACCATCCTTGATCCGGACCTAAAGGGAACCCTTCTGCAATGCCATTCTCACCTTTTCGAAAAACCAGTTGACCTATAGAAAAGAGCTCCAATCAATTTTTATTGAATTCCTTTGGAACGAATAATTTTCGAAGTTTTATCCATGCCAATATTGTACGTATGGGAGTGTTGAATAATAAAGATTTTCAAGGGCAAATTTGCCCAGGATTAAATTACTCATCAAAGGCTCCGGGTCGGTTCAAAAAAGTCCGTCCAGCAAGGCCGCAGCCGTTTTTGCGCGCGGAGCGTACGCTTAGTACGTGAGCACGGAAAAATGGCGAGAACGCCGCTGGCGGCTTTTTTCAACAGACCCCGTATCGATGCAAGTCGGTAAGCAATCGAAATAGTCTTGTTCAGCAAGACGGTTGGCACTTTGGCAGGCGAAAGGTCCAGATTCGCAGCTAAGAATAACAATGGACCAAGATCACGTATGAATGGCCGTTCCCCTGATTCAAGAATCCCGCTATGGAAGAATTCCTTCTGGTTTCGAAATCTTTGGGGTCATCGGTAATTGGATGGTGAAGGTGGTGCCTTTCCGTGGTTCACTATGCACGCTGACCGTTCCTGAATGAGCATCAACCACATCCTTGACTATCTTCGTCCCCAATCCAGTTCCCCCGGCTTTACCGCTAATCGCATCTTTAGTAAATAATCGGTCACGGATTTCAGGGGGCATTCCCCCACCCGTATCTGCGACCGTTAACACCACAGTTCCTCCATCCAGCCCTATTGACCCACCAATGGTGACTGATCCACCGGCAGGGGTTTCCGGAATTGCATTATTGACCAGATTGTAGAGGGCGTTGAACAAACGGTTCTCATCCGCCTGAATGGGTGGAAGGACGTCAAGACCTTGCGTGTGCAGGGAAACCTCCATCTCGGTGGCATAGAAGCGAAGGATGCCATAGACGCCTTCGACCACTTCCGACACCTGGCATGGAGCAAACCGTAGCGGGCTGGATATACCTTTGACCGTATCGGCAATCTCCCGCATGCGACCTTGAATCCGACGGGCATTCTTCACGATCATGTCGACCGCCTCGCTGGAAAATTTTCTTGAGGCCGACAATTCCTTCGGAGTAACGTCAGGTAACTTCGCAAACAATTCTTGAAGATCGTCGTCTAACAATTTGGCACCATTCAGCACCGGCATGAGCATATTCTTAATATCGTGGGCAATATCCCCAAGCATCACCGTCACCCCAGCGAGCTTTGTCTCTTCCAATAATTCTGCAGTCATTCGTACCCGCTCGCTGATATCCTTGAACGTCACCACAGCCCCAATCAAAATTCCATTTTCCCGGATCGGCGAAATGTAGTAGTCCACGGGGAAAGAGGTCCCATTTTTGCGCCAGAGCCCCTCTGTATCATTATGATAAACCCTTCCCTCTTTGAGCGCGGCATGAATAGGACAGGCCTCTCTGGGATAGGGTGACCCATCGGGTTTCGTATGATGAATCAGCTCGTGCATCGGCTCGCCAATTAATTCCTCGACCTTGTATCCCAGCATAAGAGCCCCGGCCGGATTCACAAAAGTGGTTTTGCCTTCTCTATCCAATTCATAGATCCCCTCTCCCGAGGCGGCGAGGATTCGTGCGTAGTGCCTCGCGAGATTTTGATGTGTTTCCATCACTCTTTGACGTTCAATGGCCGTGGCGATGCGATCAGCCACTAAACCCAGACTGTGCCACGTAAAACTAGTCAGGAAATGCCGGGAAAACACCGCCATGACCCCCACCACTTCCTGATTGACCAGCAGCGGATACCCCGCAAAGGACACCAGCCCTTCTTTCTTCGCCCATGCCCGCTCTGGAACCCCGGAATCCTCAATGATCGCATTGGTCAGATACGGCTTCTTCTCAAAGGCAATCTGACCGATTTGCGAATGGCCAAACGGCACGGAACCGGCCAAATGAGTAGAAAGCCCGGCACTGGCCTGCAGCTCCAATCCTTCCTCCAGAGAATGCATCGTCCAGAAGCCGGCCCAGGCCCCATCCAGATGACCTATGAACGAATCCGCGCAACTCTGCAGGCGGACACTCAGTGTTTGGTCACAGTTCAAGACCTGCCCCACCTCCGCCTCAAAGGCCAACAATCGGTTCCGTTCCTCCAGCACCCTCTCCGCCTGTTTCCGCTCAGAAATGTCGCGTATGATGCCGCAATAAAATGTCTCATCTTCGAGGTCTGATTTTGAAGGAGCCATCTCAATAGGGAATTCCTCCCCGTTTTTTCTCAAGCCATGCAGTTCGAGGGTTTTCACGATGCCGCCCCCTTCGACTGCTGATCCCACCCGTTCCATTCCATAGCGATGCGCTTCGTGATAGCGAGCCGGGATAATCCGAGTCAGTGGCCTCCCCACGATTTCCTCGCGGACATACCCAAACATCCTTCTGGCACCCTTATTCCAAGACAAGATGGAGCCGTGCTCATCCCACAAAATAATGGCATCCGTGGCGGTCTGTACGACAGATTGAAACCGTTCTTCACTGGCTGTCAACTTCTGAGTCAATTCCCTGGATGAATTCCTGGAAGCCGTACCTTTTGATGTATGGGTATGGGTTGTTATGATTTCGTTCTCTGTCAATTGAGTGTTTTTCATTGTCTTATGAAATCCATTACAAAATCCTCTAAAATAAAAACGTTAAAACTGTATTGAAATACCCGTTACGGCGCAGAAGTCCGCCATTTGCGATCAAGAAACCATATGATCCCGTCAGACAACCCCAAAATGACAGTCATGACCACCCACCAGGTCCCGACCACAAATACCGGAATCAACACAAGGCCCACCAAACCCATGACGATTCCTAAAAGGGCCCACATGACCAGTTCCATGTTTCACCTCCATTCAATTAGCTCAGATAATTCTAGATATGAGGCAGGGGGATCTCCCGTTGGACGCTCTCACCTCACCCCTCCCTTACGAGGGAAACTGTGAGGCGAAAGAGCCATACTCAACAGCGGCAGGGATTCAACTTCACTACTCCGAGCCAGTCGTGAGACACTTCCCTCAGGAAGACTCCCGGGACACCAACAAGCAGGGGCACCCGGATTGGACCTCAGAAAGTCAGTGACGTCTGATTGATTTTCCGGGCATTCTCAACTTGTTGGCAGCTTTCTTCCGCCAACATAAGCTGCCCGCTACTGGCATCTTGGGGAATTCTTCCCAGACAGGCTTTTAAAGTGTCCTGGACACTTCCCACCGCAATTTGCGTGAGACCTTGAGCCTGTGCCTCGGCAGAAGACATCGGGTCTGTTACTTGTGCGGCGGCTAAAGTCAGTCCCGGTAGAATCAAAGGGATGAGCGCCATGGAGGCAACAAGAATGGTGCGTTTCATCAATAGAGTGTGTTTCATGGTTATTCTCTCCTTCTTAAAAAAAAAGTAAAAAAGTGCCCTCGGCGTCACATGGGTCCATATGACGCGGCAAACAAGATTGACAACCTGCCTAGAAAGTAAAGGTTCTTACTCCCTCAAAGGCAGTTCCCTACACAGCGGATGTTGGCCTCTCGATAAAGGACGCATAAATGGCCGCACCCCAAAAGAGAAACATGAGGCCTAAGAGAGCTTCCAATGGATACATAGTGTTCACCTCTTTCCTGGGACCGCAGGGGTCAGGAATGAACTCTCCCGGAACCTGATCTGACGACCAGCGTTACAATCGAAGCCGTTGATCGGCACCGATTGGTAAGAAGAGTTTAGGCGTAGGCTTGCGGAGACAGAAGAATCAGACGCGCAGGAAGGAAAGTTGAAGCGCGAGGGATAGGAGAGTCAACGTAGATTCATACGTCATATACTCACGCTATACCTTAAACAGGAGGGTGTCAAGGCAACACCATGCGTGTCGTTGAGGTAGTCGACAATAAAAGCTAATGATTCCCACAAGTCCTGCATGAATGAGAACCCGATCCGTGGAGGGATTGGAAAATCCGAAATCTCTATTTTTGTTGAAAGAACCGAAATCCCTACTTTCGACGGATGGCGACCAGGCGGCCAAGCATTTCTTTGGGAAATTGTGAGGGAGGCGAGCTCAGATCAATGCGGGAACCAACGCCTTGAACCAGCTTCGGACCTTCTGAGGTGTTCACGATGCCTTTAATGCGAAGGGCTTGCAGTGATTGAAGTTGTTGAATGAGCTGGTCAGACGTGAGGTCGTCAGAAAAAGAGAGTTCCTCTGCCTCAAATTCCTCATGCGTGTGAGGAAGGAGTTCAGGCTTTCGTTGAGAGTTGGGTGAAACCTTTTTCGCGGGGAGGGAAGGAAAAACAATCGTCGTATCGATTTCACCCTGAATGCTTCGGATCACTGGAGCACCAGGGGCCATATCCTGAAGAAGGTTTTCCAATCGACCGATTGAGTCTGCTGGAACTAAATCGACTTTATTAAAGACCAGCAGATCTGCCGAAGATACCTGTTGCTCAAACGTGCCCTCCAAGTCCCGCCCTTGAGCCACTTGTTCCGCATTGACGACAACCACCGCTAAACTCTCACCCACCCACTCCGTGACGGGCTCCCGCCAAAATGTCAGGAGCGTTTCGAAGGGTAATGCCACGCCGGATGTTTCCACCACCACTCGATCCGGACGAATAGTTTCCCACAAATTCTGTAACGTGTTGAGTAATTCACCGGAAAGCTGGCAGCAGACACACCCGCCTTCCAGTTCCACATAGCCGGGACCGCCCTCTTCTTGAAGCAGAGCCCGATCAATGCCTAATTCACCAAATTCATTGGAGATCACAGCCAACTTCAAGCCCTGTCGCTGAGCATCGGCAATCAAATGTTTGACAAGTGTCGTTTTGCCCGCCCCCAGGAAGCCGGATACCACCAGTGCCGGAACGCCAAGATCTGCTCCAGCTTTTCCAGTACGTGCAACAGCTTCTGGTTTTTCATTGTTCATGGAGGGAATGCTCATGAGCACTAAGGACCGGGAACCGGAGTCGGATAAAGACAGAATTGATTACTTCTGACTGATTTCATACACCAGGAGGACGGAACCACGTATCGAGATTTCACCTGCCGACACCGATGCATCTCCACCGCTATCCATCGCCATCGCCATGCGGTATCGCCCCTCAGGAGGGGAAGGAGAAACGCCACCTTCCGAGACATTGATCATACGAACCAATTTGAGGTTCAAGGCCTGAGCCAACGCTTCAGCTTTGGATTGGGCTTGGGCAGAAGCCTGTTTCAAGACTTCAAGCTTGGTGGGTTGTTCATTTTGCAAGCCCCAGGCAATGCCTGAAAATCTGTTGGCTCCAACCTGCAAGACCCGGTCAACGACCTTTCCCACCACATCAAGATTACGCACCTCCACATTGACGTGGTGGACGACACGATAGCCGATGATACGGGGAACACTGTTCTCTAACGTTCCATCGGTTGGACGTCGCGGGGGTGGTGGATATTCAGGAATGACGTTCAAGGACGTTGTCTGAATGAACTCAGACGGAATATTAAACCGTCGGCACTCCTCCAAGACCTTCGCTACCCGCTCCTGATTCTCCTTTTGAACATCGGATAGCTTTTCTCCGACTGTTTCGACCGCAAAACTTAGCACCGCTTTATCAGGAGACACATTGATCGTCCCCTCTGCGGAAACGGTTAATCGTGGAAGATCCTCATCATTCGTTCCCGCCCACCCGGATACCGGGAGCAGCAGCAACAATCCCAGCATCACACCATTCACTATTTTTGAGGCATTCATGGTCGTATACATTGACAAACCCCCTGAATGTTTTTGAGAATGGCTTCTAGTTATGACCAACACCGATTCTATTCCTCCTTTGAAGCCTTCTGCCTCGGATCTGCCGGACCGTCTCTGCACCTGGTGTCAAACCCCTATGCTGAAACGTCTCGTTGGCGATGGTCGATTTATTCACTATACCTGCCCGAAATGTATTTTCCAGCATACGTCGAAAGTCCCCGCGCCCCAACCCTAGCCTCACGGTGCGTTGCTTTGTTTGGCTCCTGATCAAAACAGATTGGAAACAATGCGGGTGCCCCCTACCCACGTGCCGATGAGGCTCCCAATCGTGGGAAGGAGAAAGGCTAAAAATACACGAAGGAGTCGACTTTTCCACCACTTTCGTGGAATGGCAATATCCTCCGCCACTGTTTGAAACTCCCGCACCAGAGGCGGTTGCAAATAGGCCTGGACAAACGCCGTCACATACCCGACTCCAATGACGGGGGTGAGACTGGTAAACGGTGCCGAGATAAATGCGGCGGCGATGGTGAGCGGATGAGCCATGGCCAACAACCCGCCAATCCCGCTGGGAATTCCATTGGCCAAAATCCAAAACAATAAATTCTCTCCGGCAGCACTTAACCCTTTTTGCCATCCAATCCAAGCAATGGACCCCACAATCAGAACCGGGATACTCCAACCCACTGCTTTCCAGGCCGGAGAGACGGGCTGGATGCTTTCCAGCTCCTCCAGGTCCACCTGCTCCCGGCCTTGCAATGTGCGGCAAATGCCTTCCACATGCCCGGCGCCAACCACGGCGACAATCCTGGTTCCTGACGCATCGGCAATTTTTTTGGCTAAATAGTGATCCCGCTCGTCAATGAGCACCGTTTTGAGCGTCGGCACCTCTTTCCCCAAGTCCTTCATCATTTCTGAAAGCACATCCTGCTTTTTGAGATTCCGAATCTCCTCTTCGGAGACTTCAGTGGTGTCGAAGATACTCAGCATGAGCGAGGACATTAATAGACTTTTTCGCCAAAATGGGGTGTTGCGCCAGGCCCGACGCATCGTCACCCGCACGTCCCGGTCAGCCAGGGTCACGGGAATATCATGCTTGTCGGCCATACGAATGGCCTCCAGCATTTCGGTACCTGGAATGACGCCCAATTTATCTCCCAACCGCTTTTGGAAGGAAGACAAAATAAGATTGACCATCAGGGTACTGAGCTGCTGTTTCCGGATGATTTCCTTGAGGTCTAACGATTCCCATCGGTTGGGATGTGAAATGGCTTCAAAACGCTTGGCATCCAATTCGACACAGACACGATCGGGATGCTCCTGTTCAATGACGAGTTTGACCAAATCCACTGATTCTTGTGACACATGGGCCGTACCAATCAGGATCACGGTCTTCCCATACACGGACAGACACATGACATCAGCCTCGTACTGTCCCACCAAGCCTGTGGATGCTTCCGACACAATTGTTGGTGGGGTATAATCTGAACTTTTCATGGGCACACCATGACATATCCGGCAAGGAACTTGTCAAGCCTCATAGTTATCGACCACAATACTCACATTACATTGACTTCAGCGCCTTCCCAAAGCCCCTTTTAGCACGACGACATGGAGGTTTGAGTGCCATCCGAATCTAAACGACCCGTTCAACGTCCCCACGTCTGGATGTGGATCAGTGCCGATGGAGGACGATGGCGGATTAATCATACACCGAACGGTGTGTGGTCCTGTCGGATAGGTCTCGGGGGAAAACGCGTGGGATCTTGGAAAACCGGACTTCCTCCTAGCCTGGATTCCTGGCCCAAAGGCAACAATCAGGAATAGGTAACTCCCCTTGCATTGAGATTCTCCTGTGAAAATTACAAGTCAAACAGGAAGTTGACGTTATCCCCGCCAAAGGCTTTGACCGTTCCCTCAATCACTTTTTCGTTCTCTGAATACACCCACACCGCCACATCCGATAATCCGGTCAGTCGCTTCATCTGTTCCATCAGGACCAGGATAATTTTCCGCCCTCGTTCGCGATCGGCCGACAAACGATGAAACAGTCCCTGGGTCACATGAAGTTGGAGAAGATGGCCCTTCACAATCACATTGGTAATCTCAGGATTTTGCCCCATTTGGGTTTTAATGGCATCCACTATCTCTTCATTCGATTTTTGCGTCTTCATACAATAGCTCCAGTTTGACTATGTTGCGAACAGCATGGAGGGAATTGGCGGATTTAGATGAGGGGTTGCGTCGCCTGCTCCAACCAGGCACGCGTATCCGTATCCACGACAGATTGGAGTTCCGCCCACACGCGAGCATGATAGGTATCCACCCACTGACGTTCTTTGAGCGATAACACCTCGATGGCAATGAGGGCTCGGTCAAATGGCACAATCGTCAGGGTATTAAAGGCAAGAAACCTCCGCGATGAATTCTTGAAGGACTCATCCTCCACCACCGTCACCAGGTTTTCCAAGCGAATCCCGTAGGCACCGGTTTTGTAATAACCCGGTTCATTTGACACAATCATCCCCGGCTTCAGGGCGACCGCATTGGCAGCTTTCCCGATCCGTTGTGGGCCTTCATGGACCCCTAAAAAACTCCCGACACCGTGGCCTGTCCCATGATCGTAATCCAACCCCATTGCCCATAGGGGCGCACGTGCCAGCGCATCCAATTGGCTGCCTGTGGTCCCTTCAGGAAATCTGGCCGTGGCCAGAGCAATATGGCCTTGTAACACCCGTGTATAACGATCACGATGTTCGTCCGAAGGACGTCCAATCGCAATGGTCCGGGTGATATCGGTCGTTCCATCCAAATACTGCGCTCCGGAATCCACCAGATATAATGTCCCCGACTCCAGGCGCCTATTCGTCTCCGGGGTCGAATGATAATGCACAATAGCGCCATTTGACCCTGCACCCGAAATTGTAGGGAAGCTGCAATCCTCCCACAACGCCTGCTTTCGGCGACAGGCATCGAGATAGTCCACGGCCTCTAATTCTGTCACCTGTCCCTTGGGACCTTCCCGGGCCAGCCACGCCAAAAATTGACACATGGCCACTCCATCCCGTTGATGCGCCGCATAGGCTCCTGCAATTTCTACCGGATTTTTACAGGCCTTCGGCAGCACACAGGGATCATCTTTATGTACAAGATCAGCCCCACTCCGGGTTAATGTGGTGAAAACCCAGGAATTGGTTTTAGCTGGATCACACAGCACCCGATTCCCATGGGCCCCCAACTGTTGTAAGCCGGCTTCAAATTCCTCTGGTAGTGCAAAAGAAATGTCCGGACCCAAATGTGCTTGCAAGCCCGGGGTGATTTTTTTCGGATCGACAAACAGGGCGACCCGACCGGTGGCGTATAGAATAGCCTCACACAATGGTAGTGGAGTATGGGCTACATCCGATCCGCGAATGTTCAACAACCAGGCAATGGAATCGGGTGCCGTAATGATGGCCGCATCGATCCGGTCTTCTACAAACCTCCGGCTTAATATCTCACGCTTGACCTGGGAACTTTGACCCGAAAACTCCAGGAGATGAGGCTTGATCATACCTGAGGGTGGTTGAGGCCGATCATGCCAAACGCCATCGATAGGATTCGTTACACAGGGGATGAGTTGTGCACCGACTCGTTCAGTTGCGGTCTGAAACCGTTCGAGATCCCGCGGGGTATGAAGCCAGGGGTCATAGCCAATTCGATCGGTTGGTGCTGCACGAA
The DNA here is from genome assembly GCA_024760505.1 of Nitrospira sp. Lineage (GTDB taxonomy): Bacteria > Nitrospirota > Nitrospiria > Nitrospirales > UBA8639 > Nitrospira_E. Next base: position 630,688 of record CP058931.1, read on the forward strand.
GTGCCAACCATTCTTCTGGTGAAGTTTCTCCACTATTGTGAAGCGTAAAGCTTTTCTCATCAACCTGATCAGCCACCTGAAGCGTATAGCGACCATCCACAAACATTGCGGCTTCATCCCGTAAGACAATTGCCGTCCCCGCCGAACCGGTAAACCCGGTCAACCAGGCAAGCCGCTCTGCGCAGGGAGGCAGATATTCATTCTGATATTCATCCGTATGCGGCACCACAAAGCCCGTCAATTGTTGACGGACCAGCTCCGCTCGCAGCGCCAGAAGATGCTCACATGCCATCACAACTTTCCTATTATCCTAAACATTCCGTTTTAACTCCTTCCCTTTAGGGAGCCCTTGCGAGGATAACACATTCGCTTCTGTCTGCCGATTGTTTAAACACACGTACCCCGCGTAGGGAAAATCGACTCACCTCATTTTAAACGATGAAAAAGGGAAGCGCACCCGGAAAACTAATGGATGGCTTGCAAGGCAGTCTCTTCGGTGGGATATGTCGGAATCAGTTCGGGAAAATTTGCGTCTTCGAGTAAGGTTTTCACCGGCTGTTGGGGTTCTACGACGCTCATGGCCATATGATTGTCATTCAAGTCGAGGTAGGCGAGCACCAGCCCCCCCAACCCAATGGTGTCCATGAACGTAACACCCTCCATATTAAAAATGATATGCTTGGCGCCAGAGAACCTGGCGGATTTCACCATCCCCTGAAACACTTTCCGGGAGTACACGGTTACTCGTCCTGAAATCATCAAGACCAGCGTTGTATCTTGCATTCGTTCGGCTACTTGCATCTCGACACCAGGGGTTATTTTGTTATTTTCGGCAATTTCCTCCGTTTCTTGCTGAATGCCCCTGATTTCCTCATGATGCCGAGGGTCTTTTACAACACACAGGTAGACAGCCTCATTATGGAAAGAGCATTATGACGGATCTTGGGCCGTCCACCGGTAAAAAATAACATACCGAAATTACGAAGAAACTGAGAGAAAATACAGAAAATCCCGCCTGAGCGGCAGAAAGCTGTCGGAGTGGGCAATGAGAAGGCAACCGAGGGTCACTGGGGGAATCTTCCCCCCACAAGATGAGCCTCGCTGCAGATCAGAATATCTCTATCAATATTCTACATCAACATCTCTTACATTTGCCACAACTTCAATTGTGAAGAACAACCTATCCCCTCAACATACCGACTCCCGGCACTTGCACTCCTCAACACAACCTCACCTCCTCTCTCTGTTAAAAGAACATTTTGGTTTCACGGCATTCCGGCCTTTACAAGAAGAAATCATTCGGGATGTCCTCGCTGAGCGCGACGTGGTGGCCCTGTTACCCACGGGAGGAGGGAAGTCTCTGTGCTTTCAGTTACCGGCGCTGGCCCGCTCGGGCCTGACGATCGTGGTCTCGCCGCTCATTGCGCTGATGAAAGACCAAGTGGATGGGCTCCGGGCCAATGGCATTGCCGCTACGTATCTCAACTCATCTCTGACCGCGCAGGAATCCCAGAACCGCTTGCGGGGGCTGCACCAGGGAGACTACCGCCTCCTCTACATGGCACCGGAACGCCTCATGGTCCCCGGATACCTCAGCCTGGTCAGGAATTTTCAGGTCAATCTGCTGGCCATTGATGAAGCCCACTGTATCAGTGAATGGGGCCATGATTTCCGCCCGGAATACCGGCGACTTGTGGAACTCCGGGATCAGGTCCCGAGTCTCCCGATCATCGCGCTCACCGCCACCGCCACGGAGCGGGTGCAAAAAGACATCGTCACACTTCTACGATTGCAGAATCCGGCCTGCTACGTGGCCAGCTTCAACCGTCCCAACCTGACCTACCAGGTGCAGCCAAAGGACAATCCGTTTGGACAAGTCCTCGCATTTCTCCGGAAACGCCCCAAGGACTCAGGAATTCTCTATTGCCAGAGCCGGAAGACCACAGAAAGTGTGGCGGATCGTTTACAGCATTATGGCCTGAAGGCACTGCCCTATCATGCCGGCCTGAGTGCCGAGGAGCGCACACGGCATCAGGAATTGTTCCTACGAGATGAAATCCAGGTGATTTGCGCCACCATTGCCTTCGGCATGGGAATCAACAAGCCTAACGTTCGCTTTGTCATTCACTACGATTTACCAAAAAACCTCGAAAGCTATTATCAAGAGACCGGGCGCGCCGGGCGGGATGGCCTGCCAAGCGAGTGTGTCCTGCTCTTCAGCGCCGGGGATACGGTCAAGCAGCAACGCTTCATCAATGAGAAATCTAACTTCCAGGAGCAGCAGATCGCCAACAGGCAATTACAGGAAATGGTGCACTATGCGGAATGTGCCACCTGCCGGCGCCGCACATTGCTCCAATATTTTGGAGAACAAGTTGAATCGGAAAACTGTGGCGGATGTGATAACTGCCTGACGCCGAGGGATATCTTCGACGGCACGGATGCCGCGCAGACCGTTCTCTCTTGCGTTGAAGAGATACGTGGAACAAGTGGATTTAGCGTCGGACTCAATCACGTCATCGCCGTTCTCGCCGGAGCCAACACCGAAAAAATCCGACGATGGCGTCATAACCAATTAACCAGCTACGGGAAAGGGGAAGCCCACCGGAGGCCCGAATGGGCCGCCATCAGCCGGGAACTCATCCGGCTTGGATATCTCCAACAAACGGCAGACCCATTCACAGTGGTGGAAGTCACCGACCAGGGTCAGCATTTTCTTCAAGACCCCAAGACGCTCATGCTCACAACACCCATGAGCACACCGGAACGTAAGGCGCTCTCTGGGGAGGACCTTGGCCACGATGAGATGCTCTTCTCTCGCCTCCGTCAATTGCGAAAGACATTAGCCGATGAGGCTGATGTCCCCGCCTACGTCATATTCTCCGATGTCGCACTACGGCAGATGGCACGAGACTATCCGACCAATGAACAGGAATTCCTCCAGATTAGTGGTGTCGGGAATCGGAAATTACAGGAATTTGGGCCTAAATTCCTGGCAGTCATTGCCAGGCACCTGGAAAACTACGCTCCACTGACTATTCCCAAAGAATCCAATCCCGCTTCAGCACTCTTCTTAAGGAATCAAAACCCGGCGAACAATCAAAAAGATATTGAGTACCTGCAGGATTTAGAAGCTGAAGAACCGGACAGTTCTAAAAGGCTCGTACAATTGGGCCACAGTGGAATGGGCCCCAGGAGCGCAAAGGAATTACGTGAGGACGACAAGGCCCCGAGAACGCCGCCGGCGGACTTTTTCACTAGGCCGGCCAGAAAAAGGCCGCTTGGAGATACCGTCCAAAATACGTTGCGCTATTTTCGGTCGGGGCATTCGATCGAACAGATCGCCAGTGAGCGCGGCTTGGTCACCAGCACCATCTATGGACACCTGGAACAAGCCATCCAAGCCGGTGAGCCGGTAGACCTCACCCAACTGTGGACACCGGAGCAGGAATTAGAAATGGTAGCGGCCTTCGAGAAAACGGGGTTTGGCAATCTCACCGGCGCTAAAGAGCTACTCGGTAACCTCTACGATTACGGCCAACTTCGGCTCTTCCGCGCCGTTCATGGGAAAATGGGGTGATGAGTGAATCAGATCCCATTTTAGGCATCTAATATTCCAAGTGGGTGCCTATTTCAAGCGTATTGGGGAGTAGTGGAGAAGTTGTTTACGTTGGCTGCAAGTCGAAATATCATAGGAGTGTCCCCCGGCAGGCGCGGCCGGTTTATGTTGCCCCCGAGTTTGCTTCCGGTACATAAAAAAAAGGTCAGACCCGGACGAGCCCTTTTATCCGCAGGATAAAAGGGCTCGCTAATGGGCAATCGCACTAAGGGGCGAGGTTGATTTCGACGTTGAAGAAGTAGTCGTTGGCGCCGTTTCCTGGCCTCATAATATCTACGGCATCACTCGGATCGGCTTCCCCTCCTAAGGGAATTTTAATAGCATCATTCGGTTGATCAAGAAAACTATCAAATAGTATTTGCTCGGGTATGGTTCCTAACCGCACTATTTCCAGTTCACCTGGAATTTCCCAGTTGAAGAGCGAACCTGAAGCAGATTGGACGATGACGGAAGTGGGCGTGGCGGAAAAAACGTGGGTAACAACCACTGGGGCGGTGTTGAGATTGCCAAGATCTGGGCAAATGGCGTCGGGGGGAGATGAGCAAGGGTCAAACGTCTTTGGGTATTGGCCGAATTCAACAGTGTCGCCCGCATTAATAACGCCGTCCATGTTGGCATCAACAAGCTCCGAGATTTCAACGTCGACTTGCGGGTCGTACGTTCCGTCCCGATCTGTATCGATGTATGCCCGGGAAAAAACATGCCTAGCGATGACCTCGTTGCATTCTGTATCCAGAGTGATCGTTCCAGCACCATTTGAACTTGCGGGAAATATGTCCCCGTGGTTGGCCAGGTGATTCTGGACTGCGTTACCACTGACGGAAATTTTCTTAAAAACCCCTTCATCCGCGTCAAAATGGCAAATCTCCACTTTTGGCATCTTGGCAGCTTCAACTTGCCCCGTTCCTAGAATACACACACCCGTAAAAGCTGCACTGAGCCATACCGATGTTCTTTTCCTTCTTCGATCGACCAAATTCATAACATCCTCCAAATGTGTGGTTATGAATAATACATCGGTTGGTTATCCAAAAAAGGAAAGTCCCATGGAGCAAAATAATTTCACCCACGGCCGAAAACTGTTAATACAAGTGGACCAACCCTCCCATTAGTAAGTCGCGCACGTTCTGGCTTGGGATGATTCAACCAATGGTCAAGGGCAAAGCCCCTGAGTGGCACCATCACAATAGACACTACGCTTCTATAAAGGGGATTTCTGTAGGCGGCATCGCCAATCAACGGGGATGAGGGGCCAATACTATCAAGGGGGACCTGGAACAATCTATCCAAGCGGGATAGCCGGTAGACCTTACCCATCTCTGTGACACTAGAGCAGGAATTTGAAATGACAGCAGCTTTTGAGAAAACAGACGTGATCTTTTGCTATCTGCTTTATTGCAAGCTTGCGGAAGAAGCCCATTATTCTCCTCCAAGATGCCTCACGCTAAACGAAACAAGCCAACGAAAGCTCGTTTCAACTTCAGCTCCCCCCGAATTGGCTCCTACAATAAATCCTACGATTTGGCTTTTTTTCCGCTTTTTCGTTTGAGCCTTGCTGGACCCTTTTTCTTATTGATTTCTTTTACTAGTTTCTTCACTGAGTCGCCTTTGGGGTCATAGAGTTGGGTAAGGACAACCTCCATCAATTCATAGGCATCCATGACATCATCTAATGTGACTTCATTCTTGCTATGGCTCCCAGCGTTACCAAGCCACTTAATTGCAAGGCAAAGGTCTTTGAGATGTTCGTACTTGCTGGGAAGCAAATCAACGCGACGATGCAAGGTCAATATTTTGCGACCGGAGCAAGCTGTCTCGAATAGCTTAACCTTAAGATCTGTAAGGATGTTTTCGAGAGCTATTCGAACGTGATTTGCTGCAGAAGCAGGATTGATGAAAAACAGGGCGAACGATTGATTTAGCTCTCCAGTGACGTCCTTGGGAGTCTGTTTTGGAATATCGATAATCTTCAGGTGCGGCAAAAAGTACCTCGGATAGAACAAATCGGTAAAGTTCTGATCTGGGTTACCCTGCTGATCATATTCTACGTCCAAGTCGACGAAACCAAGCCCCCCGGTGACAACCACTTCCTGGCAGGGTGGATGTGCGCATTTGAGGACACACGAATAGACATACTCAGTCCATTCCGGTCCCCACCCCTCATGTCCCCACCTCTGCCTAGATCTAGCGCATTGCTCTTTTCTGAATGTACCCTTCGCCAGATCCAGTACACCTTCAATGCATGTTGGGCATCTCCAACGCGGGAACGATTCCGAACGAAACGGTAGTTTGAATAGTGTGCGGTTCATTTCGTATCCGGTAGCCTAACTAGTCAGTGAATTGATCAGCGTGGCTCTTACTCTTGATCAGCATATCTGCTAATGATCAACAGTGCCTCATTCGGATTATTGAAAAAATCCTTGATGGTTTCCATTTCACGGGTGAACAATTCCTGAATATTCCGAGTTGAGGAATTTCCCATTCTCACTTGAATAACTTTTGGTGGATGTCCACGAAGCAGACTCCTATGTAAAAAATCGGAATCTTTGGAAACGATGACGAAATCTAGCTCCAAAGCCAATTGCCAGATCGCTTCGTCGTCATTGCCGATTAGGCCAAAATCCTTGACATGTTTGGAGTCAGGGAAATCGGAATTCAGCCTAGGAGGGAGTTTAAAGGAAAGATTTTGGTCGAAAAGCAACTTCATGCCAGAGGCGCGGAGAGCCTTTTCTCACGATCGGCGGCAAACGACAGACAGGCATGGATATCATCTTTAGTCAATTCAGGAAAATCACTAATGATTTCGTCTTCGGTCATCCCTGAAGCCAAGTATTCCAATACATCCGAGACAGTAAAACGCATGCCTCTAATACAGGGTTTCCCACTGCGTTTCCCAGGTTCGATAGTGATGATATCTGCGTAGTTCATAGTCAACATGGTACCCCGGGAATACAAAAATGACAACACATTCGGCTATTCCTCACATGGGATAAAGCCTTCTTGTCTGCATAGCTCCCCTATCGACGCCTGCCGTCCTGCCCCTAATGGTGGACGCCCTTATCTACCGGCGGGCCTTGTCTGAGCCCTTCGACAAAACTCAGGACAGGCTCCGAGAGTTGGACCGCTCTTCCATGACTTGCGTCCGCCATATCTGATGAGACAGGTCGGGGCGTGCGTGGTTTTGGGTCCTTTTGCCGAAACAAAAGGACCTCGGCTGTCGGGCCGAAACCCGACATCTACCATACATTAAAAAACCACTCGATTAGACCTGGAGACTGAGCTACTTTTCCCCTCCGGAAACTAGTGGTCATGCCCGTGCTCATGAGTATGCCCATGCTCAAGTTCTTGCTTTGTCGCTTCTCGCACACTCAGAACTTTAATATCAAAGTTGAGCGCGATACCGGCCAGTGGATGATTGGTATCAATGGTGACTTTATCCCCATCTACTTTCACCACCATAATTTGCTGCGTCGTGCCGTCCGGCGCCTGGGCCTCAAACACCATTCCCGGTTCAACCGAATCTACCCCTTCAAACGCAGCCCTTTCGATGCTCTTGATCCCGTCAGGAATGACCTCTCCATAGGCATCGGCAGGCTCAATCCTTACCTTCAGAGCATCACCCTCTCCTTTACCTGTCAGCGCTTTCTCCAGCCCGGGGATGATATTCCCCGCACCATGCAAGTACACCATGGGCTTTGACCCATCTGAACTATCCAACACCTTACCGGCATCGTCAGTGAGTTTATAATTGACGCTGACCACCGAATTCTTTCCAATCAATACAGACATAATCTTTCCTTCCTTTTCCTATTTTTTCTATGACCATTCACACACGCAAAGGTGTATCTTCCACGCTCACCACCACACCGTAAATTTTGATCGCGGCCATGGCTTATCCATCCATGACGTGTCAGGCAGAGGTAACTTGGAGGCTTCTTGAACGGTCAGCCATCCACCAGGCAATTCAAAATGGGATGTTGTGCCACGTCCGGTTATCCAACTAATCTTTTTCGCTTGTTCACTGGCTTCAGCCACATCCAACGTTAACCGACAATCCTGAGCCACATAATCCAAGACCGTCCGGAAGTCGCCATCTTTCCACAGTTTCGGGGCGACGGAGCCATCCACATTCGCGGGCTTACTCACACCAATGGCCTTCGCCGCGGCGTTAAGCTTGATAGGGAACCCTTTCCCGCAAAAGAAGTGATACATCATGTCCACGTGGCTCATCGCCAATTCACGGCAATCATCAAGCTGGCCGGATTCTTCCGCCACAATCACGAAATCGAATCCCAACCCATTGTGGGTAATGATGGTATAGCCCTCCTGCAATTTTGTTTTGAGATGCTCGACAAAGGCGGCAACATCCGCCTTGGTCATTTGCGGCGCAGGAGATCCATCTGGATTTTTCGAGTAAAACGTCACCGCCGAGGATTCATCGCTGCACCAGGTCGCCATACAGGTGATGCCGAGCGGCCGATGATCATGTAAGTCACCGAAATTTTCCGGCAAAATTTTTGCCGTTTCGATATCAAATGCCAGATATTTACGGGACATTGGTCAACTCTTCCCACGATTGAGCCGGATTGCCTGATTAAAGGTCATGTCGCGCGCCAGGCCACGGTTGTTTTGGGGTTTTCTGGAACAATGCGGTCTTAGTGCTGTTTGATCAACACGGCGTTTCAGAAACGGCTTTTTGAATGATACCTTCGGCATCGAGCTCAAACGTTTTATGACACTCATACGAAGTGCCATACCCTTCACCCCCCAATGGATGGCGAGTTATCCGTTGAATAAATTCCAAACGTTGCCCACCGTCAGGCAAAGCCGTTTGCTTAGTCGGCGTCCCCATCACCCGAATTAGCTCTTCACGATGCACGCCCTTCCAACCATACAGTTGTTCCTGAGGGAAAAGACCGCAGCCCATTGCAAAAACCCCTAAAAATGCTAAAAAAATAAACGACAATCTTCTCACTCGTACATTCCGATCATCCAGTTCGACAGGATTGTTCTTTAACATCCCTATACTGGGAAAAACTCATTGGCGGCTTTTGACGTATTCGCTTTCTGAATCGGCATTGTCCATCTGCAATTCATCCTTAGGACCTGAAGTTTCTCACAACTAAAGTTAACAGGTTAAATGGCGGCAAAACCACCATACCCGAGGATAAGGAGATATTTCTACTAAACGCGTTTCCGAATCCTTGGGTGTCGAAAGTTGCGATTGGATAGGAAGGCCGGCTAAATCTGGATGAAGTGAAAGAACCTGGACTTTTGCCTCCTCTAAATCAGTTTCCACGGAAACATCAACCAACCGAAGATACGTCGGGGGATGTATTTTCACTTCCCATTTTCCCAGATAATTCAGTCCACCCTGATTCACCTGAAACGTCGAGTTCAATTGGGCCATAGATCGGAATGCCCCTTCATTGATCTGGATTCTCACCAACTCATATTCGCCTGGCGGAATTGCAAGAAAAAATGGCGAGTCCGCAGACTCGATATCCACCCGGAACCGTTCCTTCGTAGAGTGATTCATGAGCTCAAAAAATCGAACCTGCGGAGGATACCATCGGGTCGTAGGGCCGGTGAGACTTGCTTGAACCTTCCCAAACACGATTGTTTGATCGGCGGAAAGACTGGCAGGCAACGGCGCCATTTTCGTGGCACATCCTAGGAAAGGAACGACTAGTCCGAGGACTAACATCAGGATTCTGATTTCCTTCATGACCACATAGTCTCTCGTGTTTTTCATCAATCGGTCTGAAAAGAAAGTTTTGGCCTCCAAACAGCACTACTTTCTTTTTGTGTGAACGAAATCGCATGCACCACATACCCAAAATGTGGTCTCCCGGCTTCATCTGGGCGCTCGAAGTAAGTATTACTCTAAAACAGCCAGCGGGCACCGACCCAGGAGACCCACTTCCGCTATTTCATTATATCAGAGGGGTATTGAGTTCAACCTGAATGCAGACCGGCCCGCTCTTCCAGGTTTCAGGACATGCGGCTTCGTGTTTCACTACCCCCGGCCCGGTAAAGCCGAGAATCGTTGCAGGTTGACCTCATTTCGTGCAGTAATTCTTTTTGGTCACAGGCGTTTTACATTTCTGCGAACCCGGACAATCGTTGTCCGACTGACACACACATTCACCCTGTTCACATTTATCCGAAGCACACTGACTGTTTTGAGAACAGCTGGCCCCCAGGGCCTTACTCGTACTCGCACAATAGTTCGCCTTCCCGACGGGGGTATAGCAACTTTGCCCATTGGGACAGTCACCGTTCGACTTACACACACACTTGTCCTGTTCGCACTTGTCTGAAGCACATTGACTATCCTTGGTACAACTGACCCCCAGGGCCTTACTCGTACTCGCACAATAATTCGCCTTCCCGACAGGCGTATAGCAGGTTTGCCCATTGGGACAGTCGCCGTTTGACTTACATACACACTTGTCCTGTTCGCACTTGTCCGAGGCACATTGACTATCCTTGGTACAGCTGGCCCCCAGGGCCTTACTCGTACTCGCGCAATAGTTCGCTTTCCCGATTGGGGTATAGCAGGCTTGCCCGTTCGGACAGTCGCCGTCCCCCTTACACACGCATTGGTCTTGTTGACACTTGTCTGAGGCACATTGACTATCCTTGGTACAACTGGCCCCCAGGGCCTTATTCGTACTTGCGCAATAGTTGGCTTTTCCGATTGGGGTATAACAGGCTTGCCCATTGGGACAGTCGCCGTCACTCTTACACACACATCTATCTTTTTCGCACTTGCCGGATGTGCATTCCCTGTCTTTAATGCAGCTCTGATTTACATCCTTTGTTCCGTCCGCTAAGCAGCGGTTGAGTCCCATGCGGTTATTGCAATAGCGACCGCCTCCGCAATCGGAATCCTCCTTGCAGGTTTCTCCCAAGATATAGCGGGTGACCGCTATATAATGATAAATGGTATTGGTTTGTTTCCCATAACCATTACACATGGTGTAATTGTCGATGGTGTAAGGGGTTGACCCCGAGATGCCATCAAATTGATCAAATTGGGAATGAGAACAATGGTCTTTATTTTTACTGGATGAGCCTTGTGCGTATTCGTCATCTAAACCAAAGGCGTGACCGACTTCGTGAATATAGGTTCCATCGTCCGTCATGGTAGAAAAATTATTCGGCTGCCAGGCATTGGCCTTATACATTTGATTAGCGCCGGGAAGGAACTTCGTTCCAAAGCGTATCGTTAAATAATCACCTTTTTTAATATGATTATTGATTTTGGTTTTGACCGCAGGATCAAGTCGACCTTCATTATGACCCTTTAAAAGTACGTAAAGGTCAAAATTGTCAGGAATACTCCAATAATCCTCGGCGACTTTTTCAAAATTATTCAAAATCCAATCCGCTGGCAAAATTTTTTCAAAACTTCCGGTGGCGGGATTGGTGCCATAGAGATGCTCATCTTTTTTCACCCGACAACCATCCATCACCCAATAGTTTCCGCTAGAGTTTTTATAAGAGTATTGAATTTTTCCGAGGCTAATATGCTTATTGGCGGGGTCCCTCTTATGGGCATCGACACCATGTTGCCCATCGTACTTCTTTTCTTTGCCAGCAAAGAACGTTGTGGTGGCACATTTCGTGACGCTAATTGGCTGCGCGGTTGATTTCAGTGTATAAGTCTTACTCGAACCACTCCCGCCTTCATCGACTTGATCCTTATCGTAGAGATTCCCAGCGTGGGTCATATCAAAATCGATCCGATTTTCAACCTCATCATTAATAATTGGATCATAGGGAAGCACCATCTTCCAGACACCACCCTCTTTCCAAATCAAGTAGCTCATTTGAAACCAGGCGATGCCGAAGAACTTATACTTCGCGCTAAATAAATAGGGCGAAAGATCGCTCTCTTTCAAAATGCTCTTCATCTCGGCCCAGTCTTTATTCGTGAGCATCTTTCTCACTTCGTCGCCCTTATTATCGCGCCTACGATTACACTCCAGCACAAAGCCGTTATAGAGATGACTGCCGTGGTAGTCCGCATTGGGAAAAAGTTCCTTATAAAACTCAATCTCATCTTTGGTCTCCTGAATCGTCGAAAGATCCTTCACCGTGTCACATAAATTCGCCGACGCCTCATTCACACCAAAAATCACCAGTAGAAATACAAGACTTAGCATTCGCATCAGTCGCTCGCTTTTTTTAATTTTATAGACCTTGAAAGTGATGGGATTGCACGCCATGATCCCTAGACCGGTACAAATCGTGATGAGAGACCACAAGCTTCGTTTCATCGTTCACCCGCCTTATTAAAAGTTATGGATAAAGCTGGTAGGGGGAAATTTGCGTATGACTCTTAGACTTTTTTTGTGACATTCCTATTCTGTCATCTATCCTTGGCCTTTTCAGGTTGACCTCATTTCGTGCAGTAATTCTTTTTGGTCACAGGCGTTTTACATTTCTGCGAACCCGGGCAATCGTTGTCCGACTGACACACACATTCACCCTGTTCACATTTATCTGAAGCACATTGACTATCCTTGGTACAACTGGCCCCCAGGGCCTTACTCGTACTCGCACAATAATTCGCCTTCCCGACAGGCGTATAGCAGGTTTGCCCATTGGGACAGTCGCCGTTCGACTTACATACACACTTGTCCTGTTCGCACTTGTCTGAGGCACATTGACTATCCTTGGTACAGCTGGCCCCCAGGGCCTTACTCGTACTCGCGCAATAGTTCGCTTTCCCGATTGGGGTATAGCAGGCTTGCCCGTTCGGACAGTCGCCGTCCCCCTTACACACGCATTGGTCTTGTTGACACTTGTCTGAGGCACATTGACTATCCTTGGTACAGCTGGCCCCCAGGGCCTTATTCGTACTTGCGCAATAGTTCGCTTTCCCGATTGGGGTATAGCAGGCTTGCCCGTTCGGACAGTCGCCGTCCCCCTTACACACGCATTGGTCTTGTTGACACTTGTCCGAGGCGCATTGGCTGTTTTTAGAACAACTGGCCCCCAGGGCCTTGCTCGTACTTGCGCAATAGTTGGCTTTCCCGATTGGGGTATAACAGGCTTGCCCATTGGGACAGTCGCCGTCACTCTTACACACACATCTATCTTTTTCGCACTTGCCGGATGTGCATTCCTTATCTTTAAAGCACTGATCGCCGACAACGACTGTTCCCAGCAAACCACATTTCCCGATCGGCTCGCCGTAACACGTGAGGTCGGAGCCACAGACATCGTTCCGGCTACAGGTTTCATTACGTTTTTTGCCTGCCTTACACTTGTTAATCCCAATTGTCGCGACAGGGCCTTTGTCACAGTATTGACCCTCAGCACAATCCTCGTCTTCGCTACATGTTGGTTTAAGGGGTTGCCCTGATTCGTTGCTAACCCCAAACGCGATTTTAAACGCTTTAACCACAGCACTATTGAGAGTGCCAGCCCCGTAGACTTCCTTATTTCTTGCCCATGTATACTTGCCGTTGACGAACACGACAATGCCCACCTGCTTGTCGCTATGCGCATAAAAATTAGTAGCAAACCCTTGGTGTTTGCCTCCGTGGGCAAACTCCGCTCCATTTAGATTAACTCCGAGTCCATAATCAGCAGGGGGCACCTTTTTCAGAACCTCATCAATATCAGCCTTCGGTATGATCTGCGTACCCGCTCTTCCCTCAAGATACTCTGCTCCACCATTAATCATCAGAGAGACTAATCGTGCGTAATCTACAGGATGGCACAGCAATCCACCTGCTGCTTTGAGTTCAGAAACTTGGACATCATAGAGACATATACCTCGGCTACACCCACGAGCCAGATGGACCATGTCCGAACTGCCATCCTCAAAAGTGCTGTTATTCATGCCATAGGGCTTAAGAACATTCTGGTGAAGATAGGTCTCGAAACGTTTATCGGTGGCGATCTCGAGCATGGCTTCTGCCACCGTATACCCACCCCCAGAATAGTCATATTTCGTTCCTGGTTCATAGATGGGTTTGACAGCATCATGCGCAAGGTTTCGACCAAGAATGACACCCTTAAGAGGATCGCTGGAGGGAAGCCATGGCTTATTCGCGATTCCATGTGTGTCCAAACCTGCGGTATGGCTCAGCAAACGTCGGGGCGTAATGTCATCAGGCCAGGACTTGTGGTCTTTGAAAACCTTGTCGACCCATTTTGTGATAATGGTGTCAGGATGTTTCTTATTGAAATCCGTGACACTCTCATCGAGGCTAAGTTCCCCTCGCCGCGAAGCTGCAGCAAAGCCCAGTGATGACACCATCTTGCTCGTCGAGGCACATTGGTAGATCGTATCTGCAGTAGTCTTTTCCTTCTTTTTCTGGTTTCGGTCTCCATACCATTTATGAATGACTGGCTTACCCTTATAGATAATGGCAAGGGACATGCCTGCCACATCGTTTTTCTCCACGGCCTTGCTAATTGTGTAGGGATCTTTGTCATACAAAAAGATGGCCTTTTCCATTTGTTTGAAGAGGGCATCCGCCTCGTCATTCGGAAACACTTCGTAGGCGACCACGTTGCCGCTCATGACGAGAAGTAGACCAATAAGAGTCAGCAATCCAATCAGGTATTTCATGCATCTCCCATTTTCATTCGATCATTTCAGGGCCTTATGCAGAGGCTCGGTACAGCTTTTTTACTTACAGAGCTTAAGAGGCACGCAACCGTAAAACTCTGCAGCCCCATCACAATCCTTAAAATTTTACTTTTTGCCCTTTAGATACCTTTTTCTATTCGCGTACATTCCCGTCACTTGCGAGTAGCGGCTCAATGATTCTTGAGAAGGCTGACAGAGGTTTAGTCCCACTCACTTCTTTGACATCTGTGAGTTGCCCGTTTTCTACTCGTCCAATAAAAAACGTCGGGGTTCCGTTCACCCCAATCTCTTGCCCGTAAACCACATCCGCATCAACTTTTTGTACTTGTTCATGGCTGTTTACACATGATTCAAACTGATCCATGTTGAGTCCCAAAGACTGGGCCAATTTTTGATATAAGCCATCCCCAAGCTCGGATTGATTGGAAAAGAGCCGATGGTTCATCTGCCAATACGCATCCTGTTCACCTGCACAATTCGCAGCAATAGCCGCCCCTTTTGCATAGGCGTGAAAGTCCAACGGGAAATCTCGAAGGACATATTGCACTTTCCCTGTGTCGATATATTCTTTTTTCAGGTTTTCAAATGTTTCTGAATGATATTTAGCACAATAGGGACATTGATAATCTGTAAACTCGACAATGGCAACTTTCGCTTGCCGACTACCAAGGGTGGGATCATCTTTCTTGAGTTCAACATTGCCAATAACAGAAGGAAGTGGATCAGCAGCACGTAGAAGATTGGAGTTTTCCTTTAATTCGCTCACCGATTTCCGAAATTCCGCAAGTTCTTTCCGAACATCCCTCAGTTCGTTTTGAATTTCGATGAGTTGCCGTAGAATAAAAACATCTGTTGTGTCATCAGAGGAAGGAATCGGAGGTTCCTGAGCAAAGAGCAGGAGGGGCAAGACCAGAATGAATCCTAATAACCCTCCACCCATCCGCCAAGTGAAATATATCGTGGAATTATTGTGTAGTTTTGACATAGGTCCTCACTTTCAAGTGAGAAACCTTACTACTCTTTTTCAATAAAATAAAGAATACTGCAAAAATAATGGAACCCTAGCAGACATTGCATAGAATGAAGACAAATATTGAGTATAAATTGGGGAACGGTTGGGCTTGAGGGGGGGTGTGGAAGGAGTTATCACAACTCCTCTAACTCCATGTTCTAATCAGGATGCACCTTTCCACTCAGTTCATGGAAAGCAATTAAACTAATTAAGAAAATGAGGCGTCGCTAAGAATGAATAGGGCTAGGCATGTAGAACGTTTCTGACGGCTTCTCCTATTTCTGCTGGATTTTTGATGACAGTCACACCAGCAGCTTCTAAGGCGGCCATTTTATCAGCCGCGGTACCTTTTCCTCCGGTGATAATGGCGCCGGCATGGCCCATCCGTCTTCCGGGAGGTGCCGTAATTCCGGCAATGAAACTCACGACCGGCTTGGTCATCTCCTTTTTAATATAGGCCGCAGCCCGTTCCTCGGCATCGCCACCAATTTCCCCAATCATCACGACTGCTTCCGTTTCGTCGTCCTCCTGGAACATGTGCAACAAATCGATATACCCGGTTCCGATGAGGGGATCGCCACCGATGCCGACGCAGGTCGTTTCGCCAAGACCTAAATTGGTCAGCTGATTGACGGCTTCGTAGGTTAAGGTGCCACTTCTTGAAATCACCCCGACCCGCCCTTTTTTATGAATGAATCCTGGCATGATCCCGATCTTGCACTCCTCGGCCGTGATAATTCCCGGACAATTTGGGCCAATCAGACGTGTGGTCTTCCCATACAGCGCCCGCTGGACCCGAACCATATCATTGACAGGAATCCCCTCTGTAATGCAGATGATCAGCCATATGCCGGCATCAGCGGCTTCTAAAATGGCATCGGCGGCAAAGGGAGGTGGCACAAAGATCAATGAGGTGGTGGCTTCAGTCTTCTTGACGGCTTCACGAACGGTATTAAACACCGGGATGCCTTCTACTTCCTGACCGGCTTTGCCAGGCGTCACGCCGGCAACGACTTGCGTTCCGTACGCCTTGCACTGGGTCGCGTGAAATGACCCTTCTTTGCCGGTGATCCCTTGAACGACAACCCGGGTATTCTTATTGACCAAAATGCTCATGCCACATCACCTTTCACCAATCAAGGAGAATATTTCCACGACCAGGTTAACTATTTCTTTTTTCTGAGAGCGACAATACGTTGAGCGGCTTCCCAGAGGTCAGCGACCCCTTCCACTTTCAAACCTGATTCAGCCAGAAGCTTTCGGCCTTCTTCCGCATTGGTTCCTTGAAGTCGAACAACAACAGGTAGCTTGATGCCGACTTCTTTCGCCGCATCAATCACTCCATGGGCAATTCGCTCGCAACGCACAATCCCACCGAAAATATTAATGAATATGCCCTTGACCTTTTTATCTTTCAACAGAATGCGAAAACCGGCTGCGACCGTCTCT
Organism: Nitrospira sp.; assembly: GCA_024760505.1. Classification (GTDB taxonomy): domain Bacteria; phylum Nitrospirota; class Nitrospiria; order Nitrospirales; family UBA8639; genus Nitrospira_E. The sequence goes on from CP058931.1 coordinate 647,386, forward strand.
TTTGTCGCCCCACCGCCCACATCTAAAAAATTCGCCGGTTCGGACCCCGCCAACTTAATGACGTCCATGGTTGCCATCGCCAAACCCGCCCCGTTGACCATGCAACCGATGTCTCCATCCAGTTTGACATAGTTCAGATTATTGCTACCCGCTTCAATCTCTAAAGGCTCTTCTTCGTGCAGATCTCTGAACTTTTGAATATCAGGATGTTTAAATAGTGCACTGTCATCAATTGAGACTTTTCCATCCAACGCGACCAGACGCTTATCCGTGGTAATGACCAATGGATTAATTTCCACGAGCGATGCGTTTTTTTCCATAAACAGGCGGTACAGGTTTTCCAACATTTGAAAAAACGGCTTCACCACCGCCGGCTCAAGCTCTGGAAGTCCCAAGCCGAAGGCCAGATTTCTTCCATTGTACCCTTGGAATCCGACCGCCGGATCAATGGACTCTTTCAGCAATTTGTCCGGTGTATGTTCGGCCACTTCCTCAATGTCCATGCCGCCTTCCGTACTGGCAATAAACGTCGGAAAGCCTGACTCACGGTCTACCAGTAAACTCAAATACAATTCCTTAGCGATCCCTGCACCTTCTTCAATCAATAGGCGCCGAACTTTTCTGCCCTTGGGACCCGTCTGATGGGTCACCAGTGTTTTTCCGAGAATTTCCTTAGCCAGTTCGGGGACTTCAGTTTTATTTTTGGTTAATTTGACCCCGCCGGCTTTACCACGTCCACCCGCATGAATCTGCGCTTTCACCACAAATACGGGGGTATCCAGAACTGAGGCCCACTTTTCAGCCGCTTTGACGTTTTTGATTTCCTTGCCTTTGGGTACAGGAATCCCAAACTGTGCAAAGAGCTGTTTGGCTTGAAACTCGTGAATATTCATAAATCCTCTTGGTAGGTTCTACAGCTCAAATCGGAACATTGGGCGATGACAATATCCCGTTTGGTGATCAATCGAGTTGAAAATTACTTGTTGGTGTAAGCCGGCAAGACCATAGGTGAAATGATGCCAGCGGACACATGATGCCGTTTGGCTTCGGCTCGAAATCGCTTCAGATGGTCTAAGGTCAACGAGCTTTTCGGCAGAGACTTGGACCGCTCTGCAGCAAGAATACCTGTTCGCTTGCCAAACACCATTAAGTCCAACAAAGAATTCCCCATGAGCCGGTTTCGCCCATGTAATCCGCCGGAGGCCTCTCCCGCCACGAATAAATTGGCCACAGGCGTTTCTCCATTCACATCAATCTTGACGCCCCCGTTTTGGTAATGCAGCGTGGGATAGATCAGTACCGGATCTTTCCGGATATCGACCTGGTAGCGCTCATACTGCCGAACCATCGCGGGAAAATGTTTGTCCAACGTTCCCGGTCCATGTTCCACATCTAACAACGGCGTATCCAGCCAGACGCCCACCCTTCCAGATGGTGTTCGAACCCCTCGCCCCTCTTCACATTCTCGAATGATCGACGAGGACACAACATCACGGGTATCCAATTCATTCACAAAGCGCTCGCCCTTCCCATTCACCAAATGACCCCCTTCAGAGCGAATGCCTTCTGTCACCAGCGCACCGACTAATTGCTCAGGATACACCCCACCTGAAGGATGATATTGAAAGGTATCGATTTGAACGAGAGGCACGCCGAGGCGATAGGCCAGGACCAGGGCATCCCCTGTCGCCCCGAAATGATTGCTGGTTGGAAATCCCTGAATGTGCAACCGGCCGATTCCGCCTGTTGCCAGGATCACCGTTTTAGCGGCAACGACGATGAAGCGATTGTTGTCTAAGTCTTTCAGCACCGCTCCCGTGCATGCACCATCGGCATCGCTTAACAATTCCACCGCAGCGACAAATTCCAACAACGGAACCTTCTGGTTCAGCACTTCGTCTTTCAACACTCGCATGATTTCCAAACCGGTGTAATCGGAGCAGGTTAACAGCCTGGCCTTTGAGCTTCCTCCCCCTTTTTTTACATGCAGATTTCCATCGGCATCCCGATCGAATAAGACACCTAATTCCAATAGCCATTTGGCAATAGACGGTCCCTCTTCCACCATGACCTTTAACAACTGGTGGTCATTTTTCATGTGCCCGCCCTTTAAGGTGTCCAAGAAATGCTGGACAGGCGAATCGTCCGAGCCAACGGCAATTTGCATCCCGCCTTGGGCCATGACCGAGTTGGAATCCCCGAGCCGCAACTTCGTGGCCAACAACACATTGGCACCATGGGCATGGGCATGGAGGGCCGACGCACACCCCGCCCCTCCTCCACCAACGACCAGGACATCCACGGAGTAATCAGGAGTAAGATTAAGATCAGCCGGAACCGGGCTCTCCCCTTCCAACAGAGTCGCCACTTCGGTCACGGTTGATTCACCGGCATTCGGGCCAAAAATAATCGGCCGGTAGGCATGAGCCCGATGATCAGGATGGTATTTCTTGATAAGGCTATCCCGTTCGGCTGGAGAAAGCTTGGGAAAACTTTTAGACCGACGGGCGTCTCGGGTTTGATGAACTAAATTTCTCTGATCGGTAAGTTCCATGAGAAAAGCAAAAAAACTAGTTAGGTTGTGGCCGCGGAGGTATTTTGTAATTCCTCATCGGACAACTTGAGGATACGATCCCACTCCTGCTGAAAATGTCCATCGGTAATCTCTTGAATACGTTTCGAGAGGCCTTCAGGCTTTTCGGTGAAATGCACGCCTTGAGCCCGACTGGCATAGAGCGCGACCAGATTGGGAGCAATATCAGCAATACAGACAGGCGCGCACATTCCACACATGACACAATCCATGAACATTTCAGAGACCGCTTTAAAATCCCCAAACACCGCTTTCCACACACCTTCCCGCACATCAATTTGTTGAGGGCAGGCTTCTGTGCAGGCATTACAGTTCCGGCATAAGGGGGCTTCAGGATAGAGCGTAAACAAATCCTGCTTAGGGTCTTTGAGCTCAAGAAGGTTGTAGGTCGCTTTTCTCGCCGGAAAAGCCGGCATAAACGAAAAGGACATCCCATCCTCGACTGCCATCGAACAGGCCAAACAGGTTTTGACCTTAGGATCGTCTTTTGTACGGTAATAAGTCGCACAGGCTCCACAAAATCCGCCTAGGCATCCAACTCCACGAATCACATCCTGCCCTGCATACCACAAAGCTTTGATCAGGGTGATACCGGCGGGAACCTGGAACGGTTTCCCTTCAATCTCCACGGTAACCATCTTAGGTTGGAGACTCTCTTCTTGATCTAGAGTATTTTTTTTATCCAATGTGTCAGGCATAGCTCAAAGATAGTACCTTATACGATTGACAAATTTCTCGTCGTGTGTTTAAACCACCCGGCCTACTTAATTGGGTATTAATTTAACGCATTCAATGCGGAACCAGCCTTAAACCACGTGATCTGTTGTTCGGTCATACTATGATTGGCTTGAATGACCACTTCCTGACCATTTTTCTTGTGAAGGACGACCTGAACCGGTTTGCCTGGCGCAAGTCCACTTAACCCCTTCACACTGATCCGGTCTTCTTGTTCAATTTGGTCATAATCCTTCGGATCCGCAAATGTCAGTGCAAGGATGCCTTGCTTCTTGAGATTGGTCTCATGAATGCGAGCAAAACTTTTTGTCAGGACAGCTAGGACACCCAAAAATCGTGGAGACATCGCCGCATGCTCACGGCTGCTCCCTTCCCCATAGTTTTCATCACCCACCACAAACGACCCCAAACCTTTTTCTTTATACCGTCTGGCGACTTGTGCAGGAGTCAAACCGGACTCTCCGGTTAAGACGTCATTGGCCTTGCCCGCCTCGTCTGCAAAAGCATTGTTGGCCCCAAGAAACATGTTGTCACTGATCTTGTCCAAATGTCCCCTGAATTTGAGCCACGGACCGGCTGGAGAAATATGATCCGTTGTGGTCTTGCCTTTGGTTTTAATTAATAGCGGCAACTTTTCAAAATCTTTCCCATCCCATTTTGGGAAAGGCTTTAATAATTGCAACCGCTCGCTGGTAGGAGGAATGTCCACTTGAAGCTTCGAACCATCCTCCGCAGGTTGAACCAAACCTTCTTCCCCTTTGGCAAAACCCTTGGCCGGCAATTCATCTCCCTGAGGCGCCTCAAATTTGAAGTCTTTTCCATCTGCGGTTTTCAAGGTCCCCTTAATCGGATCAAAGCCCAGATCACCTGAAAACGCATAAGCCGTGACCACTTCAGGACTGGCCAGGAAGGATAACGTCTCACTCACCCCATCATTCCGCCCGGGAAAGTTCCGGTTAAACGTACTGACAATAGAGTCGGCTTTGCCTTTCACGGCATCCGCTCGCTTCCATTGACCAATGCAGGGTCCACAGGCATTTGCAAGGACGGTGGCCCCCATACTTTCAAAAGTTTCCAAAAATCCTTCGCGCTTCATGGTGTGGTAAATCCGTTCTGATCCCGGGCTAACCAGAAAGGCCGTTTTGGCTTTAAGCCCAGCTTGTAACCCTTGCTTGGCAATATGCGCCGCGCGACCGATATCTTCATATGAAGAATTGGTACAGCTTCCGACTAATGTCGCTTTTAATTGAACGGGATAACCTTTTTCTTTGGCTTCCGCTGCCATCTTTGAAATTGGCCGCGCCAAATCAGGGGTATGCGGTCCCACAACATGCGGCTCAAGAGTGGACAGATCAATTTCGACGATTTCATCAAAGTATTTTTCCGGAGACTGATAAACCTCAGGGTCCGCAACCAACATGCTCCGATTGGCAGCTGCCAATTTGGCAATGTCAGCCCGCTCCGTGATATTCAAGTATGCCACCATTTTTTCATCGAACGGGAAAATAGAAGTCGTGGCGCCAAGCTCAGCTCCCATATTGGTAATCGTGCCTTTGCCTGTCGCACTGATGGTTTCGGCGCCAGGGCCAAAATACTCCACGATCTTATTGGTTCCACCCTTCACCGTCAGAAGGCCACAAATATACAAAATGACATCTTTTGGCGAAGCCCAGCCATTCAGCTTTCCGGTTAACTTCACGCCGATGAGTTTAGGATGGAGGACCTCCCATGGAAGACCCGCCATCACTTCCCCCGCATCCGCTCCACCGACGCCAATGGCCAACATTCCCAACCCGCCACCGTTTGGCGTGTGTGAATCGGTTCCAATGATCAATCCGCCAGGAAATGCATAATTTTCCAACACCACCTGATGGATGATCCCAGCTCCAGGCTTCCAGAATCCGATCCCATATTTTTTTGCGGCCGAGGCGAGAAAATTATAGACTTCCCTGTTTTCATCACATGCGCGCAGAAGATCCTTTTCCGATCCGACTTCTGCCCTGATCAAGTGATCGCAATGGATAGTACTCGGAACAGCGACTTTATCTTTCCCCGCTTGCATAAACTGCAACATGGCCATTTGGGCCGTCGCATCCTGCATCGCGACTCTATCGGGACGAAGCGCCAACATGGCCTTTCCACGTTCCCAGACTTGTGTGTCGAAATCATCGGCATGGCTGACCAGGATTTTTTCTGTCAGCGTGAGAGGTCGCCCAAATTTTTTGCGAGCTTTGTCCACAATTCCCGGCATTGACGCATACAGTTTTTGGACCATTTCTAGGGACATAGGACTATCTCCTGGGTTCAGTTCAACATGGATAAGATTGATAACATTCAACCAAAAAAGTCCGCTCACACCCTCATTACTTTAACGGTGGCACCTCGCGACGCTTCGGGGAGGCATAATTTACCAGATAGTCAAACAATCGGATGAGCCGACTGCCTTGCCGCTTTTGATCCGTCCAATGTCCAATCATCCCGATGGTTCGCGATAAAATGAAGAAGCCATTGAGGCTATCAACCGGAAAACCGATATCGACTAACACCGCCGCCATGGTTCCATCAACGTTGAGTATGAGATTATCTTTTTTGACAGCGGTAATTTTTTCGACTTCCAATGCAAAATCCAAGTGCGGAGTGGCCATGTTCAAACTTTTTACGTACCCAACCAACTCCTTCACCCGCTTATCCGGATTTTTTAAACTTTTGACTCGGTGACCGATTCCCGGAACCGGTCCCACATTTTTCTTCATGTAGACAAGGAAATCATCGACCGAAAGTTTGTTGTCGATCGCGTATTTAAACCATCGCCCCGCGTCCGTCACCGCTCCACCAAAGCGCGGACCGATCATAATCATACCGGCCGCGACCGCTTGAGATAATCCGATTCCAGCACACGCGGCGATAATCGTCGTCAAGGCTCCACTCACGCAAGGACCATGATCGGCCGACAGCATGATAATGCGTTTGATGATTTCGGCTTCTTGTTTGGAGACAAGGCGATTGTCCCATAGCAAGCCGATAATATGGGGGATGTCATATCCGTTATTGATCAGTTCAGAAGCCGGATAACCTTGATACAGCGGTTCGTCACCCCGGTCGTCACTGATTGTGGAACGAATCAGCGGCGTCACCAGCACTTCCCCTTCCTTCATGCTCTCTTGAACCGTTTTGGGAAGCCTTGGCATGTCCGCTGGAGACAATTCGGGGATGGGCTTGACCTGTCCGCTCTTCAGTAACTCTTCGTGGGTGGCCTTGATAGCCGGCCCCAGAGCACCAAAGGTATCCGGCACAATCGCGCCGGCCTTTTTCAGGGCTTCAGACTTTGCTCGCGCAGACCCCTCCCCCTTCAATCCTTCTTTTGCCCCGGCATGCCCGAATTTCATACCCTTTGGAAGACTCTCTTGACAGAACCCTGATACGACCGCGAGTAATTTAATCCGTCGTTTCTTGGCCCCGTACCATTCGGCGGCCCGTTCTTCCAAATCTCCACCCATTTCCCCGACAATGACCACCGCCTTGGTTTGCGGATCCTTTTCAAACATTTCCAGGTAGCTGACATAGTCTGTTCCCGGGTAGGCATCACCGCCGATACCGATCGCCGTCGTGATGCCGTCTGCAAATTGAGAACAAATCCAAATAATCTCGTTCGACAATCCCCCGGACTTGGTAATCACGCCGAAGGAACCAGGACGGTACAGCTTGCACGCCACCAAGTTATCAAATGCCCCCCCAATCACTCCAAGGCGACATTCTCCTGCCGACACCACTCCAATTGAGGAAGGGCCATTAAAGGTCTTCCCAAGCTTACGGGCATGCTTCCCCAAAAGTTTGGCATCTTTTTCCGGCACCCCTTCGGTAATCATGGAGACCGTTTTAATATGCGGGTCATTGAGGGCTTCCATGGTGCCGGCATAGGCCCGGTCTGCTCCGATATAGACCAGACTCGTGTTAATCTCCGGGTGGTTGGCCGTCGCTTCGGCCACGGTTTTATAAATGGGAATCATTATTAACTCGGTTCCACAAATGATCTCATTGGTCTTCCCCGCATCGGGGGGATATACGAACGCAGAGACATTTAATGGTTGCTTAATCATGTACCGGAACTCAGCCATACGACGAGCGGCATTCACCCCGGCCACCCCCCCTTGAATGACGACATGCGTGTCTTTCGTTGCAAGAATACTCATCGAAACGGTCTCCTACATCCTCAAGGTCTAATAGGTTATTTTGCGGCCATGGCCATATCGACAATGTCCGTTAACGGCGTTTTGCGGTCAAATACCTGAATATCAAAACCCTCATCCTGTAGCGCACGCATGGCCGCTAATCCCTGCAATTCGTTTGGACCACCCCGGCGCACCCAAATCTTGACACCCTCTAGCTTGCCTTCCGCTTTGGCCTTTCGAAACGCGTTGATAATGCCCCCAAAGGTCTTTTTGACATCGGTAAAATTCGCAATCGCTCCACCCACAATAATATGCTTGATACCAGGCAACGAGCAGACTTTTTCCGTCAGAACTTCCACTGCCCAGTCCGGTGGATCGCCTGAATATTCTGCATAATTCGCAAGTTTGCCACCACGTGCCACCACCGCATCTGAATAATAAACGCTGGCACCACCACCGGCAGGTAACATCGCAATATTGCCGCCGGGAATCTCAATGAGCTTGACGGAGCCTTTCACCTTGGCATCAACCGCCATGACTTCCTCTTCATTTTTGGTATAGGCACGCCCAAATTCAGCCGCAAACGGAAAGGTCCAGTCCTTATGCCGGAACTTGGCATCACCGTCCAGAAGGGTCACCGCGTCCAGAGCCACAAGTTCTCCCTGGCCACTGAGTACAACTGGATTCACTTCTACGTATTGAGCATCTTCATTATCAAAACAGGCATATAATTTCTTCAAAAATTCCGCCATTTTTGCAGCCGTATCGCCGGAAAACCCCGCATCCTTTACCAGGGAGGAAAGCGCGGAATCCGACAGGGTCTCACCGGTTTCGATGGATACCTGCTTGACCTTATCCCAATTAGATTCCACTTCGATGCCACCACAGGTTGCCACCAAGAGGTCCACTCCATCACGCGTCGATTTGGCCGCGGCATAATATTCTTCTTTGTGATCAACCGCCTCGGAAACAATCACCTGCTTAATCGTCAGGGTTTCCAGTTTTTTACCAAGCATCTCCCGCACAGCCACTTTTGCCGCGGCTAAATCCAAGCCCACTTTGACTAACCCCAATTTAAAACGAGAGCCAAGTGCTTCATGCGCTTTGACTACCAGTTTATTTTTTTGGAGCCAGTCATTGACCTGAGATAATTGGTCAAATTCCTCACTCGAGGTCACGACAGCATAGTTGGGAGTTGAAATCCCCCATTTTCGCAATAAGCCCATTCCCGGGCCTTCAAGAACTTTTGCCATAATCCAACCCTTCCTTCAGGGACTCATCATAATGGTTAAGGACAAACGTAGCACAACCCGCCTGCCGCGCGGAACGGTGCATTGTACGAATGCCCTCATCCCGCTGCAATCAATCAAAAGACCCATGAACCCCTTTCAAAAGTCCCAGTGTCACCACCTGGAATGTCCATAAGAACACCGCCACACCCTAAAGAAAAAACCTATTTAAAATTAGTTAGTTGAGATGAGAAGTCCCCATCCCTAACCTCAGCCACAGGCTTTCCTTAAACCAACCCCGCACTATAGCCTGCGCGCTCTCCTGCTATGAGACAAAACCCTGCCCTACCCTAGCCATTCATTTTGACGCTTTAAAACCATTAACTTTACTCACTAAATCTTTAAACTTCGGGGCAACCCTGTGCTTTAGAGCCTCGTCCTCATTCATAGCCCCTTCAGCACGTGGAAAATAATCTTGTCAGAATGCCTCCTGACTCCTGCGACTTAATTGGTAAAGGAACCCCTTCTTTTCTACTCCGGCATCTTTTCGGGGAGGCCAGTTGAGCGGGACTTCTTCTATTGCCACAATAAATTTCTCTTTAAATCCATGTTCGACGGTATCGAGCCCCAGTCTATTTGGATCACAAAACATGGCTTTCCCCTTTGGGCTAAGCACCTGTCCAAGAATATGAGAAATACCGGCTAAAATTCCCTCGTCATAAAAAACTTCACTGCCTATTACCAAATCATAAAAAAACTTTTTTGTTCCAATCTTTTCCGTCCAATTCAACAGGCATGCGTCAAAATTGCTGATATGATTCAGACGACAGGACTCCTTTGTTGCTTCAAGCGTAATAGCCACCATATCTGAAAACATGGTAAATGCCCCGAGCCGAGCAGCAACCACTCCGGCCAACCCTGTTCCGCAGCCAATTTCCAGAACATTGACACCCTGCAGTTTTGTTGGGAAAAACTGATGAATGAGACATTCGGATAAGGCCACCTCAGAAGGCCAAATTCGATCCCAGTACCCCCATCCGAGGGATTCGTCATCCCGTGCATCTAATGGGGTTTCATCAGAGATGTCTCGCTTGGCCTTACAGACAATGGGAACATCCCCGATTTTGGGAAGGGTCACCACTTTCACATGACTCACACGAATTATCTCCCCCCAAAAAAGGCGAGCCGGGTTCCGATTGGAACCCGGCTCGTTGCACACATCCCCAGTATAACAATAATACCGGAAGACCAGCCTACGTTGAGAACCTAGGCTAAGCGACTTAAGATGGCATTGAAAGTCGCGCTGGGACGCATGGCGGCCATCACCTTGGTTGGATCCGGACGATAATATCCGCCAATATCCTGAGCCCGACCCTTTGCCGCTTTAATCTCTTCAAGAATTGTATCGACTTTGGATTCCAACTCTTTTGCGATCGGGGCAAATTGCTTTTTCAAGTCCTGATCATCATTCTGTGCGGCAAGTTCTTGCGCCCAGTACATGGCCTCGTACACATGACTTCCCGCATTATCCAATTGCCCCAATTCCCGTCCTGGGGCCTTCCGGTTGTCCATGAGCTTTCCGGTGGCCTTGTCCAAAGTGTCCGCCAGGATTTTTGCTTTTTTGTTGTTTTTGACTTGACTCAAATGGGCAAACGACTCTGCTAACGCGAGAAACTCTCCGAGGGAATCCCAGCGTAAATGTCCTTCTTTGACAAACTGCTGTACATGCTTCGGGGCCGACCCTCCGGCTCCGGTTTCAAACAGCCCTCCACCATTGATGAGTGGAACGATGGACAGCATTTTGGCGCTCGTCCCCAACTCCAAAATCGGGAATAAGTCAGTGAGATAATCCCGAAGCACATTTCCAGTAGCCGAAATGGTATCGAGGCCGTCCTTTGCACGTTTAAGGGAGTACTTCATGGCATCCACCGGTGCCATAATTTGGATGTCCAGACCTTTGGTATCGTGATCCTTAAGGTAGAGATTCACTTTTTCAATGACTTGGGCGTCATGAGCCCGATTTTTATTGAGCCAGAATACCACCGGCGTCGAAGAAGCCCTGGCCCGGTTTACGGCCAACTTGACCCAATCCTTAATGGCAACATCCGTCGTATAACAACTGCGCCAGATATCGCCTTTTTCGACATCGTGTTGCAGCAAGACATTCCCTGCTCCATCCAGCACCCTGACTACGCCTTTCCCGGTGGATTCAAATGTCTTGTCATGTGATCCATATTCTTCGGCTTTTTGTGCCATTAACCCCACATTGGGTACGCTACCCATGGTAGACGGATTAAATTCGCCATTTTCGCGACAAAAATCGACTACGGCCTGATAGATACCGGCATAACTCCGGTCAGGAATGATGGCTTTCATGTCATGTTCTTTGCCGTCAGGTCCCCACATTTTCCCCGAGGTTCGCAGTGCAGCTGCCATGGATGCATCAATGATGATGTCACTTGGCACATGAAGGTTGGTAATGCCCTTGTCGGAATCCACCATCGCGAGTGCCGGGCCATTTTTGAGACAGGCCTGAATATCTGCCTCGATTTCCTTCTTATTGGCCTCCGGTAAATTTTTAATTTTGGCCAGGATGTCACCTAATCCGTTATTCGGGTTGGCACCCAATTCGGCAAACGTTTTTTCGTGTTTTTCAAAGACATCCTCGAAGAATGCTTTCACAGCATGACCAAACATGATGGGATCCGAAACTTTCATCATGGTGGCCTTCAGGTGTAGCGACCACAAAATGCCCTTCTGTTTGGCATCCGCCACTTGCTCTTTAAAGAACTGCCGCAATGCCTGGCAGCTCATCTTGCTGGCATCCAGCACATCACCCTTGTTGAGGGTTAATTTATCTTTCACGACGGTAACGCTACCATTGTCCGCCACAAATTCAATTTTTCCCTTTCCAGCGGCTTTCTCGGTTATAGTTACGGACTTTTCATTGCCGAAGAAATCTCCAGCCGTCATGTGCGCCACGTGCGTTTTGGAATCTTTTGTCCATTTACCCATTTTATGCGGATTCTTTTTGGCATATTGCTTGACCGAGGCTGAAGCCCGACGATCGGAATTCCCTTGCCGCAGCACCGGATTGACCGCACTTCCTTTCACTTTGTCATATTTAGCTTTGATATCCTTTTCTTCTTCGTTTTTAGGATCTTCAGGATAGTCAGGGATCGCATAGCCCTGAGATTGTAATTCAGCAATCGCACCTTTAATTTGTGGGAGCGATGCACTGATGTTTGGTAACTTAATGACATTGGCATCTGGCTTCTCAACCAGTTCACCTAATAGAGCCAGATCATCCGGCTGGCGTTGCTCAGGCTTGAGCTTGTCAGGAAATTGCGCAAGAATTCTTCCTGCGAGGGAGATATCTTTGGTGCCAACGGTCACACCTGCCGCTTTAGCAAATGACTGAATGATTGGCAGAAACGATCCGCTGGCCAGCTCAGGCGCTTCATCAACTTTCGTGTAAATAATGTCTGGTTGTACACTCATGGCATTTACCCCGTTAAAGGTTAACTAAGAACACGTTTTTCCTGGAAAGAACTCGCCTCAAACACGCCATTGGGAAACTCTACAAGCGGTTAAGATGAAATCTGTAAACCAATCCCCATGCCGTGACAAGAACACCATTGTAAGAATGGTGTCACCCTTCTGCAATCAATCAAAGGACCCATGTCGCCACGAATCAAAAGTCTCAGGAAAGATGCGGAAATAGGGGAAGTTGGCGAAAACATTTTACCCGAAAAAGTAAACTCAACTAGAAACTGGAAGTTAGAGGAATAATTGAGAGGAACCCTTGCAAGGGAATTTTTTGAGATTTATCAGTCGAGAAATAGAAAAGTCTTAGAGAGACTCTAGAGAAGTTGTTGCCAACTGAGGGTCGCAACCGGAAGCACTCGAAGGGACGCGGCGATCGGACAGGTATCCAGAGTCATCTTCACCTCACCATTCAGTATCTGCACCTGGTCCGCCAAGAGGGCACCCTGAATGACTGAACTCCCAATTCCACCATCAAACGTCACTTGCCCAGCGACAATGATGAGCCCTTCCCAATGAAAAGGCGCGGAAATGTTTAGATTTCCCGTTACCAAAAGTATGCCATATCCATTGAGATTCTGAGCGGCAAGTCGGCGCGAAAATCCCCCTGCAAGCGATTCGGCATACAACAGGGCAGGATTCCCAGGCGCCCCAAGATTCACACCGACAAGATCTCCTGAAATGACCTGGGCGCCTCCCTTGAGGCTATCTAAAGCCTTGACTAAATCCAGGGATTCGGTGCCCACTTGTGGCGTTGGAGGATTTCCTGTGAAAGTGGCGGTTCCTGTCAACCCACCTGCAGGCCCTAACTTGACTGGGGGACGGCCTCCTGCCAGAAGCCCACAATTATCAAATCCTTCTACGGCTGCAGTTCCGCCAGCGAATACGACCTGACTATTCGCATATACGGGTGCCAACAATGGGGGCCCAGACGGGTGCGCAACCTCCACTTGAATCAGGGACGTGGCACCTTCTACCTGACCCTGGCTGATGATGATTTCGACTGGGGAATATGGTGTTGGATTTGCTGACGTAAATGACGTGGGGATGAGTCCATTTTCTGATGCAAATCCAAAGAAGACCAGACTGCCTCGGTTATTTAGTGAATGGGTCGCGATTATTCCATCCCCATCCTGATAGTGAGGAGTCAGAGAACTGTGCCCCGCCCGTTCCGCATCATATTCGGTTTTATGACGAATTTTAGTCCAGTAAGGGAGAGCAGTTTGCACACTATTTGGAAAAACTGCCGTATTGGTGAGATTTCCACTCAAAGGAAAATAGTTTGTGAAAACCCCTGAATATTCAGGATCATACTGTGGGTTCCACTCAGGGGAGGACAACACATAGGCGGACCAATTTGCTTGCAGGATGGGAGAAGGATCGCCGAGATACCCTGGATTTGACAAGGAAGATCCACCTAAACGAACGGCAGTTTCTGCAATGCCCGCCTCTGCGGCATAGAACGTAGCCATCGACCTTCGGAAATTTCCACTGATTTGTAGGTCGGTGGACGTGGCAAACAGAATCGTCGCACCCATAATTGTAGAAATAGCGACCAATAACAAGGCTGCAATGAGCGCTGCGCCCATGGAATTGTGATAAGGCCTTATTCCTTCCTTGCTATTGAATCCGGTCATGATTGGACATTTCTCATCGTGATTCGGGAATGGAGAGTCACAGTTCGATATCCACCGTTTTTGGCATACTGTGGATCAGGCTGTGACGTTCGGGCTGTTACTGAAATTCTCACTTGTCGAATAGCTTTGGAATCTGTGGTCGGGTTCCCACCCTGATCAAGATAGTCTATGACAAACGCTTCAATGTCCTCACCAAATGGTTGATTTCCTCCACCGGTATTACGCCGAAGCATGTGAGTCGTGGCATCATAGACAAAGGCAATCGATTCATTGGCATCGCTGGTGATGCCATTACCATTCATATCCGCCTTGATAGAGAGCTTTTGTGGATCATACGTAATCCCCTCAAAGTCATTCGTAAGATCGCCATCACGATTCACTCCGCGAGGATCATAACCGGCCATCAGGATTTCCCGGGTCACCAAATCCACCACCACGCGAGCCTGTTGCTGCATGTCCAAGATTTGCTCTCGCACACCCTGGGCTTTGAGTTCTTGGATATACAGGGCATAGACCACACTCACTGTCAGGAAACTCAGGCCCAGGGCCACCACGACCTCAACGAGTGTATACCCCTGAGGGGACCCTATCGAAACATGTGGCATCCGCGTATTCACTTTTACTTTGTGAGATAAATGGTAAGTGTGGTGGAATGCGCATCGTGATCCCACCGCACTTCGACTGTAACGGTGTGTAACCCGGATATTGGAAAATGCGGTTGAATAGTGAGCGTTCGTTGATGATGACTCGCGCCGGCAATGGAGCCATAGGGTTCCGTGTTAGCCCATGCAGCGGTTAACGAATTGGGCACTCCATCCCGGCGCACGTCTTCCAATTTTTCCTGGGCGAGGGTAACGGCTCTGGTCATTTTTTCACTCGCGGTCATGCCGGTATGGGCGACAACGGAATAGCCTGCAAATCCAAGGAGCGCCAGGAAAACCACCACCAGGGACATTAGCACTTCTAACAAAGAGAACCCTCGTTGATCTCGCAGGCAACTCGTCAGTCGATATCCCTCAGGAATAGTGTTGTTCATTAAGACTTCACTTTTACCCGTCCGGTTATGCTAACCGTAATGATCCGTTTTCCGGCTGAATTGGACAGGGTAATAGAAGCTAAGCTGGACGCCGTTCCTCTTGGCAGAAAGGAGGGATTGTTGGTGGCCGTCATCATGACATCTCGAAAACTCTTCTGAATATCGCGAGCTACAAGATGTTCGCCCGGGTCGGACTTTCCATTATTATTATCATCATCCAATAAAACATACCGATGATTATCCTGAAAGAAGACTCGTTGCCTATTCCGCTCAATCACGGCCTTCATTTTTGCCCCTAAAAGGTCAGAGGTCACCTGTCTGGCTGCTCCATTCAATCGCCAATGAGGTAACTGGGATACCAACCAGGTCTGAGCAAACATCAAGACTACCCCGATAATGCCAAGCACGATGATTAATTCAGTAAGGGTAAAACCTCTGGTACACAAAAGAGATCTCTTCAATCGTCTTGTCCCTGTTAGAGTAACGTCTTGAACCGACTCCGTGTGATCGCACCTGCCTTGCTGAATTCGTTGGGTACTTATAACAAGCCATGAAAATACCAGTGCCATAATTCCGTTCCCCACACCACCGCGATCAGGCCGCCGAGCGCTAAGTATGGTCCGAAAGGAATGTATTGGCCTTTTTCAAGGACCTTCGTAGCCAGCAATATTATCCCGACAACCGCTCCCACCACTGATCCCACCATCAGGGTAAGTAGGGCCTGCTGCCACCCCAAAAAGGCTCCCACCATGGCCAAAAATTTAATATCACCACCTCCAATGCCTTCTTTTCCGAACAAGAAGGGACTGACCCACGCGAGAGCTAGTAAAATCCCCCCTCCCACCAATAGACCGATAAGCGAATTAACCCAACCCGTCGGTAGCAGAAAGGATGCGCACACAAAGCCAACCATAATTCCAGGTAATGTAATCACATCCGGAATAATTTTGTGGTCCCAATCAATCCAAGCCACCACAAGAAACACCGATACCAGTCCCGCATACACGATCGTGGGCCACGTGAGGCCAAACCGCCAGACCACCAGGAGATACCCCAGGCCATTAGCAAATTCAATAATAGGGTATCTTCCCGGAATACGCGCATGGCAAGCTCGACACCTCCCCAGCAGCCAAATAAAACTCAAAAGCGGAACATTGTCATACCAGCTTATCTGCCTGCCGCAATCAGGACATGCCGACCGCGGAGCCACAACTGATTGTCCCTTTGGCACTCTGTGCACACATACCGTCAAGAAACTCCCAATGATCGTTCCCAGAATAAAGACGCTTGGCCAAACAATCCAGTGAGACATATTAGTCACATATTCCGTAGTTAATTCGACTAGGGTGAGTTTACGTATACTTTCGGTTTACAATCCTAAAATGACCTGATATTCTCCCTTAGATAATTCGCCTAGAGAAAATGCCTGAGGTACCCATGACCAACCAACTGAAGCCGGACAAATTGGACATGCCGCCTATTAAGCGAAAACGCCCAGAGGCCCTGACTCAACGGGAGCAAGAAATCCTGCAACTCATCTGGTCAGGATTGAAGAATAAAGAGATTGCACAGCAATTAAAAATTAGCGTCAAAACGGTAGAAGCGCACCGGGCCAATATGATGAAGAAGGTTCGGGTTTCTAATGCCGCCCAACTGCTTAATGCTGCAATTCAGGAAGGCCTGATTCAGATAAAATAATTTCCGCATGGCTCTTATGGTTTCTGAGTCCGTTGTCGAACTGCTTCAAAGAGTGTCACTGCTACGGCAACTGACAAATTCAGCGAGTTCATCCTTCCAAACATCGGAATCTTCACTAGTTGATCGCATTTTTTTAGCACAATCGGACGGATCCCTTCTCCTTCATTTCCAAACACCAGCGCAACAGGTTCTGTGAAGTCTACCTCTGAATAGGATTCAACTCCTTCCGGGACTAATGCTACAGTCCTGATGCCCCGTTTCTGACATGTTTCAAGAAACTTTCCCGTATTGGCCACACGGGCAATGGAGACATGCTCTAAAGCTCCAGCCGATGCTTTGGCCACTCCACCCGTCAGACCTACGGCACGGTGCTTGGGGATGACAATCCCATCTCCACCGGCCGCCTCTACCGAACGGACAATCGCACCTAGATTATGTGGATCCTGGATTTGGTCTAACACCACTAATAAAGCAGGGATCGGGTTAAGAGAAAGTAGGTCCAGCAACTCCTCTCCCTCCAGATACTCCTTGGCGGAAACCTGAGCCACCACGCCCTGATGATGTCGATCGCCAGCTAAGCGATCTAATCGCTCCCTTGATTCGACAGCCAGGGAAATACCGCGTTCCCTTGCCAATTTCACAATGGGAAGAAATCGACCATCAGCCCGAAGAGTCCAAATTCGTTGGACGGGCCGAGACTGCGAGTGGAGAGATTCTAGAACCGCATGAAACCCGTACACCGTTGCCGGGGATTCATCGCTTCCATCGTGTGGTGCCATCGGGTCGGTCTTCCAGGATGATGCCTTGTTCGGCTAATTCATTTCTGATGGTATCAGCGGTAGAAAAATCTTTCTGGGCACGGGCTTCATTGCGAAGACGAACTTGTTTTTCAATTAATTCTGAGTTATCCAGGGGAACAATTTTCGCACTTTCGTCAAATCCAAGGGAAATTTTTTCGAAAGGTTTCTTTTCTTTAAATTTCCCAAACCAAACATCTGGAGAATTTTGGAGCAGTCCAAGAGGTTCTCCAAATTTCCTAAAGATCTCCCTAGCTTTTCCCTTCGTCTGATCGGATAAGCCTTTCGCCAACAATTTATTGATCTCTCCACGAAATTCGTGAAAAGCTGCGAGCACCTTTGGCGTATTGAAATCATCATCCATCGCTTGCTCAAATTTTTGAACAAGGGAATCGATAAGAGAAGCCAAATACTGCTCTCCCGACTGCTCTTCCAACTGTTCTTCCAACTGCTCTTGTAAAAATATGGGGCTAGCAAGATAAAAGGGCCTAGGCTCCTCCATTCGCTGCAGCAATCCATAGATAGTATCCAAGGCTGCTTTGGCTTCAGGAAGGGATTGTTCGGAAAAATTCAGATCACTTCGATAGTGGGTGGACAGGAGATAATAGCGAAGACATTCCCCGGTTACGATTTCTGAATACGGTGACTTCTCAAAGATCTCTCGAATCGTAAAAAAATTTCCCAATGACTTGGACATTTTCTCTTGATCAATCGTCACAAACCCGTTGTGAATCCAATACCGCGCGAATTCCTTCCCCGTATAGGCACAGGACTGAGCCACTTCATTTTCGTGATGCGGGAAAATGAGATCCTTCCCTCCCCCATGGATATCGAATGTTGGACCCAAGTGCTTGATCGACATGGCCGAACATTCGATATGCCAACCGGGTCGACCTTTACCCCAAGGGCTCTCCCACCCTGGCTCATCCGGTTTTGCGGATTTCCAGAGGGCAAAATCCATGGGATCTTTTTTTCGATGGTCGACTTCAACGCGAGCACCGGCCAATAATTCTTCCAGATTTCTACCGGATAATTGGCCATACTGACTGAACTTTCTGACTTCAAAATACACGTCGCCTTCCACCTCATAGGCAACGTGCTTCTCAACTAATCCGGCAATCATGTCCACGATATCCTGGATATGGTGAGTCGCCCGAGGCTCTATTGTAGGGGGAATAATTCCCAATCGCCCCATGTCGCGATAAAAGGCTTCGATATATTTTTCCGTCACCTGAGTCCAGGGAATACCTTCTTTGTGAGCTCGTTGGAGAATTTTATCGTCCACATCGGTAAAATTTCTGACATAGGTTACCTGGTAACCGCTGTATTCCAAATACCGCCTGATGGTATCGAAAACTAACGCACTCCTGGCATGTCCAAGATGACAATCATCGTATACCGTGACTCCGCACACATACATCTTAACCTGATTCGGCGTCAGCGGAAGAAACAGTTCTTTCTTTTTTGTTCGGGAGTTATACAGGGTGAGAGGCATGACTTACTGTTCTTGAGTGGGTGTGGAATGTGTGAGTTTTTTTCCATGATGTTGGACCAGCCAAAATCCAAGAACCAACATCACCACAAAGATGATTGAAAATAAATTGAAATACTTTTCTATGAGTTCTTTGACCCATGGGCCCATGAATTGGATAGCACCTGCAACGAGAAAAAATCGCCCCCCCCGACTGATAAGTGAGGCCACCATAAATGTTCGAAAGTTTACATAAAACGCTCCTGCCCCAATGGTAAAAATTTTGTACGGAATGGGGGTGAACCCTGCAATGAGAATAGCCCAGGCTTCATACCGCTGAAAATACTGATGAACCAAATCCATTCTGGCTTGCCCCATAAATTTAAGCAGAAGAGGCCGCCCCCCAAACCATCCGATTCCATATCCAAAAGCTCCTCCAAGCACAGAGCCCGTTGTCGCAACCGTTGCGTACCACCAGCCCAGGCTTGGATTGCCAAGAGTGAGCGCAATGACCAACACATCAGGAGGCAGTGGGAAAAATGAAGATTCGGCGAAAGCGAGACAGAATAAGGCAGGAACTCCATAGGGAGAGTCAGACCATGACAACATCCACTCGTATAATTGTTTGCCCAATTCCATATTTTTTCAGTAAAAAATGCTCGCACTTAGTCCCTTATATACCTTTGGGTTATATCGGAGATCGCTTACCTCTCCCAGAAACCTTGATTGGTTTTCGCAAGGATTGTTTTGAGGGAAACAGAGCCTTCTCCCACCCCTTAAGCGCCTGCATCGCAGAGTAATCGGTCAGATCCAAATGAAGTGGAGAAATTGAAACCATTTCATTCGAAACGGCGTCATGATCAGAATGCTTCCCTCTAGCCCATGATTCTCGTTGTCCGGCAATCCAAAAATATCGATTACCCCTAGGATCTGTCTTTTCGACTACGGGATTGAGATAACGCCGCTGACTCAAACAAGTTATTTGAATACCGGCAATGTTCTCCAATCGACGACTCGGAACATTCACGTTTAATATGGTTTCTTCAGGAAGCCCACATTCTAAAACACGTTTGGCAACCAAAAAGGCAAAATGGCCTGCAACGGCATATTGGCATTTTTTTTGTAAGTCTTCCAGGGAAATGGCAATAGAAGGGATGCCATGAAGCATACCCTCAATGGCACCGGCAACCGTTCCGGAATTAGTAACGTCATCACCCAAATTCCATCCCTTATTAATACCTGATACAACCAATTTTGGCAGGCACGCCGGTAGAAGATGACACACGGCTAGTGTCACACAATCCGCTGGGGTTCCATTAACGGCATACCATCGTTTTTTCAGGGAACGCAGCCTCAAAGGTTTATGCAATGTCATCGACCGCCCAACGGCATTTTGGGTTTTCTCTGGGGCCACAACCCAAACTTCCCCTAACGGGCTCAGAGCCTCAGCCAACATCTTGATTCCAGGAGCACTTATTCCATCATCATTGGTAACCAAGATGATTGGTCTGGGAGAAGAAACGATCATCTAAACCTTTTACTTTATCAGGAGCTTGTACTAACCGACAGCCTTTCTCTTTATCAATCCTCAATTTTTCCTGATGGCAAAGAAAAGCCCGCCCCAATTATTCTTGGGACGGGCTTTTGGTCTTCCTACTCTTTGCTATTGTACTGATCCTAAATGCTCTTCATAAAATGAGCAACCGCAGCTGGATCCACGGTTCCCATAATATGAGACTCTGGAACAGTGTTCGACTTCTTACCGGTTAACCCACATTCCACTTCATCAGTAATCATCTCAACTGGCATGGACATTCCCCCATAGACATGTGGCCCGGCCACAATTTTTGCATTGGAAAACCCATAAATTGCCGTAGCCACATCTTTAGCCAACCATCCGACATAATTAAACTCGGGAATAACAATAAGCTTGGCTTTTCCACACAGCTCTCGTAGTTCGTTTGTTGGGAAAGGCCGCAAGGAACGAATTTTGATTAATCCTGCCTTAATGCCTTTTTCTTTACATTGGCGGACCGCTTCGCGGGATTGTGCCGCAGCACTCCCCGAAGCAATAAGGAGAACATCTGCGTCTTCCACATCCTGAGCTTCTAACAATCCATCCATATATTGATTAATATATTTCCGTGAACGTTCCACGCCAGCCCAAACTTCCTGCTGCCACACCGCGTGAATGTTGTAGGCCATAAAATTAGATTTTTGAACTGGAGCATCACGAGACAATCGTGCCGGCGGGTTCTCCGCATCTAAAACCGGGACCGACCCTCGGTAGGGGTCTCGAGGCGGGAGCTTGAGCCCACGATCCTGCATCGAACAATACCCTCGGGCATGAGTCACAAAAAAACCATCACAACAGACACCTACTGGAAGAGTCACGTCATTTTTTTCGCTGATGATGAAACCCTTCATAATAAAGTCGAACAGATCCTGTTGATTTTCCGCATGAAAGACCAACATTCCGCTGTTCAAAAGGTAGGCAATTTCAATATTATCCGGTTGAATAGCCAATGGAGCATTGACGACCCTGCACGTAAACATGCAAACGGCAGGAAGACGGTGACCGGCCCACGAGACAATGGGCTCAAGACCTCGCAATGTTCCAGGACCAGCTGTGGCCGTAAAAGCTCGAACACCTGCGCGGGAAGCTCCAGCAATTGCCGACATGACCCCATATTCTTCTTCGCCTCGATAGAATTCCTTCACATACCCTTCCCCATACAAGACTCCGATTAATTGCAAGGTTTCACTTTGTGGGGTAATGGGATAGGCTACGGACATATCTACATTTGAGCGCCTCACCGCCTCTTTTGCACATTCACTCCCGGTAATGAATTCCCGTTCACGAGGAGCCTCAAAAAACATATACTCTGGAGAGACAACCCGTTGACGCTTGGCCTCTCCATGAGGGTCCTTTCTTCCCTTTCCGCTATCAACCGATGGTGTAGCGGGTGCACTCGTAATTGGATCACCTTGTGGATTGGTTTTAACTTCTGATTCAAGGGCTTCGCTCATGGTTTGACCCCCTTATTACTTAAATGAAATTTCACAAATATACTCATGCTTCCCTTTGCATATGTTCCGCTTTATGGCCAAACGCTGCCGCGTTCCCATCAACCGGGCTTTCAATACTAAAATCCAGCGGATTGGTGTGTGTTTTGCCACCATGAACCTTGGACTGTAGTCCAGTAAAACGAACATTATTGCCATTTTCTGGTAATTTTATCCCCATTTCTTCTCTTACCCGCTTAAACACTGCTGCAACCCTTCGGATCTTTGCAGCATCAGAATCTCGAACCGTGAACATGGCATCCTCATGCCCTTGTTCCGCACAAATAGCAGATGTCCAACAATTGGTTCCAGCTCGAATCATCTTGAGAGTCAGGTTAGCGTAGTGACAATGGACTCCGATAAAAATACAGGCTTCAATCTTATTCCCCCATATTGTCAAATTGGGATGATTCGGATTGATCACTTCCTCCGGTTCAACCTTTGGGTACTTGGGGCGATAATCCGGCATTGGAATGACGAGCACATCGGGTAACTGTGCTGCTAGTTCTAATACAGCCTTAGCCTTATCGGCCGCATGATCATTCCAATTCCACAAAACCAAGGGACCAGGGAAAATGGTTGCATTCTTGCGAGTCAACATCGTACGCGCCATGGCTTCCATTGCCAGCTCTTCCGCAACAACATGGCCAAACTTCAAACCATATCCTTGTTCAGGCGTCAGGACACCAAGTTCCGCAGCAGATGGTGGATGGAAACCTTGTGGCCCTGGCGCCACGATTGCTTCTTCTAACTCTTTCGTTAATTCCACGTTGGACTCCGATTGATGGGTATGAAATGACTGGAGAATGAAAAATTCTGTTAGTTTAACCCCTCAGCGGACTAGCAAGGACCGCTTTGGTATTTTTTTCCAAGTAGGAAATATTTTCAGTGAGTGCCGCATCCCCAATTTGATCGATCATTTCCATTTTAATGGCATGATGCTTGGCCATATTGTCACACACCCATACGCATTGTGCGCAACCCTTACAACGATCAACGGCGACATAAGCCGACCCATACTTTAAACCCCTGTCCTTTCCAGCTTCCGTATCATACTGAATCGTATTGGCTTCCGGACAGTACTGTGTGCACAACTTACAGCTGGTTGCAGCACAAATATCTATATCTATATTTGCCACAAGATACATTGCTCTCCCCTTTCAATTTCCTCTTTTTTTTCTTTTTTAGACCGAAGCCTTTGCTGCTTTATTTGCTGCACTAGTTGTTTGGTCGGCCATTGAGGACGCTCCCAATGTCCATCCATTATCGACGGCGTAATCCCAACCAGCCTTTACCACCGCTAAGTTTTTCTCAATCAATTCTGCCTTTTTCTTGAACTTTCTTTCTACCACACTATCCAATGCAGCCGTTCCACCTGACACTACAAAGCCTTTTCCGAGAAATCGATCTTTCACAGCCTCCCCGGTGGCCTCTATAGTCGAAAGTCCCGTAATTGCGCCGATGGCTCCTACCATAGCCATATTGGTGGCCAAATCAATTCCCGCCACATCTAGAGACATTTGGGTGGCTGGGAGGTAATATATTTTGGCACCTAGGTCTTTCAATTCTGCAGCTTGATCCGGCTCAAGATTCATGGGTGTATTGCTATTGATAAGAACAACTCCCTCTTTTTTTAACCCATAGTAAAATGGATTCGTGTAGCTCTTTCCATGGGTAATGCACTGTGGATGAAAGACCATGAGGATATGGGGAAAGGTAATTTCTCCAATTTCATAAATCGGTTCATTTGAAACACGAACATAACTTTCTACGGGAGCCATTCGCTTTTCAGACCCATAAAACGGAACGATGGTGCTCTCCCCTCCAGCATTAATGACCGCTGTGCTAAAAATGTGGGATGCAGTCACCACACCCTGACCACCAACGCCTGCCATACGAATGTTATAACGAATAGCCATTTTCTACCTCCTCCATTTTCATACCTTTAAGAGCATCCCAACCAAGCCCGCCTGTCGGGAGACAACTACCCTTTTGTTACTGCAGCTGCAGGCTTCGGGAGATATTCTTTGTACCCATACAATTCCCCTAAATACTGCTTGGCTTCGTCTGTAAGATATTCAGAAAATGCATAACGATCATTCTCGACATCTTTGGCATCTTCCATCACTTTATCTGTCGGGATCGCATATTCAATATTACATGAGGTATAGGCTTGGATATACGTTGGGCCCACTTCTCGCGCAATCAAGACCGCTTTTTTAATGACACTTTCTACTCTTCTTGGGTTATTAGGAACCACTGTCGCCACATAGGCACACCCTGCAACTTTGGCCATTCCTAACATATCCATCTTTTCAAATTTTTTCCCTAAAGGCGCCATCTTCAAAACTTGGCCCTTGTTGGTCATACCGCTTTCTTGACCACCGGTATTCCCATATACTTCGTTATCCAACATGATTGTCGTAAATTTTTCTTTTCGAAACCAGGAATGTAAAGTTTGCGCAAAGCCAATGTCTGCCATTCCCCCATCCCCCGCCATTACTACAACATCTTTCGGGCGATCTCCAAATCTCAAGCGAAGTCCGCGTGACAACCCACTGGCCACGCCATTTTGATCGCCGTAATTTCCATAAACAAAAGGAATAGCTGCCTGAGAGATGGCTAGTCGCCCGCATCCTGCAGTACCAACTGTTATCGTGTCTTCTGGATTAGGGAAGGCAATAATAGCTAATCGGATAAACAAGGTCATCGCGCATCCCGCACACATAGGATGTTCCTCTAAGATCTCTTTAAACGTTCCCACCTGCGAAACAGAGGTTTTTTTACCAAATGGACCATGTTCGACCATATCCCTATATTCTTTTGGCATAAATTTTCCGAAACCTGGCGTGAATTTTACATAATCGAGACTCATATCGGGCCTCCTCCTTGGTTAAAAGCAAAAGTAACCATCACCATCGATTTTTAGAACCAACTTTCGGCTAGGTAAAATACCCCAGCAAAACAAGAAACTAACAAAGAAAACAAATTATTGTCAATTTAACCGATAGGCTTAAATTTCCAATAAAATTTCCTGCTATATCTTGTTCATTTCCTAAATATTTTCCACCAACCAAAAATTCCTTAACGTCTTCAAGGTTAATCTAGGCAATTGTTTTAGATAATTCAACACAAAAGAAGGCCCACCCTCTATAAAAGAAGACCCAGTCTCGAATCAAACCGCTTAGGTCTTTTGTCCCAGACTTTTCAAAGGAAGGTGAAAGTGGAAGTATAGCAAGAAAAATTACGAACAGGCCTGGCAGATGACTATGGAATCTCCCAGGCCTGACAGGGCAGGCTAATCCAAAATGTAATGAATAGGGTCTACGACTCTATCATTCACAGCAACTTGATAGTGAAGATGGGGTCCCGTAGAAAACTTTCCCGTGCTCCCTACAAGACCGACAAGATCGCCTCTTTGAACTTTATCACCATATTTCACATTAATTTTGGACATATGACCATAGGTCGTTTCTATGCCGTAACCATGGTCAATACGAACAAATTTTCCCATCCGCCCATCATAGGCGGCTACGACGACTTTCCCCGCTGCAGGAGAACGAACTTCAGTACCAGTAGGAGCACCGATATCAATACCTGCATGCAAGGCTTTTTTACCCGTAAAGGGAGAGACCCGTGGACCAAACTTTGAGGTTAAGGCACCTTTAACTGGCCAGATGGAAGGAATGGAGGCCCATTGATCAGCTTTTTGCTGGGCTGCGGCAGAAAGCTCTTCCAGAATTTGGCTTTCCAATTCAGTTTGTTGATTTAGCCACTCCAGCCCAGCCTTAATCTCTGTTATTTTTCGGTCCATGGTCGAATTTAAATCAGAGACCTCGGGGGACATCCCGGTTTTTTCAATTGAAGGCTTTAACTCCTGAGACGCCTCTTCTTGTAACCCATCGTATGGCATCTCCTCATAAGGCAATTCCTCTCCCCCCTGACCAGGAAGACCAGAAGGCAACCCCTGAATCTCATCCGCCTCCAGACCAAACATGGTCTGGAGTTTCCGATTGAGCGTCTCTAACACCAACATCCGCCTTTTCATTCCATCTACTTCCGTTGAAAAATTGCTGGTTCGAGCACGCGAGGTCGTTAATTCTTGTTTTATTTCTCCTAATTCACTCAGTTGGCTCCATTGGTAAACATAATGCGTAATAACCCCACCCTGAATGAGCAGCAACACTAACCCCACAATCATTGCATACTTCACAAGAGATTTTCGGAATTTTAGGCGCCAGGGATTTGAGCGGGCTCCACGAAAGATTATGACCGTTAACGTATCTTCAGACTCTTTCATAATTCACCCAAATTATAAAATTAAAAGCATCAAGGTTTTCATTCATGCACATTCAGACATTAGCCCAAAAAAACTTTCCCTTACTCGTCAGTCATACCGACTCGACTCCTGGTTGTATCTCGAATCCAGGCTAAATATTCTTCGCTCCCAAGCTGAATAGGGAGAGCAAT
This sequence comes from Nitrospira sp., assembly GCA_024760505.1. GTDB lineage: Bacteria > Nitrospirota > Nitrospiria > Nitrospirales > UBA8639 > Nitrospira_E. The sequence goes on from CP058931.1 coordinate 673,833, forward strand.
GATTTCAGGAACCTGATAACTATGATTGGCTTTCACCATGGAGACCAATTGGTCATAGGCCTGTCTCACAGTTTTTGCCAATAGCAAAAATTCCTGTTCCTCAGAAATTTGCCCATCCCATTGAAAAATTGATCGCACCCCTGGAATGATATTGACGCAAGCGGCTAATCCGTTCTTCACTAATATCCTTGACAGGCTTATAGCCTCTCCTTCAGAACCTACCGTCACCATTACGACGATTTCTTCCATATAAAAATGGCACCAAGTGCCTGAAATCTTGAATGAAAGAAAAAGATCTCATGAATTCATGAGAGACAACAACGAACGTCCTTGCAAGATGTCAGTGTTTCCTAATCATTATCGGCCGTTTTTTCAATTCCTGAAGCTTAAAATAATCTTCTGCTTACCAAATATCAACCAGATATTTCATATTTTTTCACGATTCTTCACATGGCAATAAATTCAATCACTTAGCGTGGCATTAACCGTGTTGGGTCCTCGTTGGCCAAGCCAACCAAATCTGCAATTGCAGGTTTTAAGGCCTCTTGCATAGCCTCAGGATAACTTTCGACAGCATTTTCAAGACCATAATATGGTCCATCAAGCTGCTTCCCTTCGAATTCCATGGTCATATTCCATAACACTTTCGATGGATCATTTAGGGGGGTTAATCGAAGATCAAGCTCCAGAGCGGTGGTGGTTTCACTCATGGGAAGACCTAACATCCAAAAAACCACTCCCACGGGAGCTAATAGATACGAGTACAATCGACGGTTCCAGTCAGTAGAACGGAGACGACCTCGAAAGGCCAAATCCGCCGGTTGTTGTCCTTCGTCTTTGGCAAAATCAACCGAGGAAAAAATTTCTGCATGCTTTAATTCCGCAACGATGGATTGAGCAAGATCATTAGTCGGATCAAATTTGACGACATCGACCTCTTCAGGGTTTGGTGCGGCCTCAGGGCGTTGATATCGTGTGTCCCCATAGGGAACCAGAGGAATAGCGGCCTTCCAATATTCCTCTTTGACCTCATTCCCCCTCAAATCTTCTAAGGGAAGAACAATGGCTTTAGCCGGGATTGGCGCGACGGCTTTTTCGTTCAGAAATGACCCCGTAGAGGCCGGGGGGTATTGCCACTCCCGTTTCCCAAGACAGCCTGTTAGGGTAGAGAGACAGAGAAATACCGTTACCAATAGAGACAGGCGAATGCGAGAGACCCTCATGTAAATGCTCCTTTCAAGTTTGTCAGTGCTCTTGGCATAAAAACTTTGCAGCCAACAGTCCCAGAGGATCCAGAAAAAATTTCTGGCAATTTCCTGAGGATTACATCTCTTTTCTTCAAAAAATAATTCTTTGACCTTTTTTTCGCTTTACCATCAGTACTTTCCTTCAGCCACCTATAAAACGCCATACATCTAGCAAGTACAATTTGGAAACGCAACAATGATTCCCCCTCAGAAAACCCTCCATAAATTTTGGCATTAGCCAGAGGCCTCTTGAACGAAAACATGGGGGAAGGAATTCAAACCTACCTCAGCATGACCACGTCAGGAAGGGAAGCCGCCTGCCCGACCAAGGTGTTCCTGGAATTCTGCATACGAACGAGCTACCGGGAATTGGGGAAATTCCTGGACAATGGAATCAGGAGGACAGAAAAAAAATCCGGCGTCGGCCTCCTTTAACATTGAAACATCATTATAGGAGTCTCCTCCCGCCAACACTCTGAACCCGATACCCTTCATCGCACTGACAGCATGTCGCTTTTGATCATGTTGGCGTAAGAAATAATCCGTGATAAACCCATGGGAATCAACTCCCAATGTATGGCAAAAAATCGTAGGGAATTCGAGCTTCTTCATAAGTGATCCGACAAACTCATAATACGTGTCCGACAATATAATAATTTGACATCGTTCACGCAGCCACGCAATAAAATCAGGAACGCCAGGGAGAGGAGAAATCGTACTGGCAACTTCCTGAATATCCCGAAGAGTAATGCGATGCATTTTCAGGACTTCCAGTCGTTTTTTCATTAAGACATCATAGTCCGCAACATCCCTGGTGGTCAGACGTAGCTCTTGGATACCAACTTTATCCGCCAAAGCTAGCCAGATCTCAGGAAATAACACCCCTTCCATATCCAAACAGGTAACAACCGGCTGCGCCATCAAGACCTCTTCTCGTGATTAATATTCAAAAATGTTCCTAGCCATAAAAAATCTCAATGGATCATAAAAGAATTCCCAGGTTAGCCACAACTAGAAAAATCACGGGGTGACCAAGCCTCTTTTATCGGGTGCTGCCACTCGCAGACAATGAATTAGAGGTGGGAGGAATTAAAACAGCCCAAGAAGGTCTTTCGGATTTTCACAATAGAAGTCAGGCCGTAATGCTGCAACTTTTTCTCGATTCCCATACCCATACCCCACGGCACAAGCTCGAATGCCCGCCGCCTGGGCTGCCCGAACATCATTCGTACTATCCCCAATCATCACCGCATCAGAGGGATCGACGCCCATTCCCTCTAGTGCCCGCAACAACATCACAGGCTCAGGCTTCAATTCCATCGTATCCCGAGGAGCTTCGACATGATGAAAGAGATCCTGTGCATGTAACCCATCCACAATTGAAAGGGTATACTCTAAGGACTTGTTGGTCACAATAGCTTTTCTTCGGTCCTGATAATGATGAAGCACTTCCCAAATCCCAGGATAAAACCGTGTGGTTTCCACGCAATGCTCTAGATAATGCTTTCGAAAAATCTCCAAGGCTTTTTCATATTGATCAAGATTTTCTTCCCCCACCGATAACCGCAATAGCCGCTTCACCCCATCACCCACAAAACTAAAGATTTCTTCCCGTGATCGTAAGGCCAATCCCAAATCCCTCAGCGTCAGGTTTACCGAGGTGGCAATATCTATTTTCGAATCGATCAAAGTTCCGTCAAAGTCAAAGAACAACACTTCCGCACGCCATGTAGTCATTTCTGAACATCTTTCTCATTTGTAAGCTCTAATTGTTGTATCAAAGAATTGAGCAGCATTTTTCTTTCCGGCCCAGATTCATTTAACTCCGCCCAACGAACAAAGTCGACCAGACGTTGACGGCCCACATGGGGAGGCAATTGAGGCCCAACAATTTGCCACCGGTCCCCAACCGCCTTCAGATGAAAATATTGAATTTCACGTTGTGGATTGGTCACAAACGTTGCGCGTTCCCAGTGCATTGTTCCTAACACCTCAAAGATTACGGGAATTTTGGCCTCTAGCCCATTAATAACTTCCCATTGCGATACATCATCCACCACCTCATATCGAGAAATCACGACAACGTGCCCCCACACCGGTTCTTCCAGCCAAGCCACAAAGGGCCTCACCACCTGCCAGGAATGCGCCTCCAACCGAACGCCTTTTTTATCGAGGGAAAGATATTTCTGTAAAATTTTGGTGGGATCTTCAGTGATGTGGCCGCCAATGGCCTGCAGAAAGCTTGGACTGAACACCACAATACCCAAAACACACAGTAAGACCCGAATGAACCAGGAAAACAGGCTCACAATGAATTTGGGATTGGCGATTGAGCCATGACCACACAAGAATCACTCGAAGAAACAGCGACTTATCCTTTAAACAGGATAACCAGAATTATCCCCAATAAGAGCCAAAGAGGAATGGACAACATTAAACCCCAGGCCAAACCTTGGGCTGTTTTTAAGCGGCCTTTTAAGGTTTGTTTTTCCAACGCTTTCGTTACCCGTAACCTGACGTCCTCGAGATGGAAGGGCTTGGTAATATAATCATCGGCCCCACGATTAATAGCCTCCACAGCTGTGCCAATGGAGGGATGTCCAGTGATCATCAGAAAAATCACCTCATCATTTTTGACGTCCCGAATACGCCTCAACAACTCCATGCCATCCATATTGGGCATAATCAAGTCCGCCATGATCACGTCAAAGTCACCCTTCCGATATTGTTTCAAGGCCTCTTCACCATTTTCGGCCATGACGACGGTATAACCCAACGAGAGCAAGAACTCTGACAAGGCTTCCCGAACTCCCTTGTCGTCATCCACAACCAAGATGCGCTCAGCCATTTCTTTCCACCTTTTCCTTATCAGAGAACACCATCTAAAACGACGGACCTGAATGTTGAAATCAGGGTAATTCGACCACCACAACATCCGGCGGAACATCGAAAGTCAGCTGACTAGACGAAAGACCCGTATTCGCCTGAATGTGGTCAAACACCACACGGGAGATATTCCCGCTCACCTCAAACAAGGTAATACCCTGAATAAAATACGTATCAGGAAAGAGTTTGAGCACAATTTTCTTGATAGTTGGAGGGGTTTGGTCAACGGGCTTAGGGACGAGGGTGAGACTCGGGAACTTTTCATTATCTTTCGAGCCATCTGCGGATTCCAGAATCGTAAATTGCTGAGATAGATTTCCTGCCCCCTGCAGAAGAGCGAGAGGACCCTTGGACGCGGCCATTTGCGTAAGCGCCCCTTTGACCACCTGCTGATGCTCAGGGACATACATCATGACCTGATCACCATTCACATAAATCTGCTCTTCCGATGGGTGAAGATAATCCCATCGAAGTAATCCAGGCTTTTTTAAATAGAGCCGCCCTGAAGAGGTAAACCCCGTGGTAAATCCCTCAAGAATGGTTTCCTGGACGAAGTCAGCCTGCAAATCTTTTGTCTGAGCATAACGAGCATCAACCTTCGCAACAATATCTTCCATAACGGAAACAGATGCGGCCGAGGTAGCGGATACAGGCATCATCAAGCAAATAATGCCTAGATAGATGGCCCCTCGCAGGAACGGCAGTGACATCATCCTATCTCCGCAATAACCGTACTTCGAGCGAGGACCTCTCGTCTCCCATCACGCCCTGGAGCACTCACCAGACCTTCCTCCTCCATTTGCTCAATCATCCGGGCTGCTCGGGGATACCCCACACGCAAGCGACGCTGAATAAACGAGGCTGAGGCCTGTCCTGTGGTCATCACCAATTCTCTTGCCCGCTCATAGGTCTCATCGCGATCCTGTTCATCCACCGAGGGTTCCTGAACGGACTCTAGGGCCACCGGATCATAGACGGGAGTGGCTTGGGATTTCACCCATTCCACTACCCCACGCACTTCCTCATCCGAGACATAAGGACCGTGCAGTCTGTTAATTCCACCGGTGCCGGAGGATAAAAACAGCATATCCCCTTTTCCCAAAAGACTTTCTGCTCCATTCGCATCTAAAATGGTCCGGGAATCAATTTTTGAAGAAACCTGATAAGCGATACGTGCAGGAAAATTAGCCTTGATCAATCCAGTCACGACATCCACTGATGGGCGTTGAGTCGCCAAGACAAGATGAATGCCTGACGCACGGGCCATCTGAGCGAGTCGCGCTATGCGATCTTCAATATCCTTAGGCGCCACCATAATCAGATCGGCAAATTCATCAATGACCACTACAATGTAAGGCAACAGAACCCGCTCTTCTTGCGAAGACTCCAGCAGGGGGGCCCCTTCCTCCACATCCATCGATTGGCCTTTGCTCAGCTTCTTCAGGGTCTGAAGTGGAGAACCCGTCTGCTGAGAATCGGTAACTTTTTTATTATAGGCATCAATATTTCGAACCCCCAATTCCGCTAACACCTGGTAACGACGCTCCATTTCTTGAACGACCCACCCTAACCCACGAGCCGCTTCTTTTGGATTTGTGATAACCGGGCGAATGAGATGAGGAATCCCATCGTACACCTGCAATTCCAACACTTTGGGATCAATTAACAGGAGTTTTACTTCATCGGGATGGGCGGTAAATAGGATATTCAATAACAGGCAATTCAGCCCCACACTTTTTCCTGACCCTGTAGCACCCGCCACCAATAAATGGGGCATGGTACGGAGATCCGTCACCACCGGTCGCCCAAAAATATCTTTCCCTAAGGCCAAGGCCAGCTTTGAGCGGGCCCGGGTGAAAGCCTCCGATGTCAACATTTCTTTCAATCCAACCGTTTCCCGCTGAGGATTGGGCACTTCAATACCAACGGTGGATTTTCCTGGGAGAGGAGCCACCACTCGAACTTTTAAGGCTTTTAAGGCCATGGCTAGATCATCAGCCAAATTCACAATGCGGGCGACTTTGATGCCGGGACCGGGAGCAAACTCATACATGGTAATCACCGGTCCAGGATGCACATCCGTGACACCCCCCTCAATCCCAAAACTTGCTAACGTGTTCACAAGAACTTCGGACTGAGATTTTAACACCGCATCGGTCTGATGAGTCGCCCGCGCAGCATGAGTATCCAGCAGATCGGTGGGGGAAGGCATTTGATAGGACTTTGAAATTTTCTTGCGAGAGATAAAGCTGTCGTCGACTTCCTCAACGAGTGGAAGAGTAGGCGTTATCTCGATTGTAGCTGGCAAATCATCTCTTTTTATCTTGGATAACTTGGACTTGGGTTCCAAAGTTTCCAATACCATCGCACCAATACCACCACGAGCAGCCAATTGACGATTAATTCGAATCGATTTATTCATTTTTGGTTGGGAATTGGAGACCCACCAGTCTCGTTCCCTCACCGATTCCACCACGGTATTTTTGAGGCGCCCCATAAAATTCAAGAGAGTTCGAACAATTTGCCCAATCGATACCGGCACAAGCAAAAGAAAGGCAATGAGTAACAGTGCCGCCAATATGATCGTGGCACCGGTGACCGCCAGATACGACCCGAGTCCGGCCGCTACCCATTGTCCCAGGACTCCACCCTGGCTTACCCCTAAGACATCCATCTCGGATACTTGAGGCCCTGCTGAAAACCGAAGATGTAGCAGGGCGCTGAAAGATAGAACACCAATCAGCGATCCGAGAAGACTTCCGGACGTTATACGAAGTTTTTCGCCCCAAAGGACGCTTAAACCCAACACGATGAGCAAGCATGGCACCATATAAGCCCCCCCTCCCGCCATAGTGAGGAGGGAAAACGCGAGAGTAGCTCCGATCAGACCTACAGCGTTTTCGGGAATTGAATTTGAGGAAGGTTGCTCGGCAAAAAGGATCGGGTCGGAAGGAGAAAAGGTTGCCAGGCTGAGCAACCCCAGAATACCCAAAGTAGCGACTAAAATTCCTACAACTTGTGTGGTTAGGACAGAAAATCCCGTGGGTTGGTCTTTAGTTGGCTTGCTCTTTGAACTAGGGAAGACACTCATCAAAAAATCCTACCATAAGTGTTTCTATCGAGCAAACAACCCTTACGCATATGACAAGGTTATACAAAATCCTGGGGATGTTACGAAGAAGAGGGCAGCATTGGGTCATTGAGTGCTTCACTTAAATGCTGAAACTCCCCCACCGAGAGCGTTTCTGCTCGCCTAGTTAATGCGATGCCTGTGCGTTCTTGAGCACTTTCTAAGCAGGTCAAGGAAAAACCCGCTCCTCGTAGTGCGTTGAGGAGGGTTTTTCGGCGTTGCCCAAATGCTGCCCGCACCACCAAAGCAAACGCGTCGGCTTCCTGAGCAGAAAAAGTCTGATGAACACGAACATCCAATCGTACCACTCCCGAATCGACATCAGGAACGGGGCGAAAGCATTTTCGAGACACGGGGAAACCGAAACGGACATCAGCCAAGCGTTGCGCCATGACGGATAGCACTCCATAGTCCTGAGTATTGGGCTTCGCGGTTAACCGCTTCGCGACTTCCAGTTGCACGGTTAGGACCATTCGACGGATCTTGGGCCGGGCTTCTAACAACCGAAACATAATGGGCGTTGAAATATTATAGGGCAGATTTGCTACCACCACTGCAGGTTCTGGGAGTTGATCAAAGGGAAAGCGGAGCGCATCATGTTCTTGAATATCAAGGTTCGAACATTCAGCAAATTCTTCCTTCAAGAAATCTACCATCCGGGGATCGACCTCCAAGGCTAACACCTGCTTCGCCGATTGGCACAACAATCTGGTCAACGCGCCGCCACCCGGTCCAATTTCACAGACATAATCATCAGGCTGGAGGTCAGCCAGATTGATAATTTTTCGGAGCAAATTTGGGTCAATAAGGAAATGCTGACCGAGCCGTTTGCGCGGATAAGGAGGGAGGGGTGCCATTATAGGCAGGGAGAAAGATGAAAAGGGTCAAACCGGTGCTTCATATGGGAACGAGGCATCAGGGGATGCCGGTGGTCTGAATGTCCTTAACTAACTTCTTAAGATGTCGACGGCACATGTCCACTTCATCGGCTAATTCATCAAACACATCGCCCACAAAATAGGTGGTCTCTAACCATTCCTTGGTAATGTGCTGAAGATATGCCTCACTCACGTAGGGTTTTAGACCATCAACCACTTTTCTCTTCCATTTGGTGACATGGTCTTTCCCCTGCACCGCATTGAGGGCTTTCTCCGCCTGTGCGTGAATAGTAGTGATTTCCTCTATTTGACTCTGTATATACGCCAATAACTCTGAGGTCTGATCGGTCATCATAGTATCCTTTTTCACCAAAACGGGTCATACGGAAACGCCTGACACCAGAACCCTGCCGGCCCCACACAATTACACAGCACAATCGTCCTGCTTCCCCATTGAAAAGGTCATGCCGATGGTAACTCGATGCCCGGCTACATAGTCAGAAACGTGCATGCGTTTTTTATTTTCAGGTTGAATCTCCAAAAGATTCAAACTTCCCTGCCCAGTTTGGACACGGATGGCCTGTTTCGTGACGGCAGTAATGGTGCCTGGGACCTGAGAAATGTCATGGGCAGTGTCCCGGATACCTGGTTCTTGATCTTCAACTTGGACTTTCCAAATCCCCCATCGTTCACCCTCCAGGAAAGTATACACACCAGGCCAGGGCGACAGTCCGCGAATGCGATTGGCGAGGGTTCGCGCCGGCCGATCCCAATACAGCAACCCATCTTCTTTGGTTAAAATGGGCGCCATAGTCGCCGCCGAATCATTTTGAGGGATAGGAGGTATTGTGCCCGTGACCCATCCTCGCAGAGTCCTGACCAGTAGGGCTCCGCCAACCTGAGCCATTCGTGGAGCTAACTCTCCTGAGGTTTCGTCCGGGCCAATAGAAATTTCTTCCTGTTGAAGAATGGCCCCCGTGTCCATCCCTTCGTCCATAAGCATAATGGTAACCCCGGTCTTCACCTCTCCCTGGATTACAGCCCATTGAATGGGAGCAGCCCCCCGATATTTCGGGAGAAGGGAACCATGAACATTCAGGCATCCTTTCGGGGGAAGATCAAGAATGGGTTTGGGCAAAATTCGACCAAACGCAGCCACCACCACCACTTCAGGCTCCCATGCTCGAAGAGTTTCAAGTAATTTGGGATCCTTCATTTTTTCAGGCTGCACCACAGGGATATCTTGTGACAATGCCAGTGCCTTTACCGGCCCCACTTGAACTTTCTTCCCACGCCCACTCGGTCGGTCAGGCTGACACACAACACCGACGACAGAAAATTCTGTCTTCAATAACTGCTGAAGCGTAGGAACCGAAAAGGCTGGGGTGCCCATAAACACAATGCGCATGACCAATTTCCTTAACACCGGATAAAGAAGAAAATCAATTGTTCAGGATATAGCTTGCTGACTCTTCAGGACAACAACTATCCATCTTGCTTGCGATTCCAAGCCTCTCATACTGCCATGGCCACGTGCATTGACTCCCTTTCAATTACTGTGATAGAAGCCCACGCGGGGCACATTCTGATATTATATCTGATATTATTCGATGCCTTAAATAATAGGAAATGGATCGCGAGCATGGGTGGACATAGTCATTGGTCAACAATTAAGCGTCACAAAGGCGCACAAGATGCCAAGCGGGGGAAAATTTTCACGCGCGTGATCCGTGAGATTTCCATTGCCGCTCGTAGCGGCGGCGACCCGGACGGCAATCCTGCTTTACGCCAAGCTATTGCGAAATCCAAAGAAGTGAATATGCCTGCCGATACGGTCAAACGGGCTATTCAGCGAGGTACCGGGGAACTTCCGGGAATGCAATTTGAAGAGTTTATGTTGGAGGGCTATGGACCAGGAGGCACAGCACTTCTTCTAGAAATTTCGACCGATAAACGTAATCGGACGGTGGCCGAAGTTCGAAATATTCTTACGAAAAATAATGGCACGATGGCCGAAGCCGGCGCAGTCGCCTGGCAATTCCAAAAAAAAGGGTTACTGGTCATCGAGAACCAGGGGGTAACTGAAGAACAACTATTCGAGCTGGCACTGGAAGCCGGAGCTGAGGACGTAAAACAAACCCCCACCGGATTTGAGGTCATTTCGGAACCAGCAAATTTTGAAGCAGTCAAAGAAGCAATACAGAAGGCTCAGATTGAAACCAGTCTGTCCGAGCTGACCTTTATCGCACAAAACCACATTCAACTTGAAGGCAGAGATGCAGAGCAAGCCTTAAAACTCATGGATCTCCTAGAGGAAAACGAAGACGTGTCCAAGGTCCATGCCAACTTTGAAATTTCTGACGAATTGATGGAGAAAATGGCTGCCGACAGTGCCTAGGAGGCTGTCCGATATTAGACCGATCTATTGCGGAAGCGCTGGGGTTCTCCAGATTTTCAGATCCGTTTCGTCCAATTATTCAGCAATTCGCTTCAAACGTTCAAAACGCCTGACTCAAACAAGCAGAGCCTCGTTATGATCGCTAATCTCGGACAGGCTCTCTGCCTTCTAGGTTCTACTCTGCTCTTCCTTGGCATTATCCTTCTTAATTCCTACTCTGCTCCTTCACAATCCCTACATTCCCTTCACCATTTGCAGAAAGTGTGAGTTTCGCACAATCATGATCGCCTCCCTGTCAGGAACCCTCTTTTCAAAAACCCCGCAGGACGCCGTAATTTCTGTGCAAGGCGTGGGCTATCATGTGTTTATTGCCCTTTCTACCTATTTCAGCCTTCCTGAAATCAATTCCACAGTGCAAGTTTATGTCTCAACCCACTTGCGGAATGACACCATTCAGCTTTTTGGATTTTCCACCACTGAAGAGAAACAAGCTTTTTCACTGCTTACCACCATCAGCGGCGTCGGACCGAAACTCGCCCTGAGTGCGTTATCGACCCTTTCCATCCCTGATTTGTGTACAGCTATTGAAACCGGTGATCTTGAAACCTTAGGTTCCATCCCCGGAGTCGGGAAAAAATCGGCGAGTCGAATCGTTCTGGAGTTAAAAGACAAAACTAATCGCATCATGCTTCCGGATTCCCACAAGCCCTCACCAGCCCCGACCGAACCGACCAACTTTCTCAAGGAAGAAGCCGCCTCCGCCCTCATCAATTTGGGATATCGCGCACCAGAAGTCAAAAAAGCCATGAATCTCGCGACGGCTAAATTGGACGAAGCCTACGAACTCGAAGACCTCATCCGCACCACTCTTAAAGAATTAGCTAAAGGTTAATTGAAAAAGTTTCTTTGTTAAGAGACTACAGGTTTTGGCCTCACATTAATCTTGGGGTATGGGGCAAAGTACAAGGTCATGAAATTCTTGCTCTAAAAAACTGTGATCAAAATGTGGAATCAGGTATTGAGAGAGGAAAGGAACGTTATTCCGGAAACCAGGACAGTTAAGTCATGCCCTCAGAAATAAAAATCCAATACGCCACGGCATAATCCTAAAAATTCACTCAGATGCTTGCCACCCCACAAGGAACAGACAGAGACTTAATCAGTTTATTAATTTTTTGAGCTGCAGAGTTGAAAGTAAGGTGGGAGGCTTCAGACAGGCTAGAGGGTTTCGCGGATTTTTTGACCGTTGTAACCGCTTTCAAGAACGCGCTTAAAAAAGCGCAACACATCTGCTAAATCAAACCAAAATCCGCAATTGATACATTTTGCATTGAACCGGCGGGACACTCGGGTGTACTGACGTTCAATCAGCATGGTTCCTTGGCATCTGAGACACGTCATATCGATACAGACCTACTCCTGGATACTCACGATGAGCGGATGGGACAATCCCCACTTTTTCCTCGGCAACCCCAAAAACCAAGAAGATCACAGCCCCTTACAGGCTTTTCCCTGAAACTTCCCGGTTGTCTAGCGAAGTCGATTTAGAATCACCGCCACACAGCCGGCAAGAACGCCACCTCCAAAAACCGTCAGTCCCATGGAAAGAATTCCTTCCCATGTCCCAGAATACGAAGAACCATAGATCAGGTCTCTCATGCCTCCCTGAACAAGCAAGACAGCTAGGGTCAAGAGAGACCCCATTCCAAACCACCAGCCAAAAGTTCGCACATTCTCCTCACGAGGCTGAATCACGCTTCGGACTGGCGTTACGCCTCTTTCTGAAAGGCAAAACTACTGTAAACATTGCAGAAATCTGGTGTCAAGAACATCACATTTGAAGAAGTATTCAAGATGGAGTGGCCGGTAATTGGCCCTTCCGGATATTTAACCCATGATGTAAAAAAATAGAGACATTACTTGAAGCATTATTCACGACCGCCAATCCCGGTTCTTCCCCTCGACCGGTTGCAATCGATAGGGTGGTTAATGCAAAGGGGGCATGCGGAGTGGGATAATCTCTTGGAGGATAATGAAAGGTCCCATCGCCCTTCCCAAATAACAACGAAATACTTCCGGATTGAATATTGGCAACGGCCACATCCGGAATTTTGTCGCCGTCAAAATCCTGTGCCACTCCAAAATTTGGACCCGCATCACCGCCCGACTCCCTTCCCTCTTGGAAAGTCCCATCCCCGTTTCCTAAAAACACGGTAATCGTGTTCATTTCACCGTTAATCACGAGAAGATCTATGGCTCGATCAGTATTGAAGTCTCCAAAGGAGACACCCAATGGCCTCTTGCCAGTACGATAGTCAGTTGGAGCTTGGAAGGTGCCATCCCCCAAACCCAGCCAGATCGACACCGCATGACTCATCGGCCCTCCATTGGACACGGCCAAATCCAAATGTTTATCCCCATTCAAATCCTCGGTAGCCACAGAGGTAGGCGTATCTCCATATTCATATAACGGTCCCAATCGAAATTTGCCGTTCCCCATCCCCAACAGGATTTGGATTTTGTCGTTGCGGAGGGCCACCGCTAAATCAGGAAGAAAATCTTCATTAAAATCTCCTGTGGCAATACTCACTGGCGTACGATGAACCAGGTATTGGGCCCCACGCAAAAAAGTGCCATCGCCTTGTCCCAAAAACACGAGAGCATGATTATCCCCAGAGCACGCCACAACGAAATCCGGCACATGGTCAAGATTAAAATCATCCACAGCCACATTCCTCGGCTCCTGACAGGCAGAAATCGTTTTTTGGTCTTGAAAACTCCCGTCCCCTTTTCCCAAGAGCAGTGACAGGGAATTTCCCTGAATATTGCTGGTGATCAAATCCGTAAATCCATCGCCGTTAAAATCACTGGCTCGGATTGACGTAGGGTTTTTCCCGACTGGAATATCCAAATAATGATAAATCAGATCAGGAGGATGATACTCTTCCCGCGTAGGACAACCGACCAAAGACAGCAGGCCCAAAAGGCCCAGAGGAATGACAAGTCGAGCCCACAAAGATTGACTGGAATACAATTCTTCTTGCCTTTCTCCAGAATATGTGGGTTGAGAGGATGCAATTATAGATGCAGGATAAACCATGCCCAGCGCCTCGAGTATACGGATTTTTCCAAATGATGTAAAACCTACTCGTAGCCCGATAAACCCTCTTTTTCTACCAGGCTACAGAATTTACCAGAGACATTTTTGAAAGGTATGGCCTTCGCACACTGGATGACTCGACTCTCTTTATGTTATAGAGGTCCCTTGTCTTTTTGTCTGTTTGTAAGGAGGAAATCATGGCCGAAGAAAAGCAGAAAATTGATCTAAGCATGTACGGGGTAGCCGAAATCATAAAATGGTGCATTACCCGCAACAACGGACGTATTCCAGGAACTGACACCGCCGTCTTCAAAGCACTTCAGGCTGCACTGGCGGAGAAGCCAACCACAGGCGATTATTTTACACTGGATCAATTTTGGAAAACACGGAAAGTCTTCGAATTTACCAGAGATGAGGTAGCCGTGGTTGATCGATGTCTTTATGATCTCCCGAATTTTGACGGCGCTCAGCTACCACAAATTCGATACAAGTTTTGGCCAGAGGCTGTCTGTTCAAAATAGGATGACATCAGGCCCCATACTTTTTGAACATATTGCTATCTCCTTCGATCGCCTGTCTCCAGACAATCCTTGTCTTCAGGCTTAGAATGGGCGCAACAACGCTTCCAGAAGGCCAAAATCAAACTAGGGTTGGACGGTTCAAACCAGCAATTCTGGTATACACCTATACATTGGGATTAGAGACACCTGTTAAACGTGGGCAGTGAAAACCGCCAAAGACAAAATAACTCTTGGCAATCAAAAACGCCAAAGCAGTTTACGCCAGACGACACATGAGTGGATCCCTTCTTTGGTTAGAGTGGCCTCTTAGGGTTTATTACAACACCCGGAGTATTCCCACCGTTACAACCTGGAACAGGTCACCTTTCTCGTGAAACTCTCCTCAGCAAGCGGAGAGGTATTCTAGGTCGTTTTTAGGAATGAAGGGAGGAATCCTGCTACCTCGAAGCGAAAGGGATGCTTACCCTTCCCCCTGAAGTAAATCTAGCGGGGAGAAATCATCAGTCAGAATCTGGCCGGGAGCCAGGACGACCGGCTCCTGTGACATGAAAAATGCAAACCCTTCTGGCGGAAATCGATCCCGATTCATCTGACGAGCCAGAACATTCAAAAAGTGCGAACCACGCATAACAGAGACAGGTTTTCCACCAAAAAAAATCAGGTTCACGGATCCTTTTTTTGTATCTAACCATTCAGGGCCCGCAACACCGTAGGACACCACATCAGGAAAGGCCAGGCGCATCGTGGTCAACACGGCTTGTGCACGGCGAACATTCGCAGGCGAATCGGAAGACGCCAGATTAACGGCAACCGCGCCTTCAGGGTGCACATGCTTCCGTAATTCCTCAAAGAATTCCTGAGTCGTCACATGGAACGGAATGAGATGCCTGGCAAACACATCGACCCACACCACATCATACTGGAAAGGATTGTTTCGTAAAAACGTGCGGGCGTCTTCCACATAAACATGATGGTTGAGCGGTGGCGTATAACCAAAATACCGTTCAGCAGCCCGGACCACAGACGGATCCATTTCGACCACATCTAATTCCAAATCCGGCCAGTTCTTCCCTAGCCACTTTGCCAATGATCCTCCGCCATGACCTAAAATCAATCCTCGCTTAGGATTCTCGACAATTGGCAACACACCCATCATGACTTGGCTGTAGGGCAAGGCAAGAGATTCCGGCGTCGCTTTCCACATCACCGCGTGGAAGGTATTGTCCAAAATAAGATACCGGAATAAATCATTTTCACTCACTCTAACCTGTTGGTACGGGCTATCCTCCTGATAAATAGCCGGTGGCAAAATGCTGACCGGATGAAAACCCATCCAAGTCATTCCGGCTACTCCCGCAAGAAGCAAGGCCTGTAGACTCGGCTGGAGTATTCCAATTCTGAAGGTCCACCATAGACCAAGACATATTTGAACCACGCCAAGGATAGCGACTAATGTGGCACTACCCAGCCAGGTTAAAAGATAAAAGGACGTCCCCCAGGTTCCGATGAGGCTTCCGATGGTTGAAACCGCAATCATGCCACCGGTATGACGTCCAAGATGCCCCATATCCCCGATAGCCAAACGCAAGAGGGCCGGGAGAACGCCGCTCAATCCAAATGCCGGAACCGCCAATAGCACACTGGCTGCAAAACATGGCCCCCAGCGAGGATCCTGAATCCATTGGGCCACTCCAAAAACGACGGGCTGCCCTACCCATGCCAATAACAGGGTCCAAGCGCCGGACAGCAACAACAGCCCGGCCAACACTCTTTGCGGAGCATATCGATCAGCCAGCCAGCCTCCAGCGGCATATCCACTGCTCATGGCAGCCAGGACCACCCCGATCAGCGCGCCCCAGACAAATAGGGAACTGCCAAAAACCGGCGCGAGAAGTCGGCTTCCTAAAATTTCCAACGCCATCACCACCGCACCGGTCGAGAACGCGGTCGCAAAACACCACCATCGTGGCAGACTGGATTGAGTCAACGAGGATCTTGTCATAAGATGGAGAATTGGATGGACAAAAGGGAATTGATGCTAAAGCATGATTTAGAGGGTGTCAATTCAGAAACAAGCGAAAAAATCCGTATCCAGGCTCTGAGTGCGGACCCGGGCCTTTAATAATACTTGAGCAAGAGCAAGACAATCGCCCTCTGACAACTGACAGGTGAAACAACTCAACCCTTTCCGGTAACATTCCGATTCGGATGTCTCAATCAGCTCAACCTCCACCAGCCCCGCCATCTCCACAAGGAGAGGCCCATCGTATTAGCCGTGCGGCCGGACTGATCGGCGGAGCCACTTTCTGCAGTCGGATTCTTGGATTTATTCGAGATGTCACTCTCGCCAATTTGTTTGGCGCCAACGCTTCAGCAGACGCCTTTTACATCGCCTATCGAATTCCTAACCTGTTGCGAGAACTTTTTGCGGAAGGATCCATGTCTTCCGCCTTTATCCCGGTGTTCACCGAATATCATTCGACCCGCTCCAAGCAGGAAACCTGGGAATTAGCCAGCGCAGCATTCACCACGCTTCTGACGCTCGTGACCCTTGTCACCTTAATGGGCATCGTTGCCGCTCCGAGTCTCGTCTGGCTTCTTGCGCCAGGCCTCCATGGTCAAGCGAATCAACTCGCCACGACCACGCTCCTCACGCAGATCATGTTCCCCTACTTACTCTTCGTGAGCCTGGCGGCCCTGGCCATGGGAATACTCAATTCCCTTCATTCATTCGCCGTTCCTGCCTTGGCTCCTGTCTTTTTTAATCTGTGTGTCATTTTTTTTGCAGTAGCCGTTTCCCCGTTATTTGATCAGGCGATTCTGGCTGTAGCCATTGGCATTGTGGTGGGAGGGCTCGCTCAATTCCTCATGCAATTACCCAGTTTACGCAAGCATGATTTCCCGTTGTCCTGGAATTTTCATCCGCGCCATCCCGGAGTGAAACGAATGGGTTTTCTGCTCATTCCCTCCTTGTTAGGCTTAGCTGTGACCCAAATCAACCTCACCATCAGCACGATTTTAGCTTCATATTTTCAAGGGGGCCCCACGTATCTGTTTTATGGAATGCGCCTCATTCAATTCCCGTTAGGGATATTTGGTGTGGCAATGGCCACAGCCATTTTGCCAACCTTATCCGGCCAAGCAGCCCGTGGAGCCATTCATGAACTACGGGAAACGATAAATTTCGGGTTACGCATGGTACTATTTATCATCCTTCCATCAATGGTTGGGCTGATCCTATTACGCATACCTATTATTCACGTGTTTTTCGAGCATGGCGCCTTTTCGGCCATGGACACGTTTGGAACCGCTTCGGCCCTTCTCGGATTTTCAATCGGATTGTGGGCGTTCGCCAGTTATCGAATACTGGCAACCGCGTTTTATTCCCTTCAAGATACAAAGACACCAGCCATCGTGGCTGTAGCTTCGGTTGGCCTCAACATTGGGCTGTCATTATGGCTTATGCAATGGCTTCAATACACCGGGTTAGCCCTGGCGACCGCATGTGCCGCAATGGGGAACACCCTTATCCTACTGACCATATTGGGGAACCGGCTTCAGGGGTTACTGTGGAAGACACTCGGCCTATCCCTGGTCCGCACAGGAATAGCCCTTCTCCCTCTCATCGCCGTTTCTCTCTGGATTGCAGGATTCCCGCTATGGCAGACAACAGGACAGAGCCTCGAAAAAGTTGCCTGGTTGACTCTGGCGCTTATTGCAAGCACGATTGGATATTTTTCCGTTCACCATGTATTCAAGTCAGAGGAGCTCATGCACCTGACGCACATGTTGCGACGAAAGATACGCAGACCAACTTCTACAACGTAAGCATACGGACTGACAGGCATACCGTCATCATGCCCGGCTGTCCTTAAATAAGCGATATCACGAAAGGGCTCATGATTGCCGTTATTCAACGCGTCAGGCAGGCTTCAGTCACAGTGGAAAGCCAAGTCATCGCCCGCATCAACCGGGGGCTCGTCATTCTGTTAGGTGTGGCCCAAGGCGATACCGAACAAGACGTGTCCTTCATGGTCCAGAAAATTCCTCGCCTACGAATTTTCCCGGACCCACAAGGGAAAATGACTGATGCCCTTCAAGACATCAATGGCGAACTCCTCCTGATCTCTCAATTTACCTTACTGGCTAATACCGAAAAAGGACGACGCCCAAGCTTTGAATCAGCAGCGCCTCCGGAAGAAGCCCGGTTGCGATATCAGGAATTACTGGAACAATTCCGAGCCCTCGATCTGTCTGTACAAGCAGGAATGTTTGGGAAGACAATGGTCGTGTCATTGGACAATGACGGTCCAATGACCCTCATCCTGGACAGCAGGGCAGGCAAAGGAGTAAATAAGGTTAAGAACCTCTTACATCAGGCCGATAGACATACATAGAAACCGACACACCCTGACGAAGGGACATTCGGTGGAAAGAGAGGGAAGGGCATTGATGACACAAATCCCTGAGCAACATCCTCTAAGGCAGTTATTTGGCCGGTTGACAGAACGAAACTTTTCCGAAGCATTGGGATGGCCAGATTTTCAAGTGACGGAATATGTTTCAAACCTGCTTCTCGAATTTATCCATATCGATCAACTCTCCCGTATCAAAGACCATGAGGGAGAACCCGTCGAAACAGTGGTGGAACTCCTGTACGCGGCCGAATCCCATAGCCAACAGTCTTCCGCGGAAAAAGAGCGGGATATTCATCGTCATATTGGGGATTTGACCTTGTTCCTGGCCGGACTCTTCCCCGAATATTGCAAACGGATAAAATGCTCCGGACTTATTCACCACAAAGATTTTTTGGTGGATTACGTCAAAGCCGGCAAACGCTCCTACAGTATTGTCGCTACCCATCAAGATCCTCAGGGCAAAAATCCACCCGCACTCTTTCAAACGCTTTCAACGAATTTTGAACTCTGTGTCGCGGGCCTTGGTTTTGTCCGATTAGACCTGGATCGTTTTCAGGATCCTAGCCTGAACCAAGCGCAAAGCCAGCTTTTCCACTAAGCGCTCGTCTTCACGGCCGTTTCCTTAGCTCGTTCCTCAATATGGTGACCCACCTGCCCAGCCCTCTTCGCTGCCTCGCTGGATTTTCCGGGATGGCACGTCCCATCATCCAGAGAATTTGCAAACCCGACAAAAACAGCCTAGTCAAAATCAATGTGACAGAACATCACAATTATCTCGAGGTCCCATGTTTTTCATTTGCATTTTACTTGATCCCGCTTTCTCGCTTCGAGCGGGTCAATCAGGAGGATCGCCTCCAAATTAAAAGGAGAGAAAACAATTTTCCTCTCACGCCTATTCAGATGACATAAAAATATGCCGAAATGCCTATAATCAGAAAACATCACGGATATATCCTCGTATTCATGGATCCCGGTACCATGAGGATTTGTAGATCTTCGGATACAGAGCCTTTCGAGACACTTACGAAGATCTTCTGACCAAGAGTCCTGTATGACACCAGAACTTGAAAATAAATTAAAATCCTGCCCAAGCCTTCCAAGCCCGACAAACGTCGCCATAAAAATAATCAACTTAGCCAACGAACCCGAAGTCGACATCGACCGTATCATCAAAATTCTGCATTGTGATCCGGCGCTGGCCAGCAAAATTCTACGAATCGCCAATTCTCCCTTATACCCTTATTCCAAAAAAATCGAGAATCTTCATCAAGCGGTCATGGTCCTCGGTCTCAACGCGACGATTTCCCTCGCTCTGTCCTTTTCGTTAATTAAATCGCTTCAGACCCATCGAAAGTCTGGCTTGGACTATTCGCTGTATTGGAAACGTGCCATCCTAGCTGGAACAGCCTGTCGTGTCCTAGGGACGACGTGTGGATTAACCGGAATAATAGAAGAATTGTATCTTTCGAGTCTCATACAAGATCTGGGGATGCTCGCCCTCGATCAGGTGTTTCCTGACCTGTACGATCACCCTGACCTGGATCAAACATGCCATGCCAGCATTATCGCCCACGAAAAGCATTGTCTAGCCGTGAATCATGCCGCTGTGGGAAGTTGGCTCTTGAGGCAGTGGAATTTTCCAGACCGCATCCGGTTGGCTATAGCCGGAAGCGATGATTCCTCCCGCATTCCCCCGCAAGATGAACGGGCGAAATTTGTCTATTGTGTGTCGCTGTCAGGGAAAATTGCGGAAATATTTCTACGCGAGTCTCATAGCGAATATCTCCAGGTTGTTAAAGAAGAAGCGCATAACTTGCTGAACCTCACTCCAGAGGCGCTTATGGAGGTGCTGGAAACGACCGAAGAACTTATTCCAGAGACAGAGAAAATTTTTCAGACAGACCTACAGACGTGGACCGAACCTCAAGCCATTCTGGAAAAAGCCAGGGAGACACTTCTCCTTCGAAGCCTTCAGACTATTAAAGAAGTTCAGGAACTCCAAATCAACAAAGCAACGATGGAAGCCCAATTCCACAATTTGGAAGAAATCCACCGTAATGATCCCCTCACCGGGACATTGGCAAGAGCATACCTCGATCAATACTTAGACTCCTCTTTTAAACAGGCGCTCGCCAATGAAGAATGTTTGACCCTGGTATTTGGAGACCTTGATAAATTCAAATTCGTCAATGATACCTATGGACACCAGGCGGGGGATAGCGTTCTTCAATCCACAGCACGTCTACTGCTTGCGCAGGTTCGCACCACCGATATGGTCGGACGATACGGAGGAGAAGAATTCGTGCTCATTCTCCCGAAAACCTCATCACCCGCCGCTAAAATAGTGTGTAAAAGAATCCTCTCCGCGTTTCGCAATACAACCCATGAAATAGCTAAAAATCAAAACATTGCCGTCACCATTTCTCTGGGAGTCGCAACACACACTCCGGATATGCCCTATCCCGATATCACCGCCCTTCTCCTTGCCGCAGACAAAGCCGCCTATCATTCTAAATCCCACGGTCGCAACCAATGCACATATTATGAGAAAATAAAAATTGAACAGCCGGCTTAACACTGGAAGCGGTCACGACCCGTCACTCCACTCTTTTTTATTAACTCCTTCGTCCTTTGGCTAAACCCACCATCATCCTGACTCCAAAAGTCCTGATCCATGGGGGCGCAGGCTCCCGACAACCAACCCACAGTCAGTCCGTTTGTCTGACAGAGGCACTCGTAAAGGGATATGAATGCCTCAAGACAGGGCATTCATCATTAGATGCGGTAGAAACCATGATCCGTTACCTGGAAGAATCGGGATTGTTTAATGCCGGGCGAGGATCGCTTCGACAACTCGACGGGATTCAACGGATGGACGCATCGATCATGGACGGGCAGACCTTATCGGCTGGCGGTGTAGCAGGGCTGGAAGGATATCTTCATCCAATCTGCGCCGCGCGACGGATCATGACCGACACCGACCATGTATTGATAGTCGGCTCACATGCCAATCGATTGGCTGGCCATTTTGGTTTAGCCCGATTGGTCCATCTGAAGAGTTCGACTCCCCTCAGGAACAAACGGAGTTCACGAAACACGATTAACCCTAAATCCCAGGCGCTTTACCGTCAGTTAGGATTGTATGACACCGTCGGGGCGGTCGCTCTAGACTGTGCCGGCCATCTTGCCGCAGGGGCCTCAACAGGGGGAGTTGCGGTCATGTTACCTGGCCGTGTTGGAGATACCCCCTTAATCGGCGCGGGAGTGTATGCCGATGATACCGCCGGGGCTATTTCCATGACAGGCTTAGGAGAATCCATCATACGAGCCGGCATGGCCAAACATCTAGCTATCCTGCTCGAGCTAGGCTGGACGCCCGTAAAAGCTGCCAACTATGCACTGAAGACACTCGTCAACCGAATACAGGGAGAGGCCGGATGCCTCATCCTCGATCCCACCGGCAGGTTTGCGATTCGGCATACCACCCCCTGGATGAGTGCCGGGTATTGGAACGGTCGTGGTAAGCCTGTCGTCAAAAACCGTTTTCCCTGAAGGGGGGTGCGTAAAATGAAACGCTCAATCTTAGCCGTTCATCGACAATTAACACCATATTTTCATTGATCATCCGAAACATGCGATAATTCCTGAAGGAGTCTATTAAATGTCCTCTTCCACCTTTCATCTCTCCATTCCGGTTAAGGATATCGAATCCACGAAAAAATTTTATGTTGAAGGCCTTGGATGCGGCTTGGGCCGCCAGTCTTCCGTCGCCATCACATTAAATTTCCACGGCCACCAAATTGTCGCCCATGTGACCGAGGACCTTGGCCCCCAACAAACAAGTATCTACCCCCGACATTTCGGGCTAATCTGCAGGACGGAAGAGGAGTGGAATGAACTCCGGAACCGGGCCCAAACGAATAGCCTCATATTTTTTCGTGAACCCCGTCGACGATTTCCTGATACTCCTCTCGAACATTTGACGTTTTTCCTGGAAGATCCGTCGCATAACCTGCTTGAATTCAAATATTATCTCAATGCGAATGCCATCTTCGGGGAGGAGACTTTTTCCCAAATCGGGGACACCCATGAACGAAATGGGTAGGATTTTTCCCCTCGCCTGTCATCATTTCTCTTGGCTAAACTATCGAAGAGCTTGAAGCACTTCAGTAAAATGCCCGTTCACTTTGACTTTAGGGAATACGTTCCTTATGGTCCCGTCTTCATCAATCACCACTGTTGTTCGTTCAATCCCCATATATTTTCGGCCATACATTGATTTTTCTTTCCACACCCCATAGGCCTGAATCATGGCCTTAGACTCATCGCTTAACAAGGGGAAATTGAGTTGAAACTTATCGGAAAACTTCCGGTGAGAGGAGACTGAATCCGCACTCACTCCGAACACGACCGCCCCGCTCTTTCTCAATTCCTGAATACCATCCCGAAACGAACAGGCTTCTGTCGTACATCCGGGCGTGTCATCTTTCGGGTAGAAATAGACCACCACTTTTTTTCCTCGAAGCTCAGATGAATTCACAATGCGTCCAGTATCATCGGGGAGGGAAAAAGCAGGAGCAGGATCCCCAACCTGCAACTCAGACGTCGCCGCTGTGCGAGGACTCTGTTGAGCCGGTTTTTTCGTTTTAGGGGTAGCTGCCGTTTTGATTTTTGTTGAGGGATTTCGAGACCCTGAAGCCAACCCCGGACTCTTGGATGGGGAACGCTTGGGTGCTGCCTTCTTTTTTGCAACGACCGTTGGTTTTGATGGTAACGGTCCCTTCTTCTTAGGCTGGGCTTTTTTTACTTTGGATGCCATAGGATCCTCCTCTCATGACAAGTGGGTAAAACGTGCCGTGATAACTCTTTTGCTGAATGAAACTACCCTGACTTAATAAAGGAAATTCTTCTCATCTCCCTGGTAAAGATGGCCCATTGTACAATGAAGAAGAGGTTTCATTCCTCCCTTTTTTCAAGAAAGCGGGCCACATGACCCCCATCCTTGGGAAGGAACGGATCGCGTATAGGGTTGATGCCCTCGAATCCTTTGAGCAGACTATCCTTTGTACCGCCACCTCATTGGATCTCTTCTGACGGTTAATTCTGATGAGCAACGCCAGAACACATTCTGAGTGGCCTAACCAACCAGGCATTTCCCATCTGGCTCACACCTTAATGCCCAAACGACAGGGTATATCCACGAAAGAAGAGGCAAAAGCAATGAACGCATTTCTGAAAAAATCCATCTGGTCCAGGAAAAAGTTCGGGCATGGGGATGAATCGCTCTTCCCCCAACGAATCCTGACATCACAACGCTCAGGCTTGGGATTTCAACCCTAAGCGTATTCCTGTTTATCGTTCACCGGCCCAAATCGGGCATTGGCAAAGTGGAGGGATTCCCCTTTTTGGGACCTTTAAAGACGCCATCATACCAGAAAGGAAAATGCTGCCCGGGGTTATGAATTCGACTCAGGAAGGAACCAACGCTAGATCGGGGTTTTAAGACATTTCGCCAGAGTCGGAGGATTTGAGTTGAAAGGCATTCCCGGAGCTTAGCCGACGGGCTTGTCAGCGCGGAAAGATGAAGCAGTCAAGGAAGTGTATTCACGAAGACGCAATTCTAATGCTTGTATTTCTTGGTCTTTCTGTTTGAGATCCATAACCAGAAGATTATTCTGTACTTCGACATTCTGCAGCTCATTTTGCAAACTTTGTATTGCCGGATGCACCTGATCCAATTTTTCCTTTGTAGCTTGTAGTTCCCGTCCGAGTCTTTCCTTCGTTTCCTGTAGATCAAAAGCAATGGACTTTTTCGCTTTCTCCATGGTCGATAATTCGTTCTCTAACGATTTCACCCGACCTTCAAGTATCATCTTTTCTTCCCGGATAGACTGGACGATGGTATGGACTTCTTCAAGCAGATCAGCAAGGTCTTTCATCTCATTGGTCCTCTCACAGCTCCCAAACATTGCAACCGACTTTCTCCGGGGCTTTCCCCAGTCATGGTATCGGCCTATTTTTTCCCAATATTTAGTGGCCCTACGATTGTTGTTCAGTTTTTTTGTTTGAATCAATGGCTCACTGATGATAAAGCCCTCCCGGAGCCAATGGTTCAGGCACCCGTTTTTGCCCGGCACATCTTTTTTTGAGAAAAAGTTCGCCTCATATTTCTTGACAAATGTTTTCTGCAAATTTTATATTGCACATTATTCCTATCGTTTTAGTATGAATTAAAATATGAACAAGTTTCCGATCAAAGTCACCTATGGAATTATGGCCACAATCGAGCTAGCAAAGCAGGACAGATCCATTCCGCTTCAAGCCAAAATCATCGCTCAGCGACAGGGAATCCCCTCTCGCTTTATTGAACAAATCCTTCAGCACTTGAAACAAGCCGGGATTATTAGGAGCCTTCGAGGAGCACAAGGAGGGTATACCCTGGCACAACACCCCGGTCAGATTTCCCTTGCGGATTTAGTCAATTCAATGAATGGGTGGGCGACAGAACCATTGCTCCAACATGGGCACACCAACGGCCATTCGGAAAGCCGACAGGTTCCGAACGTCTTACTTTCAAATATTTGGCAACAGGTTCAAGAGGCGGAGCAGGCAGTTCTGCGGGGCATTTCCCTACAAAAATTGGTCGAACAGTATCAAACCCTCGAAACCCAGCGCTGCCTGATGTATCATATTTAGCTTTGGCAAAGGACGGACCATTCCAGGGTCGAACAGAAATTAGGGCATTTTTAAGCCAACCCTAGAAATTTACCCCTCTATACGGGATTTGGAGAATTATCATGAGCACCTCACCGGTCACAAGCCACCCTCCTATTCACACGGTTCCGATACCCCAGGAGATTCTTGAAGAAATAGAAACTTTCGAAGATGAGGTCAATCGCCTGCAATCCGGGGACACTCCAGCCGACGTGTTCAAACCATTTCGACTCCAATACGGCATTTATGGTCAACGCCAGGCCGATGTCCAAATGGTCCGGATCAAGATTCCCTTTGGTGGTCTGAACGCCAATCAACTACGCCAAGTGGCAGACATTGCGGATACCTTTGCGACCGGCGTGGGCCATGTCACGACGCGGCAGGATATTCAACTGCACTTTGTTCCCCTCCGCCACGTTGGCACCATCATGCGAAAACTGGCGGAAGTTGGACTCACCACGCGGGAAGCCTGCGCCAATACCGTCCGAAATGTCACAGCCTGTGCGTTGGCAGGAGTATGCCCCGGCGAGGTGTTTGACGTGACCCCCTACGCGAAAACCGTGGCTTATCATTTATTACGGAATCCTCTCAACCAGAGTCTCCCTCGCAAATTTAAAATTGCCTTTTCCGGCTGTAAGCAGGACTGTGCCCTCACTCCCATCCACGATGTCGGGCTTCTGGCTGCTCGCAATCCCAAAGGGGTTCCGGGATTCAAGATGGTCGTGGGAGGCGGATTGGGGTCCACTCCGCGTCTCGCCAAAGTACTTCATGAATTCGTTCCCATGGAAGAATTGATTCCCGCCATCGAAGCCATGCTCAAGGTGTTTGATAATTTAGGTAATCGAAAAAATCGAAGCAAAGCCCGGATGAAATTTGTCATTGACAAATTAGGGTTTGAGGAATTTTCTCAACGATGGAAAGAGACCTACGACGCCATGTTGCAATCCGGCGCCACCAAACTTGGATTGGAAACGGCCCCGTATCCTGATGATCCTCCCTTGGTGATGCCGACGAAATCCGGGAACGGCACCTCCGCCCAAGGCAATGGGAACAGCCACCCTCAAAGCTCAGCACAACATGAAGATCCCTCATCTCAAGAGGCGTTCGATCATTGGTGTGCAACCAATGTGATTGCGCAACGCCAGTCAGGGTATAGAACGGCGGTGGTGAGACTCCCCTCCGGTGATATTACGTCTGAGCAAATGTTTGGACTGGCCGATCTCGCCGAACGGTATGCCAACGGAAACCTTCGTACCACCATCAATCAGAACATCATGGTGCGATGGCTTCCCGAACTGCGTCTCCGGCACTTCTATGACGAATTAGTCGCTCATGGGTTGGGCGACCCTGGAGCTGAAGGCGTCGCCGATATCGTCTCCTGCCCAGGGACCGACACCTGCGGACTGGGAATCACCTCTTCTAAGGGACTGGCTCGAGCGCTGGCAGAAGTGTTCCCTGCCGGAAAGATCGCAGAGGACCTGGAAGGGGTGAACGTGAAAATCAGTGGCTGCCACAATTCCTGCGCTCAACATCATATCGCCACAATCGGCTTGCATGGAGTCGGCAAACGCATTGGAGACCATGTGGCGCCAGTGTATGAATTGCACCTTGGGGGACGGGTCAACGGCACGGCCAAAATTGCCCAACTCATTGTGAAGGTCCCTGCGAAAAACGTCCCCGCTGCCGTCCAGCACCTGCTGGATCTCTATCGCCGGGATAGAAAAAATGGGGAGTCCCTCCTGGCGTTCATTGATCGCACTGGAAAACTCCAACTAAAAGATGAACTGATCCCCTACACCATTCTTCCCACATATCAAGAGGATTCACAATTCTATATTGACTGGGAAGGCGATGAGGAATTTTCAGTTGAGGACCTCGGACCCGGCGAATGCGCCGGGGGCGCATTGGAGATGATCGACAATCGGATCCTCGAAGCGGAACAGGAACTGTATCAAGCACGCCTGTTGGCTGAAAAGCACCAATACGCGTTTGCCATTAACAAAGCCTATCGAGCCGTGGTGGCAGGAGCAAAAGCCATCCTTGTCACAGAAGGGATTGATCCGAATACGGATGCCGACACCTTAGCGGAATTTGACAAGTTGATTGTGGCCAAAGGGCTTATGCCGGCGGAATACCACAATCTGGCCATGACAGTGGGAGATCTGGGGAACAAAGACGCCTCGGCTGACCTGACGCAAGGAAAAATCGCATTCACAAAAGGTTTCGTGGATCTCTGCCGGACCGTTTCGGACCAAATCGGCCAGGACCTCAAGTTGGCTCCTGCTGAACTGGGACAAAAATCCACTGAATCAACCAGGACCGTCCCCACACCACCTGACAAGACAACCTCCCCGTCAGGCGTGCCCGTCTACGACCTACGGGGCGTGGCCTGTCCCATGAATTACGTGAAAACCAAGTTGAAATTAGAAATGATGGACCACGGTGACCAGTTGGAAGTATGGTTGGACGGCGGCGATCCGATTCGCAACGTCCCAGTAAGTCTTCGAAACGATGGGCACAATGTGCTCGAACAGGAACCCATAGACGCCGAGGAGCAGCATTTCCGAGTGTTAGTGGAGAAAGTAGAACTGTAAAACGCCATGGCTCTTTTCCTCAATACCCATCCAACTCCGGAAGAACTCATCGCGGTCAATCGATCCATGGAGGGCCAGACTCCTCGGAAGATTGTCGAGACCGCGATTGCGGAATATGGAGGAACGATTATTCTGGCCTGTAGTTTTGGGGCCGAGGATGTTGTTCTGGCCGATATGATGTTTCGTGCCAATCCAGGCAGCACACTCTTTTATTTAGATACGGATTTTTTATTTCCTGAAACCCATGCCGTTCGGGATCGGATGATTCAACACTATCAGTTAAAGGATGATCAGATCATCCAGGTCAAATCAACGCTCAGTCCTTCCGAACAAGCCACAGAGTTTGGGGAAGCCTTATGGCTGCGGGATCCCGACCAATGTTGCTCACTGCGAAAGGTTGAGCCTCTCACACGCATCCTGGGAAAGTATGCGGCGTGGATGACAGGTATTCGGCGTGATCAATCACCCACTCGTGCGAATGCCGCCATTGTTGAGTGGGATGCAAAGTTTGGGCTTGTAAAATTCAACCCCCTAGCGGCCTGGTCATGGGAACAGGTCTGGGAATACATTCGCACGCATGCTGTTCCCTACAATACATTGCATGATCAACACTATCCCAGCATTGGATGTACCCATTGCACGGCACCGGTTATGCCAGGAGACGACCCACGCTCCGGACGATGGAAAAGTTCGGGGAAAACCGAATGTGGACTTCATCGATGATAATCCAGCCACGTGACCATGCCGTCATTCATGACTTTACATTCATTTTTCTCAATCAAATAGCTATTGGAGATTGCCAGTGAAAAAAATTGCCGTCATTATTACCAAAGGGGGCTGGAACAACCTGTTCCAAGCCTGTGAGTGGATAGCCCTGGCAGCGGCCAGTGGCATCGAGGTGAGTGGCTATTTCCGTGACGAAGCCGCAGGTCGAATGACCAAAACCAAGATCAAAGAATTGACCATGTCCCCGGAGTTTAAAGGGCGAGAAGGCTTTGTTCGTGAACTGTTGAAAAAAGAGGATAAAGCGGACCTCTCGAAACTCATGCAAACCTCTAAAGAAAAAGGAAACGTCAAATTTTCGGTGTGTAAGGATTCTCTGAAATATTTTGGAGTGAAAGTCGAAGAACTTATTCCGGAATTAGATGAAGTGCAAACCGCCGAGGCCTTCTGGAAGGAAGCTGTTCTTCCCGCTGACCAGGTTTTGACCTTTTAACCCGGAATCATGGCATGGATCATCTGATTGCAAAAATTGGAAAAGGGCTGAAGGGTGCCAAGGATTTGACCTGGGACGAGGCCAAGCTGGCTCTGAACGCCATTATTGAAGGGCAAGCCACTGACGTTCAGGTGGGAGCGTTTTTGATGGCCATGCGTATCAAAACCGAATCCATCAGCGAACTCGCCGCGTTCACCACAACGGTCCGCAGGTGGGCGCCACCGATTCCACTCCCGCATGCCGAAAACATTGTGGACCTGCCTCTCTATGGAGAAAAACACAACACCATCCATGTGGTCATCGCCGCAAGTCTTGTCGCGGCTTCAGCCGGCGCAGGTCTCTTCATGCATGGCGTAGAAAACCCCGACCTCCCCTACGATCTCCCTCAAGTCCTTCGTCACTTACAGCTTCCTATCGCCAATACTGCGGCTGAAGCAATTGAACATGGCGCTCAATCGCCCTGGGTGTACATGGATTTAGCAGGATATCATGCACCGTTAACCAAATTACTGGACCTGCGTCAGGCATTCGGACTGCAAAATCTGTCCCATCAGGTGTCCAGACTCCTGAACCCGGCCAGGGTCGGCTCACAAGTCATTGGGATTTCCCATCCTCCATACCTGGATAAGATGGTGGAAGCTTTGGACATGCTGGGCGCGAAGCGGGCATTGATTATTCAAGGAGTCGAAGGATTTCCCGAACTGTCCCTCTCCGCCCCCTCCTTGGCGCGCGAATTACGAAGCGGGCATATTTCATCGTTAGTCTTTCGTCCCGATGATGCCGGATTCCGGTCCGGACCGTTTCAAGCCATGAGTTCGACCATCAATGGGCCGGGATCCGGGAACCCCCAACATGAAGCCCAATTGATAACGCAATTACTCGTCGATCGCCAGAAAGGCGACCGACGGAACTGGGTGATCATGAATGCAGCCTTACTAATGTATGCCGCAGGGTTGGCTTCTTCTCTTGCGCAAGCCACACCACTTGCCCAGGATACCCTGGATTCGGGAAAAGCCGGAGCGTTCTTTACCGCCTTGGCCCAAGGACGCCCTCCACAGTCCACATTCGTTGTCCCACCTGCACCGGCGGTGGTGCCCGCATGAACCATATCCGCCAGTTAGAAGATCAAAGCGTCTATATCCTGCGTGAGGCGTATAAAAACTTTGATAACCTGGCCATGCTGTGGTCCATGGGCAAAGATTCTACAGTGTTATTGTGGTTGGCCAGAAAAGCATTTTTTGGTCATGTCCCCTTCCCGTTACTCCATGTCGACACCAGCTATAAGATTCCTGAAATGATTGAATATCGGGATCGCCTAGCACGCGAATGGCGATTAAATCTGATCGTGGGCCAAAACAAAAAAGCCCTGGCCGAAGGCATGAACCACACGAAGGGACGTGTGGAATGTTGCACCGCCTTAAAAACCCAAGGGTTAAAACAATTACTGGAAGAGAAGGGTTACACAGGGGTCATTTTGGGTGTGCGATCGGACGAGGATAGTACCAGGGCGAAGGAGCGGTATTTCTCCCCGCGGGACAAAAACAATGAATGGGATTTTCGCGATCAGCCCCCCGAACTTTGGGATCAATATAAACTTTCGTTTCCTCCGGGCACCCATATCCGGATCCATCCTCTTTTGGATTGGACAGAGATCAATATTTGGGAGTACATCAAATTAGAAAATATTCCCTTTCTGGATAATCTCTATCTGGATCAAGGCACCGGCAAACGCTATCGCAGTCTGGGATGCGCCCCATGCACGACACCAATTGATTCCACCTCGAAAAATGTGGATGAAGTCATCATTGAATTACGCAACACCAAGGTGGCGGAGCGGGCAGGACGCGCACAAGACGAAGGACGAGGCATGGAACAATTACGCAAAGATGGATACATGTGAAAATGACGGTCACACCAGCCATAGGCCAATCTCACAACACTCCCCAGGACAATTCCATCCGGGAGAGAATGAATATCGTGATCGTGGGTCACGTCGACCACGGCAAATCCACGCTATTGGGTCGTCTGTATGCCGACACCGGAACCTTACCAACCGGCAAGATCGAAAAAATCCAGGCCATTTGCAAGCAACAGGGCAAAGAATTCGAATACGCCTTTCTGTTTGATGCGTTTTTAGAAGAGCAACAACAGGGGATCACCATCGACACAGCCCGAACCTTTTTCTCCTGGGGCGGGCGACAATACATCATTATTGACGCACCAGGCCATAAGGAATTCTTGAAAAATATGGTGTCAGGTGCCGCTCGTGCCGAAGCGGCGCTCCTGGTCATTGATGCCCTGGAAGGCGTACGCGACCAATCAAAACGGCATGGGCTGTTGCTCTCCATGTTAGGAGTTAAACAGGTGACGGTGGTCGTCAATAAAATGGACCTGGTCAATTATCGGGAAGACACATTCCACGCCATCGAAAAAGAATACCGGGAATTTCTCACCCAATTGAACGTCATTCCCCAATACGTTATCCCCGCGAGCGCCAAACAGGGCATCAACATCATCAAATCAAGCCCGGAAACCCCGTGGTACACCGGACCATCCGTATTGGATTCCCTGGCGCATTTCCATCTGGAATCCAAACGTGCCGAACAAACCCTTCGTCTTCCCATCCAGGACGTGTATAAGTTCGACGCCCGCCGGATTTTAGTTGGCCGGATCACGGCAGGAAAACTCAAGATTGGTGACCGGCTGGTCTTTTCCCCCTCCAACAAGACAGCCAATATCGAAACGATTGAAGCTTTTAATATCGATCCACCGCCAACTCAAGCCGAAGCCGGCCAATCCGTCGGCATTACCCTGGATGAACAAATTTTTGTGGAACGGGGGGAAATTGCGACACACGATAATGCCAGGCCGCTGGTCTCCACCCGCATTCGTGCCAACTTGTTCTGGTTAGGAGGGCGTCCCTTAGAAACCCGCCGTCCCTATGTCTTACGACTGGCCACCAGGGAAGTCCCCTGCGAAGTGGCAACCATTCACCGCATTGTGGACGCCACCAATTTAGACGACCGACAGACACAAACCACCGTGAAACGGAATGAAGTTGCCGACATCACGCTTCGGACCAAATCTCCCATCGCCTTTGATCTCTATGCGCAGTTCGAGACGACCGGCCGGTTTGTATTGGTGGATGAGTACGATGTGGCAGGAGGGGGAATCATCACGGAACTGGTCCAGGATGACCAGGAAGATTTTCGAACGGAGGCACGCGAACGGGATTCCGCATGGGTCAAGGGAGATGTGGGAGCCGAAGACCGGGCCCAACACTATGGACATCGAGCGGCTGTGGTCTTACTCACCGGGCCCGATGTGACTGCAAAAGGCTTTCTGGCTCGAAAACTGGAAACCGTGCTCGTCGCGGAAGGCCGGCATGCCTACCTTCTCGCGCCGGAGAATCTGCAACGGGGACTTGATGCTGATCTCGTTGACACGAAACCGGATGAAATCATCAGACGGTTTGGCGAAGTCGTGCGTTTGCTGACTGACACAGGCTCACTGGTGATTTCCACAACCAATGCCCTCAAAGAACCGATGAAACACATTGTACAAACCGTGCAAACGTTGGTGAACCCGATTCCGGTCATCACCATCCACATGGCCAAAGATTTACAAGGGCCTCAACCGGATACCGATCTGATTTTTGCAGGGCCGGAAAACTTCGACGACTGCACTCACCAAATTATTGATTTGCTCAAATCCAGGGGGATTCTCACTGAACCTCCCAGGGGCCGTGCCGACTTCCAGTACTCCATTTAAGCACTCCCCCACACCACCGAAGCATCTCCCGTTTCCAGCCTTCCTGCCGGCAAATTGGTAAACATAGGGCATTTTTTCAGATGCGGGCTCTTTGTGAAAACAGGGATATCCACCCCTCTCATATTCCTGCCCACCTCTTTTTACCTGAAATCACAGGGCGATAAGAAAAAGAACCCACAAACGCTTTTTTTGATCAAGAAGGACCAGACAACTTTAACCCCGCAATGCCCACAATAATGAGAGTAATACAGACTAATCTGGCAGCATTTTTCGGCTCATCAAATAACAGAATACCCAAGAGAACCGTGCCCACGGCACCAATACCCGTCCACACCGTGTAAGCGGTTCCCATCGGGATTACCCGGAAAGCTAACGACAGGCAAATCATACTGACGGCCATGGCCATAACAGTGCCAACACTCGGCCACAACCTGGTAAACCCATCCGTATATTTCAATCCCGTGGCCCAGATAATCTCAAAAATTCCTGCCACCACTAACAACGTCCACGCCGCCATAGGCCTCTGCTCCTTTCTCTTCTCTGCTTTTTACATTGAATCTCATCACCCATCCTAAAAAATCATTCTCCACCCATACCAGAAGGTGTGAGAAAAATCACAACCGAAGAAGATTATCCCAAAAGAAGGATCCCGGAACACTTAAAAA
The DNA here is from genome assembly GCA_024760505.1 of Nitrospira sp. Lineage (GTDB taxonomy): Bacteria > Nitrospirota > Nitrospiria > Nitrospirales > UBA8639 > Nitrospira_E. The sequence continues at coordinate 707,371 of CP058931.1, forward strand.
AGCATAGTCTGGAATGAACGGAGCCGGAGACTGCCTCAGACTTCAAAAGGCTCCAGGGTTTCAATAAATTAAAGATGACGGAGTTGAAGGTCTTGTCCCCTTGGCACACAGTCGGTTGATCTTTCTTCTTTAGTGGCTATCTTATAAAAAGAACAATCTTCCCAAAGATAATGTTTGTGAACTTAAAGGGAGGATCAGTGTATAATAAAGAAACTCTCTGATTGTCAGGGAGAAAAAGTTGAACTGTAACAAGGGGGTGACTGGCTTCGACGGGAATCAAGAGGTCAACAGAGCGTGTCGAGCTCTCGGAGTCTCGTAAAACCTTCGGGAAAACATTAAGTGCCAACGATAACTTGGCTCTCGCGGCTTAATTGACCGCGACGTCCCTCCTCTCTTTGCCTGCGGGTGAGGAAGGGGCGTCACACTGCAGGCTGGTCCAATGCCGGTGCTCAGCGGCGGCGGACGAGAACATTCTGGGCTAGCGGGTGCTCTAAGCCGGTCGGTGGGCGTGGGCAACTGCGAATAACAAATCATCGGCTACACACGTAGGGCTGTTGCGCTGAATGTTCTCGGACAGGGGTTCGATTAACAAACATGGTCGCCCCGGGGAGCAATCCTCGGGTGAACACGGGGCTCATTCGGTGAACCCTACCGCTCGGAGACACACCGGGCCATGGCAACGCCGAGGGGTCGAAGGAGGCTAACTCCTTTGGCCCTGTAGAGACTCAGAGACCCGCTGGTCGTCAGATGAGCGGGCACTCGGAGCATCCTTCGATGCTAAGACGCCCCGCATCCCACGTGGATGAAGGCATAGTCCGGCCCACGCTGAAAAGCATGGAACATCCGTCCCCTCACCTCCACCAATCGGCCTCTGGATCAAAAAATCCAGAGGCCTTTTTTTTATTTTGAACCCAGCCTACAATGCCGCAGGGATTGTAATGATATACCAAACCGTAAAAACGCTATCAGCTCTGGAGGTAGGCTATCTCGCGGCGCTCATCGATGGAGAAGGTACCATCACCCTGTCGAGAAGAAATCTCAACAAACATCGAGCTTTAGTCATAACCGTCAGCAGTACGGAACTAAGCATCCTGAAGTATGTTCAGGAAATCACCGGAGTGGGCAAGATCACTAACAAACGCATTACCAAAGCCAACCACACCCCCAGCTTTACCTACCAAGTCGCCAATCGCCAAGCACTGGACATCTTAAAACAAATCGCGGCTCATCTTAGATCATATAAAGCCCATCGTGCCTGCTTAGCCCTTCAAGACTATACCCGACTCACACCAAGAAATGGCCGCTACTCACCCGTACAGCTTCAAGAACGAACCCAATTTATTGACAAGTTTTTGGCTATCCAGCCGAGAACACTAAGGTTAACACATCATTTCCTCCCTGAATCAGCACTATGAAAATCCACCATACTATGCTCGATTTTCATGGTCCTATCTTTTTTGAACATGGAAAGACCCATTCTACTTTCTCCACACAAAAAGCAGCCAACCCGTCAAGGAAAGTAGTTGTAAGGTCGGACCAGCGGTTGGGTAAAACAACCTTGACGCGGAAATTACCGGGTAATGATTGAATCCGGCAATAAACGCTTTCTTTTATCTGACAACGTGGAAGCCATTCCCTTAGACGACCTAGGGCAGGGCCAACAACTATTTGGGTGAAAGGACTCGCAAGAACAAACTTGCCTGATTGGATGGCACGGGACCGGGCAAAGGATATAGCTGAGCACCCCCCATGAACGTTGTAGTCCCTTCCATCCAAAATCTGTCTCGTCTTTAGGGGTTACCAGTTTCAATGTCGCCGAGGTCTTCAAACGGATTGAGGGCACGGGCAGAAGTATCCTCCCGCCTGAAATAACACCGAAACTCTTAGGTCAGAATTTTTCCTGGTTTTAGATGGGCATACCCATTTCTTGCTCATCCCGTTTTAAAAAATCGATGAACCCAACTACCTGAATTCACTTGCCTTTTTCGTCATTCTATTTTATTTTAGGTAAAGCAGGCAACCTAAAATAATAATTACGGTTATTTTAGGTTTATTTGTAATACCGAGAAAAAAGCATGAAACGCAACCTGCAAGGCCATTACGTGACGGTGACGACGACCGGCGAAAACGTAAAGGCCTTTGTCCCGGCCCCACTTCCACCACATCCACCCATCGACTGGACACCGGATTTGCGCAGTAAATTCGACCAGGCGCTGTTGGCGATTGGGCGATTGGACAGCGTCTCAACGCTTCTGCCGGACACCTCCATATTCCTCTACATGTATGTCCGCAAAGAGGCGGTGCTCTCTTCGATGATAGAAGGAACACAGTCGTCGTTATCGGACCTGTTGCTATTCGAGCTGGATCAGGAAACCGGCGTCCCCCTGGACGACGTACGGGAGGTCAGTAACTACGTGGCGGCCCTCCATCATGGGTTGCGCCGTTTGGCGGAGGGATTCCCTCTCTCCCTTCGGTTGATCCAGGAAATCCACGGTGTCTTGCTGACCAAGGGTCGCGGCAGTACCCAAACCCCCGGAGAGTTCCGGCGCAGCCAGAACTGGATCGGTGGCACTCGTCCCGGCAACGCCATTTTTGTACCGCCTCCGCCGGAAAAAGTGCTTGCGTGCATGGGTACCCTCGAACTCTTCCTCCACGACAAACCCGAACCCACCCCGGTCCTGCTTAAGGCGGCGCTGGCACATGTGCAGTTCGAAACCATCCACCCGTTTCTGGATGGCAACGGCCGCCTTGGCCGTCTCTTGATCACGCTGCTGCTGTGCGAACAGAAGATGTTACGGGAGCCAATGCTCTATTTAAGCCTCTATTTCAAAACACATCGACAACAGTATTACGAATTGCTCAACCAAGTCCGTATGACCGGCAATTGGGAAGCCTGGCTTGAATTTTTTGCCGAGGCGGTCACGGTCACCGCCACCCAGGCGGTGGAAACGGCCCAGCAGCTTCTCACCGAGTTCAAACAGGATTGTGACAAAATCAGCGGGCTGGGCCGGGCCACCGCTTCCACCCTGCAAGTTCACCGGGCCTTGATGGAACACCCCATCGCCACGTCCAACTGGCTGGTTGAAAAAACCGGCATAACCCCGGCCACCGTGAACAAGGCTTTGGCACACTTACAGAAACTCGGCGTCGTACAGGAGCTCACCGCGCAAAAACGCAATCGGCTGTTCAGTTATAGGGGATATGTGGAGATCATAAACCGGGGCACGGAACTTCCGGAACGATAGCCGATGGGTAATCACAGAAAACAGAAGCTTAAGGATTTGGGAACTGACGCGTTGATGGAAGGGCTTTGGGAAAGTCTAATCGTTATAACAAAATGAATCTGCATTTGGGTTTCCATGGCTGCAGCAAAACCACTCTTTGTTCCAATTAGCCCCAAAAAAAATACTGGCTTGGTTGGATGGCAATAAATTAATCAAATGCTATATTTCACTAAATCTTCATAAGGATAAAGCGAGGCATAGCCCACGAACAGTTCGCAGAGAGGCAGCCGAAGCAAGCACCGACAAATGAAGGGGTAGACCCGATGTCTAGACGGCTAATGGAAGACCACAACGTGCTGCGTGGGCATACTGACACCACCGCCAACTAACGAGAACCCAAACCGACATGTCCCAACTCGAACACATCGAAGCCATTGAAACTCGCCTCTGGAGCGCCGCCGACAACCTGCGCGCCAACTCCAACTACGCCAGCAATGAATACTTCCTGCCGGTAATGGGCCTGGTGTTCCTCCGCCATGCCTACAGCCGCTATCTCACGGTAAAAGCCAAGATCGAGCCGACGCTTCCCAGCCGTGGCGGCAAGACGCGTGCGCTGACCAAGGAGGACTTCTCCCAGCAAAGCGCCATTTATCTGCAGCCGCAGGCCCAGTTCGACTATCTCGTCTCGTTGCCAGATAGCGCCGATCGTGCAAAGGCCATCATCGAGGCGATGGAGTCTATCGAAAAGGATTACGACAACCTGCGCGGCATCCTGCCCAAGGGCGAATACCAGGAGTTGGACAACCAGGTACTCGGCCAGTTGCTCCGCACCCTCAACCCCGAGGAGCTGAAAACCGTCAAAGGCGATGTCTTCGGCCGCATCTACGAATATTTCCTCACCCAGTTTGCCGACCAGAAGGCCCATGATGCCGGTGAGTTCTTCACCCCCATTTCCCTGGTCTCGCTCATCGCCCATGTGCTCGACCCGGAGCGCGGCACCGTGCTGGACCCGGCCTGCGGTTCCGGCGGTATGTTCGTGCAGAGCGCCCGCATCGTCGAAGAACATGGCGACAGCCCAACGGAAAAACTCACCTTCCGCGGCCTGGAGAAAAACGCCACCACCATCCGCCTGGCCAAGATGAATCTGGCCGTGCACGGCCTGGAAGGCGACATCCAGAAGGCCATCACCTACTACGAAGACCCGCACGAGCTGGTCGGCAAGACCGACTACGTCATGGCCAATCCGCCCTTCAACGTCGACGAGATCGACGCCGACAAGGTCAAATCCGATCCGCGCCTGCCCTTCGGCCTGCCCGGCGTCAACAAAGGGGGCAAGGTCAGCAACGGGAACTACATCTGGATCAGCTACTTCTACAGCTACCTGAATGACAAAGGCCGCGCCGGGTTTGTCATGTCCTCCCAGGCCTCCAGCGCAGGCGGCGGTGAGGCCAAAGTGCGGCAGAAGCTGGTGGAGACCGGCGACGTGGATGCCATGATCGCCATCCGCTCCAACTTCTTCTACACCCGCACCGTGCCCTGCGAACTGTGGTTTTTAAACCGCAACAAACCCAAGGCCCACAAAGGCAAGGTGCTGATGATCGACGCGCGCAACGTCTACCGCAAGGTCACGCGCAAGATCTACGATTTCTCTCCCGAGCAGCAACAAAACCTGCAAGCCATCGTCTGGCTCTACCGGAATGAGTCCGACCGCTACCTGCAATTAATCTCCCAGTATCTCGGCAAGGTCGTCGACGAAGCGCAAGCCTGTTTCGAAATCAAGGACGACCTGGGCCAGACCTTCCAGCCCCTGCCCGCCTTTAGCACGGCGCTGAAGGCCTTGCGCAACACACTCGAACCGTTCTTAAAACAAATATCCCTTCTCCCCCTGGGAGAGGGGCAAGGGGTGAGGGTTGCGGAAGCATTGAAGGAGCTGGAAAAGGAAACCGCCCTGTTCGAGCAGGACATCGACCAGTTCCGCAAGTCCGCCCAGCAGGCCGCCAAACAGTGGGAGGCCGCACCGGACACCAACGCCGCATTACTCAAGCTCACCAAAGCCTTTGAGCCCATGGCCGAGACCAGCCGAGACCTGATCAAACAGACCGACATGCTTTTTAAACTCGCTTCAAAATTGTTTGAAGCGATTCAAAAAGCACACTCCCCCCAGCCTGCTGGCCTCCCCTCTCCCAGTGGGAGAGGGGCTGGGGGTGAGGGTGCGCCACTGAGCATGAATGGGATTAGAAAACAGATCAAAGCGCTGGATGAGGCAAGGGCAGAGGCGGTGCAACAGTTAAAGCTTGTGCGCTACTTCTGGAAACAGGCCCACTGGCTCACCGAACGCTTCCCCGAAGCCAAACTGCGCGACGTGGAAGGTCTGGTCAAACTGGTGGACATGAAGGAGATTGAAGTCAACGACTGGAGCCTCACCCCCGGCCGCTACGTCGGCGTTGCCCCCGAGGAAGTGGACGAAAACTTCGATTTCGAGGAAACCCTGCGTGAAATCCATGTCGAGCTGGAAGACCTCAACGCCGAGTCCGTCACCCTGGCCGCCACCATCAAACGGAATTTTGAGGAACTGGGAATATGACATACAATCCCGCCAGTGTAGGGGCGACTGGCCGGTCGCCCCTACGAAACCGGCGCTCCATTCGTCTGTCCGGCTTTGACTATTCGCAGGATGGGGCCTATTTCGTCACGGTGTGCACGCAGAACAGAGATTGTGTGTTTGGTGAACTCGAAGATGGAAACATGGTGTTAAATTCGTATGGACAAATCGTATCCAATATCTGGCGCGATTTGCCGGATCATTATTTTCATGTGAGATCGGATCAATTCGTGGTGATGCCAAATCATATCCACGGAATCATGATATTGAATCGTAATCATGTCGTCGGTATCGATGTAGGGGCGGGTTTGAAACCCGCCCCTACGGCAAAAATTCATGCATTGCCGGAAATCATCCGCGGATTCAAAACATTTTCATCTCGTCGAATCAACGAACTGCGCGGTACGCCCGGTACCGGATTATGGCAACGCAATTATTACGAACACATTATCCGTGATGATGACGAATTGAACCGTATCCGCCAGTACATCATCGACAATCCGATCAATTGGGATACGGACAGGAATAATCCCGATGCCGTGCAACTGCCCGCGACGATCAGGAAGAACTTCCAGGAGTAGGGAGTATGACGGGAAAAAGGAAGGTGTCCAGCCTGACCAGAACGGCGGATGGGAAAATTCCCGCCGCCTATGCAACAGCGTTCGCCGAGATCAAGGATCGGATTCGCAGAGCACAATATGCGGCTCTGAAGTCGGTCAACACGCAACTGGTCGGGCTGTACTGGGATATCGGGCGGATCATCATCGAACGCCAGGCCGCCGAAGGTTGGGCAAATCCGTAGTCGAGCAGCTGTCCACCGACCTGCGGCAAGAATTCCCTGGCGTGAGTGGCTTTTCGGTTCAGAACCTCTGGTACATGCGACAGTTTTATGCGGAATACCATGACAACGAAAGACTCCAACCACTGGTTGGAGAAATTGCCTGGGCGCACAACCTCGCCATCATGAGCAAGTGCAAGGATCTCCTTGAACGGGAATTCTACCTGCGCATGACCCGCAAGTTCGGCTGGTCGAAGAATGTGTTGATCCATCAGATCGAAAACCAGAGTTACGAGAAAAGCCTCTTGGGCCAGACCAATTTCAATAAGACGCTCACCCCGGAATTACGCGCCCAAGCCAAGCTCGCCGTCAGGGACGAATACACCTTCGATTTTCTGGAATTAGGTGAAAAGCATTCGGAGCGCGAATTGGAACGCGCCTTGATCGGCCGCATCGAGGATTTTCTTCGGGCCATGGGCGGGATGTTCACGTTTGTGGGCAGCCAGTTCCGCCTGGAGGTCGAGGGGAAAGAGTATTTCATTGACCTGCTGCTGTTCCATCGCAGGCTCAAATGCCTGGTGGCCATTGAACTTAAGATTGGCGATTTCGAGCCCGAGTTTGTCGGCAAGATGCAGTTCTACCTCACCGCCCTGGACAAACAGGTGCGCGAGGAGGGCGAACATCCAGCCATCGGCATCATCCTCTGCAAGGAGAAAAAGCGCACCATTGTGGAATACGCCTTGATGCCCGCCGACAAGCCCATCGGCGTCGCCACCTACCAGATCGTCAAGCGACTGCCCAAGGCGCTCAAAGGCCAACTCCCCAGCCCTGAGCAAATCGCCAGAATCCTGGAGGATGGGGTATGAAGTCTGAAAGGAAGAGCAAGTGCGGTTTTTCAAACTTCACTCTTCACCCTTCCAACTTTTTCACAGCCATCAAAAAGAATTTTGAGGAATTGAGGGTATGAGTTGGCCAAAAATACCAATGGGTGAAATAGTATTCATGAGAACAGGAAAATTGGATTCTAATGCTGCCGTAGAGGGTGGTGAGTTTCCATTCTTTACGTGCTCCCAACAGACACTCAGAATTGATAAGCCAGCATTTGATACAAAGGCTGTCTTGTTGGGAGGAAACAATGCTGCCGGTATTTATCCGTTGAAATACTATGAGGGAGAATTTAATGCTTATCAGCGAACTTATGTGATCGAAACAATCGACCCAAATGTTCTGAATATTCGTTTTCTGTTTTATTCCCTAAAGCCCGCTCTATCACATTTCCAAAGCGTTTCTATAGGTGCTGCAACACAATACCTGACGAAGGGTATACTTGATAATTTCAAAATTAGTTTGCCGCCTTTGGGTGAACAACAACGCATCGTATCCATCCTCTCCGCCTACGACGACCTGATCGAAAACAACCGGCGGCGAATACAGTTACTGGAACAGGCCGCACGACTGCTCTACAAAGAATGGTTCGTCCACCTCCGCTTCCCCGGACACGAACACACCAAAATCCACAACGGCATCCCAGAGGGGTGGGAGAAGAAGCAGGTCAAGGACGTAATTGGAAAGGTGGCTCGACCAAAAAAAATACAAAAAGCAGATTATCTTAAATCAGGTGACATTCCTTGTGTGGACCAATCCCGAGAGTTCATTGGCGGTTATACCGACGATGAAGAAGCAACCATTGATATTGGGAAACCAGTGATTGTTTTCGGAGATCACACGCGAGTTTTGAAATATATTAGCTTTCCGTTTGCTTGCGGTGCAGATGGAACGCAGTTAATTGTCTCAAATGATGAAACTATGTCGCAGGAATATTTCTTTTTCGCATTAGATGCGATCGATTTATCCAACTACTTCTATGCTAGGCACTTCAAATTTATGAAAGATCAATATATCCTGCGACCCTCGAATATGCTATTGCCACAGTTCACAGACGTTGTTCGCCCAATAATGAAGCAAATAGATACTCTTAGATCAAATAGCGAACGTCTTACAAAAGCCCGCGACCTCATCCTACCAAAACTGATGAACGGGGAGATTGCTGTATGAGCATAGTTACAAACCTTCATGGTCGTCTTCGGAACACATCACTTCCGGCTAGCAACGGTATGCTTCCTATCTTCGAGGCTGTGGCTAATGCGATTCACGCAATTGAGGATGCGAGCCTCTCTCCTGAAGAAGGCTTTATCAGTGTCAAAATTGTTCGGGTCGGGCAGATGAAAATAGACTTAGATGAGGGGCGCAACCGCCTTGGCCCACAAGCCAAAGGCGACATTGTTGGATTTACAATCACAGACAATGGAGTAGGCTTTACCGATGGGAATATGGAGTCTTTCTTAACCCTTGATAGTGAGCATAAGGCAAATCGCGGCGCGCGTGGCGTCGGTCGGTTGTTGTGGTTGAAAGCGTTCGATAAAGCAGCCATCCAGAGCGTTTACGAATCCCCAAAAGGCATAATGCAGAAGCGAACTTTTACTTTCGATGCAAGACAAGGTGTCTCGGATCCACTAGTAGAAGATGCATCGAATGAGGAACGACGGACGGTCGTCCACTTAGAGAGGTTCTTGAACCGTTATCGCGAAGCCTCCCCTAAGACGGCATCTGTCATCGCACGCAGTCTATTCGAACACAATCTCTGGTACTTCATTCGTGCGGGGTGTGCACCAAAGATCGAAGTTATTGATGAGGATGAAGTGATCTTACTGGACGATATCTACCATGAGCAGATGGTTGAGGCAGCCTATACAGAATCATTTGATTTGAAAGGTACGAACTTTGAGTTAATCCACATCAAGCTTTCCGCATTATCCAGTCGAGGCCATACCATCGCCTATTGTGCATCAAACAGGGTGGTTACGCAGAATTCGATTAAAGGAAAAGTTCCCGGTCTTCACGGTAGCCTAACCGACGGACAGCGTGAATTCATCTATGAATGCTACGTAAGTTCTCCGCTCCTTGATGAAAGGGTTAGGTCGGAGAGGACGAGTTTCGACATAGAAGAAAATCCACTTGAGCTATTTGAGTCGGAGGAGCTTTCTCAGAGGGAGATTCGAGATGCCGTGCTAATGCGTGTTTCGGACTATCTCTCAGACTATCTCGAAGAAAAGCGACGTCTTGGGAGGGAACGAGTTTCACAATTTGTCGCCAGTAAGGCACCTAGATACAGGCCAATTATTGATCGGATACCGAGGGATCAACTTGCTGTTGATCCTGAGATAAATGACAAAGATCTTGACTTGTTACTGTATCGTAACCTGGCCGAGGTTGAGAGCCTCCTGCTCGCAGATGGCCATGATGTAATGGCTCCTAAGGAGAATGAGGCCTACGAGGATTACCGCACACGCCTACACGAGTATCTCAAGACAGCAGAAGACATTAAAAAGTCTGACTTGGCGAACTACGTTGCGCATCGTCGAGTCATCCTAGATCTACTTGAGAAAGCAATTGACCGACAAAGTGATGGAAAGTATGCGCGCGAGGACTTGATTCACAATCTGATCATGCCGATGGGCAAATCGTCAGACGAGGTCTCTTTTGATGCATGCAATCTCTGGTTGGTTGACGAGCGGCTCGCCTTTCACGATTACCTAGCCTCAGACAAGACGCTCGCAGCGATGCCTATCACAGACTCGGAGGAGACAAAGGAGCCAGACTTGATAGCCTTCAATGTCTTCGATACGCCGATCCTGGTTTCTGACTCGAGAAAACTCCCACTTGCTTCGATTGTCATCGTCGAGTTAAAGCGTCCAATGCGGAATGATGCGGCAGCAGGGGAAGATAAAGACCCTATCGAGCAAGCATTGGGATACTTAGACCGAATCCGAACCGGGAGTGTAAAGACCCAGGCAGGCCGCCCAATACCAAAGTCTTCGGATATTCCAGGCTTCTGCTACGCTATTTGTGATATCACGCCAACAATTGAAAAACGATGTAAGATTCTCGGTCTCACACCGACTCACGACTACTCTGGGTACTTCGGGTACAACCCAAACTATAAGGCGTATCTTGAAGTCATCTCCTTTGATCGCCTAGTCAATTCAGCGAAAGAAAGGAATAAAGCATTCTTCGACAAACTAGGGCTGCCAACCAAATGACTTACACCTAAGACACCTTCGTCCAGCAGTCCACCGCCAATTACCTTGAGCAGCACCTCGGGTGATAGTCGGAATTCGAAAAGAATGATTCGAATATTGGGTAAAAATGGCACTGTGATACGCTAACCCCATGAACACGAAAGCGATAAGGCGCAACAGATGAGAAGAGAACAGGTGATAACAATGCTGGAGGAGCACAAGGCGAACCTGTGTGAACGCTTTGGTGTCACGGATCTGGCCCTGTTCGGCTCAATGGCGCGGGATACGGCTGACGAGGGCAGCGATGTCGATATTCTGGTCTCATTCGATGGGCCGGCCAACTCGAAGCGATATTTCGGGGCACAGTTTTATCTGGAGGATCTACTGGGGTGTCCGGTAGATCTGGTGACAGACAAGGCACTACGCACGGAGCTGCGCCCGTATGTGGAAAAGGATGCCATCCATGTCTGATTCGCGTGGTTCGGAGAGGGAATGGCGTTTCTATCTTCAGGATATGATTGGTTTTGCGGAGAAGTGTTTATCGTATACCCACACACCAGACGAATGAAAGGTTGCAATCAGCCGAATAGCAACCTTACAATCAGCCGCACTAAAACATTGCAATCAGCCGATTGCTAAACTTACAATCAGCCGATGCCGTCTCAACACTTGTACCCACGTTTCGCCGAATCCGCCCTTGTCGAAGCCCTGGCGGATTCGCCAGTGGTGCTGATTCATGGGCCTCGCCAATGCGGCAAAAGCACACTGGCCGGCATGCTAGGCGACAGGCAGGGCTACACCTACATCAGTTTCGACGATGATGTAATTCGCGATGCGGCCGAAACCGACCCCATCGGTTTCGTGGATGCCTTGCCCGAGCGCGCCATTCTGGATGAAGTGCAGCGGGTACCGGGGCTCTTCACCAGCCTCAAGGCGGCGGTGGATCGCAACCGCCAACCAGGACGCTTCCTGCTTACCGGCTCGTCCAATGTCCTGTTGCTACCCAATCTGTCTGACTCACTGGCTGGGCGCATGGCTATCCAACGCCTGCACCCGTTGGCTCAATGCGAACTGGCGGGAAAGCCATCGCTGTTTCTGGACCGGCTTTTTGCAGGGGATTTTCCCATCCGCAAAGTCCCGCGCCTGAAAGATGAGTTGCTGCGGCGCATTGCGGCGGGCGGCTATCCACCGGCACTGGAACGCCCTGAAGGCCGGCGTCGTGACAACTGGTATCGCGACTACATCACCACCCTGATCCAGCGCGACGTACGTGACCTGGCCCGCATCAGCGCGCTCAATGCCCTGCCCCGGCTGCTGCGCCTTGCTGCAGGCCGAACGGCGCAATTGTTCAATTTGAGCGACCTGGCGTCATCCTTCCAGCTTAGCCGCACCACGATCGGCGACTATGTCACCCTGCTGGAAAACATCTTTTTGCTCGAACGGCTCCCCCCCTGGCACAGCAACCATGCCAGCCGGCTTGTCAAGACCCCCAAACTGCATATCGGCGACACCGGACTGGCCTGTGGATTGCTGGGACTGGATGCGGCCGCATTGGCCGCCGACCGTGCGCAACTTGGGCCAATGCTGGAAACCTTCGTGTATCAGGAACTGCGCCGTCTCGGCAGTTGGCATCCCCAACAGCATGACTTCTACCACTTGCGGGATCGTGACAAGGTGGAAGTAGACATCGTCATTGAGCGGGGCGTACGCCAGCTCGCCGGCGTGGAAGTCAAGGCGGCGGCCACCGTTACCGCTACCGACTTTCGTGGCTTGCGTAAACTCAAACACACTACCGGCAAGCGTTTTGTTGCCGGCGTGGTGCTGTATGATGGCGAGGCGGTTGCGAGCTTTGGGGATGGACTGTACGCCGTGCCCATCGCCAGTCTTTGGGAAAATTCCTGATGCCCTACACCGAAGACACCCTCGTTCAGCAGACCACCGCCAATTACCTGGAGCAGCAGCTCGGCTGGCGTTCCGTACTGGCCTGGAACAACGAAATATTCGTTTCGAATACAGATAATGCAGCAAGTCCCCTCCCTATGGGAGAGGATTCAGGTGAGGGAGCAGACCTGGCCAAAAGCCAGGTCTGTTTAGGGCGAGCCTCCGACCGTGAGGTGGTGCTGACCCGCACGCTTCGCGCAAAGCTGATGGCGCTGAACCTGGGCCTCCCGGATGCGGCCTACGAGGATGCGGTGCGCCAAATCACCGCGACGGTTGCTTCGCAAACCCTGATCGCCACCAACCGCGAGAAGTACGCCCAGATGCGCGATGGGGTGCAGGTCACCTTCCGCAACGACAAGGGCGAGCGGGTGCGCCAGCGACTGCGGGTGTTTGATTTCGATGTGCCGGAGAACAATGATTTCCTCTGCGTTCGCGAGCTATGGGTGCGTGGCGACCTGTACCGGCGTCGGGCTGATATCGTCGGCTTCGTGAACGGCCTGCCGCTCTTGTTTATCGAGTGCAAGAACCTCCACAAGAATCTCAAGACCGCTTTCGAGAAAAACTTCTCTGATTACCGCGATACCATTCCGCACCTCTTTCACCACAACGCGATGGTGATGTTCGCCAACGGCGAGAAAGCCAGGATCGGTTCGATCACCAGCCGCTGGGAACATTTCAACGAATGGAAGCGTCTGGCCGAGGAGACGTTAGGCGCGGTGGACATGGAAACGCTGCTCAAAGGTATGTGTGCCAAGCGCAATTTTCTCGACCTGGTGGAAAACTTCATCCTATTTGATGAGTCCGCCGGTGAGCCGAAAAAGATTATCGCCCGCAACCACCAGTTTCTCGGCGTCAACCGGGCCGTCGCGGCGGTCGCCCGACGCTACGATGCCATTGCCCGGCCCCTCACCCCGCCCCTCCCCCAGGGGGAGAAGGAGAAGTCTGGTCGGGAGCAGTCCGTGCATATGCGAGAGGGATATGATTTTGCTGGACTGGTTCAGCGGGCACGTGAGTTACGACAGGCGCAGACCCCGGCGGAAGAGATCTTTTGGGAGCTTGTACGGGATCGGCGGTTCCTTGGCCTGAAGTTTCGACGGCAGCATCAGTATGGTGACTATATATTGGATTTTTACTGCCATGAGGCGGCATTGGCAGTCGAATTCGACGGCGGGATCCACGATACACCCGAACAAAAAAACAAGGATATTCAAAGGGACGGTTATCTGAAGTCCCAGGGAGTGAATGTGGTTCATGTGCGCAATGACACTCTCATCAATGACCCGGAAGGAACGCTGAAATCCCTTGCAAACACACTCCCCTCGCCCTCTGGGAGAGGGGTTGGGGGTGAGGGTAAAACACCGAACGACCTGAGTCGTCTCGGCGTTTTTTGGCATACACAAGGCTCTGGAAAGAGTTATTCGATGGTGATGTTCACCCGCAAGGTCCACCGCAAGCTGGGCGGCAATTTTACCTTTCTGGTGCTCACCGACCGCGACGACCTGGACACCCAGATCTACAAGACCTTCGCCAACTGCGGGGTGATCAGCGATCAGGAGCAGTGCCGCGCCGCCAGCGGCCATCATCTGAACATGCTGCTGACCGAGCACAAGGCCTATGTGTTTTCGCTCATTCAGAAATTCAAGGCGTTGGGAACGCCACCCTCACCCCCAGCCCCTCTCCCATTGGGAGAGGGTGGCCAAAGGCCGGGTGAGGGTTACGAAGCGGTGGTGTCGCTTCGGGATGACATCATCGTCATCACCGACGAGGCGCACCGCACCCAGTACGGCACGCTGGCCTTGAACCTGCGCAATGCCCTGCCTAACGCCAGCTACATCGGGTTCACCGGCACGCCCTTGTTTAAAGATGACGAGATCACCCGCCGGGTGTTCGGCGAGTATGTCTCCACCTATGATTTTCAGCGCGCCGTGGATGACCACGCCACGGTGCCGCTCTATTATGATGCCCGCGGCGAGAAACTGGGTATCGCCATTGGGGACCTCAATGAACGTATCGCCGAGAAGCTTGAAGAGATTGAAACCGACGACATCGACGTGGAGCAGCGACTGGAAAAGGAGCTCAAGCGCGACTATCACATCATCACCGCCGGGAAGCGCTTGGATCAGGTGGCGCGGGACTTTGTGCAGCACTATTCCACTGCCTGGGAGACCGGCAAGGCGATGCTGGTGTGCATCGACAAGGTGACCTGCGTGCGCCTGCACAAGTTGATCGGCTTTTATTGGGAGGAGCGCATACGGGAACTGGAGAAAACACCCGCCGCCGATGAGCAGGAGGAGGTCTTTCGCCAACGTCAGGTTGCCTGGATGCGCGAGACCCGCATGGCTGTGGTGGTGAGTGAGGAACAGGGCGAGGTCGCCAAATTTAACAAATGGGACCTGGACATCACGCCGCACCGCAGGCTCATGAAAGACGGCATCGACCTGCCGGAGTCCATGCGTGCCAAGCCCGAATACCGCAACATGCAGACCATGGCGCTGGACGATGCCTTTAAGGCCGAAGACCATCCGTTACGCGTGGCCATCGTCTGCGCCATGTGGCTGACGGGCTTTGATGTGCCGACGTTGTCAACGTTGTATCTGGATAAACCACTCAAAGCTCACACCCTCATGCAGGCCATTGCCCGTGCCAACCGCGTGGCCGAGGGCAAGAACAACGGCCTGATTGTGGACTACTGCGGCATCCTGAAACATTTGCGCCAAGCCCTAGCGACGTTTGCCGGGGTGCAGGCGGAAGGCGAAGGCGGCCAGACCGAGCCGGCCAGGCCCGAGGAAGAGTTACTGGCAGATTTGGGCGAAGCGATCGCCTTGGTGCGAGCCTTCCTTGCTGACCGGCATGCCGCGCTGGATGACGTGATTCACAAGAGCAGCTTTGAGCGCAACGCCGCCATCGTCGCATGCAAGGAGGCAGCCAACGAGAATGACGAAACCCGGAAGCGCTTTGAGGTGATGTGCCGCGAAGTGTTCAAGAAGTTCAAGGCCTGTATCAATGTGCAGGGGGTGAACGCCTGCCGCACGGATCGAAATGCGATCAATATCGTCTACAAGAGCCTGCAACAGGATCGTGAGCAGGCGGATATCACCGATATCATCCGCCAGCTACATCAAGTGGTGGACAAGGCGATCGAGGTACGTTCCGATCGCGCGGCTGAACCCTCTAGACCTTACGACATCAGCAAGATTGATTTCGAGCGACTACGGCAAGAGTTCGACCGCAGTCCGAAAAAGAACACGACGGTACAGAACCTGCGCGAGGCGGTCGAGCAACGACTACAACGCCTCTTGCGGCAAAACCCGTTGCGCACCGACTTTCAGCAGCATTACGAGCAGATTGTGTCCGAGTACAACCGCGAGAAAGATCGGGTGACTATCGAACAAACTTTCGAGGCCCTGTTCAAGCTGGTGAAAAAACTCGATGATGAAGCACACCGGGCCGTGCGAGAGGGATTAGACGAGGAGTCCCTGGCCATTTTCGACCTACTCAAAAAGCCGGACTTGAGGCCACCCGAAATCCAACGCATCAAGTCGGTTGCCACGCAGTTACTTACAAGGTTGAAGGAAGAGAAACTGCGGGTGGACCAGTGGCGGGACAAGGAAGCCACCAGGGATGCCGTGCGGCAGGCGATCCATGATTTTCTCTGGAGCGAGGATACCGGCTTGCCGGTGGATTGCTTTGCCGAACAGGATGTGGAGGTCAAGGCGGAAGAAGTCTACCGACATATCTATCGTGCCTACCCCACCGTGCCTTCGCCGTATTTCAGTGAACAGGCCGCGATGTAACCTGCTAAGCGCACCACAACACCCCCGTTTTGTAAGTTCTATTCTTCCTCTCCTTTGTCACCTTAGTCAGATCGCCTGGACCCTCTCTTTTTGTGATCCGCTCCCTACTCCTTTAGATCTATTCTTGTACCGATTTCCGCATGTCACCAGTGGGTATGCATGAAAATAGATGGAGTGAAAACCATACTCCCTGGAGGGTAAACCCTACAGTGAATGGTACTGGGAATTTCAAAAGAATCTCCGGACTTAACTAATATGCAAGCCATTGTATTTTAATCGTTTTTTATGAATTTTCTTATTTTTTTCTGAACGTAATTTTCCTTTTGGTGAAATTATTAGAAATTCTTCATAAATTCACCAGGCAAAACAGGTACATTTCTTCAACAAAAACAATGTGTTATGCGATTGAGTTTTCCATAATTCAGGGGAATGATTTTTGCTGATCTAGGCGGTTCTGTGGGTAGTTAGAGTTATTCTCCCAAGATGATTCGAGGGAGAGCGTGGTTAACCTTTATTAATTTTGGAGGGCTGAATCATGGTTAAATTATTCACTGTTTTATTGACCTTACTTGTTGCCTTGTCCTTTGGCGGAATGACCTTCGCCGGGTCCTTGGCTGACAATTCGTCCATTCAGAACACCTTTCCCTTGAGTGCAGATGGGGATAAGGATGACCATGGCGATAAAGGTGACGACAAAAAGATGGACGACAAAAAAGACGATGAAAAGGATGGAGAAAAAGGCGAGAAGTAGTTTTTGCCTGGTCTACATAAATTTTCTTTCAGTCTGATTGAAGAACGACCTTCCAGGGCTTATCCCGGAAGGTCGTTTTTTTATGGAGCCTCATTTCTCAACTCAAGCCTTGCCGTTCTTTACCAGTCAGCCCCCAGCCGATCCAGCACAACCTGATGCACAACCGTATGGTATCCCAATGTCGCCAAAAATATGGCGGTTTCGGCCACATCATAGGGACTGATTTTTTCACTGTTGAGGATTTCTTCTTGTGTCGCATCCACTAATTCATCGGCCACACCACCCGGGCAGATTGCACTCACCTTGATATGAAAAGCCCGCCCTTCATCGGCCAGCGACTTGGTCAAGGCCATGATGCCATGCTTTGAAGCGCTGTAGGTGCCTGTTCCTGCCCAGGCCTGAACGCCGGCTACACTGGAGATGTTGATGATAAGCCCGCCTCCCTGCTTTTTCATGTGCTGAAACCCGGCTCGACAACAGAAAAAGGTCCCCCGCAAATTGGTACCGACCACCTCATCAAACATTTTTGTGGATGTGTCAGCCACCCGTCCTCCTCCAACCACGCCGGCATTATTGACTAGAATATCGAGGCGCCCAAAGCGCGTAATGGTCTCCTGCATGAGCGTCTCGACTTGTTCTTCCTGCGAAATATCCGTTTGTTGAGCATGGGCAGTTCCGCCACCCTTTTGTATTTGTGCCGCAGTCTTTTGACATAAATCGAATCGTCTGGCAGCCACCACCACCGTTGCTCCCTCTTCTCCGAATCGAAGGGCAATGGCCTTTCCTATCCCGCTGCTGCTTCCCGTGACCACCGCGATTTTCCCTTCTAACCGTTTCATAGCTATCTCCTTCTTTAGGCCTCTCCTCAACATACTGTTTCAGCCCCTTCGATTGACTGTAGACCACCTCGTCAGTCCAGGCCAACCATGATGAACCATACCCGGGACTGTTGAAAAAAGCCGCCAGCGGCGTTCTCGCCATTTTTCCGTGCTCACGTACTGGAAGTACGCTCTGCGCGCAAAAATGACTGCGGCCTTGCTGGACGGACTTTTTTGAACCGCCCCGAGGCCTCTAATATGCAACGTGCCTGTGGGGCAATATGCCCTTGGAAATTGGTTTTATTCAACACTTCCTACCCCGACGGTTTGGATGAGATCTCATTCAGGTCTCGGCAGACATACGAAACCTCCTTGAGAGAATGGCCTTCATTTCAGAGAAGCCTTTTACCTGAAAGGCTTGGTTGCAACCCCACTTTAAGCGACCGGGATGAGAGAAGACTCCTTCGGCCAACAAAGAGGGCCGGAGACCTTCCTCAACCGGTTCCCTTTTTCATTTTTTAAACCCGATACCCGGCCTAACTAGACAATTCTCAAGGTTGTTTCTCGAAAACCGACAAGTTGAGACATGGCTCACTCTACGATCACGCCTCTTGCACAAGAGAGGGAAACCCTCCGTTCCTTCCTCGCCGGTCAATTGGAACGAGGAAACCTGGATCTTCCTCTCTTGCCCGTGGTGGCCAATCGCGTTCTTCTACTTTCAAGCGATCCGGATGCCGACGCCTCAAAGCTGTCTTCATTGATTCAACAGGACCAGGCCCTTGCGGGACAAATCCTCCGCATTGCCAATTCCCCTGCCTATGCGACTCGAACCCCAATCGTCTCGCTGCAACAAGCCATTACATGGTTAGGGTTGACGATGTTGGCCGGGTTAGCATTTTCGGTGTCGATTCAAAGCGGCGTATTTCATACGACCGGCTATGAGAAGGAAGTACGGAACCTCTGGCGACACGCCTTAGCGACAGGGCTTTTCGGAAAAGAAATCGCCAGACGAATGCGTCATAATGTGGAAAACGCCTTTTTATGCGGGCTCCTGCATACCCTCGGAAAACCCGCCATTCTTCATCTGCTCTCCCAATCCCCCGACAAATCAGCGGAGCCATATTCCTGGACCACCGTTGAATCCCTCTTCGAAGAGTTTCACGTCATGGCAGGCTCTAAATTGGCCGCAGTCTGGCAACTGCCCGATCCGGTTCAGGAAACGATCCGCTATTACCAGGACGACCAGTACCACCAAGGCCTTTCCCCCACAAAGGGAGCTATGATCACCTGCCTTGCTCATCATTTGGCCTCTGTCACGCTTGTGAATTCAACGCATGACGAACATACCATCCTCACACTTCCCGTCGTGCAGGATCTGAATTTTTACCCTGAAGACATGACGGCCCTACTGGAATTGCGCGAGACCATCAAGGCAAGTGTGGAGTGTTTTTTGCCATGACGTCACCTACCCCATTTGATCTCATTGTGATCGGCAGCGGCCCCGCAGGACAAAAAGCCGCTATTCAAGGCGCCAAAGCAGGAAAGCAGGTGGCCCTCATTGAGCAAACCCGCGAAGTGGGAGGGGCTTGCGTCTATCAGGGAACCATACCCAGTAAAACTTTGCGGGAAAGTGCCCTTCAAATGGTGCGATTTCTCCAGGCAACTGAGGTCTTTGAATTCCGTATGCGCGACGATGTCAAAATCACCAGCCTGATGACCCGCTTGGACCGGGTCGTGCGCGCGCATGGGAAGTTCATGAAAGACCAACTCACCCGAAATGGGATTAACTGCCTTCATGGTCGTGCTGGCTTTGTGTCCGACCATGAAATACGAATCCAAAATATTGACGGCACTGCCGCCCTCGTCACGGCTCCGATTATCATCATCGCCACCGGCTCGCGCCCACGCGTCCCTGATAATATTCCCATCGACCACGAACATATCCTGGATAGCGACTCCATTCTCTCCCTGGTGTATTTGCCGAAATCCCTGACCGTATTGGGAGGTGGCGTCATCGCAAGTGAATACGCCTCAATTTTTGCCTTGCTGGGAGTGCACGTCACCATGGTGGATACGGCGGACCGCCCGCTCAAATTTTTGGACCAAGAACTCACCGATGAATTTTGCGAAGCGTTTGAGAAAACCGGAGGGCACTATCGGGGTGGACAAAAAATCGGAACAGTCCAGTGGGACGGATGCTCTACGGTGACCACCTTTTTAGAAAACGGTGAAACGCTGGAAAGTGAAAAAATGCTGGTAGCTCTCGGACGAGTGTCCAATCTGGATCATTTAAACTTACAGGCCACCGGCATACACCCGACGACTCGTGGGCTCATTCCGGTCAATACCCACTGCCAAACGACGGTTCCCCATATCTATGCCGTCGGTGACGTCATTGGCCCCCCATCGCTGGCATCCTGTTCCATGGAACAGGGCCGACGTGCGGTCTGTCATGCCTTGGGTCTCAACCCCGGGGGCGCTCCTGAGCATATTCCCATGGGGATCTATACTATTCCTGAAATGTCGAGCGTGGGATTAAGCGAGCAGGAAGCCACGGCCAAGTATGGCGGAGCGACGGTGGGAAGAGCGAGGTTTCATGAAATTGCACGAGGACAGATCTCCGGCATGACCAATGGGTTGCTCAAAATGGTCGCCGACCAAAAAGGCGAGCACCTGTTAGGTATTCATATCGTCGGGGAAGGAGCAACCGAACTGATTCATATTGGCCAAATGGGATTGCTGCACCATATGCCTATCGACCGATTCATTGACAACATTTTCAACTTCCCGACTCTCGCCGAAACCTACCGGGTCGCCGCACTCGACATCGCCAAACAACGTCAGCACTAAACAGCTGGCTTCTTGTATTCGGATTTTATTTTCCCAGTGTGGGGCTTGTTGAAAAAAGCCGCCAGCGGCGTTCTCGCCATTTTTCCGTGCTCACGTACTGGATGTACGCTCTGCGCGCAAAAATGACTGCGGCCTTGCTGGACGAACTTTTTTGAACAGCCCGAGGCCTCTGATATGCAAGGTGCCTGTGGGTCAAGATGCCCTTGGAAATTAGTAGTATTCAACACTCCTAGTGTGGAAGCCGTCATCTGTGTGATGATGAATAATTCGGCCATTGAAAGAAAAACAAGATGAAGCGGGACGACCTTAACGGCGGAACGCTACCCCCATAATGGCAGGAATCTTCTCAAATACCCTCAGAACCGATAGCTAAGCTCGTACAAGTGCAGATCCACTCCCCGATTATTAGACCCATACAGTGCTGCATCAGAAATATGATGAAATCGCCATCCCAGTGATATATTCCAGGGAAGGTGATAGGTAATACCAGCATGCCCCACAATTTGAACCGGTCCTCCGATATCCTGACGACCGTATTTTTCCCTACTTAAATATGCCCCACCACCGCCTACATCGAAGGTGAGGTTCCAATTTGGCTTTGAAAAGGCCAGCCCAGGGCTGACCTCTCCAATGAACCCGGCCTCTCCCGCCGCCCTCAACGCACCTGCCGCCACATTCAATCTAAAACGTATCTCCCATCCGGAAGGAAAATCCCAACTCCAAGGAGTTCCAACAACCGCAAATACGTCGTATTGCTGAAAATCTTCCTTTTCAGTTGGCGGAATGCCTAACGTATTAGAATTAAGTCCTCCCCGTATCCCAACGGAGAGTAATTCAGTCTCTTTGGTGTGGGCCAAGTCCACATTCATTACCGTGAGCCACACTGTTATCCCCAGAATACCGAGTATAGTGGTTGGGAATTTTGACACAATTTTGCTTCTCTCCACAGTTGGTCCTTTTGTTGAGTTGTGACAACGGCGAATCACACCACCACTTGACAATAACCTGCATGCCCCCTGACTTGAGTACTGCATGGTCTTTTTCTTCACACTTCGCCACTTGAGGCCATAGCGACGGCTTTCACGGTCTTTCCACACGTGAAATTTCTCTCTGCTCGTAGCCGAAGTCTGTGAGAAAAAAATTACAAGAGGGAATTAAGAAAAGAATGCCAAGGGTGCGATGAGAGGGTAAACACTGCGGGAAACATATCATATTCTCATATGTCTGTCGTCCCCTTGTATGTTTTTAAGGAGGCAGCAATCGCCCTCAATGAACCTTCCGATTCTTTTGAGGCGGTCCATCCAGAATCTGAATGTGGTTGCATATTCCCCTTTTTTCTATAAAAGCCTAACAGGTCTTCTTCACTCTGACAAAAATTTTGTTAGTTAGCCAATACCAGGGGCTAGATCTTCATCAAGCCGCTCTTTTTGAGACTGGTTATAGGCTTTCTCAGCATCCTCTAAGGCCGTGGATTGTTGAATTTCCAAGACCTCTTTGGGAGTGAGATATTTTAATGCCGTGGCTCCAAGCACCTTTTGCTCAGCAGTGCCCTTTAATTGAATATGAATCAAGGCATCTGCCCCCATACGCTGCGCTTTCTTCACAAGGGCAAAATGAAGTTCATCCCAATTGACTTTCGATTTATCAGCAGATTGTCCTACCTCTATCTCATCCAACGTTTCATAGGGAACGATGGGCACTTCATCAAGTATTTCAACAACTTTATTAAGGTAAGCATGGTCCTCCGGCGGGGAAACATCTTCAGCAACAGGTTCCGGGCGTGGAAATCGGGCCACCTCCACATCAAAATCTTTCAATCGCATGGCGGCCAAGGCCGCCTCGTGGGGATTGCTGCTTTCTGATAACCGTTTGAGTTTCTCCACTCGTGCAAGGGCTTCTTGCAGACTCATTCTCGCACCAGGTTTTCGCAGAGCATTCACCGGCATTGCACAACTCCATGATCGTGTAGCATAGACCTTCCGAGGCTCATTTCAAAAAGGAAGGAAATCGGTCACTTGATGTAACTTTAAGTCCTGAATGACAACGAGAATGCCCAATAGCAGACGGACCTAAGCTTTTAGAGTGTTTTTCTACCTGTCCAGGATTCAGGTTGTCAAATGATCTTTTGGCAAGGAAAGAAATACTCCATACGCTGTTCACTTCCCCTGGGGTCTTCCGCCCTAGGGCTGGTCATCCAACATCGCGAGGGGATGAATTTGGTGCTGGCCTGAAGTCACCGAAGACCTTGATCGGATCAGCCCAAATAACCTACCCCCCTTAACAGATACCCCATATTGCACATTGGCTTTTTCCAATTTCCGCTCCGGAATTGTGCACCGAACTTGGTGATGTCTATAATTAGTGGCTTGGCTGGGGGTATGGGATGACCTCACGATTGTCTGGAGCTCCCCATACCCTCCAACCTAATTCATACGAAGGATATGGGAAGAAAACCGATTTTCCCTGGCACAAATCACGGTGAAAAAGGCAATCCACCAGAAATGTTCAGAAGGTAAGGAGGAAACTAATGAGTCTAGCAGATAACAAATGCGTACCTTGTCGTGGGGGCGTACCTCCGTTGGAACCTCAAAAAATCCAGGACCTACTTGGTCAATTAGAAACGGGATGGGTGCTCAATGCTCAAGGTCATATTGAGAAAACCTATAGTTTTGACAACTTTGCAGATGCCTTGGCTTTTACTAATCGAGTAGGGAATGTGGCGGAACTTGAGGGTCATCATCCTGATATATATTTGGCCTGGGGCAAATGCAAGGTAGAAATTTGGACTCACAAGATTCAAGGCCTCACCGAAAGTGATTTTTATTTAGCCGCCAAAGCTGATCGCGCCTTTCACCTTCCTGCTGCCTATTGAAGGCTCTTATGGCCACCAGCCCGATTTTGATTCACCCGGTCGCTTCAGAAGCAAAACGAACCCAGACTGCGGCCTCTCAGGGCACCACCGATTTCCGATCTTTCGGAACGAAGGTCGCACTGGTAACCATGCCATTTAGTTATTCGAAATTTCCCTCGATCCAATTAGGGACCCTCTCGTCCTTACTAAAAGCGCAAGGGATTGGTACTCAAACCTATCACTTCAATCTCCAATTCGCCCATAAAATCGGGGTACCGTTATACGAAATCTTATGCGAAAAACGTGGCC
This sequence comes from Nitrospira sp., assembly GCA_024760505.1. Classification (GTDB taxonomy): domain Bacteria; phylum Nitrospirota; class Nitrospiria; order Nitrospirales; family UBA8639; genus Nitrospira_E. The sequence goes on from CP058931.1 coordinate 731,368, forward strand.
TTTTTGGCGAATGGCTGTTCTCTGCACTCCTGTTTCGGGACAATCCGAAACACAGGGAATATCCTATTGTGTTTAAACCCATCTTCGAAGACACGGCTCAGGAAGCCGGCTGTTCGATCAGTCATTTAGAAGAGATGGCCCGGTCGATCGCTCCTCAATTTTTAACCGGGTGCCTGACATCCGTGGATTGGAGTCAATTCGACGTGGTGGGCTTCACCTCCACGTTCGATCAAAATGTCGCCAGCTTGAGTCTGGCCAAATTGATCAAGGACGTATATCCCGATGTTCGGATTGTGTTTGGGGGGGCAAATTTCGACGGAGAAATGGGGCTTGAACATTTTCGGGCATTTCCCTGGATTGATTACGTCGTGATCGGAGAAGGGGAACAAGCCTTTCCTCCATTGGTTCAACGCATCCTCCTGGACGATGAAACGGATATTCCTCCCGGAGTGGCCTTTCGACGGGAAGGACAGATCAACTTTACCCCTCAGGAAACCCTATTCACCAAGTTTTCAGAAACGCCCCCACCGGATTACGACGATTATTTTGCAGAGCTCCAGGAATTAGCCAAGCAGGGATCCACCGGATTGAATCGGATTCTGCTCTATGAAGGATCTCGTGGGTGCTGGTGGGGAGAAAAACATCATTGCACCTTTTGCGGATTAAATGCTCAAGCGATGGAATTCCGGGCAAAAAATCCTGCTCAGGTCGCTTCAGAATTGGACTATCTTTCCAGCCGCTATGACACCACCCGTTTTCGCTTGGTCGATAATATTATTGATATGAAATATGTGGACGGTGTCTTCGGGCAACTGGCCCAAGAACACGTGGATCTGGACGTGTTTATGGAGACGAAAAGCAATCTCAATAAACGCCAAATTCAGACACTGGCGAAGGGTGGGGTTAAATGCATGCAACCGGGCATCGAAAGCTTGAGTCCGGCCCAACTAAAGGAAATGGATAAGGGTGTCAGCCCACTACAAAACATTGAATGCTTAAAATGGAGCCGATATTACAATATAGACCTTTCCTGGAATATTTTATTGGGCTTTCCACAGGAAACCGATACCGATTACCAACACCAAATCGAACTCATTCCCTCATTGATCCACCTGCAACCTCCAGAATCCACGGCCAAACTCTGGCTCGAACGGTTTAGTCCTTATTTTAAATGGCCTGAACGCTATGGTATTCGCCGAACAGGACCGGGGTTAGCCTATGCCTATGTGTATGACGAACGGCAGGTTGATCTCAACAAAATCGCTTATGATTTTGAGTACACAATCGATTGGAAAGTCGATCCACATCTCTATAAGGAACTCGTCAGACTTGTTGAAGAGTGGAAACAGCGATATCACTCTTCTAATCGGCCCTTTCTCTTCTTTGCAAAAGCCTTGAGCTATCTTACCGTTTATGATGGGAGAGGCTTAACTCCGACGAGCGAACGATTTGAAGGACCCCATGCTTTCATCTTAGAATTTTGCAATGAGCAACCCAAGTCCGTCGAACAGATTCGTAAAGCCTTGCAGGGTTGCTCCTTTTCAGGATCGGAGGAAGACATTATCGTGCCCGTCACGGATATTCTCACGACATTGCAGGGGAAAAGACTATTGCATGAGGAAAGGGGCCGGTATTTTACTCTGGCCCTACCGGTCAACCCTCATCGTTGACATTTTTGCCTAATAACTGGAATAAAAACGCCACTCTCATTCACCGGCCCATCATATTTTTTTCTTCTTTTCATACACTTACTTTTTGGTGCGGTTCGTGCAGGATTTCTACCCATCGACCAATGTCAAAAAATCATGAATATGTTTGACAATTTTTTCTTACGAGGGTAGCCTATTAAGTTGTGCACAGATTTGCCGAAAACTCTTATAAAATGAGCCACTTAGATAAAACGTTACAAGTTCAACGCTCCTTCATGCCTTTGCCAGCTGCTGGTTTTGCCCGCAACGTACTGGTTGGCTTCAGTGTGACTTTGATCACGTTAACTCTCTGCCCTCAACCAACCCTCGGCGAAACCTCTTTTTTACCTCCCAATGATTCCACAGAGGCTCTTACCTTTAATTATGCCATTGCGAATAGCTACTCTCGCCCAGCTACCTCAATTGAGACTCAAACGTTTGAGACGAGCACCAACCATAACAATCAACAATCGTCTATTCTCATAGATCAAACCGGGGAAACAACTCCAGGCATGCCAGGGTTAACTAGGGAAGATGACCCGAATCAGTCTTCTGCAGAAGCCCTAGCTCAAACCCCAGCACACCAGATCCAATCATCGGAGGCTGGAAAACCCGATGCTCCCTTATCCGTTGATGTCTCTCAGGAATCTAACGCTTCCCCGGACCAGCGGATTTTTTTGTCTGACGAGAACAAGTTTGAAGCCCTCGACACCCAAACTCAATTTTCAATTAACGCCTCTACGAAATTACGTTTTTACCCTGCTGACTCATCTGAGCAACGGTCGCAAGTTGCCCTAGCTCGATTTGCCAAAGTTTTCGATCAAACATGGGAAGCCCCCCACCAGAGAAAACCCGGGACATATGGCACCATTCCCCTTGTCCTGAACGATTCCGTAGAGAAAAACCTTGAATATTTCCAGTATGGAATTCATGAACGATTTCAATCGTATCTTGACCGGTTTCATCATTACCGAGATCTTGTGGAACCCGTTTTTCGTGAACTGGGTCTCCCGCCGGAACTCATGTATCTTTCACTGGTTGAAAGTGGGTTCAACCCACGAGCATTTTCTCGATCCCGTGCTTCCGGCCCCTGGCAATTTATGAAAGGGACGGGTCGTGTGTATGGCCTCGATGTCGACTGGTATTTGGATGAACGGCGGGATCCGATTAAATCCACCGTTGCTGCAGCTCATCATCTTCGTGATTTATATGACCAATTTGGCTCCTGGCCTCTGGCCCTTGGTGCGTATAATGCGGGAAGCGGAAAGATTTCGCGGGCCATCAAAAAGACGGGCACCCGTGACTTTTGGACAATTCGACGGTCACGCCACATAAGACGGGAAACAAAAGACTATGTGCCTCGCTTTATTGCGGCAACCCTTATTGCCCAAAATCCCACGGCCTATGGATTCACGACTCCGGACGGTGATCGCCATGAATTTGAAGAAGTTCTGATTACAAAACGCGTGCATCTTTCGGCCGTCACCAAACAAACTGGGATTCCGGTTGAGGAACTCCAACGGCTGAACCCTGAACTTCGACGCAGTATCGTGCCCAACCTTACGGCACCTGGTTATTATCTGAAGGTACCCCTTGGAATGGCCTCGCTTGTTGAGGAACTCCACCCGACACTCGCTGTCTGGACCCAACCTCCTCCCCCACCAACCGAATGGCATACGGTCAGACGAGGAGAGAGTTTATCGGTTGTAGCCAAACGATATAGGATGAAAGTAAGTCAACTGAAAGAAATGAATAACTTGCGGAGCAATATCATACGAGTCGGAACCAAACTCCGGGTTCGTGGAGAGGTTGGTGACGATGATGCTGACACTGAAATCACCTGGTATCGCGTTCGGTCCGGGGATTCCCTGGGAAGCATTGCCACTCGATTTAGAAAATCCGTAAATTCACTGATGAGGCTAAACAATCTCTCCAGCCATATCATTCATCCAGGAGATCGGTTACGCGTAAAAGGGGAACCTTCGGTCAGCCCTTCGAGCAAAAACAACTCTAAATGGTATAAGGTCAGACGGGGAGATAGTTTATGGACGATTGCTCAACAATTCAGTATGAGTGTGAACGATTTGCGAGCACTGAACAACCTCTCTTCCAGCATTATCCAGGCTGGCCGTATGTTAATGGTGAGCCAATAACCCACCTAATCGGGCTAGGCGACTGAACCCATACTATTTTCCCTCTTCTTTATCCTGAAACTGTGGAGTTTCAGGACTGCCCTTCTCAATTTCGCTCTGGTCATTTGTTTCCGATGAAGGAGAATCTTTGGCTTCTTCGGGCGCTAATACCTTCACTCGGAGAGCGGCTTCGGAGGCAAACGGAGATAAAGGAAATTCTTGGATAACCTTTTTATACTGCTCCACCGCTTTAGTAATATTTTCATCCGCCTCTGCAATCTTCGCCAGCTCAAAAACTACCTGGTCTTTGTTTAACGCCTGTGGATTGGCCAGCACTGCGTCAAAAGCTTTTAGGGCGGCCTCTCGATTGCCATTAAGTAAATAGGCAAACCCCAATCGTTGCTGGACTAACCCGAGGAGGATCTGATTTTGCCCATATTCCCTGACCCATGAAGTATATACATCTATCGCCCCCTGGTAATTCTTCTCCTCAATCATACTGTTTCCCAATAAAAATGAGGAGACTCCCGCGCTAGGGGTACCGGGGTATTGATTAAGGATGTCTTTGAACATTCCTGACGCCTTTTTAATATTCTCTTGGCCCTTTTTGACATCATCCAGAGGACGATCCAAATAGACTGTTTGCGCCTGGCCTTCTAATTCCCAGGCATGCTCTTGGTTATTTTGATTGAGCCAACTCAATGTCACAATCGCCACAATCACCGCCAGACCAAGAAAAATTCCTCCCCATACCAAAGCTCGGTTCTCTTCGACAAAAAACAAAAACCGTTCTTTACTAGACAGAAACTGAGCTTGTTCCACCATCGGAGGTTTATTGCCAAGGTCTTTAATTTTATATCCCATAATTATTTTTCCCTCTCGTCACTAGGACGACCACATATTTTTTCCGGCATTACGCATTGATTAAGGCGTGATGCCTTATACCCACGTGCCCTGATCATGTCAAACATGTATTCCACACTATTCCATTTGAGTTGACAAGGTCTAACCCACTGTTATAATAGAATAATTGTAGAATTTTTATTTTTAGGCGGATAGCTCAGCTGGCAGAGCGCTGCCTTTACACGGCAGATGTCGCAGGTTCGATCCCTGTTCCGCCTACCAAATATATTTTTTTGGCTTATGGTCTTCTTGATCTGATATATTACCAAATTCTTCATCGACTCCATTTCCGCTTTGAATGAATGTGTGGGCAATTTGCCCAAGATCAAAAAAATTTTCGGGGCCGTCGTTCAGCTAGGTTTAGGACGCCAGATTGTCAATCTGGAGGTCGCGGGTTCAAATCCCGTCGGCCCCGCCATACCTCATCTCCCAGTGGTTTATTTCTGTATCACTTATCCCCTGTTTAGATTCTGACCAGCCTAGAGGAGGTCGAAACACAATCTATGGCCTTTGCTGCTAATCCTTCTGAGTTCTTTGGATCTTTGGGCCTGCTATCCATTGTCATTCTTTTTATCCTGTCAATTTTTTCCGTGATTTCATGGGGAATCATCGTGAACAGATTCAGGCGGTTTAGTCGCATTCGACAAGAAGAATCACAATTTCTACAATTGTATGAACAAAATCCCATCGACCAACACACCTTAAGAAGCCAGGCTCAAACATTAGCTTATAGCCCAAGTTCAGTGGTGTATTTGGGCATTACCGACCGCTTGCCAGAATCCTCCGATCTCTTCACCTCGAGACCCCCCATGGAGGCAAAACACCCAGAGCGCTCCCCTAATCGACAGTATTTGGAAAAGGTCGCCCAATACATCATCCAGAACCAAATCGGCCAACAGGAAGCCTATTTGCCTTTTTTGGCGACCACAGGAAATCTGACTCCATTTATTGGTCTCCTCGGAACCGTCTTGGGCATTATCAATGCCTTCCATGAAATCGGCCTTCAAGGTTCAGCAAGCATTGCCGCAGTCGCTCCTGGCGTCTCTGAAGCACTTGTCGCTACTGCTGCTGGGCTATTTGCCGCAATTCCTGCTGTGATGGCCTACAACTATTTTCTCTCTAGAATTCGAAAAATGTCCTTCAGAGTTGAGGCGTTTACAATTGAATTTCTCAATACGATAGAAGAAGCGGAAAAAGCCTTTGAGGTGGAAGTAACCCGATGAACACTGGATCAAAGCCTCGGCAATTTCTCTCTGAAATCAATGTCATTCCTCTCGTCGATGTCGTCTTAGTTCTGCTGGTGATTTTCATGGTTACCGCCCCGATGCTACATCGGGGCTTAGACATTAACCTCCCGACGACAACTGCCAACAATATAAAAGCCGAAGAACGATTGATTGTGACAATTCAGCGGGATCACACCTTATCCCTCGGCAACGACACGATTAGTCTGGTCAATTTACGAGCCAAACTTCAAGAAGCCAAAACCTTAAATCCCTTGATTTCAGTCTATCTGCGAGCGGACCAGACGGTTCCCTACGGAACCGTTGTGCAGGTCATGGATGAGGTCAAAGGGGCCAAAATTGAACGTCTCGGAATGATTACCGGCCCGAAAATTGAAACACTAATCGAGGACGAGACCATCGGGTTTTCCCGCTAAGCGTTTGACCAATGGGACATGCTGAATCCCCAAGTCTAATTTCCCTGGGGCTCGCTACTGACGTTTCTCAAAAAGACGCCTCATTCCGTTGGGGACTCGCCACCTCAGGTCTTTTCCATGCTGTCGTCATCATGATGGCCCTGTTCCTACGATTTCAATCGACAGTTGAGGAACCCCTCCGGGCCATCGATGTCACTCTTATTTCTGTACCCGAAACCCAAGCTCCGGCTCCAAGCCAAAAAAAATATTCTCCCCCACCGCCGCCATCCCAACAAAAATCCCAACCAACAAAAAAAATAGAGCCAACAAAGACGCAACCAATAGCCCCCCCCCTTCCTCCTTTGCCGGTCCCAAAATCCTCCGAGCGATTATCGGAATTTATGGAAGGGGCTGTTGGCTCAATCGTGATGCCTCACAAACAAGAAGCCACTTCACCAACACCCCCGCCACCCATAAACGAACAACCTCCCTCGAATGACCAGTCACCGTTGTTTGAAAATCTTCGAATGCCCCCTATTGCTCCACAAATTTCACGCCCGGAACGCTTACATCCTTCACACCCCTTAGTCATTCCCAAACCTGCTCCAACTCCAGCGCCATTTCCTCAAGAGGCTGCGCCCCCAACAACGGTTCCTCCAGAGCCTCAAGGGTCGGAATCACAACCTCAGGTTCCTAAAATTGAACCAACGGTCAAACTAGCTCCCGTGCTACCGGAATTGAGTTCGGTGACCCCATTCAGGGCATCCAAAAAAGAAAGAAAACCCAACGACGCTTCTCCGTCAAACAATCTTGAGGAATCTCTCAAACGAACCATCCCAACAGTTCCGATTCCTGCACCAACTCCAAAAATCAAAAAACAGCACAAAACCATTACACCAAAACAGGAAAAACCTTTCGTCCCTGAAGTCTCCCCTCCTCAATTAGCCCAAATCCCTCCTTCCCCGCCACTGGAAAAAGCTCCCCAACGTGAGAAAATGTCAGATATGATGAAACAATTACTGGAAGAAGCTAGAGTCCCAAATTTACAATCGTCTCCACCCGCACCATCCTCTCGACAACCATTGCCCTCTTCTTCCACATCAACCCAGCCGGTCCAGTCGGAAATTGATCAACAAATTGCAAAACTATCTATTCCCAATGTCACACCCGTCGAATCGATCAAGGAACGACTCCAACGGCTCGAGGTGCAGCCCAACTCAAAACCAGGACAATCGTCGTCTCCGGCTTCTCCTGGCAAAAACCAATATTTGGCAATGGTCGAGGACAGAATTGACCACGAGTGGAGAGCCCTTCCACTGGTCACAAACCCTCCGGTCGTGGTCCTCAAATTCCGCATTTCCCGATTTGGAGAAATTTCTAATATTCACATTGATGAAAGTTCAGGAAACGGGAACTATGACTCCGCAGCCAAACGAGCGGTATCTGCCGTGAACCCATTACCACCTTTTCCACCAGACATTTCCGATCCATTCTTCGAAGTACGATTTCGATTCATCAAAAAAGATTAGAAGGACACCAGCTATATTATGAAGAAAGCACTCAACCCTTTGTATGCCATTCTGGCTCTTCTCGCCTTTTCGGTTATTTCGGTATCACCGGCCTTTCTTCATGGGGAGGAAGCGGATCTTAAAGCCACACGTTCCGAGTTTCAAAAAATCCCGATTTGGGTAATGGGGTTCTCGCCCGTCCAACGAGATACCGGCCTTTCAGAAGACCTCGAGTCTCAAGTCGCATCGGTCCTAAAAGCGGATCTCAAACGCTCACAAATATTTTCAATTGCTGAATTACCTCCTGCCAAAGGGGATTTTTCTGACAATAAATGCATGAGTCTTTCTTCAAATTTGGCTCCGCACTTCCAAAAGGTGACAGTCTCTACCTGGGGGAGAATAGGTGTGGGAGGGACATCGAGCGGAGTTCAGGGACTCATCCTTGATGCCTGCGCATTTGATCCCGGACAACAGGATGTGTTGACAGGGAAACGGTACTTTTCCCTTAAAACGACAGAAACCCTTACTCGCTTAATGGCTCACCGGTGGGCAGACGAACTGGTTTATCGGTATACCGGCGAGCAGGGCATTGCCAGAACCAAAATCGCATTTGTGGGTCAAAAGGACAATGGACGAGAGCTTTTCGTCATGGATTACGATGGGTATAATCCGCAACAGGTTACCGCTGACGGGTATTTAAACCTCATGCCTACCTGGGCCCCGGACCGGAAATCACTTATTTACACCGCGTATCGTGACCGGAAACAACTGATTATAAAAAGGGAGCTGGCTACCGGTCGGGAGGAAGTTCTGGTCTCGCCAGCCAGTCTGAACATTACCGCCACCTTTGCTCCTAATGGAAAATCTATCGCCTACTCTGCGGCCCAAGATGGCAACTCGGATATTTATCAGATAGAATTGGACAGTAGAAGCGTGAAGCAGTTAACCTCCCATAATAGCGCAGATTTGTCCCCGTCATGGTCTCCCGACGGGCGGCATCTGGCCTTCACCTCAGATCGGGGAGGCCGCCCCCAAATTTACATCATGGATGCCGATGGCTTGAACGCCCGTCGATTAACCTATGATGGAGACTATAACGCGGCGCCGGCTTGGTCTCCAAAAGGAGATTGGATCGTCTATGTGTGTCGGATACCAAACGAGGGATTTAAATTATGCCGCATCAGTCCGAATGGGGAACAGCGGAAACAAATCACCAACGGGCAAAGTATTGATGACTCGCCTTCCTGGGCTCCAAATGGACGCCATATTGTTTTCAGTTCGATTCGAAGAGGAGAGAGTCAATTATATATCATCACTAGCGAGGGGGCAGGATTGGAGAAAATTTCCTTGGCAGGCGAACATCTCAGCTCTCCCTCCTGGTCGCCGTTTCAACCATAATTAACGAGACACCAACCGTGATAGTCCAAAAAAGGAGTCGTTCCATGCGCCCAGCCATTCATATGATTTCACTACTTGGCATTCTCAGTCTTTCACTCATCAGTATTTCGGGATGTGGAGAAAAACGGATCCACGTCTCCACCGCTTCCGGCTCCCCGGGCGAAGAAACCGGGGAATCAGCATCAGGCACCGATACGGCAGGGTTAACAGGGACCTCCATTGATGAATCCCCCCTGCCAGGGCAAGGCGCTTCCACCGATGGAATTCGGGCAGAGGCGGTTCAACCACCCGCTCCGGTTGAACCTTCCAATTTTGGTTACGACCCCAACCACATGGATGAATCGTTCAAGCAGAATCTCCAAGCTGGAATTCCTTCTGGGAATGACTCCGAAATTGAGAAAAACGGTGCCAGCCCATCGACGCCGTTCAACGATGGAAAGGACATCTTAACTCAATCCAGTTCTTCAAGTATGAACGGCTCACCTCACGATCAAACGGAGACGTCCCCCTTTTCCTCCCAGACGGAATTCCAAAATGATCTTTCGAATTTGCCAAAGGACATGGAACCAATTCCTGAAACGTTTCAAGTAGCGAAAGCTGAACCGTCAGAAATCATTCGAGAGCAGTTGGATAAAATTCAAGAGGAAGAATTGGCCACAGTATCCGCCGGCTTAGAGGATGTATTCTTTCATTTTGATAGTTGGACTCTCACGGCAGAAGCCAAGGATTCCCTCGAACGAGACATGGCATGGCTCACCAACGATCCCTCCTCACTGTTAATTATTGAAGGACATGCCGACCAGCGTGGAACGCAGGCCTATAACATGGTGCTCGGGAAAAAACGAGCCATGGCTGTTCGGGATTTCCTTTCTCAACTGGGGGTCGATCCTTCGCGATTGACCGTCATTTCTTATGGCAAAGACAAGCCCTTTTGCCAGGACACGACAGAAGTGTGCTACCAATTGAACCGACGGGGACATTTGCTTGTTCAAAATTAGCAACTCCTTTCAATCGACCAGTTTTCGAAAAGCATGGAGGGATAAATCCAGAGTGAACATAGGGCGGACCTTGCAACATGTTTCAAGATTGTGGACATCGACTTTTTCTCTCAACTGGATAGTGGTCTATGGCGTCTGTAGTTTATTGGGTACGGGTTGCATGGCTCAACAAGCTGATCTTGCCCGAATCCAAAAGGACTTAGAACAACAAATCGCCAAGATCAAAGAAGAAAAAAAGACCCTTGGCGCACAAGTTGACGAAACCAAGGCGCAACTCATCAAGATGAATGAGGAAGCCCAAAAAACACGGGGCAATCTGGCTTCTATTAATCAAAAAGCCACACTCCTCCAAGAAAAGGATGTGGCGAGTTTATACGGAAAACTTGAAGAAACTGAAAAAAGCATCCAGGACCTCAAAAAGGATTTCACGAACCAAACTGGCGCCTTGAAATCTGACGTCCAATCGATTCAATCAACAATTCAAACACATGGAGAAGACCTCCAAACGGTAAAAACCCAAAACACAAACCTCGCCCAGCAGGTGGATGAAAACAATTTAGCGTTAACCACAAACATGGGCGAATTTCAGAATTCCCTTACCCAATTCAAGGAAACGCTGACCAGCCTCGGAGCGACGATTGGACAGGTCCAAACAGATTTGTCAGTACAACGGCAAGACCTGGGAACCGTGCAATCCCGTACGGAAGAACTGCCTAGAGTGTTCAATACCAGACTTGAAAAACAATCAAAACAAATCTCTCAGCTGGAAAATCAGGTCACCACCCTGCAAGAGAAACTTACCGCCGACACCCAAGCCCTTCGTTCCTATCTGGAACAAGACGTGAAAGCATCTATGGCGAGGTTAGTGGCCGATATAGACGCGCACCAAGGTCCAGTGTTAGCGCAGATTGATTCCTTACAAAAAGATATGGAAGCCCTGGGAACGCACGTGCAAGCGGATGCCACTCATGTGCAGGATCTATCCCAATCAGTTCTCAAGCTTCGCGAAGCCCAGGAAGTCATGGGAAGTTTACTCGGGAAACGCGGAGATGAAATTATTCAACAAGCGGGACGAATTTCGGAACGCATGAACATGATTGAATCACACCAAACCGCACTGACCGAACAACTCCAATCCAATACCCAAAAAACGTCAGCCCATCTAGCCGAGGTAAATGCCAGCCTCACCTCCATTACTCAAGCACTTGACCAAGCCAGGCAATCACTCTCCAGTCGACTGGCCAAACAAGAAGAGGCAGGACAAACACTCAATCAGTCGGTACAACAAATTCAACAGTTGAAGCGAGACGTCCAGGACCAAAAGCAACAAGCGCAGGCGGTCAACCAGATTGCCGATCAACTCAACCAGACGGTCGAGCGCATTGGCTCACGTTTAAAAGACCTGGAAACTCATCAATCTGGGCTGGTGGGGAAAATTGATTCTGACACCCAGATGACTAATACCCATCTCCAAGAAGTCAACAACGGAATTCAATCGGTCGCCCAAGCATTGGAAAATGTCAGTACGAAGTTGAATGCTCGCATTGAAAGCCAGGAACAGCGGCTGAATCGAGCCATGACCTCTTTCCAACAGGTCCAGGGTACCGCTGATACCTCACAAAATAATCTGACTCACCTCAATCAGTTAACAGAAACCGTCAATAAGTTGCGCGATGTGATTAATACCATTGGGACCAAATTAGGCGAGCGAGTGGACCAGCATGAAGATCGTCTAGGCCAATTGGCCCAGAGAGTCAATCGCTTACAAAGCCCCAAACCGCAAAAATAGGGTACATCATCGCTTAATATTCTCAAAGAAAGGCCGACTATACCTCTATACTGTCAAAGAACCCTTTGTCTAAACTCCCTGTCAATTGATAAGATATGGGGCAGAGGGTAACTGACTCCCTAATTTCAAACATTATTTGTTGCCGAAGCCGGAATTTCATGACTCCCAAATCTTCCAATATGGCCATATTGATTGGGTTAGCCCTCACGGGCGGATGGGGTTGCGCAACAGAACCCAATCTGACTGACATCCAAAAACAAGTCCAAACTCTTATCATCCAACAGGAAGCATCCCACAAGCAGGAAAAACAAATTCTCGACCGCATGGAGACGGTTGAATCGCAATTGGACGAACATGATTTCTTAGTGGGAGAACTCATCAAAACAGAAGAAGAAGCCAGTCTGGATACACGACACCTTCTGGAGAAGCTCGAACGAACCAGTACTCTGCTCCGAGAACAAATCGAACAAACCCGTTCCACCACCCAACGCCGTGATCAGGACCTGTCAATCCGGGTAAAGGCCCTGGAAAGCCGAATAGACAATGTGATCCATCAACCTCGATCTGTGTCAGAATCCCCTGAAGTCAATACTCCTAACTCCACAGGCCCTTCTTCCGATCCGAAAGCGACCCAGACAGGAATCCCCGCATCATCGACCTCCCCTGGAGAAAGCGCGGGAGCGGAAAACGAGGCATCGGCCTTTCGGTCAGCCTATAAAGTTTACCTTAACGGAAATTATGACCGGGCCTCGGTGGAATTCCAACGATTTGTCACAAATTATCCTTCGACCACCTTAACTCCTCAGGCCTATTACTATCTTGGGGAATCGTTCTACGTGCAAAAACAATATGACCCTGCCAAGCAAGCCCTAGAACAAGTCATCAGCCGCTATCCAAGCAGCAAATATCGGAGTCACGCATTGTACAAGCTCGGACAGATTATGCTTGAAATCGATCAACGATCAAAAGCGCAGGAACTGTGGAACTCCATCATCCAAGATTACCCAGATTCACCAGAATCCACCCAAGCGAAGGAACAATTAAAAAAATCTGGGCTGTCTTGATTCTCTGCAAGTCTTCGCATTCTATTGTTCACCCTAATCACCCCGTGCTTGGAATCCCATGCTTTCGACCGTAACTGGAAAAGTTCAAATTCTTCCAGACAGCGTGTCATGCCGTATCGCCGCCGGAGAAGTGGTTGAACGACCAGCCTCCGTGGTGAAGGAACTGATCGATAACAGCCTGGATGCTGGCAGCACGTTGATCACCGTGGAGGTCGAAGAAGGTGGTCGACGCGTCATTCGGGTCATCGATAATGGGACAGGCATGCCGCGAATGGATGCCCAACTGGCCTGTCAACGTTTTGCAACCAGCAAACTTCGATCCGAAGACGATCTCTTGACACTCATGACGATGGGATTCCGAGGGGAAGCTCTTCCCAGCATTGCCTCTATTGCCCGTTTTTGCTTGAAGACAGTTCCACGCGATAGCACAATTGGCACCCAAACACAGTCCACAGGAGGCGTGGCATGGGAAGTTCAAGATTATACCGGTCCTCAAGGCACTCAAGTGGAGGTGCGTGATCTCTTTTTTAATACTCCAGGGCGGCTGAAATTTCTCAAGACCGTTCCCACGGAATTTTCCAAAATCTGTTATGTCGTCCAACAGGCGGCAGCCGTGCATCCAGAGATCCACTTTCGATTACGCCACCAGAACCATAAGGTGCTGGAGTACCCCGCCGTGTCCTCGTTGCAAGATCGATTATTACAGATCTACGGACCAGACTTCCTTGAACGCTTTCTCCCCGTCACCTATCACGCTGGTTCATTTCAACTTACAGGGTATACAATCAGTCCTCACCATGCACGAGCGTCTCGTGCGCCACAGGAAATTTTTGTCAATGGACGCCCTATAAAGAATACGACCATATCCCATGCGGTGCTGGAAGCCTACGGATCCTTTTTACCAAAAGGGAAACATCCACAATTTATTATATTTATCCATCTTGATCCCCAGTCAATCGATATCAATGTCCACCCGACGAAACGGGAGATTCGCTTCTCCCATCCAGAATTTATTCATACGGGCGTTCTCCGTGGCATCAAAGCTCTCTTTTTCACGCAACCCTCATCCGATATCTTATCCGATGAACACACGGAGAAGGTTGGCCCAGCTCCTCATTCTGCCAGGCCACCATCCAGGTCGCTCACCGTCGCACCGGCTCCATTCCAGCATGTTTCTGCATTCCCTGGAGGCGGCACCAATCGACATCCCACTCTTTCTCTATTTGTCCAGGAACCGCCTGCTGTCTATACGAGCAAGGAGCAGCCAAGGGAGGTATATCCTCTTGGACAGATTCATCACACATATCTTCTCGGACAAATTGATCAAGACCTATTCATTGTCGATCAACACACGGCCCATGAACGGGTTCGTTTTGAGAGACTGCTTCGGTCATGGAAGAAAAAAGAAATTCTTCAACAACCCTTACTCATTCCTGAGCCGGTTGACCTTCTGCCCCACCAGGGAGAATTATTGGAAGAATGGCTGCCCCTCCTGGCTCAAGCGGGATTGGAGGTGGAACGATTTGGCACCACATCGTATGTTGTACGAGCCATTCCAGCCATTTTAGGAAATATATCCGTTGGTCCCTTGGTCCTGGAATTATTGGATGAACTCTCAGAATGGCAATCAACAGATTCGCTGGACAATACGATTAAACCCATTCTGGCTACCATGGCCTGTCAAAGTGCCGTTCAAGCCGGACGACCCATGACGCAACCCGAAATCACGATCCTTTTACAGGACTGGGCACAGGAAAATTTTCCCATGACTTGTCCTCATGGAAGGCGAGTGGCTGTTCGACATTCCTTGGAAGAATTGCACACCATATTTTCCCGTCCATTGAAATAATTTTCATTCGTTGATGGTTCATGAAACAGGCCGACATCATCTCAGCATGGAAACCCGTCGTGGCCATTGTGGGACCCACCGCAATCGGAAAAAGCCGTATCGGGATTGAAGTCGCTAAAATTCTTAACACGGAAATTTTAACGGCAGACTCCCGACAGGTCTATCGTGGGATGGACATCGGCACCGACAAACCCTCATTAGCCGAGCAACAAACTATTCCCCATCGCTTAATCGACCTCGTCGATCCCGACCAATCCTTTAACGCGGGTGATTTCAGGCGTCACGCCATCCAAGACATTACCCGCCTGCATCGCCTGGGTCTCCTACCCCTTGTCATCGGAGGTACCGGGCTCTATATCCGGGCCCTCTTACGAGGCCTTTGCCCTGGTCCACCGGCTAATTGGCTGATTCGGAGTGAATTAGCCCAGGAAGCCAAAATTCAAGGACCCGCTTTTCTTTATGAAAAGCTTCAACAAGTGGATCCCGAACTCGCAGAACGGCTACATCCCAATGACCAGCCCAAGGTCCAGCGCGCACTTGAAGTGTATCGCATTCTTGGCACGCCCCTATCGGTCATCCAGCAAGAACACCGTTTTGGCGAGGCGCCGTACCCCTATTTATTGATCGGGCTCACCATGGAACGCCAGGCCCTCTATAAGCGAATAGAAACCCGCGTCGATTGGGAAATTCACAAAGGTCTTGTGGAAGAAACGCAATCCCTCATGGATCAAGGATTTCTTCGAGAACTCGGTTCCATGAAAGGGCTGGGCTACCGACAGTTTTCAGGATTCTTAGCGGGGGACTATTCTTATGAAGAGGCTGTGCGATTATTAAAACGCGATACCCGTCACTTCGCCAAACGACAAATGACCTGGTTTCAGAAAGAATCTGAGATCCAGTGGATGACATTGGAAGAGTCAGACATTCCTGATCGAGCTGCCGCCAAGATCGTGGACCAGATCAATCAGTTTCTCTCAACCTTCGTAAATTTACCACTTCCTGCGGAAGCAACGTCCCATTTAAAATCCACTCAATCGTCGGGTTAACCCTACAGGACCGTTCATGATACAATGCCGGAAATTTCGTTCCATAGAGACATGAAAGACGACCCATTAGTTGGGGTCAAATCAGCATGCCACCAAAACCACATGTCTTTCCCCTTTAATCAGAGAGAACCTTTCACATGACGGAGAGCGAGGAAGCGAAGACTAAACGGCCCTCTTTACGCACCCAACAGGCCCAAATCGGGATTATCGGAGGCAGTGGACTCTATGAAATGGAGGGGTTCACCAACCTCAAAGAAGTCCGGATGGCCACCCCGTTTGGGAAGCCTTCGGATGCCATTATTTTGGGAACCTTGCATGGCATGCGAGTCGCCTTTTTAGCTCGCCACGGTCGAGGACACCGCACGCTACCCTCTGCCATAAATTATCGTGCGAATATTCATGCCCTCAAAGCCCTGGGTGTGACCCGGATATTTTCCATCAGTGCGGTGGGAAGTATGAAGGAATCCATTCGACCGGGGGATTTTGTCCTGCCTGACCAATTCATTGACCGAACCACTCAGCGTGCCAACACGTTTTTCGACCAGGGGATTGTCGCACATGTGGCTTTTGCCGATCCCCTGTGTGGGACCTTATCGAGTGTGTTAGAAAAGGCTAGTTTGGGAGTCTCCGTCAGGGTGCACCGTCCGGGAACATACCTCTGCATAGAAGGGCCACAATTCTCCAGTCGAGCAGAATCGTTTCTGTACCGGCAATGGGGCGTTGATGTCATCGGGATGACAAATATTCCTGAAGCCAAATTGGCTCGTGAAGCCGAAATCTGCTATGCCACCCTCGCGCTGGTCACCGATTATGATTGCTGGCACGAGACGGAAGATGCGGTTTCCGTTGGGGCCATCCTATCTATCATGCATCAAAACGTCGAAACCGCTAAAATCGTTCTGCGGCACGCGCTAGAACTTGCAAAAGACCTTGGGCCTTGCTCCTGTCAGACCGCATTGGAACACGCCGTCATCACTCCGCTCAATCGAATCAGTCCGGCCTTGCGAAAGCGGTATCAGCTTTTATTACGGCGTCATTTATTATCGACCACCCTACACTCCAAAAAAAGGGCATAATCATTATGGGTAATTTATTAGTCGTTGGATCCGTTGCCTTTGATTCCGTACGAACGCCGTTTGGCGAAGCCTCGAATGTGCTGGGAGGATCCGCCACGTATTTTTCCACTTCGGCCAGTTTTTTTACAGATGTGAATCTCATTGCGGTGGTTGGCGAAGACTTTCCAAAAGAACATCTCGATTTTCTGCACAGTCGGGGCATCAATCTGGATGGATTAGAGCAACGACCTGGGAAAACCTTTCGGTGGCGAGGAGAATATTCCTATCAACTCAACGAAGCTCAAACCCTGGAAACCCATCTTAATGTCCTGGAGACGTTTCGACCGAAAATTCCCGATAGCTACCTCACGCCCTCCGCCTTGTTTCTTGGCAACATCGATCCGGAATTACAACTGGATGTCCTGAATCAAGTGAAGCGGCCCTCTATCGTGGCCTGCGATACCATGAACTTTTGGATTGAGGGGAAAAGGGAAGCGTTATGGAAAGTCCTTGAACATATCGATATCCTCGTCATTAATGACGGGGAGGCCCGTGCATTGGGCAATGACGCAAATCTCGTCCAAGTGGCGAAACGGATCTTATCGCGCGGCCCCAAAACCCTGATTATTAAACGCGGAGAATATGGCGTCCTGATGTTTCATCAGCAGGAAATTTTCGGGGCTCCAGCCTATCCGCTGGAAGCGGTAAAAGATCCAACCGGCGCAGGCGACACTTTTGCCGGCGGCTTTATGGGGTACCTTTCTGCTACGGAAAATTATTCCCAAGCTGGGCTTCGACAGGCCATCATTTTTGGAAGTGTCATGGCGTCCTTCAATGTGGAGGAATTTAGCCTGGACCGACTCAGGCATTTAACCCGTGAAGAAATTGACCAACGATATACATCGTTTAAACATCTGACTCATTTTGAGGATTTGTCATAGAACTCAGGATTTCGGAAGGCACACCTTTTACATGACCTGTGCCTTCCCATGACAAGTCAATCACATGAATACCGGAAAGGCCTTGCCCATTCAGGATAACGCCATGGAAACTCTTGGTGGATTATTCCGACAGACCCGGGAACGACAACGTTTATCTTTGGAGCAGATCGCTTCCAGAACCCGCATTCAACAGCACCACCTTCAAGCGCTTGAGGAAGAGGATTTCGCAAGCCTACCGGCCAAAGTGTTCGTCAAAGGATTCGTTCGGTCGTATGCCCGTTCGTTGGGACTGGATGAAGATAATGCCATTCAGCTTTTCTTAACCTCTTCTAGCAATTTCTATGACCGCACCCAAGAAGAACAACAACACATCCAAGTCACCTTACAAGCAGCCCATCGTAAACGATTCAATTGGAATTTTGTTGTCATACTTTTTCTAGCCCTCGGTGGAATTCTCTTTTATCTTCTACCCGAACAGCAGGAACCCCTTTCACCTACCCCTGAATCCGAAACTCCTTTACCAATCAATGAAACCAAGAAGGAAGCCCTCCTTGAGTCCCCACCCCCGATTGAAGAATCACCCGACAGTGTTTCATCAGAAGCCCCTGTCCCCACTGAGGTCCAGCCCCCTTCCCCTCTCCCATCCGGCATCACACCTTCACCGCTACCCCCTGAGCCTCAACCGATAGCCCCGACCTTCCCTGTTTCCCCCGTTGCTGAGAAGACCACAGGGACCGATGGAACGCTGGTCCTGGAAATCGAAGCCACCCAACTAACCTGGGTGGTGGTGCAGTCTGACGATCAGGCTCCGCATGAGGCATTATTACAACCTGGCCAAAAAAGCACCTGGAAGGCAAACACACAATATTTGCTCACGCTTGGGAACGCTGCCGGTGTGGTCATCCGCCTTAATGGAGAACTACAAGGGCCATTTGGAAAGCCAGGTCAGGTGGTCAGAGACATTCGCTTGAAGCCCTGACCTCACACCACGAATGCCAAGGGCTCCACATAATATTCCTCCCTCTTGCCTTCCAAAATTTACTTGATAAAGGTTAAAAAACCTTAATCCTGGCAATTGCACCCATCTCAAAAGTTCAAATGAAGTGACTCGTCAATCTATGTCCACAACACCTCATATTCACCTTCTTGACAGTCTAAAAAAGTGATTGATATGATGACGGAGTTTGGGTGGCTTAAGGTCAACCTATCTTATAAATATGGTATGATTATGAATAAGTTAGGTGCACTCAAACGACACCACTCTGAAGAGGAAAAAAGGGGAAGCGATAATGCCCCCTCATGCTTTTTACGGTCTCATCAACTCTGTTTAACCTAGGAGGCTTACATGACGTTTTCGATGAAAGTGCTTGGAACCTTAACCGCCGCCATGTTTCTGACCACGGGCCTGGCCATCGCCGGACCAGAAAAAGATCCTTTACCAGCCCGTGTTCCCGCCGATCAACGTGGTGATGCTAAGAAGGATAAATCACCCTTATACGAAAAAGCCGAAGATGCTTCGCCGGAGATCGTGGCGGAGGGAAAAGCTTTGTATGAGGGAAAAGGGACCTGCATTAACTGCCACGGCAAAGAAGGCAATGGTCAAGGTCCAGCAGGAGCCGTCTTAAATCCGGGTCCACGCGATTTCACCAATTGCAAATTTCACAAGAAACGGAAAGATGGCGAACTCATGTGGGTCATCAAGAATGGTAGCCCGGGCACAGGAATGGTTCCTTTAGTCCCAGCCACCATCAGTGAGGAAGAGGCCTGGAAGGTCATTGCGTACGAAAGAAGTTTCTGCAAGGGTTAATAGTAGGTATTTTCACGAAAACCCCCGCTGGGCTTGACCTAGCGGGGGTTTTTTTTTGAGAAGAACCTAACCCCTGCCAATAATGACGGTTCCCCGTTGACACCATTCAAATCCCTTGACTAGACTCAACGTGGTAGAAGGTAACCCATAACACTATTCGTCAATCAAATTTTTAGTGTAAGGAGAGCATAATCATATGGCCAAACGACGATCACTTCAGGAAGACGCAACTTCTCTAAAAGCCAAGGTCACGAAATCCCTAGCCAGTAGCGACAATCCTGAGGGAGATTCAGCCATTCGGTCATTACGAAAACGATTACGACGGGTACAACGGAAGGTCCGAACCGCTAAGCGGCGCGAGGAACACCGAAAATCAAAGAAAGTCGTGGCAGAGGCCTAAGTTCTGCAGATCGACCCTGAAGAGTAATGTGGAGGAATTGAGTTATGCGAGACGACCAAAACAATATCGATGATGCATTTTCCGATCAAACGGAGGAGTTTGTATCGTTGGAAGGCAAGACAGCCCTGCCTCAAGACGAACTAGTGGATGAAGTATCAGAAGCCATCACGGCAGAAGCAGATGAAGAAACAGCCGAAACCGTCGCCTCTGCTGAAACCGAAGAAGGCACAGAACAAGAAGAAGAGTTGGTCGAAGAGCAGGTCAAAGATGAAATCGATATTCAGATCGATCTCTTGAATGATTCAGAATGGGTCGTCCGACGGGAAGCCGTGATTACCCTGGGCGAAATGGGCGATGAACGCTGTGTCGAGCCTCTCGTTCGGTGCCTTCGAGACGGAGATTGGCAGGTTCGGGATGCCGCCGTTGAAGCCATTGCCATGATTGGGTCACCGGCCGTGGACCTGCTCCTCCGCTATATACGAGACTACGATGCTCGGAAATCAGTAATCAAAGCGTTGGGGAAGATCAACGATGAACGAGTCCTTGATCCGTTAATTTCGATGCTTCACAATGATGAATTTAAGGACGACGCCACCTGGGCGCTTGCAGAACTTGGACAACCCGCTGTTGGACGGTTACTCGAATGCCTAAAGAATCAAGATGAAGTGATTAGAAAACAGGCCATCCTGGCTCTCGGAGAGATTAAGGATGCCAGTTGCGTGGATTTATTGATTGAACGCTTGCAAGACCCTGACTGGTTCATCCGACTCTCATCGGCTGCCGCGCTGGAAAAAATCGGAGATCCGCGTGGCCGTGAGGCGATCAAACCCTTGATGAAAGATCCTGATCTGGTTGTGCGCTTACGCATCGAACGCATGTTGGCAGCATGGAAAAAGCAGGCTGTCACGGCTTAATCCTGTTAAAAGCGTCAGGGTTGTGAACGAATCTGAGCCCTCAATTGTCTGGACAATTGAGGGTTCTTCTTTTTATGGGATGAGTCCCATCACATCTTCCACCAAGGACTCTTAATTTCAGCCCCGACGAAGGGATGAACAGAAATGGACAAATCCTGAATAATAATAAGATGGGACTGAAAACAATAAAGAACACAACCGGGGCGGGGGGCTCTTTGAACGGCTTGATCAAGGCATAACGGATTGCAATTCTTGACGAAGATCGTCCAACAAGTGAGGAGGAAGGCTATGGCCTTGAGCCAGACTTTGCTGAGCCTCTCGAATTTTCTGTTTAACGATTTCGATTTTTTGAGCCATGGGTCCTTGAGGGTCCAACTCAACCGCTTGATCTAAATGGTGAAGTGCACGCTCAAACTCCTCCGAAGCTTCCTTGAAATGATGATCTAACAGATACGCTCGCCCTTCCAAAAAGCCATCTTTTGCTGCCAGCATTTGTCTCTGCAAGTTGGTCTTCTGATCAAATCCAATCGTGTTCTCCAGGACTTGTCCCGACAAGTCTCGCAATCGTTGCTTCACCTCATCCGGTTTTTGCCCCGTGTAATAACCCAATCCAAATACAATACCCAGCAGGATCAATATTCGTAAAACTTTCATAGTGGACCTCGCCGGCTCAGAATGCCTCCCGGGCTTCGCTGAATAGACATCGACCCTTGTTCACTAAATGAATAAGACTGGAAGGGAAACTCATATCGATCGAGGAGAAACGGATGAGACAGGGAATGATGCACCATAGGTAAGTCAATGGTATCACTGCATTGCAGAAGGTACAACTCTGACACGGGATACACCATGACCTTCTTGGCAAAGAGTCAGCCTACCGCACATGAGTCGAAAATTTACAGAACACGCTGAGAGATTCAGGCCAGTTTTTCGTCTCGTGTCTTCCCTGCCTCCGAAAACAACGGCGTATAGGCACGCTTCACGTATTCTTTGAGCATGCGACGGGCGCTAAACCGTGGAGCCGATGTCCGAATGGAATTTTTGACCACAGTGCACCACCCATGCGGAACGCCATCAACACCACGGTCGTAATACAACGGAATCACCTCGTTTTCAAGTGTGGTGTAGAGGCCAACCATATCCAGGTCATCCTGGGCCCAATCGCCAAGTGGCTCTTCAGGTAGAGGCACTGCCCAGCCATTGTTTCCATCATAGCCTTCTTTCCACCACCCATCTAACACGCTCAAATTGGGCACGCCATTTAAGGCGGCTTTCTGGCCGCTTGTCCCGCTCGCCTCTAATGGCGGGCGAGGATTATTGAGCCATACATCGACCCCTTGCACCAAAAATTTGGCCACATGCATATCGTAATCTTCGACAAAGACAATATGGCCACCTAGATGATGCGCTTTGGCAAATTGATAAATACGATGGATAAGTTCGCGCCCAGCCTGATCGGCAGGATGCGATTTTCCGGCAAAAACAATTTGAACAGGCCGCCACGGATTTAACAGAATCTGTTTCAGCCGCTCCAGGTCTGAAAACAACAGCGTGGCCCGTTTGTAAGTCGCAAACCGTCGCGCAAATCCCAGAGTCAACGTATGCGGCTCAAGAAACGCCCCGCTCGCCAACACCTGGATAGGCTCCATCGTCCCATCCATCCATCCCATCCGGGCGCGCTGCCGGATAAAGCTCATCAGCTTTCGTTTCAGAAATTTCCGGACCTCCCATATTTCCTCATCCGGCACCTCTTGCATGCGCTGCCACATGCTCGAATCATCACACCGTTCACGCCAATCCGAGCCAAGATATTTTTGATACAACACATCCATTTCCTGGGCAATCCACGTGGGGACATGCACCCCATTGGTGACGCTATGAATAGGCACCTCCTGCAGCGGTCGTTCCGGCCACAAAATGTGAAACATTTTTTTTGAAACCTGTTCGTGTTCCTTGCTCACGCCATTAATGAACGAGGCCAGGCGGATAGGCAATGTCGTCATATGGAATTGATCCGCTGATAATTCCGGATGACGCCCCAACGCCATAAAATCTTCCTGCGTGAGCCCTACTTCCTCCCACCACCATTGACAATGCTCACGGATAAGGTCTCCTGAAAAGACATCATGACCGGCCGGGACGGGCGTATGAGTTGTAAAAACGGTACTCCGGCGAATCTGATCGGCCGCCTCCGACAGGGACAGCCCTTGTTGAAGGTGTTCCCGCATCCGTTCGACCAGAAAAAAGGCCGGATGTCCCTCATTGGCATGCCACACATCGGGATCACGCCCCACCGCACGAAGGGCCCGTACACCGCCGATGCCCAACAGCAACTCCTGACAAAGCCGTGTGCGATGATCTCCTCCATAGAGCCGGGCAGTCAGATGACGATCTTCTGGTGAATTTTCCGGTGTATCGGTATCCAAGAGATACAACGAAACCCGGCCCACTTGGATCTGCCAGACCACACATGCGACCATTCGGGAACCCAATTGGACTTGAACCTTTGCCAAATCCCCGGCCGGTGTCCGTGCCAACTCAATCGGCATCATCATCGGGTCGACGGAATCATACACGGCTTCCTGCCAACCGTTGGTATCCACGACCTGACGAAAATACGCCTGGCTATACATAAATCCGACAGCCACCAGGGGCACTCCCAGATCACTGGCTTCTTTGAGATGATCCCCAGCCAGAATCCCCAATCCCCCGCTATACAGGGGAACGGAACGATGCAAGCCAAACTCTGCCGAAAAATAGGCAATGGTGCGATCCTGCCACTGAGGATACGTTCGCCCAAACCAATGGTCCTTGGCCTCCATATAGACATGAAACGCCTTCATGGCCTCGCGATACAGGGAAAGAAACACCACATCTTGTCCGAGAGCCTCCAACCGATCAGAGGCAATCCTCTGCAACTGCTTAATGGGATCGTGATACGTCAATCGCCAGAGCGTGGGATCAATATAAGAAAAGACGGCCCGGCCTTCAGGAGACCAAGACCACCACACATTTTGAGCTAACTCAGAAAGATTACGAAATTCTTCCGTCAACGTACGAGTTTGATTCATAGGATATACTCACAAAAAGATGGCATCATCCAATGGTGAACAGTGAAGGATCTTCACCAAACATGGACACATGTTGAAGTGGTCAAAGGGAACACGCAGAAGAGTCAGTTAGAGAGGGTTAGGCATTCCCAACAGGCTGATTTGGATTCGTCCCCGATTGCGCCAACGAAGCCACAACCGCAAACCGCTCGCCCACAATCCGGGTCGCCCGGTTCATGTGCTTGGCCAA
Organism: Nitrospira sp.; assembly: GCA_024760505.1. GTDB lineage: Bacteria > Nitrospirota > Nitrospiria > Nitrospirales > UBA8639 > Nitrospira_E. The sequence goes on from CP058931.1 coordinate 755,799, forward strand.
TTCCTTGGCTTCATCAGGGGGAAGGTCTCGGCGAAACTGTGGATGAAGCCCCCACCAGGATTCGACTTCCTCCCCCTGTGCGCGAGACACCACGCTAATCAATTTGATCAGGTTTTTCCCCGCTGTCTCCGGGCCACCTGATTGGGTCGAAGAGCTGCCTTTTTCAGCAGCCCCTGACGAACCGGACTTTTCCGCCACGGATTGAGCCGCAGCCGTTGCCGGTTGGGCTTTGGGTTTAGTCGCATCTTCAAATAGGCTTTTGAGGGCCGGAACGACCGCGCTTCCACACAAAAATGCCGCAGCAGTAATTTCCTGCTTGCCCGGGGCTCCGGCTTTAGAGGCAATGCGTTCCGAAAAAAACTGGAAATATTGATCCCGCTCTTTGGTTTGGTCTGTGACCACAAACTTAAATTTTTCATAGGTTTTTCGACTATCCGCCACCACCTGGCCAACGGACAGCGTCACTTCCATGTCATCGACTTCACTTGAACTCAATGAGGGGGCCAGGACAGTTTTTAATTGATGGGCCACGGAATCTTCCAAACTATTCATAAAATCTTTTTGGCCCTGAATCGGGATATAAAATCCAGACAGGCGATCCACCAGATTAAACAGCATACGCAGGAATTCCAAATAAATTTCCCATTCCTGCTTCCGCTGCAACTTCATGGCCAGCTGTTGATCAGACCGTTTGATCAAGCCGACCGATTCCCGGGCCACACTCATCATGGTATGAGCAAGATCCTTCAGCACACTCTCGTAATTTTCAGTAGATTGTTTGGCCATTTTCAACTCCGTAATTGGCTAAAGTATAACCGAGGGCTCGTGACCTGTCCAAGCCTATTATGGAAGTGTTGAAAAAAGCCGCCAGTGGCGTTCTCGCCACTTGGCCGTGCTCACGTACTACTTGTAGGCTCCGCTCGTCCAAATAGCTGCGCCCTTACTGGACGAGCCTTTTTGAACACTCCCCCATTGTTTTCATTTGGTTTTGGCCAATCATCTGCTCGGGAAAAGGGGAACATATTCCAAAATTCAACAGACCGAATATCGCCCGCGTTGCAACCCACCACCACGTATGCTATACACGGCCAAAGGTCTTCGAAAGACGAAACCCGGGTGCAAATCTCCCGTCAATTCCTGCCCATGGATTCATGGATTCCACGTCGCCACCATCTAAAGTCTATGTCCTGAAACGTCCCCTGGAGGAGTCCACTCCGCCAAAATTATCGCGTAATTACGCGGAAGAATTGAATCCCCAACAACTCGCCGCTGTGGAAGCCGTGCAAGGCCCAGCCCTTGTCATCGCCGGGGCGGGAAGCGGGAAAACACGCACGCTCGTGTACCGGGTCGCCAGACTCATCGACCTGGGCATTGTCCCCAGCTCCATTTTACTCCTGACCTTTACCCGAAAAGCCTCACAGGAAATGCTCAGCCGGGTCGGACTCCTCATCGGACTCCGCGCCCAGCAAGTCGGCGGTGGGACCTTTCATTCGATGGCCAATATCCTCCTGCGGCGATATGGCCACCCCGTCGGACTGGAGCCAGGGTTTACGATACTCGATCGTGGAGATTCCGAAGATCTTTTAAGCCTCCTCCGCGGTCAATTGGGGCTTAACGACATCGGCAAACGGTTCCCCCGCAAACATACCCTGGCCGAAATATTCGGCAAAACAGCCAACACGCTGGAAAGCCTGGAAGACATTGTCATCAACGAATACAGCCACTTCGGGGAGTATCTGGGAGAACTCCAGAAACTCCAGGCCGCCTATGAGGCCGCCAAGCGACAAAGGCAACTGGTCGATTACGACGACCTCTTAGTCAAACTCCTTGAACTCCTGGTCATCGACCAACAGGCCCGGGAAACCATTAGTCAAATCTTTCGCTATATTCTGGTGGATGAATACCAAGACACCAATCGCCTCCAAGCCTCACTGGTCCGCAATCTGGCGGCCACCCATGACAATGTCATGGTGGTGGGCGACGATTCCCAATCCATCTATGCCTTTCGTGGTGCCACCTTCCGCAACATCATGGAATTTCCCGACCTCTTCCCGGGTGCGACCATCTACAAATTGGAGGAAAACTACCGGAGCACGCAACCGATTCTCCAACTGGCGAACAAACTCATCGAAGCGGCGCCCGAAAAATACAGCAAAACGCTCTTTACACGGAAAGGAGAGGGACCATTACCTACCGTCGTGGAGGCGATGGGAGAGAACGCCCAATCGCGATTCATCGCGCAAAAAATTCTGGAATTAAGGGAAGAAGGAATCCCCTTACATGAGATCGCCGTGCTGTTCCGATCCAGCTTTCATGCCTTTGACCTCGAATTGGAACTCACCCGGCGTAACCTCCCCTTCATCAAACGAGGCGGGTTCAAATTCATCGAAACCGCTCATGTCAAAGACCTCATGGCCCATTTGCGGATCATTCACAATCCTTTGGACACCGTCAGCTGGAACCGGCTCCTCTTGCTCCTCGAAGGGGTCGGCCCCAAAAAAGCCAAAGATCTGATCGCGTCAATCCTCCAGGCCCATGGCCAGTATGAGATCTTGAAACACAGCACCGGCCGCTCCGCCTCCGGGCTACGTCACCTGGCCGCCACACTGGACCAATTAACGGAAAATCCCCTCACCCCTGCCGTACTGCTCGGGGAAATGATGGAATACTATGTCCCTCTCCTCAAAGATCAGTATGACGATTACCCAAAACGGATTCGGGACCTGGAACATTTATCCGTCATGGCGGAACGATACGAAAGTCTCAACGACTTCCTGGCCGATCTCACGCTTGAGCCCCCGAATGAAAGTGTGGTGGACGTCGAAGCCCCCGATCGTGACGACGAGCGGCTGATTCTTTCCACCATTCACTCGGCCAAGGGATTAGAATGGCAATGCGTCTTTGTCATCTGGCTGGTGGACGGACGGTTTCCCTCAGCCTACTCCTTCATGGGCCCCGAAGAACTGGAAGAAGAGCGCCGACTGCTCTACGTCGCGGTCACCAGAGCCAAACATCACCTCTTCCTCACCTACCCCATCAATGTGTACGATAAAATGACAGGGTCGGTCCTCACGAAACCCTCACGGTATCTGGATCACATCCCGCCATCCTATTTCGACACCTGGAGTTTAGTTGAAGAAGATCAAACCTATTCCTGGAGGTAAGACAGTGTCATATTTCGGTCGGATGGGCCTGGCCATTCTGGTCAGCCTGATAAGTGTGAACATGCCAAGCCAAGCCTGGTCTGCTGAGGACACCACCTCAAGTCGTCCCAACCCCCGTCATCCCTGGCCCGCCCTCCTTCAGCAAGCCGACACCCTGGGGCTGCCAACGGGGTTCCTCAAACACATCGACCCCAAATTTGTCACCGTACACTTTGAAGACCTCCGCACGTACGCCGCAGAATACCATCCACACGATCACACCATGATTCTCAACCTGCGGCTGTCCTTCAATGAAGCGGGCGGCGCGTTGGCCGATCTGGCACGAATGACCCATCATGATGTCGCCCTGCTCTATCATGAACTCCTGCATGCCTATCTGGACTACCTCTACGCCACCGACCATGGACAAGCGCTGACCGCGGAAGACCAGCAGGTATTGGAGGCCGCCAACAACCAGATGGCCTGTCATTACCGCTTTGTCCGGATCAATCCTATTCGCCAGCTCAAAGGCGCCACCGAACTCCGATTTCTCTCGGATCAGGATACGTGGGAAGTCATGAATGAAACCTGGGCGGTCTTTGTTGGCTGGGTGCTATGGACCAAATTGGAACTCTTCCAGGATCACCTGACCACAAAAAGCTGGACACCGGCACTCATCGAGCAATGGACCCAACGGTTAACGGATGCGGTGAACTCCGGTGAATTATTGGGCTACTACGAACCCGATGATCCGGAGGAACGCCAGATCGCCCGTAAACGTTTCATTGCCCCTTCCAATGGCCTCACTCCGCAGGATGTCGAACTATTATTAACCACCGTCCTAGGGGAACCACCCGAACTGGTCCAAGCCTCCACCGCGGTCTTTGAACAGTACCAGACCACCATGGAACCGGCTCCCTCTTGCGAATAAATTGAGGGCCTCCGGCAGGTAGACATCACCTAAACATCCATGCTAGCTTCAGAACTTTTCCGGGGCGGTTGTCCTCTGTTTTTCCTCTCGCATGGCGGAGAGGCCACAAGAACTAGAGGCCGGATGTAATCGCACATGAACACAATCTTGCGCCTGTAGCTCAGTGGATAGAGCACTTGCCTCCGGAGCAAGGGGCCACAGGTTCAAATCCTGTCAGGCGCACCATGCACATGTATATTTCGCAAGTTCCCCTCCTTTGTAAGGAGGGGCTAGGGGAGGTAGAATTTTCCGATATCCAGCAGTGGTTCTGGAAAAACCGTAAATATTTTCATAAAATATCCTGCATCTCGGTGGGGCCGTTAGCTCAGTTGGTAGAGCAGCTGACTCTTAATCAGCGGGCCGTAGGTTCGACCCCTACACGGCCCACCATATTTATCCCAACATCCAGACCTACACCAATCCAATACGAAACCACATTACTCTTGGAAGAGCGCTGGAAATAAAAGAGCGCCACCCAATTTCTCCACATCCTTCTCGCCACAACCTTTCTTATTCATCTAGTCTCTTGAATTCCCATTCCTCAGGTATCGGCACTCGATCATGTTCGTTACCTGGTGGAGGCCATGTGACTTTCCTAGACGCATTGGTCGACACGAAGTCTCGTTGGACTCCAAGACCCATGCAGTATTTCAAGACCCCATGATCCTCACTCTCAAGAAGCTAGAGATTTTCCCTTCGGGAGTTTCCGCTGGGATCCAAAGCCTTCACATCCGATAGTGTGAGGTCCTCAAGAAATTTCCTACCAAAGATCAAGAATAGGATAAATTGTCCTCGAAATGCCGACATAAGATTTCTCTCGATAACTTCGAAGTCCCTTTACCTCTTCAGGGGAGAAATACATCTCTGCTCTCCCCTTCATCCAATTAGACCATTTCACCATTCATAGCTGGCAGACGAGGTATGCCTGCTCAGCAGAATTAACTCAATTCATGGAAAACATCAGATCAGAATTATTGAGTGTCCTTCTAAAACACGCTTCTATAGCGGGAAACCAAACCATTTTTTTGTAAGGTTGAAAGAGTGTGGTCAATCATTTATCCTTTTTTTTCTTCCAAAATAATTATTCTAATGAGGTAAAGGAGGTAATTTTGACACGACAAAACCACAAATTTATCCTGCTTACAGTCCTCTCTGCATTCTTTGCGTCTTGCTCGCTTATTGAACGCCTTGATTTTGGACCTACGAACACCGGATTTTTTTCTGCGGATGATCTCCCTTCCTATCGGAACAACTACCAGCGGATATCCAGCTATCAATTCAACCCCGGGTATGGTGAATTTCACATGGGTCGCGGTCGCGTGAAGATGACCGGCATGTATTCGCTCCAAGATTCAACGACTGCGGGTTTGACTCAACTGGGCCAGATCGATTTGGTCATCGACTTTAGCGACAGGGATGAACCCAGGCCAGGTACGGTCGAAGTTCCGATTGTCGAGGGCCAAATTAGCCGAGTGACTAATTTGGTGGGACCGAGGAGTCCCGAGGTCGGAATCGGGTGGGAAGGAACCTTACCGATCACCGGATCCGTGTCGCTTACCGAACCTGTTGGTCCACGTAATCCCCCGCAACTGATCACGTTTGAGGCCAAAGGAACCCTTCGGTCGATATCCGCTGATGGTGGGGACGGTTCTGCACGGCTGGTCGAGTTGTCCTTTTCGGGAACCTTTGTGAAAGAGGTAGAATTTGGGAGCTTTCCACTTTTGGCTGTGGGAAAAATTGATTCGACAAGCGGGGAATCGGATTTCTATCTGGAGGAGGTGCGGTAAGGAGATCGCAGCCGGTGGATTTTTTCAACCTTCTCCCTCACAGTGGGGCCGGTAGCTCAGTTGGTAGAGCAGCTGACTCTTAATCAGCGGGCCGTAGATTCAACCCCTACACGGCCCACAATTTAAATCAACGACTCAGGTCATCCACTCCAACACCACGTTCGTGGCAAAGTCTGTGTTAAACCTGTTTATCATAAAACCTGTTTTAGATCGGTTTCTGGAAATCGGGCGAGCACGTTCCTCCGTATTCACCGGCAGTCCTTGAGTTGTTTGACCCCAGGGGATCAGACAAGACTTTGACCACTTACGCTTGTGGTAATACAAGCTAGAGTCAACCAATCTGGGACCGATGACGACTGATGAGTTAGTTCAATTCAATGGTCACTGCCGCCAATTGGCCCGTGAATTTGAAGGGTATCTCATATCCTTCTGTCAACGGCGTACCCGTGTCAAAACCAATGTCGAGCGTTTCGTCAAGAGTCACGCGGTTCGGAATGCTTTTCTCCACTCGGCCTTCCCCGATTTGTTTCCCGTTCGCATAAAGGGTCACGGTGGCTCCGGCAAACGGTTTGTCGGTGTCCGATTTATACACGGCTTTGAGCGTCACGTCTCCTACCGGAATGGGCTCCTTAGACAGGATAGTATACCGTGCGACACCAACGAGGTTGTAGTGATAGATGAGCCGTTCCTTCTGCACATACAGCCCATACCCCCCGAAGCGACCTCCCTGAGTGAGGAGCATGCCCTCAGCTTTACTCTCAGGGATAACCACCTTGGCGGTAATCGTATGGTCCTTGTGCTTGAGATTAGGGGAGGCCCCCTCGGGAAGCCGAAGCAAGTTCGGATAGGTAAAAGATGTACGACCTTCTGTGAGGCTTGGGCGGTTTGCCACATTCAACCGCTCGGTTTTCCGATCATCGAGAGGCAAAACGTTATATTTCGCAGCTTCGGCAAAGAAGAGTTTGACGAGGTTGTTGAGCTTCTCCGGATTCTTATCTGCAAGATTCACCGCTTGGCTGAAGTCCTCCTCCACATGGTAGAGCTCCCAGGACATGTCCAGCAGGTCGGCAGGGGTGTTCTCGCTGAGCCAGGGTATCCCACGTATCGCACTGGCCATCCATCCGTCATGGTAAATGCCTTGGTTCCCGAGCATCTCGAAATACTGGGTAGTTCGCCGATCGGGAATATCCGGATTATCAAAGGTGTAGGCCATGCTGATCCCCTCAATGGGCTTTTGGGCAACTCCATTGAATTGCGCCGGGGCTTGCACGCCGACGGCTTCCAGAATAGTCGGGGCGATATCGATGACATGGTGGAACTGATTTCGGATTTCCCCCCGCGCCTTGATGCGCTGCGGCCATGAAATGGCAAGGCCATTGCGCGTTCCACCAAAATGGCTGGCAATCTGCTTCGTCCACTGGAACGGCGTGTCCATGGCCCAAGCCCAAGCCGCGGGAAAATGATTATAATGTTTCTCTCCCCCTAGGGTGTCGAGGGAAGCGACCTTAGCCTCCAACGATTCGGGAAGCCCGTTAAAGAACGTCATTTCATTGAGCAGCCCATGTAAGCCGCCTTCGGCACTCGATCCGTTGTCCCCGGCCATGTAGATCACGAGGGTGTTATCCAGTTGCCCCAAATTCTCGATCGCATCGATGAGCCGTCCTACCTCATGGTCCGTATGAGCGGTGAAGGCGGCAAAGACCTCCATCATCCTGGCATACACTCTCCGTTCATCTTCAGGCAATGAATCCCAGGCTGGTAATGAGGCAGGGCGCGTGGTGAGTTGTGCGTGCTTAGGAACCACCCCGAGACGCTGTTGACGCGCAAAGGTCTCCTCTCGATATTGGTCCCACCCCATGTCAAACTGCCCCTTGAATTTGTCGATCCATTCCTGTGGCACCTGGTGCGGAGCATGGGTGGCGCCGGTGGAGAAGTACACAAAGAACGGTCGTTGGGGGGCCACGGCTTTAGTTGCCCGGATCATCCGGATGGCGTGGTCAGCCAGATCTGTCGTCAAGTGATACGGCGAGCCATCTTCATTGGTATCAGAGGGTTCAATACGTTTCTTATTTTCGACCAAGGCCGGATGAAACTGATCGGTATCACCACCGACGAAGCCGTAAAAGTAATCAAATCCCAATCCGCCCGCCCAACGATCGAAGGGCCCTACAAGGCTGGTCTCCCAGTCTGGAACATTGTGGTTTTTGCCAAACCAGGCGTTGGCGTATCCGTACTCCCGCAGCACCTCCGCAAATGTCGCGGCTGATGCCGGGATAATGCCGGTATACCCAGGGAAGCCTGTCCCGGCCTCGCCAATGACCCCCGTGCCCACGGAGTGGTGGTTGCGCCCGGTCAGGAGTGCCGCCCGAGTCGGGCTGCAGAGCGCCGTGGTGTGGAACCGGGTGTAACGCAACCCATTATTGGCAATACGGTCTAAGGTGGGAGTCGGAATGGCGCCACCGAAGGTGCCCATCTGCCCATAACCCACGTCATCAAGCAGAACAATGAGAATATTGGGTGGATCGGTCAAGCCAAACGTCTCAGGGACCTTCAGCCGGGGTTTCACAGGCTGGGAATCTTTGTACGTTAATCCAATCTTTCCCTCAAAGGGGCCTTCCGGTCGGGGAAGCACTTCTTGGGCGGAGACCGTTGTGTGCAAGAGTACAGGAAATAAGATGAAAAGCAGCATCTGAAGTTTTTTCATGAAAACGCTCCTCCTGATTACTACAACAACTGATCAATCGCAAAGCATGGAATCGTTAAGTATGGTGAAGAAACACGTGGGTGGATTAGGACATACCGTCAATGGCAAAGTCCACCTTCAAGAGAATGGAAGAAGTAGATGCTTTTTCAAACAAAAGCGGTCTACCATCGCCTAGTCCTACTTATTCCAGGACATCAGAAGTGATAGGATTTCTTACCATGATTCCACGCGTCCTCCTACTCGTAATTGGTCTGTTTTCGCTGTTGGGCGAAGAATTGGCAGCCCAGACCGAGGGCGTAGTCCTTGAGCGGCGATACTTTTATAAACAAGGAATTGTCGGTGTGTTTGGTATCGACGGAGAGTTTAACCCGGGTCGCTATAAATGGTCGATTCTTACGCCTTCGCAGGAATCGCTCCCGGGACTACCCGCTTATGTGGATCCCAATCGCATTCTCCCATTCCCGGAAACCTCCCAACTGCCGGAGACATCCACCTTTTCTGCACTTGTATACGAGGGCTGCTCCGATAGCAACCAGTGCGAATTTTCTTTCCAACAGACGAACGCGCCTGCTGCAAAACGCCTAGTCATCCGACTTGCGGGCATCCAAACTCCGCACATCAAGGCGTCCTGTGAACAGGAAACGTTGTTGGGCCGACAGGCTCAGCAACTCATCCATGGATATCTTTCCTCCGCCGTTCACATCGAGCTCATTTCCTCCTCGATAGACCGGAAAGAAATCGTGGGACGGTTGATTGCTGATGACCAGGATCTTTCCGACCTCTTAGTCAGCCAAGGACTTGCCACTCCCGTTAGAGAAGGGAAAAGGGATTGGTGCTCATAGAAATCATCATCGGTTCTGGTGAAGAGGAAAAAAGAGACGTTCCACGTTTTCGGTAACGCGCCAGTGCGCCGCCTTGGTCACAAACGGCATGGTCCACTGAAGTCAAATTTCGCCTATCCCTTCTATTCATTCATCCGCATGGAAATACATGTGTTTTTGGTTTTCCTAGGCTGGATGAGTTTTTTGACCATAGCAACGTCTCAGCAACCTAGCCTAAATTGATCCTCAATTGCCGGTCATGGTCAACACCGGCCTCCCCGAACTTGATCAGAGACCAGGACAGATCAGCACGGCGCCCTTGCCTTCCTCCACAAGCCTGCTAATTGAGTAGAAGTTCCGGCGAATAAGGCGTTGAAATCTCACTTCCTAGAGGCCGGATTTTTTTCGATGGCACCCTCTCAATCCCCTCAGTCCGGCTTGCCCTCAGGATCTTACATCTCTATCATTTTCCTTCCCATGGAATCTGAAGTGAATTACTCTGCATCCGATCATTCGCGCACGTCTCCGCTTGGGGGGATCCTCTCGGCAATTCTTCCAGGACTTGGGCTCCTGGTCCGGGGGTTTCCCGTTCAGATGACCTGGGTGCTGATGGTGGGAGGACTGCTCGGGGTCGCCACCTGGGCTCTCGGAGCCGTCGGGGGACCGGGAGCGGGCTGGTTTTTCGGCATGTTGATGATTTTGCCGTGGTGGTGCCTTCAGGCCTATCAAGCGTATCTCCCAACCCCACCAGGCCAACTGGCCACGTTACGCCTGGTCTGGAAACGTGGCCACGACATCCGATTTCTCGGAGGGTTATTTCTATGGACAGCCCTCATGGACCTGTACATTATTTTGGCAAACCCTGAATACCACCTGTCCGTATTTTGCACCAAACCGACCGGCATCTTAGGTCTCTTGTTCAAAGTGCAATCACCAGTGCTGCATATCGCCATCGGATATGGCTTTCTCACACTCCGTCGTTGGGCCCTATTTGTCTTCCTGGCCTATGCCGGCTTTGGCATTCTCAATGCCGCCACCAACTTCGCATGCTTTGGATTCGGACGCATTCGCACCGTCTTCTTCATCTCACTCCTGGCCTTTACGGCTTACGTCATCTGGCGGCGAGACAGTTTGGTGACACATTCCCGACCATCCTAGAAATGGGAGTTGGGTGAAAAAAGTTTGCCCAAGCTCCTGGCGAGACTTTCAGCGTTTCTCCATGTCACGCCTCCTCGCCTCCTATTGCGCTATTCAGATGTTTACACGAAGTCGGGGATAGACCAGAAAGCCATGACAAAAATCTGGGCCTGAAAGGCAATGGCAGGCTGGCTTTTACACTCCCCTTCGAACTTTTGACCAGCCGGCCTTTAGGTTCGCCCCCCTACACGGTCCACCATTTCGTTCACCGCCTTGCCTGTTCCCGCCACTAACCCGTTCCCCATAAAGCCATTTTTGGACCTGTTTTTCATAAAAGAAATAGGAGTAGAACATATCAGGTCATCTAACTCATGCTATAAAAAGTAGGCTGAGGTTGGAGGTGGTATGGAAAATTCTGTCCTACCTAAAACCACCTTTATCTACCCTGGAAGGCTTAGGAGACGTCTGCTTGATGAGTACAATGGAGAGAGAATTGGGCTGTAGATTAACGCGACAGCAACACGACCATTGTATTGTTAAAAATATGCAAGAGAATAGACACGCTTAACCGGCTGTTCATATAGGCCAAGGTCAATACACCTTCTAAGAAAAAATGCCAAAAGATATAGAACCAGGTGATATCCGGATGCCAGTGTAAAAGGGTACCGATACAGACGGTAACGGCTAAAGCTGCCATCCGGGAATATAAAGTAGCGAGCATTTCGAAAAAATATCGCCGAAGAAAGACTTCTTCTAGCAAAGGCCCAAAGAGAGTCAGCGCCAATATTGTAATCACATACTGGTACCCCGCGAGATTCCGCCAGTCGGGGTCTGCCTTGACTCCCTGACGACCTACAATTAATCCAAAAGCCCAAAATATAATCAGTAGCCCTATGGCTAAAACGACATAATCCCTCCCACATGGTATAAATTCTGCCAATTTGATAGGCCCATATTGTTTAAGGCAGTAGAGGGCTAATAGAAGGTTGGCAAGCAATATCTCTCGTCGTTCAAACCATTCAAGGGAAAGCAGGATGTTGGATTTTTCCAGCACGACCGACATAAAAACTGAGGTAACAAAGAGAAGGACAAATAAGGAAAGAAAGGCAACCAGAATGAACCATGGATCCCACGCATTGACTGAATGACTTTGTATCCGTTCTTCCATTAGTCTTCTCGATTACCCACAGCCTTCGATTCTTCTGATTTCTTTTCGGTTGTTTGGGAAGTGAAATAAAAGCAGAGATAACTTGGCCATGAAAGCTGAGACTTTGAATCTGTGGAATGAGGAAAATGAACTGTGGGACAAGGTTGAGGATTTCCTGGTCAAGTTATGACCCAGTCCCCCCCTCCGAATCACTTCCTCTACTTCCAAACCGTACAACATAGCTTGCATTGTCGGTAGGACCTGTTAAAAGGATTACGAGAGGCCCACCCCTCCTGTGGACACTTTAAACCTCGCCCGTGTTTCACATAGATTCTGGCCGGAAGGCTGACGACATGGACCTTTATCGTGTATTTCTCATCGCGCTGTTTTGGTGTGGGTTTGGCGGACTCGTCTACCCTCCACAAGGGAAGGCAAATGATATCCCAACGACGGTGGGGCTGGACCTGGACACCGTGTACTTGGAGGTGGTCTCCCCTCCTGAACTGAAAGATCGTTTACTGGCCCAAGCGCGTGACCTTTTTACTCAGTATGAATTCTCCCCGCTTGCAGCGAAACCACTGGCTCACCACCGGTCAACGTTGCAGCTTCACCTGATGGCGGAACCAATCGGAGCATTATGTCCTGACGCGTTGCTTTATGATCCCATGATAACGTTGACTTCGGCGGTTTTGGTGGAGAGGAAGCCCCGTCCCATTCAAGTTCAAGCTCTAACCTGGTCCTCGGAGGCACCAGCCCATACAATAGAAAAGAGGAATGCCCTCAAAGTGATAGAGGCGGTTGGGAAAGAATTCATCGAAAAGTTTATTGGGTATAATCGGCTCAGTCGTGCCGCCTACCCGGAATATTACACGAATTCTCCCACCGGACCATTAGCGGGAGAAAATCAACCATCCTCTCCAGGCCCACATGTCCCAACCGATCAGGCCAGTTTAGAAGGGCTGCAACTTGAACACCTAGAGTTTACTGTGGGCGGCCGAGGTCCGTTAGAAGTGTTTAACATGGATCGTGTTAAATATGCTGCTTGGACAGAACAATACAAAAGGCAATTTAAGAGTTTTGCCCAAAGTCAGAATCCGGACGCCGGATTGTCCTTGAGCCAGAGCCATTCAGGGACTATAAACAAACGACTGTTTTTGAGTTTTGAAATGTGGCCCGCGCAAACAGCATGTCCTCATCTCCGCATCTATGAAGCCTCCATGCGATTGTCGGAACCAGTGCAGATCAAAAGAAATGGGCTGTTATTTACGACGGATACGTGGATCCGAAGAAAGGTGTCGGTGGTCAAAACGGTAGATTTTGAGCAATTTCAGACCGATGGAAATGCCCTAATGGCCGAATTTATTTCAGACCACAAGACTGCCAATCCAAGGCCTTAATCAATCTGGCTACGGTTAAAATATCTGAAGTCGGGGAAATATCTCCCTTGTCTTGCGTTTTAGTCCTGTAAAAACTCACATCCACGATTTTACACCCATGTTTGGTACTGCATTGGGTTGGGAGTGGTTACCGCCGCATCACGCAACGCACAAGCGGCAGACCGCAAGCGTAATGAATGGTTTAACTCACCGCATGCATTTGGTGGGAGAATTCTCGGTATACGCTATGAATCCTGCCAGCGTCACCGGCCTTCATCTTCCACGGCCAAAGCAATTACGATGAGAACCGCATAGTCTTGCTTCTTGCATCCCTCGACTGGAGGCATCACCCCTCCTGGTGCGACCGGAAACCCAGTCTTCTCAACGTTTGCCGGAGAACACGAATCATTACCGGTCGTGGGCGTATAGCGCGCGGAGCGGCACGCCAAGTGCGTCACGTCATAGAGCGTGGCCTGGTCATGGAGCTCCCAGCGGCTATTCCCATTCTTGTCAGCGGGATGAATGGTCAATATGGTCGTGACCTCGCGGTCACCCGTGACCAGATATTTGCCGGGAGGGATTGGAAATGTCGGCTGCTCCATGATGAGGCCGTGTTCCTCCAGCCACCAGTCGGTCTGGTCGAATTTCCAGCGTGCCGGAGCGACGCCACCTGCCTCCTCCAACTGCTCCAAGCTGCTCAACCTCACTCCCCGAGGACCCGGATCCAGTGGCCAGAGACCCCACGACTCCGCGCCGTTCCCGGAGGTTGCACCTGGATCACCCAATGCTGCGATGTACTGCGTTGAAATGCGCTGAAACTTCGGCTGACCTCCGCCTGCGGCATAAACCGATTGACCTAAGCCGGCCATCATCACGAGCAATGCCGTTGCAAGGCATGCGCGGCCAATCAGGAGCATCGTTCCGCAAGTCGGCAACAACCAGGTATCTCGCTGTAAAGGGGTTCGCACTCTGAGTCTCCTGAGATTAGAAATCATATAGTGACTTTCCTCCTTGGATGGGAAGGAACTCCCTAAATAAGTTAGGCTATATAGCCTAACCCCAACGATAACGGACTGACAAACTGGTACTGCGAGTTTGTCAGTCCGTGTTGATTATGTTGTTATGCGGTACTCAACTTTTTGCGACAGAACCATCGGGAGACACTATGTCGACATTTCGATCACGGTATGAGCTTGAAACGATTGAGTTAGCCAACTCAGGCGGCCTTGTCTTTGAGTTTTTTCAGAATGGCGGGTTATTCCGCGCGATGCGTGATGATGTGATGATTAATCAAATACTGGGCAACCCGCTTGAAGGATCATTGAACAATATCTATTTTCGTCTCCGCACAGCTGATTCAATCACGTTCTTCCCGCTGATCGGACCCTCATCACCCAGCTCATTCGCGCATGCTCCCAACCAAGCCAGGTGGGAAGGGCACTGGCAGGATCTGGCGTATACCTGTTCATTGACGCTCCACCCGAAGGCAACCCTGTGGTTTTGGACTATCGATATTCAGAACACGGCCCCGACGGATCGTCTCTGCGATGTGATCTATACCCAGGATATTGGCCTGGCCTACGAAGGAGCGATCCGGAACAACGAAGCATATTGCAGCCACTACATTGATCATCATGTTCTGACTCACGACCTCTACGGACCTGTCGTCTGTTCACGCCAGAATCAGGCCTGCGGAGATCAACATCCCTGGTTGATGCAGGGATGTACGACCCATACCAGAGGCTTCGTGACAGATGGTCTGGCCTTTTTTGGTTTGTCGTATAAACACACCAATATCCCGGTTGGACTGACCCAGGATTGCCTCGCGAGTGTCAAACAGCAATATGAAATGGCATTTTGCGGTCTGCAATCAGATATCCTCCGGATTGCTCCCGGTGAGTCCCGATCGGTCACGTTTTATGCCGAATATGTCCCGCACCATCCGGAGCCCACCCAAGCCCCTGACGCCAACCGTATTCAGCCCACGATAACTCGTATCGAACGATTACAAGAACAACCACCCGATCGCGTGTTCACGCCGCAACCAGCCGCCGATACGATCTTGCACAACCTTTCGATGCTGACCGGACAGGATGTAAACGACGACGAGGTCCAAAACCTCTACCCGGATCGACGACGCCATGAGGAAGTTCAAGACGGAAGGTTGTTGTCGTTTTTCTATGCGGATGCCATCCATGTGGTGTTACAACCCAAAGAGCTGCTCGTTGAACGCCCCCACGGCCATATTTTGCGTAGCGGGAGCGCCAGGATTCCGCAGGACGATGGGCTGAGTTCCACCACGCATATGGCCGGCATCTTTCACTCCCATCTCACCATTGGAAACACGTCGTTCAACAAACTGTTCTCCATTACGAGAACTCCCTTCAACATCTTCAAAACGAGCGGCCTGCGCATTTTCATCAAACGAGGTGCCACGTATCATCTTCTCGGGATGCCCTCGTGTTATGAAATCGGCTTGCACTCCTGCCGATGGCGTTACAAAACCGATCAGGGATGGATTGTGGTCAATGCCTGGGTCAGTCCCGAAGACCCCGCCGCGTTTGTGAGTATCGAGTCCGATCAGGCCGAGACTTTTGTCATCCTCGGCAATATGGTTCTGGGTAACCATGAACTGGATCATCAAGGCCATATCGATATTGATGCGGGGTCAGCCACCGCCACCTTACGGCCACATGCCGGTACGGAGATGACCCAACGCTATCCGGATTCCCTTTTCTACATCACGACGTCAGAACCAACCAAAGTCGAGCATCTTGGGACAGATGACGAATTATTTACCGGTCACCAGTCCCGTGGACTCCCCTATCTCACATTTCGTACCAAACCGGTGCAAACGTTTTCTTTAGCGATCACGGGTTCAATTATCGACGCCGAGCAGGCAAAGACATTATGCCAGAAATATCAGGTTCAGCCGCCCGATCTGCAGCTAGATCAACAGGCCGGCTGGTCATTTTGGCAATCACTCGGAAGACAATTTCACCTCTCACTCCCCAGGACAAATCCGCTGTGTGACAAACTCAATGATATCTTTTACTGGTACGTCCACAATGCCATGGTGCACCTCACGATCCCCCATGGTCTCGAACAATTTTCCGGTGCCGCATGGGGTGTCCGCGATGTCTGCCAAGGCCCGCTCGAACTCCTGTTGGCCACCCAACACCAAACTGAAGCGAAACAGATCTTATTAACGGTCTTTGCCCAGCAATATGAGGGGACGGCTGATTGGCCACAGTGGTTTATGTTTGACCGGTTCGCCACTATCCAGCACCCGGAGAGCCATGGTGACATCATCATTTGGCCGTTAAAAGCCCTGGCGATGTACCTCGAAGCCAGCAATGATTTCAGCATCCTGGACATCGAGCTTCCCTATACTGAGCTGCCAAACTATGGCCGTACCCCAACCCAATCAACTCTGCTACGCCATGCTCAGCGCACGATTGACGCTATCGAATCCCGCTTTATTCCGGGTACGGCGTTATCGGCCTATGGAGCCGGGGATTGGGACGATACCCTTCAACCTGCTCAATCCGCCATGCGCGAGCATATGGTCAGCACCTGGACGGTCGCCTTAACCTATCAAGTGTTCCAACAATTGGCCATCGCCTTTAGCAAGGCCGGGCTCCATACCGACGAACAACGGCTGCTGCATTTGGCCCGGCGAATCAAAGCAGACTTTAATCAGCATCTTCTACCGGATGAGATCGTGAGCGGATTCGGCTATCGGCACCCGGATGGGCGTGTTGAACCCATCATTCACCCAAGGGATACGCGCACGAAGATTCACTACCGGCTGCTGCCGATGACCCGCAGCATGATTGGCGAGTTATTTACTCCTGAGCAAGCGCAGGATCACTTGCGGCTCATCCAATCCCACCTAAGCTTTCCGGACGGTGTCCGCCTGATGAACACACCGGTGTCCTATCAAGGCGGGGTGCGAGTGCTTTTCCGTCGGGCCGAAGAGTCGGCCCATTTCGGGCGTGAAATCGGATTACAATATGTCCATGCCCACATCCGCTATATCGAAGCGATGTGCAAAATCGGCCAAGCCCGGAAAGCCTACGAGGCGATCCTGCAGATTCTACCAATCACGATTCAGGACCACGTATCCAATGCGGTCACACGGCAGAGCAATGCCTATTTCAGTAGCTCGGATGCGGATGTGCGGGATCGTGATGAGGCCGAACAGCTATGGGATGCGCTGCGGACAGGTCAGGTTCGGGTAAAAGGGGGGTGGCGCATCTACTCCAGCGGACCCGGTATCTTGATCAATCAAATCGTCAGCCATTTTTTGGGCTTGAGACTGTCGTATGACGATGTGGTCATCGATCCCGTCCTGCCCAAACAACTGGATGGCTTACAATTTGATTTTTTCCTCGATGGAAAACCCATCACCATGAGCTTTTTCATTGCCGTTGATGCACCGGCGATGGTCCAATCCGTCACCATCAATGGAACCGAAATGGGATTTACACGCGATCACAATCCCTATCGCCCCGGTGGGGTCCGGATACCACGCGCAGAGGTTTACCCCCTCCTGACCGACGGCCCCAATCGCATCCTCATCAGCGTAGGCTAAAGCGATTTCCTGCAAAGAACGCCGGCGATGGGGTTTTCGGGATGGCTGGGTCCACTGATTACTTTGCATTTTTTAATGTGTCGGTGAAGGCGAGGATGGAGACATGTGTGAAGGGAGAGACGAACCGAAAAGCTCATAATTCCATTTTCCGTTGAAAGGAAGGGATCGTCCGAATCATAAAGTCACGAAATAAAGGGACGGTGAAGGCAAGATCACCATGTGCAGGGCTAAAGATCATTCCTTTGTTGATAAGTTTTGCTCGAACCGGACCAAGGCTTGTAACTTTCACTCCCAAAATCTCGGCAATATCGCCAGTACGATGAGCATCCTGTCCGAGTTCCGCCATTGCCCTCAAAAAGCTTTTTTCACTCGGCGTGAGCCGCTCATAGCGAACACGAAAAAAATTTTCGTCGAGCCTTGGAATAACCGTTAACGTGGCATCTTAAATCACCTGCAATGAAATTGGACTGGATGTCGCGACATTCCATGCGACATAACCCCATTCCTGCAAAAAATACGGATACCCTTTGGTCAGGCGGTACACCTCTGTTAATGCTGCGGGCTCGAAGGCGATTCCAGCCGCTTGCGCAGGATCTTGCAAGGCCTTGGCTGTATCTTCTTTTGTCAATGCACCAATATTGGGAAAGCTAAAAAGCCTCTCGGCATAAGATTTTGACTGACCGGCCAAACCAGGAAGAATAGGCAAACCCGCACCCAACAGCACTAAGGGGAGTTGATGCTGTTGAATTTTGTGCATCCCCATGATCAACGCCCCCAATTCTTTCTTGTTGAAATATTGAATTTCATCAATGAAGATAGCAACAGGAACTTTCCGATTATCAGCAGCCTCACCTATGGCGATGAAGAGATTAGGCAAGTCCACCTCCAAATCGCCACTATCTGCAGCGCCTTTTTCTGGCTCGATATCCAATCCGATGCTGATATCACCCATTGTGAGTTTGAGTGCCCCGATAAAACTTCGAAGAACTGCTAGCCCTCGTTTGACCTTGTCTCCGGTTCCCGCAATTCGATCCAGGTCATAGAGGAGACTCCGCAAATAAGGGGCAATCAACGGACCTAATGCTTTACCTTCGTGTGCCTCGATAAAAATGGTCCGGTATCCCTCATCATCTGCCATTCGTTTAATCTCGTTGAGCAGAACTGTTTTGCCCACACCGCGAAGGCCCGTGAGCAACATGCTCTTTTCGGGACGCCTTTGTCGTACTCTTCCGAGCAGAATCCTGGCTTGCTCTAAAACTGGGTCGCGCCCAACTAATTCTGGAGGGGGAGAGCCCGCACCGGGAGAAAATGGGTTTTTGATAGGATCCATGATCGAATTATACCAATTTATAGCTATTTATACACGAAATTGATAATAAATTAGTATAAATGGAAAGGAAACCCGAAAGGCTTTCCCTGCCTTCATTTACCGGGTGATTGGGAACTAGCCTTGTGCTAGGACAAAATCGCATAGATCGGAGAAGCAGACATCCGTAGTTCAAGGAGGGAAAGCAGCTGGTTCTTAATCAGCAGCCCGTAGGTTCGACCCCCTACATGGCCCACCATTTCAATTATGCCTTGCCTCGTTTCCCACAAAACCTATTATGAACCTATTTCTGGAAGTTGGGAGCGTTTTTTTCTTTGTACTTTGGCATTGGGTAGAGATTTACTAATATTGTTTTTAAAATTCCAAGAAATAAGGGAAGGCCAAATTTTCTCGATTTTTCTTTTGGTGCTGAAATGACAACTACAACATCGGGGAACGGTGTTTCATGTCGTTGACTTCAACTCCCTCGGTATGCGATTTTTTTTGCAGGCCGCATGTTCAATTCGTTTCGGAGAAACCATTTTTTAACCTTATTGATTAGGGAACATAATAATGGTGAGAAGATTTCTGCAGTTTGTTTCCTTGCCGAAGGTGGCTTCTCTCATAATGACCTGTGCCTCGATGCTCTATTGGGGCAGTGGGCAAGCGGCAGGCGCGGCCTCCCCCGCGACGCAACAAACCCCCGTGTTTTTTCCCCAGGGCTATTCCCCTCCCGGCTATAATCCGCCGCAGCCAGGATACGAATACGCTCCCAACCCCCGGCACAATAGCTACAGACCCTTTGAAGAAAATTACGGAGGGCCGACCTACATTCAACGGAAAGCTCAAGCTCCCTACGTGACACAATATGGGGAACCCGTTCTGGAGGAATGGCAGTATTCCGGTGGCTACCAAGGGGCGTTAGACCGTGGAGAAATCCACCATCAACCCGGGTCCGGGAGCAACAGTCACATTGCTCCCCCCACTCAAGGCAAGGGTCAATGACCGGGCAAGTTTAGTCCAACACTCGGAATCAGGGTCAAAAACCCATTCAGTCGTGCCACATCTTCAACCCCTTTTTTAAAAAATTCCTGATCTCATGGCCAGGAGAAACCGCTCAAGGACCTCTAATTTAGGTGTCTCTACGAGAAAATGCGGATGGAGAAGAATCGGGCATAAGAAATTCAACAATCTTTTGGCCATCAAAATCAGGAAGGGAGACATTGAACAACGGCCCAATAGTGAAGGGAAAAATCCATAAGAGATACCGACCGATCCGGGACCTTTTTAAGCCACCCATCTCAAGCGACCGTATGAATTCCCATGTTGTGTGGTAAATTGGGAAGATCATTTTTTCAGGATGGACAAACTTCAATCTCCGGTTAATCCATGAACCAGAACGAACTCGAACAATGGATTCTTGACCTTCCCAAAGTCGAGCTTCACCTTCATATCGAGGGGACCCTTGAACCGGAGTTGATGTTCGATCTCGCGAAGCGTAACGGCCTCTCTCTTCCCTTTGCGACAAGTGAGGAGCTGAAGCAGGCTTACAACTTTCAAGATCTGCAGTCCTTCTTGAATATTTACTATGAAGGCTCGCGGGTTTTACGACAGGAACGTGATTTCTTTGATCTGACCTGGGCCTACCTCACACGCGTGGTGAAGGAACATGTCCGCCACGTGGAAATCTTTTTTGACCCCCAGGCGCATATGAACCGTGGGGTAGACCTTCACACCGTCATTTCAGGTATTCACGCCGCACTCGAACAAGCTCACACCGAACTGCATATTTCTTCCAAACTGATCCCCTGTTTCCTTCGCGATCTCCCTCCCGATTCTGCCAGACAGACGCTGGGAAAGATCCTGGGCTATCGTGACTGGGTATCGGCTGTGGGGCTGGATTCTTCCGAGAAGGGGCGTCCTCCTGAGCTTTTTCAGGATGTCTTCGATCGCGCACGGACTGAAGGATTGCTGACCGTGGCTCACGCCGGGGAGGAAGGACCTCCGGAATATATTTGGCAGGCCCTCGAACTACTCAAAGTCGCCCGCATCGACCACGGAATTCGTTGTGTTGAGGATGAACCACTGGTCCAGCATCTGGCACACACTCAAATTCCTCTCACGGTTTGCCCTCTCTCGAATGTGAAACTCAAAGTGTTCCCCTCACTGGGTCATCATAATTTAAAGGTGCTTCTCCAACGAGGTTTATGCGTGTCGATCCATTCCGATGACCCTGCCTACTTTGGGGGGTACATTACCGACAATTATCTTGCCGCTCAGCGCGCGCTCAATCTCCAGCCAACCGATATCCTTCAATTGGCGAAGAATGGCGTGAAGGCCAGCTTCCTGTCAGATACAGAAAAGGAAAAACTTATTGGTGAAATTCAGTGCCATGCCACAAGGCTAAAGCATTCCCATTTTTAAAAGCCCCTATTGGGGTTTTCTCCGACGGACTGCTTGGCAGGCATTCAGTTCTAATCGTTTGGATCTTTTCCTACTGGGCGGGACTCACTTTACAGAGCTTTCGTTTGCCGGAAAGATTTATTTTAGCGGGCTTCCCGGCTTTCCCGCTCAACTGCCGCTAAATAGGGTAAAGCCCGACCTGCACCTCCTAGGTCCAAGCCATACCCGATTACCCAGACATCCGGAATCTCAAATCCGACGTAATCTACCCTGAGAGCTACCTGATGACGGCTTGGCTTATCCAAGAGGGTACAGAAACGCACCCAGGCCGGCTGCTGTTGTTTCAGATATTCATGCACCGCGTGCAACGAGAATCCTGAATCAAAAATATCATCGACGACCACTACCACTTCATCTGTGATATGAGGGAGTTCCTCCCTCAGAAAGCTGACCGACCCGCTGGCCTCACTGGTGCCACCATAGTGTGAAACTTTCAAAAACTCCACTTGTGGCTCGATACCATGGTGTGAAAGGTGTCGCACGAGATCAGCCAGGAAGACAAAGCTCCCTGTCAGCAATCCAAGCAGGATGGGTTGTCGGGTCGGCAAATCGGTTGCGATCAGTTTGGCTAATTCGCCAACCCGTGTCTCAATGGTGTTCTCATCAATTAGGACAGAATGAGGAAGCACGAAATCCCTTCTATCAATTCGTGTGTAATGAGATTCTTGATTATTCTACATGGTCACTGCAAGCCGAGGAGACAAAAAATGTCCACAAGCCTAGAAAGGCCTACCCCCTAGGACCTACCTGACCTACGGCACAGGCTCTTAATATTGTTTGGCTTTTATCAGAATGTGAGAATGTGCCATCACGAAACCGGGGTAAGACCATACAGTTTATTCGCGTCAAACGCATCAATAAGGCTCAGCTTCTCGAAGACGGCCCGCTACGCCTCCGAACGCTCTCCACGTGTCTCTCCTTCCCAGTTGGATTCACAAAACTTCATACCAAAAGGGGTAGCATCACCAGGATAAAGAACAATGAAGGATTGAAGGGTACATGTGAGAAAAGAAGATATGGAAAACATTTAATCTCGCTGTCGAAAAAATATTTGTACCATTGATATACTGACGACTGTGAGCCTCATGCGGTTATGGTCCATGCGAGGGTCAAATGAAGGGCGCTGAACCGGATGGTGTCACTGATCGGCGCCATTTATTGGAAAGAACTTTTTCCACCGACGAACGAGCACTGACAATTTTCAGCATTTGTGAATGGTACAACCATGCCGAGGAATCACCCGACTGCCTCGTCGAATAGCCCTATGGCGTTCGAATTGCATTTACTAAGATACCCATTTCCATTTGAATTCCAGACAACCATATGATTTCGACGCGAGTGATTTCTTGTCTGCTGGCGATGGCCATCGCACTGTTAGCGGGATGCGCATCAATGCCCCCAAGGCATCAGGAGAATCTGTGCACAATATTCGACCAATACCCCGAGTGGTACGATGCGGCTAAAGAATCCCAGGAAAAATGGGGCACCCCACCACACATTCTCATGGCCTTCGTCAAACAGGAGTCGGCGTTTCGCCACGACGCGACTCCCCCATGGGATTGGTTCCTGTTCATTCCACTCGGACCCCAATCGTCGGCAGAAGGCTATGCCCAAGCTAAAGATGAGACATGGGAGGAATATGAGGATGAGGCCGGTGGTGTCTTCAGTAGCCGCTCAACCATGGAGGACGCCTTGGACTTCATCGGCTGGTACAACAATAAAAGCAGCAGAGAGCTCGGCATTTCCAAATGGGATCCCAAGCGCCTCTATCTGGCTTACCATGAAGGTCGCAGCGGCTATAGGCGTGGGAGCTACAAACGAAAGCCGAAGGTAGTGCGCATCGCGAATCGTGTGGATTGGCAAGCCAGGCAATACGGAGCGCAGTTGCGTCAATGCGAACATCGGTTCAGGTGTCGACACTGGTATCAATTCTGGCCATTCTGCAGCTGATATTCCAGCTTCGGATCAGGTCAGGGTATTGTAACGGGGACGTGTAGAATCGATTTATCCGCATGGCTTATTGTACAGGATCTGTGAACAACCCTCTTTACCGAATCCCAATCAGAAGTTGCTCTATTCGATTACTCTATCCTGCCGCATTCCAATCAGGCCTTTCTGTCTGAAATGACCCCTCTGAAAAATAGTGTCCGCGTTTTAAAAATTACATGGGACAAACATGTTGGGGTGACCCACTCGCGTTTACACCAGCCATTTTAAATATGAGTGCAAGGAGGAGATTATCTTTGAGCAATTCTCGTGTGATATGACACCGTTCCGTGTATCCCGCCGAAGCCGGGTCTCCCGTCGAGGAAACACTCTTGGCATAGCAGTCTCCTGCGCAATTGAACTTTGCGATGCACCCCTGGCACTTCGGCATATCATGCACATTGAGTTTCCCTAAACGATCAATCGCTTCATGATCCAGGACGAATTTACCGTCTTCCTGATTCCACGCTTCATATTGAAACAACTTGGCTCGAGGATTCGAATGTTGGAGAACTTCATTGCATGAAGTCACAATTCCACGTGAGGTGACCAGGAAGTTGCTCGCATCACTGGCACCCAAAAAAGTCTCACGGTGTTTTAGGGAGGCCGCTGAATAGTCCAGTTGGATTCCAAATCCGGCAGCCACTCGTCTTGCCTCACGGAAATGATCAACGAAGATCTGACCATCGAGATGTTCAATCTGGTCCTTGAGGTTTGTCACGTTTGTAGCATCGAAGACCGGTTGGAAGTGGAGACTTTTGCATTAGACAGGCAATCTTCTATGCTCTTGAGTTTCTTAATATCTATTCCCGCCACCACTTTACGAACATGAATTGTCAATTTTTAAAAAAAACCTCGTCCTCTGCCGACATCCGACGTACTTATGGCTAGAGAATCAAAAGGACGTTTTGGGGATACCCTGCTTTCTTGGCTGGGGAGATACATCTTCGCTGGATCTTGTTGTCATCACCTCATCCCTTGGGGGAAACGTCCTGACTGAACAGACAGGACACCTCCTGCTTATAAATAAGTCGGGCTAAAGTCCACATAATTTGAACGTGTTTTGATGTCCAGCTTTAGCCACCTTTACCATCTGTGGGAAGTCTCCGTGGGGTAAAACTGCCCTATTCCTTCTCCATCACACCGCCTTTGAAATTATTGAAAGAAGAGAATACAGTAAATCCCCTCTGGTAAAGCTCCCTCCGATCGAGGAGACTCGGTCTTTGCTTTACTAAGGATAGAAAGCTCTAAGCCTTTCTGGAACAGGTCGTCCACCATGCAACGCATTCTCCTTGTTGATGATCATGAGATGGCCCGGAAAGCCATGAAACATTTTCTTGAGCACCATGGGTATGCCTGCGAGGAAACCGAACACGGGGCCGCCGCCCTGGCTAGGTTGGAGGAAGGACCGAGCATAGATCTCATCGTTTCCGATAACCACATGCCGGTCATGATCGGCATGGACTTACTCGTCCAGGTGAAAGCCAACCCTCGTTTCGGCTCCACCCCTTTCATTCTGTATTCGGGAAATATCACCGACGAGATGTACCAACGGGCAATTGAGGCGGGAGCTCTGGCCGTCCTCAACAAACCGTACAATTTTCCAGATTTTGTCGCGATGGTCAATGAGGCCCTCAAAACACAGTAAATCGTGGAGAGGGCACTCCCGGCGTTCGTCATCTTTAAAAGGTTGCGAGAACTCAGCTTGTCCGTGAGGTACCAGGTCTCACAGAGAAGATACTTTCAGCCTGGAAGCCGGCCCCTTTGAAGTATGAGGAGAGGAGGGTACCGTCAAAAGAATTCGATCGAAGCACCAATACGTTACCGGAAGGGATCTATGAAACATGCTCTGAAACATGGTCAACCATCCGCATTCACGAGCCACAAAGACAATCACGCCACAGGACGTGTCATGGCGCCACCACTTGAAAGAGATTGCTGTAGTCGTCTGTCCAGAGGATTTCTTCGAGTGATCGCCAGGGTGCAATCCGGAAATTGACGAAGGGGTCTCTTAAAAACGCCTGATTGTTCGTGACCAGGATCCAATCACTATAGCTATTCCCCTTCTCAGGGTCAGCCACGTCCTTGATCCAGAGCGCCTGTTTGTGAAACCCTCGGGCCAGGGCGCGGACCACGGGGCTGAAGTCAAAGTGACGATTCGAGATATGGAGGGCGAGGATCCCGTCGGGTTGTAAATGCTCCCAGTAGAGAGCAAAGGCCTCCCTCGTCAGCAGGTGCACCGGAATGCCGTCCCCACTGAAGGCATCCACCGCTAAAATATCGAACTGCTGTCGATGTCCGTTCTCCAATTCCCGCTCGAGAGAAATTCGTCCATCTCCAAGGACAACCTGCTGGGATCCCTTGGCTTCTTTGAGAAACGTGAAGTACTCCCTGGCCATTCGATCCACCTCAGGATTGATTTCATAAAATCGATACGTATCCCCGGGCCGGGCATACACTGCGGTGGTGCCAACCCCCAACCCGATGTTCCCAACACGCAAGCCCCCTTCCCCTTTTCTGTCCTTAAGCGTGTTCAACTTGAGTTGTTGAGGATGACGGCTGATGGCTAAGCTGATTCCACTGAATGGCCCGTAATAGGCAGTGGGGTATGAGTGCCGGGGGGGAGTCAGGAATTGCCTGCCATGGTTGATGCGACCGTGATAGAGGAAACGGCTGGCGGACTTCGTCCCTTTGTCAGTCTCCTTTATTCGCAGGACACCATAAAAATTACGCGATGTCAGGATAGTACTCGCTTGCTGCTCGAGAATATGCAGTGCCAGAAAACCTGCAAGAGTGGCAATTCCCCCAACAAACACAACCCTCTCCGACCAGAACATGAGTGGCGATCTGAGTGGATTCCTTGTCCGAAACAGGCAGATTCCCAGGAGCATCATTGTGGCCACCAGCCCAAAATGAAATTCCCAGTATCCTTGAAAAAGAACGGGTGCGACCAGGTTGACAAACACCCCACCCAACGCTCCCCCCAACGCGACCATGAGATAGAAGGATGTGAGAAATCTGGCGGGAGGCTTCAAGCGAGCCAGTTCCCCGTGGCACACCATGCAGCAGGCAAAGAGGACGGCCGAATAGATGAAAATCTGGAGGTAGAGATTGATCTCCGTCTCGGCATATTCCTGGTGCAGCAGGTAGACGACTGCGGAGAGCAATACCAGCAACACAGGCACCCAGATCCGTCGGTCGTACCATCGCGGGCGATCGAAACACAGAATGAAGGAGATAAGGTAGAGAACCAGCGGGAGGACCCAAAGAAACGGGATGACCGCGATATCCCGACAAATCTGATTCGTGCTTGCGAGGAGGACCACTGATCCGCAGGCAGCGAGGGCGAGGGTCAGAAGACTCTCAGGCCAAGGCGGCTTCGTGTCTGGTCGATACTCAGGATTTTCTGAGAATCCACTCCTCGTGGCAAACCGAAATAGCGGTCTGGCCCCCCAGGCACACATGACCGCGTACAGGCCGTACCCGCCAGACCAGAAGAGGGTCTGCGTGCGCAACCCCAGTTGCGGCTCGATAAAAAAAGGATAGGAGACCAATCCCAAGAGTGAGCCCAGATTCGATAAGGCGAAAAGCCGATAGGGTGACACAGTGGGATGGACTCGATTGAACCAATGTTGCAGGAGAGGGCCAGAGGCCGATATGAGGAGAAACGGCACCCCAATGGTCACCATGAGAAGGAGAATAATCGTCAGCATCGGATTTTGTGTGCCATCCGGCTTCCATCCATCCCCTGGGGTGATAGGGAGAAAAACCAGAGAACACACCACCAGACCCAGGTGAATCAGCGCCTGGTGCCGAGGGGAGAGGTAGCTTGCGAGAAGATGGGCATAGGCATACCCGACCAGAAGAAAGACCTGGAAGAAGAGCATGCACGTCGTCCAGACCGCCGGGGTGCCTCCAAACCAGGGAAGAATATACCTGGCGATGATGGGCTCTACTTGAAACAGCAGAAAGGCACTGAGAAAGATCGCAACGGCATACGGAAGGACAGACACCTGGGACATTTTTGGTGGGAAGGAAGTCATGGCCTTCATGTTGACAGGCGGTGGGGATGGGGCATTGTTCATACACTCAGCCGATTTTGCATGGTCATTGCGGGATTAGTACTACCCTGGATCTCACACTGCCGGGTATCAACTCTTCATTCGGTTCAAATCCATGCACTCGATCCACCCTGTAACGCGTTGAGCATCGAGCCGGTGTGCCCCGTGAGACCGGAACCAATACTCTATCTGCGTGCTCCGCCAAGCCCTATCCTATAAAACAAATGGGTAAAAGTCGGGCATCATACTATCCTTTTTCTAGACAATCCACGCTCCACAGGTCCAATGTGGCACATTTGGATTAGGCCAAACATTCCAACTGCTGCATTTTGACAAAAAAAGGGAGAGATCATATTGATCTCTCCCTTTTCTGAAACGTATTGGTGTTCTGGTTAGAACCGGCTGCGACGTTTATCGCCACCAAAATCTCCACCGCCACCACCACCGTATCCTCCACCACCCGTGCGTGGAGCTTGGGGTTTAGCTTCGTTGACCGTCAATGTGCGGCCACCAAACTCGGTAGAGTTCAGGGCTGAAATCGCGGCTTGCGCTTCCTCTCCCGAAGACATTTCGACAAATCCGAACCCGCGCGATTGGCCGGTGAACTTGTCGCTGATGACATTGGCTGACTCGACGGTGCCGTGTGCCGAAAACAAGTCGGTTAATTCTGCTTGAGTCGCGGAATACGGCAACCCACCTACATACAATTTTGAACCCATGGGGGTCCTCCTTTTGAAAAATGATATTGTCTTAGGCTCGAGAAAGGGTAAAACCTGGAGAAGGAGTAGGCCGCGGACGCTGCATTCATGCGACAGTGGACAGACACTTTCGAGTTATCTCTCGGGCAAAACAACACCGGTTACGGGCTTTGGTAATTTGATTGCTCATCGCCAAGCCCTAGGCGTTAAGTTCTTTCAAACTAGCACAAGAGAAGGGAAGAAGATAGCCAATTCCAGTAAGAGGGAACGGAAAATTTTTATTGAAATATGGGCCTGGCTCTGAGCATTGAGGCGAGAAGGTCTTTTTCTTTAGCATTTTCAGCATTCTACGAGAAAGCCAACCCTTCCTGGCAGGAAAGTGCAGTGTGGAAACACGCCAGAAATACAGTTTCCAAACCGGAATTTCCCATCGGCTTCCATGCTGATTTTCCCCGGAATTCCGAAACGGTCAGGCTGTTCCCAGCCAGATTTGACGGATTTCGCCCCAGTTACCCTGGCTTGAATGCCGATTTGTCGTTGTAAAGAGAGGGGGATTTGGTACATTTTTTAACGAGACGAGGGGGATAAATATTCAATTGGCTTTCCATGATGGAATGAAGTCACAGATACCGCATTCACATTAGAAACCTGGGGGAAATCTACTGCTAGACACCTTGGAGCTCCTGCTCATAACAATTCCAAATACGAAGGGCATAATACAGGGGAGCGTGATCATTGAAACAATCAATGGGTATGTCACTAAACTCGCCATTGGACCATTGATTCATCACCTCACGAAGAAGTTGAACCTGGCCTCCCACACCACGCTGTACCCTTTCCAACATGGAGGGATTATCGAAAAGCTTACCGGTTTCATCGATGTATTTAAGAAGACCGACATGTTCATAACGACCCCACTTCATCAGGTTCAACGCATTGGGACCCCAGAGTGGTATTCGAGCGACCACATCGTTATTGTTCACAAATCGATACCCACTGACATAAAAATCCCTCGCAAAGCCCTCATCCCCTACCAGCGGAGACCCAAAGGTGTAGAGTCCTTGCACATCCCCATAACGGTCGGCAGCTAATGTCGCCAGAGCCGCACCAAGACTATGGCCGGTAAACCAAAAAGTGCGAGCCGTCTTTTCCCCTTTCAATCTATCTAAATACGACTTGAGGGGTTCCCACACTTCGTCCAACGCCATTTTAAAGCCCTCATGCACAGACCCACCCTGACCAGATACGATTAACCGAAATTTTCCGTCCGTCCACAAATCCTTTACGACCTGACGCCACATCTCACCAGGGAGTTTACCTCCTACCGGTTTCAGCACCTGCGTGCCGCGAAAGGCCACAATCACAACATTCTGATTGTGTGCCACATAGCATTGGGTACTTCCACCAATGCTAAAAGGCTGCTTGCCTTCCACTGTCAAGCCGGCCTTTGTGTATTGAGGAATAGCAAATTCCCTTTCGGCATATGCCAACAAGGCGGCCTCCGCCAACCACCAGGCATTCACCAGTTGAAAGCTTTGAGACCTAAACCTGAACGGATGTTGGCTGGCGTCGGCAAAATATATATGGTTCAAATTTGGAGGTAACACCACCTCTATATTTGGACCAGGAATAATCTTTGGCATAGGCTTAGACTCCTTATGAACTGAACGTATGTTCCCATGTGATGGGAAACAGGGCCATTGCCACAGAATGATTCCGAACGATGACGTTTACGATTTGCCCGTAGCAGGCATTGATGGAGGGAAAGTCGCACTCTACCGTGCATCCTTTAAGGAGAAGAGGGAACGCTCCTTGAAGTTTGACCACAAACATCCCGATTGCTGCATTCAAATGAAGGACTAGAAAACTTTGGATTACTTCTCTTTCCCGCTGCTTGTGGCGCGAGTTTTTTCTTTAAACTGTGCCAACATTGTCAATGAAAAGCTAGACATGAAACGACTAAGAATCATGGATATGAGAGACCGGTCACAACGAGAATATGTCATTCATCAACAGGACAAGGAACGGGGTCGGTCACAAAAGGTTTAGTGGTTAAACGGAATGGCGATCGAACACTATTCTTCAATCGCTTAGGAGGAACTTAACCAAAGATACACTTCAGACCCATGTTGGCCCTCAACATACAAGTCCGTCTCCTAATTTTTTAAACACGCAACAATGCGGCATTCTCTCAGCCCTTCGACACATCCTTCCCGGAATAGGCTGAATCCTGAAATACAACCCTCCTGCCCAAAGGCAAATCAAACGTGCCCGTGGCTGAAATCTGTCCCCCTTCGCTGTTTTCCGCCACAAATTGAAATGTTCCGGTAATATTACTATCACCGGAACCAGCACTATTAGGAGCGAAATCCTCTAAAGTAATGGTCCCCTCGGTATTGGATTGGTATGAAATGGATCTTCCTCCTTCTACCATTTCAACCTGCACATCAAAATTTTCACCCACCCTCAAAGGATCGGGTGCCACCAAATCATAATGGCCAGGCTGGGCCTCACCAGGGACTCGAAGAATGATGAGAAACTCCCTTTTGTCATTCCTATCTGAATTGAGATTCGCAACCAAAAAGTAGCCGGGACGCACTCCAGTCACGGGGTCCCCTTCCTTGGGGGGCAGATAGGTCACCACACCTGCCCCCGACACTTCACCACTCACAGATCCGGATAGGCTTGCGGTAAATCCTGACTGATCCACCTTAGGCTCTTGGGAAGCAGGGTCAGTGGATGAGTCCGAACATCCACTGCTGACAAGCAACATAATCAAGGCCGCCGTTTGTACAAAAATCTGATACATTGCTGGCATGTGCTCCCTCCCATCTGAATGGACCCTTTTGCCTCTCCCACTCTGAGAAACCGGGTTTTTGTCGTTTAAGCCGTTAATCTTTATCAAAAAATCGAGTAGAGCGGGGATTATGACATTCCTTTACTGCGTTCGATTCAGTACCGTCATGAATTCTTCCTTGAGGGCCGGGTCATTTTGAATTGATTGAAAAATTGTATTGTAGTCCTTGATGGTCAATCCATGATCCGCCACGGCCTGACTCATCTTCCGGTTAGCCTCTTCTTGAAGAGCTTCACTTTTGGTTGGGTCACCTGCCTGGATGATACGCTCTTTGTATGTCGTATGGATCTGGGAGATTTCCTTATAGGCTCCAGCAAAGGGTTCAAGATTCGGCCCAATCAATTCCTGCTGCATAGGTTGGGATTCAACTTTCTGAGGGTGGGCATTAATATTTTGCGCATGTACCACAGAAAGAAGTCCCAAGCCACATAGACTCGGAATCACTAGCAGCACACTCAATTTCTGTAAACTCGTTGCCATGGAATTCATACCAGCTCTCCTTTGTTAGTTTGAATAAATATTCCCCAGCAAGCTGAGATCGAGTAACCATTCATGTCAGGTCTTTTTATCTTTTCGAAACGGAAACGCCGCAAACTCAAGTAGGGGGTCTTCCGAAAAATCATTTCTTCGTCTCTTCTTCTAGAGCAATAAATTGGATCAGAGAAACAAGAAATCTATTCATACCCGTATTTTTCATCCCATAATTTATAAGGCAAAAGCCAGGCCAAAACCAGCGGTCGAAGTGCGGAAGTACCGTTTTGTAAGGCATAACTTAAGTCATAGGCGCAAAATCCGCCTCGAGGGTTTCTTTTGGAGTGATCCTGATTTTTCTACAAGTAGCGTAGGGAAGACCCTACGAATACACATGAAAACCCTACAGTTTTAAAAAAATAAACCAGGAAGACCTGAATAGTCATTGAGATTGTACCCATTAAGAATTCATATCTTATCCATTGACTTGGTCTTTTTGCTTTCGGACAGAGATCACCTTTGCGTGCATTCCATTGGTTGAAAACGATATTTTTGTCCTATTCACAAAGGGAAATCCCAAGTAGGTGTTGATATATCTCAAAGGGCATACAAGAAGGGATGGACCATGCTCGATCAATGACGCTAGGCAGAATATCAAATGATCTGAGATGGATTAAACCACAAGCCCTATAACAATTTCTTAATCACGGACCCGGAGGACTCTTGAAATATAGCCCTTTCGGCTCGCATCTCTCGCGAACCTCTTTGCTCAGATTATTTGATCAATAGAGCCATCACCGGAAAGTATGGGAAGGGCAGGCGATTTGATTATCGATTAATCCTTTTCGCAAGAAAATTACGACTGCAAATTATGGGGCTAATACCAGGCATGATTGAGGGGACAATCGGGAAAAACAGGAAGATGGTGAGTAGAATGCTTCAACCCGGTATATGCCCGAACGCGAAAAGCCCTTCTCCGCAACCCCCTCCTGGACCTGCCTGCAAACCACAGGGGAACGCTCTTCTTCAATTTCAGAGAGTACTTCACACTCGAACAACGAAGCAGGCCACGCGACGACTAGGCGATAATTTCATAACACGGCTTGAAGTTCTGTTGATCGATTTTCATGCGGTGTTGATTGACGAAGGATTGCAGGAGCTCATCCATGAGTTTCATAATCGTTGAATCCCCGTGTATGGTAAATGGCCCATTTTTTTCAATGGCATTGAGCACTTGGGACTTCACATGGCCGGCGACGATTCCTGAAAATGCCCGACGCAAATTCGCAGCTAACATATGGATGGGTTGGTCGACATGGAGATCCAATTGCGCCATCGACTCATGTGTGGGCTCAAATGGTTTTTGAAATTCATGGTCGATGGTCAGATGCCAGTTGAAATAGAAGGCGTCATGGGTCCGTTTTCGAAATTCCCGGACACGTTGTATGCCTGTTGTCATTTCATAGGCCCCACGCTGAGGATCGTCAATGATGATTTGATATCGTTGCGCGGCTTGAGGTCCGAGCGTTTGCTTGATAAAGGTATCAATCGTTTCAAAATAGCTGGCACTGCCTTTGGGGCCGGTAAAGATAAGCGGAAAGGGCACCTCATTATTGTTTGGATGTAACAGGACGCCGAGCAGGTAAAGAATTTCTTCCAAGGTCCCCGCCCCGCCGGGAAACACGATAAACCCATGTCCGACACGAACAAACGCTTCAAGGCGTTTTTCAATATCCGGCAAGATGACCAGTTCATTCACAATGGGATTCGGAGCTTCAGCCGTAATGATGCCTGGTTCCGTGATGCCCAAATATCGCCCGTTTTTAATACGTTGTTTCGCGTGAGCAATCGTGGCTCCTTTCATCGGTCCCTTCATCGCCCCTGGCCCACAGCCCGTGCAAATATCCATGGAACGCAAGCCGAGTTGATGCCCCACTTCTTTCGTGTAACGATATTCGACCTCGCTGATCGAATGGCCGCCCCAGCACACCACCAAATGTGGATCCTCAACCGAATGAATGATTTCGGCGTTTCGTAAGATATGGAAAATCGCGTTGGTGATCCCATTGGATGTCGTTAAATCAAATTTTTTATTGTGCTGTATTTCGTTATGAACATAGATGATGTCACGTAGGACCGAAAAGAGATGCTCTTTAATCCCTTGAATA
This sequence comes from Nitrospira sp., assembly GCA_024760505.1. Classification (GTDB taxonomy): domain Bacteria; phylum Nitrospirota; class Nitrospiria; order Nitrospirales; family UBA8639; genus Nitrospira_E. The sequence goes on from CP058931.1 coordinate 789,491, forward strand.
ATCCTCCCATCCACGAACGCACTGGCCGGAGCGTTGATGAGCTCAAGCTTCACTCCGCGATCCCGTTGCTCCAAGGCAATATCAAAATCTGCATAGCGGGCGAAAAAGGCTTTCGTGTCGTCCGTATCATTCCCACTCGTCAGAACCGCCAAGGCACTGCTTCTAAACAGTTCATGGAGGCCGCCCTCACTGGTCTCCCTGAGTTTCTCAACTTCATGCTGCGACAGCATGTGCATTGAGGTATCGGGAGTGATGCTCACACTCACGCCCTGACCTGATGAGGATGTGCGCTTCAACGTCATGTACTCTCGATTGTTTTCCATTCTTACGCCCTAGCTCCTAGTCAAATGAGAGCCCTTTTTGTGTGACCGGTGCCCAATGCTGATCATGAGGAAGGGGTCAATTTATCACACCAACGTGTTCATGCTCTATGGCAATGTCAGAACACGCCCTATTGCGCGAATGAAATGGGAACGCACCCGGCAGAATATACCGTGCTACGATCATGAAAAGAATCTGGAAAATCCTGAGGGTATTCAGACGAACGCAGTGTTCGATATGATCACGAGGGGAGATCGAAATTCAGCACCTCTATACCAGGACTCTCTTCGGCTTTTGCGTTCCCTCCCTTTTGCCGTAACTTTTAAAAAGGTGCTCTCACTCCCCAAGCCATACCTTAACGAGTGTCATCGAAAAATAGGGCTCTTGTTTCAACAAGGAGAACACTGCATGAAGGAACGTTCTTTGCCTCGCTTCCAACTCATTCTTTGCCTTACATCTATCCTCTTATGGGGTGGGGCTTTTCAGCATCTCAGCTTTGCCAACACAGAAAAATCCTTATATGACCGCCTGGGAGGCTATGATGCGATCTCCGCTGTCGTTGATGTCTTTTTGACAAAGGTTTGGGACGACCCGGTCGTGGGCCGGTTTTTTGTGGGAATGGGAACTGACACCCGGGATCAATTGCGCCAAAAAAATAAAAACCTCTTGTGCTTCAACACAGGGGGACCCTGCCAGAAGATCAATCGACCACTAGAACTGACCCATAAGGGTTTGGGGATCACCGACACAGAGTTCGATATCGTGGTTAACCATTTAGCTGCAACACTTAAGGAATTTAAAGTTCCTGAACGGGAACATGATGAAGTGATGGGCAAAATCGGCAATCTGCGATCCTATATTGTTGAACGGAAAAGTTAAAAAACACATCGGGTTATCCGAATGATGTCCTGCCTTTGAGGCACGCGCTCAGGGCGTGCAAGTTCAGATCCGTCATACACCTTCCCACAACTTGGAGACATTTTTTCCCGTGGGTCCGCTCAGGAACTACGCAACCAGGTTAATCGTTGGCGATCATCCTCATATTGTGGGAGCCGGTAGGTCAGATCGATTTGAACGACACGCTCCAGGCAGCGAAGCGCCGAGATGTGATCTTTTCGCTCCAAATAGACGTCAGCCAGTAGACGCAAGGCTCCTGCCTCTCCCGTACTATGTCCCAGTTTGATGAAATGTTCAGTCGCATTATTGAGACAGGCCTCGGCCCGTGTAAGATTGCCCAGATGGAAAAAGGTTTTACCAAGTTGCCCATAGGTGGTAGCCAGGCCGTCTTCATTTCCGACTTTACGGTGATAGTCTAAAGCCGTGTGAAAGGCTTGAATGGCAGGTTCGGACCGATGTAGCTTCAATTCTTGCAGAGCCAGATTGCTATATAAAATTCCCAAAGCCCGGTCATGGCCTAAAGGGGCCAAATAATCTATCGCTTCCAAATAGAACGCGTGAGCCGTTTCCGGTTCACCCCTGTCGGCTTTGAGACTTCCTAAATTCACCAGGGTTTCCCCGATGGCGTGCCCTTCTTGCAAGGTTCGTTGAATTTCCAGGACTTCTCGATAACAGGCCTCGGCTTGTTCATAGTGTTCCAACAAGGCGCTGACATTTCCCAGATTGCCCAAAGCATCTGACAAGGCCTTGGGTGATCCCAGCTGTCTTGCCTCTGCGGTAGCCTGTTCATAGCACTCACGCGCTTTTGACAGATCGCCACGATGAAGGAAAATTTCGCCGAGACGAGAAGCAGAGCTGGCCATAATAGCAATGAAAATCCCGTAACAATTGTTCAGTTCTCAGACGAAATCCGGTACAACATATATCCGACCCGACTTTCTAGGCTTGTACCTGCCTAAAAACCTCTGACACGTAAGCGCGCCTTAGCAAGATTGCACTTTTTCTCTGAGAAGGATCAGGGAGACCTCACCGGATCGAAAGGCTGTTGCGACATTCAGCCTGAAAAGCATTCCATCTATGATGGTCTGTCCGGAGCCCACTCAGCCTAAAAACACAACAGCCGAGTCCAGACATCTGGACTCGGCTGTTGTGAGACACCCAAAATAAAAAGGCAGGGCCTCGCCTTTTCATCCATTCAAACCAACCGGCTTAGAGAGGGGAAAGCCGACAGGATATTGCCTTGAAAAGGGTACAGTTACTTTTTTACCCCCAAGATCGCATCTTTAGCTGCCTTGGCTACGCGGAACTTCACGACACGTTTGGCTGGGATTTTAATCGCAGCACCAGTTTGGGGATTTCTGCCCATTCTGGCTTTTCGGTGCGCAAGGACCAATTTACCAATTCCAGGTACCACAAACGCATTTTTGGCTTCCTTGTAAGCCAACGCGGCAAAATCATCAAGAATTTGCGTGGCAATTTTCTTGGTAACATCCGCTTTTTTAGCCAGGTGATCGGCAATCTGCGACTTTGTCATGGCCTTTCCCATACACATTTCCTCCTCATTTGAATTGTTTTAGTAAGAGACACCATTTGTTGATTCTAAAATTCCAAGGAAGGATTGCCTTGTCTGTCATTTTGGAAGAAGGGTTAAACGCGGGAACACCTTTCCCCTCTGTCACAACGGCGGCAGAGTCTACCGAATGCCTCAAAAACTGTCAACAAAAAACAAGCCCAGTGCGGCGAATATTCTTTTGGCATAAGTTTCCCAATGATTTTTCTGTCTTGCTGCCCCGGCTTTTGTCACGGTAAAGTAGCCAAAATACACATTTTACTTACTTTAGTCATTCGTACAATTGGCACAACACACACGAGGCATCCATCATGGCAAAAGAATTACCTGTTATCCCATTCCCCAAACAATCAGAATCCTCAGAACAAGAAGAGCTGATATATTCCAGGGTGTTTTGCACGCGGGAGGATAGCCCACCCCTGAAGTTGCTTCTGGACTTTCTCAAATCCAAAAATCAGATCCCATTGATTCCCAAAATGGATCCGGCCGCACTGGAAGATTGGGATTGGGTTCATGTATCCCTTGGGTATAGCCGGGAGAGGAAGCCCATTCGGTTATTTTGCCTGCGCGACCGAGGTACCTATCAGGACGTGTTTGAGGGAGAAAAAACCTCATTTTTCAACCGCATATCCGTCTTTGATGATATTGAAGCCGGGATTGCCCGGGAATGTATTTCAAAAGCCCGCTTTATTGCCACCACCCAAATGGTGAAAAAAGATATGACTGATGAGGGCTATGATTTTAACGGATGGATTCTGGAATTTTTCCAAGAAAACTGTAATGGCATTGTGCAAATCGATGGACAGGGATTTTATTCTCCGAAGGGCGAACTCATTGTGGATATGGAAGAAGTCGCAGAAACTGGCGATGATATAGCTCCTACACCCAAAACTGATACCCAAACATTGGCATAAGAAACGTTATAGTTCAATCCTGCTCCGAAGGAACTGAAGAAGAGTCTCACGAAGAGCTTGATCCGAGGGCCAAGTCCACGCAATCCGTAAAGGTCCGTTGCCTCACACCCGGAAGTCCATTGCGATAGGCCCGGCCATCTTTCAACACCTCCAGTAGGGCTCCATTTTCAAATCGTGACGGGTCCTCCACCACATCTTCCTTGCAGACCAGGATATCGGCGCGTTTTCCCTCAGCGAGTGTTCCTGTATCGGTTTGGCCAAGTTGATCTGCCGCCAACCCCGTCGCTCCGAACCATGCTGCCAGAGGCGGTACGCCCTCTGCGATCAATGCCACCAACTCCATGTAATTCCGGCCATGCATATCGGGTAATACCGGATCAGTGCCAGCCAACAGTTTGAGCCCGCTGGCTTGCGCAGATTTCACTGCCTGGGCATGGCTCTCGGCCACCTGTTGAACTTTGTCCCGAATGAAGGCATTGAACTCATCTGACTGGGCCAATCTTTGCCCCACCCATGCAGTCGGCGTCACCACGCACCCCTTCGCATAGGCCAATTCGGCCAGGTCCTCATTCATAAATGAAATGTGTTGGATATCTTTCACTCCAGCTTGAATAGCCAATTTGATACCATTTTGACTATGGGCATGGGCCGCCACATACATCCCCCGCCCAGCGGCTTCGTCACAAATCGCTTCCAGTTCCTCAAGGGTAAAATCCCGATGCTCCAAATGGTCGGTAGGAGACACCACACCCGGGCTGGCACAAACTTTCACAAGATCGCCCCCGCAGGCGGCAATCTCTCTTACCCGCTTTCGACATTCCCACGGCCCATCGACGATACTGGACGGACGACCGGGACCGGCAGGCCACAAACGGGAAAGCTCCCCACAGCATCGATCCGGCCCTCGAAAATCCGCATGTCCTCCAGTAGTGGAGAGCATGCAAATGGCCAACTTGAGACGTGGACCCAACACCACCCCCTGATCCACGAGTCGCTTTAGAACAGAAGTAGCTCCACCCACATCCCGCAGGGTCGTCACGCCTCCCTGCACTAAGGTGCGATATAAGATACGTTCAGCCCAAAACGGAGCCTCAGGGGAATTCATTCGGTCCAGCTCAGCGCTTCCCACTCCCCAAAGGGTCACATGCCCATGACAGTCGATAAGTCCTGGGGTGACGGTATAGGTTGTGCAGTCGATCCGATGAACATCAGATCCCGGAGGACGAGCGGGGTTATGAGGAGAAACGGCCTTGATGGTTCCCTCATCTATCCACACATCAACTCGTTCGTGAATAGACCTGGTTGTTGCGGACGTCCCATCATAGAGTTTGTGGATATTTGAGAGAACAATCATTACATTCCTCTCTTCAAGATATAAATCTTATGAACCCTTCATTTTTTCTTTACCGTATATCCGTCAATATCTGCAACACATTCGATCACACTCATTCCCGGGCAACTCATCCTGACAAACAGGGAATATTCAGCGTCTCCCCTCTGAGCGCCCTGTAACCTGGTCGCGTTCATTCTTTCACACCTGGTACTAAATCACATCAATAACATTTGTCGGCATGGAAATTTTGCGGATTCATAATAAACATGATAATCTTCCAAGATATTGACTCATTTCTTTTCTCTATTCATGAGAGACGCATTTGTCAGTTATGTTTTCTTTCCGAATACCTCTCGAAGTTTTTCACCATTGGTCCCGAACTAGAAATCATCATTTCCTCAATACGGTTAACGCAACAAATTTCCCATCTGCTTGAGGGATAACCTTCACATCACATGAGGTGTAGCCAGGCATGACCACGTTCGCCCACCGCCATATCGGATCCAGTGAGAGCCAAATTCAAGAAATGTTGGGAGCGCTGGGGCTCTCTTCCCTCGATGCCCTCATGCAAGCCACGGTTCCCCAGGATATTCGCCTCGCCCGGTCCTTGGATTTACCCCCGGCACAATCGGAAGAAGAGGTGCTTGCTGAACTCCGCCACCTCAGCGCACGGAATCGGGTCTATCGATCATTTCTCGGCATGGGTTATTACGATTGTCTGACCCCACCGGTGATTGGACGGAACATTCTGGAAAATCCCGCCTGGTATACCCAATATACGCCCTATCAAGCGGAAATTGCCCAGGGACGATTGGAGGCGTTACTCAATTTCCAAACCATGGTTGCCGATCTGACTGCGCTTCCTCTGGCTAATGCTTCACTGTTAGACGAAGCCACGGCGGCGGCGGAAGCCATGAGTATGTGTCGGGCACTCAGCACCCGGCAGGGACGTACCTTTTTCGTCGCGGAGGATTGTCACCCGCAAATCATTGGCGTCCTGCAGACTCGGGCCAAGCCCTTGAATATCTCAATTACCATAGGGAATCCAGATACAGTAAATTTTTCAAATGACGAGACCTTCGGCATTCTCCTCTCCTATCCGTCCACTGACGGGACCCTCCGCTCCTATGAAGCCCTGGTCCAGAAGGCGCATGAATCCGGGGCACTCGTCGTGGTCAGTACGGATCTTCTCGCCTTAACCCTTTTAGTGCCTCCGGGAGAATGGGGAGCGGATATTGCGGTGGGGTCATCGCAACGATTTGGGGTTCCGCTGGGCTATGGCGGTCCCCACGCGGCATTTCTGGCCACAAAAGAGGCCTTTAAACGGCACATCCCAGGCAGGATGGTGGGAGTATCCAAAGACGCTCACGGCCAAACGGCATACCGCCTGGCCCTCCAAACCCGGGAGCAACATATCCGGCGCGATCGAGCCACGAGTAACATTTGTACCGCACAGGTGCTGCTGGCAAATATGGCCGGCATGTATGCGGTCTACCATGGCCCGGAAGGATTAAAAAACATCGCCACAAAAGTTCATCACCTTACGGCGCTCACAGCCGAAGGACTTCGTCGCTTGGGATGTCAACTCGACTCCAATGCCTTTTTTGATACCCTCCGGGTTCGGTGCCCGCACCTGAGCCCGGCCCAAATCATTAAGAATGGTCAACAGAGTTTCATCAATCTTCGCCAATTTCCAGACGGGTCCTTTGGCATCGCGTTGGACGAAGCGACCACCATCACAGACGTGGGTCAGCTCCTGACCCTTTTCACCGACAATACATCGCTTCCCTTCTCCTTACACGATCTGGCGGAACAACTCGGTTCCTCCATCCCAAACACCTTTCAGCGACATTCTCCTTTCCTCACACATCCTGTTTTTCACGACTATCATTCCGAGCACGAATTGCTCAGGTATATGTATCGGCTCCAATCCAAGGACCTCTCCCTGGTCCATTCCATGATTCCCTTGGGATCATGCACCATGAAGCTCAATGCGACAGCGGAGATGGTTCCCGTGACATGGCCGGAATTCAGTCGGATTCACCCCTTTGCCCCCAGTGAGCAGGCGCAAGGATATCAGTTGTTGTTTCGGCAATTGGAGGCATGGCTCGCCGAAATCACCGGATTTGATGCGGTTTCACTTCAACCCAACGCCGGTTCTCAAGGAGAATATACCGGATTGATGGTTATTCGGGCCTACCAAGAGGAGCAAGGGCAGAAAGGACGGAATATCTGTCTTATTCCGGTATCCGCGCACGGGACCAACCCGGCGAGTGCGGTCATCGCCGGATTGAAGGTCGTTCCTGTCGCCTGTGATAACCATGGAAACATCGACATTCAGGATTTAGAAGCCAAGTCAGCCCAATACCATGACACCCTCTCCTGTTTAATGGTGACATACCCATCTACCCATGGCGTATTCGAAGAAGGCATTCGCAAGGTCTGTGAAATCGTGCACACACATGGAGGCCAAGTCTATTTAGATGGCGCCAATATGAATGCCATGGTTGGCTTGGTGCATCCAGGTGTATTCGGGGCCGATGTGTGCCATCTCAACCTGCACAAAACCTTTTGTATCCCCCACGGTGGCGGAGGCCCAGGGATGGGCCCCATTGCCGTCGCCTCTCACTTGGCCCCCTTTCTACCAGGTCATCCCTTGGTACAGGTAGGAGGACCAAAAGGTATCGGGCCCATCGCCGCTGCCCCGTATGGCAGCCCAAATATTCTTCCTATCTCTTGGGTCTTCATTAAGCTCATGGGCGGAGAGGGACTCACAAAAGCCTCCCAAGTGGCCATCCTCAATGCAAACTATATGGCCAACAAATTGGATAAATATTATTCAATGCTCTTTGCCGGTAAAAACGGTATGGCGGCCCACGAATTTATTTTAGATCTTCGCCCTTTCAAAAAATCAGCGGACATTGAAGTGGAAGATGTGGCCAAACGGCTCATGGATTTCGGATTCCATGCTCCCACGGTTTCATGGCCGGTCCCCGGCACCATGATGATCGAGCCAACCGAAAGTGAATCCAAGGCGGAATTAGACCGGTATTGCGATGCGCTCATCCTGATCCGCCAGGAAATTGCCGAGATTGAAGCAGGTCGCCTCCCTCGGGACAATAATCCCTTAAAACATGCGCCTCATACTATTGAAACCATCGCTCAATCCGACTGGCCGCACCCCTATTCCCGTGAAACCGCGGCATTTCCAGCCCCCTGGTTACGGCAGAATAAATTTTGGCCATCCGTCTCCAGGATCGATAACGTCTATGGAGATCGGAATTTGGTCTGTACCTGTCCACCCATGGAATCCTATCCTTCCTAATTCATTGGTTTGCCATACGAGAACTCCATTAATTCCCTCTCCTTAATCACTACCCAGGCCTAGTCATTTGAAGACCACCGGCGGCCCCCACAATCTGCTGATCGGGATGCTGCTTGGGATTCTCACTGGTATCCTTATGGGAGGATTTGTCCCTTCCTTTGGGCTGGGCGTCCAATTCCTGGGTGATCTATTCCTTCAGGCGTTATTTGCTCTTGTCGTGCCATTAGTGGTGAGTTCCATGATTGTGGGAATCGCCAGTTTGGGTGATGTTCGACAGTTGGGACCTCTCGGAATTCGAACCGTGCTGTTTTTCATGACCACCACGGGCCTGGCCGTCTTGGTCGGATTGATCCTGGTGATCGTTCTGCATCCCGGGGTGCCACTCGAGCAACCACCCAGCGGAACGGCGCCAGCTCCGCCATCGGAGGTTTCCTTGCAGATGAACGACCAACCGACCTCCCTCGTCGAGCTGTTCAAAACTATTCTCACCAGCTTAGTGCCAAAAAATCTGTTTGCCGCCATGGCGGAAACGCAAATCTTACCGTTGATTGTCTTCGCGTTAATCTTCGGTGGCGTCCTTACCACAATCGGAGAAAAAGGCATCCTCGTCATTCGCTTATTCGAAGGAATTAACGAGGCCATGATGGCCATCGTCCATCTGCTGATGTGGGTAGCACCGGTGGGAATCGGAGCGTTGATTGCAGGCCGATTGGGAGAGGCAGGTGGATTTTCAGGTTTTTGGCCGCAGCTCTCCAGCCTGGGCACCTATGTCGCTACGGTACTTATCGCTCTCGGCATCCATGGGTTTTTGATCCTCCCCTTGGCATTACGAATATTGGGAAAGCAATCGGTTGCATCCTTCGCAAAAGCTATGGCCACGCCACTCATGACGGCCTTCTCGACCAGTTCGAGTTCGGCTACCCTCCCTTTGACGATGGAAAGTCTGATCGAAGGAGGCGGAGTGTCCCGACGTGTGGTGAGTTTTGTGGTCCCACTGGGCGCCACAATCAACATGAATGGGACCGCCCTCTATGAAGCAGTTGCGGCCATGTTTATCGCACAAACCTACGGCATCGAATTGGGATTAGGTGAAACGCTTATCGTCCTGATCACCGCGACATTGTCCGCCATTGGCGCAGCTGGAATCCCGGAGGCGGGACTGGTCACGATGATCATTGTCTTGAAAGCCGTGGATCTGCCCATTGAAGGGATTTCACTGATTTTAGTGGTGGACTGGTTTCTGGACCGCTGCCGAACGGCCGTGAATGTCTGGGGTGATGCCGTCGGCGCCGCCGTCATCGACCGCTGGGAATCTGGTACTAAGACATAAACTTATTTCTAGCCGCCCTATCCACACCTTTCGTTTCTCCATCAACTTAAACTTTACTGAACCAGCATTGTTCCCGTGACGCGAGACCTGCCAGATATCGTATTTCAATACCTGACCACGGTCATTTCCTAAACTACGCCATGAATCCTATCTATCACCCTGAATTTTGATTAATATCAAGGCATGTCTTTTCATAGGAATTAGTAATGGGCTATTAGTCTTTACCCCAATGTAATCGGAGTTTTAAGTGGCTTCACCTATTCCAATAGGAAAACGTTGGCAACCATTCTTCAATGTAAAAACACTTGGGCAGTATCACTTTGATCTTCAATTGGTCACTTTGGACGATATTGACAACACAACACTTAGTGCTTTGAAGGGCAATGAACCAGAAGCTAGAAATAAAACCCTAACATTAGCTGCTCACGAGTATACTCATTGGTTAGATCATGTCGGTACTTTATGGGGCCGCAATCTTCTTTGTGCGTACTATTGTGGGCTCGTCGCCCGTGAAAAAAATGACCCTGCTATGTTCTTCAAAATAGTAGAGGCTAACAAACACATTAATAGAATCTCCTCAAGCCGTTACTACTTCACTAAAGGCCCCAAGTGCAGCGAAAGGCCACCATGGCGGTGGACGCTTTCTCTTGGCTCTCGTTTTGATTTCTCAGGGAAATTCGATCACAACAGTCCGATTCCTTTCATACGATTTTTTAAGGGCACCACTGATAACCAGGAATCCTTAATTGCTCGAATGCCTATTTCTCCGGCTTCATTAGCCGAAGTTAGGGCCATGTACTCCGAGTTCCTCTGGATAAACGAAGAATGTAGGGGATTAAATCATGATGCAGCATTCGTAAATAAGAATACATTTATGAAGGATTATGATTCTAAATTATATGATTCAGATTTCCTTGTTTATGTAACATCACTCCATCTTTTAGCCAATCACTGCGGTTCAACAGATCTCTTTTCAATATTTCCCTATTCTTCAGCTCTTTCTGGATTGGCACTGAACTTTCCTTCCTCTTTAATTCCTCGTATTAAGATTCCCCCAAACTGGGAAATTTGGAGACAAAATGAATGGAAAATTGATCGCCTGCAAGCATCATTGGATAGTCACGATCGTGGTTTCATATACGCAATACTTTGTTACCATGCTCAACCACCGGTCAGTCAGGATGTACCCGAATGGATCAATACGGTATTAACCGCTGCGATGGATCTAGATCTAGAGGTCGTAACACAGGAATGGGAAAAAGAGTTTGAGGAGGAGACCTCTAGAATCTTAAAACAGGTCTCTCATCCAATTTTTTCAAAGTTAGTGGAAATCGGTGGCCAATGGGGGAAAAAGGTGGGATTATTGGGACAATTAGATCCTATAGTAGACGCCGTTAATGGCAAAAGTGAACTACCGCTTCCAGATGCCATCACTAGTGATTTTGAGCCATGGAATCCAGGAGATTCTCTTTTCCACATAGACGGCTGGTCCACAATGGAACGTAAAGATTACTTACTTGAAATGCGAAACAAGATGGATGAGTTTTTTGAAATTTGTGGAATCTAATACTCTAAATTAATTTTTGGTCAGGTATTGGATTCATATATTTACATTCTGATTCCGGCCAGCCGGTGGATGGAAACGCTTGCGGATCCATCTCGCGTCAATTCATTATCTCCCTCCTCATCCATCCTCTTCCCAATGTCCGACGCCTTCCGTTCGGCCCTCGGGTTGGACGCTCATATCAATTGGCGGGCCTTGTTTGAGCGCAGCGAGTTGGTCCGCTCTTCAATCCTGCGTCCGACCCTCCAATGTGGCCGAACGGGGCGTCACTGGTTTTGCCTACTTTTCCCGAAAGAAAAGTAGGTCGCCTGCCGGGGCGAAACCCATAGCTGTTAAGCTAAGCCGAAGGCGTTTCTTTCACCTGCGCTTGCTCAGCGCTTTTTTTGTGCTATATTACCGATAGCTTTATAGAGGCTATCGGGTTTAATCAGCACATACGAGGAGGCACCGATGACGCGAGACGAGCAGACCCTGCAACGAATTCAGCGGCAGCTGGCCACCTTGGGCCCGGTCTTGCCGGGAAGCCTGAGCGAACAGTGGAATGTGTGCGGGACACCGGGCTGTCGGTGCAAAGCCCCCTCCAATCCCAAGAAGCATGGGCCCTACTATCAGCTCAGTTTTACCGTGGCGGGCCAGAGCTCCACGCTCTTCGTCCAGAAAGGGGACCTGGGCGAGGTGCGGCGGCGGCTCAAGCGCTATCCGCGCTTCAAGGCGTTAACCACGGCCTGGGTCCAGGCGTGTCTCGCCCTGGCTCGCAGCCAGGGCTTCCGGGAGACGTCCGCATGAGGGGGCTTCCGAGGTTATTTGCGGGGTTAAAAAAAACGAGATTACTCGGCTGGCCAAACAGACGGGGTTTCAGCAACGCCACGGGCGGCTCACACCCTATGAATTCCTCGTCCTGCTGACGTTGGCCCAACTGGGGATGATGCATCCGTCCTTGGGGGGGATGGTCGCGGCGTTATCCACGCGCATCAGTCGCGAAGCCTTACATCAACGCTTTACGGCCTCGGCGACCGCCTTTCTCCGCCACTGTCTGCACACTGTGCTTCGGCACAAACTGCAGCCGGTGCCGATCCGCACGCACCTGCTCCAGCCGTTTGCCCGCGTCCTGCTCATGGATAGCTCGAGTTGGGATGTCAGCGCGAAACTGGGCGCCGTCCTTCCCGGCTCAGGGGGCAACGCCTCCACCGCCAACTGCAAACTCCAAACGGCGTATGACTACAAGCAGGGCGAACTGACCTTTCTGGCGGACACCGCCGGCACCATGCCGGATAATCGCTACACGGACCATCTGCCCGCTCTGGTCAACACGACCGACCTGCTGCTCTTCGATCAGGGTTATTTCAAACTGACGACCGTCAACGCCCTCATGGCGAAAGGCGCCTTCTTTCTGACGCGCTTGTTCCTCGACACCACGGTGCACGATGGCCAGACAGGCGAGCCGCTTGACCTCGGCCAGGTCTTACGAGCCGCACCGGGGCCGATGGATGAACGCCAGGTGCGCCTGGGGCAGGGCAAGAATCAAACGCACGCCTGTCGGCTGGTGTGCCTGCGCGTCAGTGCCCAGATCGCCAATGATCGGCGCCGACGATTTAAGGCCCACGCCCGCCGGCAAGGCCGGACCGGCAGTCCACGGCATTTGGCTTTCTGCGACTGGACGCTCTTGATCACCAATGTGCCGGAGCCCTGGGTGCCCCTGGACATGATCCGGGCCTTGTATACGCTCCGTTGGCAGATCGAGTTGCTGTTCAAACAATTTAAATCCATTCTGCGCGTGCATCAGTCCGCCACCGGCAATGTTCATCGCTTACGCTGCGAGCTCTACGGCAAATTGATTGCGGCGGTGTGGGTGCAGCGCCTGCATGCCGTCGCCAACACCGCGTTGTGGAATGCCTCACGCCAAGAGATCAGCCTGGCAAAGCTCTACAAACGGCTCCAGGAGCGCGCGTTTCTTCTCGCGCAATTCGTCATATGGTCGGAGGCGCAAGCCAGGGCCTATCTGTCCCAAGAGCTTGAGACCCTGCTCAGGCACTGTCGCAAGCATCGACAACGCTCACGGATGACCACGCTGGACATGCTCGAAGCGGGTTTCGATCCGAACCTCTACAGAGGGCAAGGCTTAGCTTAACACCTATGGGGCGAAACCCGGCATCACCAATAATTGTTTGGCCATTAATGATTGTGAAAATCCAAGATGGCTTCCCAACACATACTGTTGGGAATGACCGCTTAGGGAATGAATGCCTCAGGGGCACCGTTAGATGGATTAGTCTATTCGCTCCTCAAAAGTTCAAACATTCTAATACCTAGAGCCCCTTGCGATCCTCTCGCGGAATAGTCAGCTTGGCATCAAGAAAATCCTGGTGACTGAGGTCCATGCCTTTCGCAATGCTTCGAATTTCCTCAATTTCCTCAAACGAGGTCTGCTCAGCCGCATTGGCCACTTCAAATAAACAATGGAGAAACTCTTGCCGTTCAGTCCTCGTCGTTAATTCCTTAAAACGTTTCACCAATCGTACGCTATCCAACCCTCGAAAGATCCGGTGATGACTAATTTCCGCCACCAGTTGTGCCTGTTCGTCTGTTAATGTCCAGTGACGTTTAAGTACAGCACTCATGGCCGTGGTTTCTACTGAATCCACCACATGATCAACGCCGGCTACTCGTGCCATCAATCCCGCCGCGAGACACAGCTTGCGAATCTCGGCGTCAGGCAGATCAAAGGTGATGCCCCGATCTCGTAATTCCATAGTGACCTGGAAATAGATGGTGTTTTTAATGAAATCTTCCAATCGACTTTCACGATCATGCTCGTCCGTATAACGCTGCCCCCGTAGATTCAGTATTTGCCGAAATGGTCGTCGAAGATGTTCTAAAAACCCGCTACTCCCCTCCTCAAGATCGGCTTTAAGCTGTTGAACCACTTCTGTTTGTTGATCCCCACCTGATGTTTCTGAGGACAGAAGCTTTCCAAGCGTCGCTAAAGCCAGAGCTTTATCCTCTGCCGATCCCATACGTCCTAGCACGCGATGTAAAAGACGTTGCCGTTCTTCCTCGCTCACCGGGGAAACCATATACAGCTCCAATTCCATCCATTCCTCTCCGGAAATCTCCGGCAATTGAAACAAGAGTTCTTTTAACCCGTTCACTTCGGTGGACGACAGTTTCCCATCAGCCCATGCGGCACCGATCAAAAGTTTACCAAGTTCAAGAATAAAGCTTTTATCGACCATCCTTATCCTCCCTTTCTGTGGACTCTAGACATGGCATACCTGTCATTCACCAGGCTCGCCTGCCTTGTCAACAACATTCATAATGATGTGGAAATGTTGGGATCAGTATACCGAAGGGATTCCGGAGGCTAAAGAACCCAGAGAAATGAGGAACAAGCGGCATTCCCCAACACCGTTACCGGCAGGAAGATACTTATGAATCACCGGTGAAAACATGGGAGTCCAGAATTGCTCTCAACACATCTTTCCAGGTCACAATCCCCAGAACCTCACCATCAATAGTCGTGACCGGGAGGCAAGAGACCCCTCGGGCTAACATCAGTTCGGCCGCTTCCTGCAAAGAGGAGGATGAACGAACTGTTACCGGATGATGCGACATGATTTGATGAGTACGTTTATTGAGGGTCGCTCGATCCCGGGTGGTTTCCGACATCGTTCCGACAAACGGACTGACGGCTTTTAACATATCCCGGTCGGAAATAATTCCCACAAGCCTGTCATTATCAACGACGAGTAGATGATGAAATCGGACTTTCTTGAAAATATCCCGGACCACCTCGAGAGAATCATCCATCTCAATGGTCACAACTCTGGTCGTCATAATTCTGCCGATTACCCTCGTTCTCGTCTCTGGCTTCACCTTACGAGGTCCTCATGGTATAGGGTGACTGAAATCAGTACTTTCCACAAAACTTGGCCGTCAGCTGCTATAGCCGTCAACCCTCCTATTCGGCATCCGAGAATTAAAAGTTTACAGGGGGTTTTTTACTTCATTCCATCAACATTGCAATGAACAAGGGGGTGTCAATCATGTGGAAAGCTCTTCCATCCGGAGGATTCCACAGAGCAGTAATGGGAAGTATACGGGGCTAGAACTGCTATTACTTACTTCACTTGTTACCCATACTTCAGCAATCGCACACAAACTCATTGCCCTGTTCACCTCAGGAAGGGGCCATTCCTCGTTCTGGTCTTCCCACCACCGTACATCAGTTCATCTTGTTGCAGATTCATGGGATCTTTGCACACATCGCCCGTCGGATTTAAACAACAGATTCAAGTCGATGAATGGGGCAGGGTACTCAGCAGTTCTTTCACAAGGCTCACCAGATCATCCAGGAGAAAAGGTTTGGGGAGTGTGCGGGTTGCACCAAACTCAGCCGCCTCTACCAAAAACTCCAAATCACGGCTTCCACCTCCCGACATGGCAATTATTAATGGAGGAGAAGATGTCCCAGCAAGTTCCCGTATCACTTCTAGACCGTCCATTTCAGGCATGAGCACATCGGTAATGACCAGATCAACGGGACTTTCATGATAGAGCCTTAATCCCAGGCGGCCATCCGAGGCAGTCTGAACATCATAGCCTTCCATCGCCAACCGATCTCGCAAGGTTGAACATAATTCGGGGTCATCGTCCAAGAGTAAAATTTTCGCTTTCACATATCCACCTCACCAGGGTCTAGAAACCGCTTCCTCCCGACACAACATTACATATTTTTTGAGGGTGTTGCCTGATTTCATGGTCAAGAATTTTATACCACCCCCTCACAAAATGCCTTTGAGGAGGTTAGGGCTTGCCGGCTCGGGACACCAACGCCAGAAGCTTCTGAAAATCAATCGGTTTCGCCAGAAGCGCAAAAGCCCCTGCTTGCTTTGCTTCCTTTTCAATTTCCTTTGTCATATTACCACTCACGAGTATGACTCGCACATCCTGTCCCTTCACACGGTAGGACAGGGCTTTGAGAAAATCCAGCCCACTGATAACGGGCATGTGACAATCTGATATAATAAGGTCCACGTCGAGCCCTCCATCCAACAAGACCAGGGCCTCCCGGCCATCATCAGCTTCCTTAGAGGTAAACCCGTGATTCTCCAAATACAGGCTCAAGGCCTGCCTGTATGGGCGGTCGTCGTCAATTAACAGAATTGGTTTATTCATATGGTACGCCCATGGAATGGCCACATAGGTGTCTGGGATCGCCTCTGGACCTGCGACCTCGCCTATCGTTTCCAGGTTCATAAATCGCTACCTGATAAAAAGGTTATGAGTCGATTAGTTACTGTTCCGCCCAACTTCCTATATAAGCAAAAGTATTGCCAATCTCTTTCTGCATAGCTTTCAATAGGTCCTTTGAAGTAACACCTTGAAATTAAACATGAAATTTTCTTAGCGCTCTAACAGTTACCCATTAAGAGTGAAGGAAGTCCCAATTCAGTTATCTAAATGGATAAGGGGCGTATCCCTTGGGATGCTTGTAGAACAAGTTATTAAGAAGATGCTCTCCTAAGGAAATATTTATCATGCTTCCTAAAACCTCCTTGGTATTCTCAAGAAAGAAGAAGACGTCTCTATCGATGAAAATGGAGCACAGTCCCTTCACCCAGGGAAACTTTAAATGGGTTCTTATTCCGAACATCCCTCTCATTTCCCATTTGATACCCTATGAGAAACTTGCTAAAAGAAGTCTCCAAGTTTTCTGCATCCAATCCTAACTTTTGATTGCACTTGAAGCATGAAAACCAATTTATCTCATTTTCATCCTGACCAATTTTCGTTTGCCGAGGATCCGGTATTGATCCTGGAAGATTTTTGGAGTCAGGAAGAACGGAAGGTTGTTCGGGAAGCGATGGCACGATCGAAATGGATTGCCCTGGCCGATATGCCACCCGTAGCTCAAGCCTTTCCCAATTGCGGAAATTGGCAGAAATCGGACATTGGCCCTTCTGATGCTACTCACTTCATCCAACGGGTCGGAATGTCCTGCATTGCCGCCTATATTGAATCCTTCCCAAACATACAAAAGCGGCATGTGAATTTTAACTATTATTCGTATGGCGCGGGTGACTGTCTCCCAACCCACGACGATACCGACGACCTCTATAGCTATGCCGAGGGCCGTCGACCGCCAACTCGTCGTCTCGCCTTGGTCACCTATTTCCACGAGGAGTGGCATCCGGACTGGGGAGGGGAACTTATCTTGTATGGTCCTCCCACGGACTCCAGGAAAAATACGTCATTACAAGTGACACATTGCATTCCTCCATTGCCGGGATCTTTGGCCATCTTCGCGGTGCCTCGACAACATCGGGTCTGCCGGGTGGACGTTCTGGCTGGAGACCATAAACGCCTCTCCATCGCGGGATGGTTTATGACGGAACATTGAAACAGCTCAAACTACCCAAACATTGTTCAGTCCCATCATTTCAACTCCGCGGGAGATCCCAGTTCTAAAGGCTGTGATGCAGCAGGGCCTTCCCAGCTTGAAGTTCCTGCCGTGAAGGTTCACAACGTGCCTCAGTTGGGTGAAACGTTGCCGTACCCTAGCGAGCTGTTGAAAAACTCAAAATTCTTCTGAGAGCTTGTCGGGATCAAAAGTCTTACGAACCCCTGAGCGAGGCAGGATGTTCAAAAAGGCCCGTCCAGCAAGGCTGGGAGGACCACATACAGAAGCATGGGAATCTGAGGACTGGCCACACCGTCCACTGGGGGATTACAATCGCATGACGGCTTCGTTGGGCAAGAGTGATTGGAAATACTGATTACGGAATTGAGTGAAGATGTTGCCATTTCAAGCTTCCGCCGGCGGCGTCAGACATCTGAATGGTAAGGAGATAGGCAATGGATAAGGTATCGGATTATATTTTTGTGACCAACGTGATTCCTCAGCATATTTGCCAAGAGGTTCTCGAGGAAATTAAAAACAAAGAGTGGAAGCCCCATACCTGGTATAACTATTCAGCCGATAATTTTAAATCCGAGCCTGAAAAAGAATTAGATACCCTCAATACCACCCAGGCCCTACAGGATAAGTTAGCCCCGTTTATTTGCCAATCCGTCGAAGAATATATGATGAAGTTTGCGAAACAAGAAGATGAACGCATTAAAAGTTTTATCCAAACCTTCACGCCCATACGGTTTAACCGGTACCGCACCGGGACCATGATGAGGAAACATTACGATCATATTCATTCGATTTTTGACGGGAAATATAAAGGCATCCCCATCTTGTCCCTATTAGGGGTGCTGAACGAGGGCTATGAAGGTGGCGATTTTCTCTTTTCATCTAATCATGAGGTGAAACTCAAAGCCGGGGATATGCTCGTCTTTCCCTCGAACTTTATGTATCCACATGAAGTCAAAGAAGTCACGAAGGGGGAACGATACACGTTTGTGGGTTGGGCATTTTAAATTGGGCGACTTAGGGAGATCGCAACACTCATGATTTATCCTATGGCCTCAAAAACTCGGTGCAGATGACCCATTCCACGCTGCTCTTCGGCGCGACCTCCATTCTCGGGTTCAACCTCGCCAGATTATTTCCGGAAACCATTCTGCCGTTTATCTCCCCGGGCAATTCTTCGAAATCAGTTTGTGAGTGGCCGGTCCTCCAATTGGAAAACCCAGATTGGGTGGAACACACCTTGGCTCAGTATCAGCCGAAGGTCCTGTTGTATTGCCATGCGGTGTGTGATGTGCCGAAGTGTGAAGCCGACCCCGCTTGGGCGCATGAGATCAACGTCCAACATCTCGATCGTGTGGTGGAGAAACTACCATCCCATATCCGATTGGTGTATGTGTCTTCTGATCATGTCTTTGGTGGGGATGGGGAATACCATGAATATTCTCACCCGTGTCCCATTAGTGTGTACGGCCAGACCCGTGTCAACGCAGAAAAGCTGGTCTTGAATCGACAAGGGTCGCTGGTCATTCGGACGGGTCTGGCGATTGGCCCTTCCCCGAACGGGCGCACAGGGCATTTGGATTGGCTTCGTTACCGCACTCAACAGCATCTTCCCATTACTATTGTTGAAGATGAATCTCGCTCCGTTGTGTGGGTGACGGATCTGGCCAGACGCGTCATGAAATTCGCACAAAGCACTGAGACAGGCATCCGGCATATCTCCGCCACTCGGGCTGTTTCGAGAGTGGAATTGGCCAAGCATCTGATGTCGATTTTGGGAGAACCTCCCACTTTCCGTTGCGAGAGCCGTCATCAACGGCCGGCCCCCCATTTGGGCCGGGTGGAATTAACTAGCGCCTATGCAGATAGCCTTTCTTGGCCATTGGCAAGCGTCCTGGATGGATGAACAATCTACAAAAATATAAAAATAAATTGATTTCGTAAAAGAGTATTACTCTACACCGAATCGATTCGAAATGATGCGACAGAACTTTCTGGCGATGCCAGATTTTTTAAGATTTTTAACTTTTTATGCTATCGTGACTGGGATCTTTTCTCCTCTAGCCTTCTACTATTATTCTGGATTGGTTTTAGATGGTCCATATGGACAATTCGTGATCGATGGAACAAGATTCCTCTTGCTGCCATTTGGGGCGACTCTTTTTTGGTGCGCCTATCTCTTTCTCACGAAATCTCCTTTTGCTAGACAACTCTATCTGGGTACTTGGAGCATTTGGCTCTTTTTCATGTGCCTTTTTTCTTTTCTTTATGTCGGGCCTGGAAAAGCTTTTTTTCTTCAAGTTTTTGGGGAACCATAGGCTTCTCATGTTCCATTATCACGCTGATTGCCTGGTATTTGTTCTGTAAACATTCTGTCATTGCCTACTTTTTACCGCCCGGTTCAAAAGAGGTCCGCGCCCCATAACCGTTGCCTCAATCCTTCCAATTAAGTGGGTGATGACTGGGGGCTTGGTTAGAAGCAAAAAAATGAACAGCAACCAAAACGGTCCGAATATTCATCTCAGGAAGCAAAATGCTCCGGGGTGTAGGCGAACAGTGAACTCACCATGATTTGTGACTCCCCAGTCATGCCAATCCCCAAGCACGCCGTCATCTAGATTTTCTTACAGATTAAGCCCAAGGCACGCCAACCGCTCTGGCTTGCTAATCAAAAAAATCCGGCCAACGCACAGATACCTGGCTTTTGAAATATTGAACTGTGGGATTCAACTACGTTCCGGAAGTTTCTTCCTAAATGTGTGGCGGGTGTACCCAACGCGAGGAGTCTGGGCCCTTTCGATCTATCTATAACCGGCTAGGCGGATGAAGAATGGGAGGCTAGAAATACGAGCTGCAATCCGATGATTGTTTTGGCATCACGAATGGTGCCGTCCTGAATACCGGCCAACGCCTTTTCAAGCGGCCATTCCACCACTTCCAACACTTCATCGTGGTCCAAGTGTTGCCGTCCTTCCTTCAGATCCGTTCCCCGGTAGATATGGATGACTTCATCCGTAAATCCTGGAGCGGTCCAAATACTGGTGAGCAACTCCAACTGACCGGCCCGATAGCCAATCTCTTCCTCCAGCTCACGTGCGGCACAGATGAGCGGGTCTTCCTGGGGATGTAGTTTGCCCGCGGGGATTTCATAAATAAATCCTCCCGCAGCATGGCGAAATTGCCGAATCAGGATAACGGTACCGTCACCTTTGACCGGCACGACAGCCGAGGCTCCTGGATGGCGAATGACTTCTAATTGGGTGGATTGCCCATTGGGCAATTTCACCGTTTCGCGGTTGAGAATTAAGACTTTTCCGGCATAGATATGTTCGATCGACAAAAGAGTTCTCGTTTCAGTCAGAATGAGGAATACTACAATAGCGTTTTAAGATTTTGGACGTTTGTAAAACGGAAGTGTGACAATCTTCGCTTGTACCCGTTTTCCACGAATGTCGATTTCAAGCGACATGCCTTCCTTGCACAGTGCAGGTGGCACAAATCCTAAGCCAATCCCTTTTTGCAAAATTGGCGAAAAATTTCCACTGGTGACCTTACCCACCAATTGTCCCTTGCTGAAAATAGTCATGTCGTGGCGGGGAATACCGCGTTCCACCATTTCAAAGGCGGCAAGCTGACGAGTGAGACCATCCTTCTGTTGCTTGCGTAACGCGAGATGCCCTTCAAACTCGCCTTTATTCCAGGCCACTACCCACTCGGCACTTGCTTCCAGCGGGGAGGTGTTCTCATCCATATCGTTGCCATACAGCAAGTAGCCGACGTCTAACCGCAAAAGATCTCGCGCTCCTAGCCCTGCGGGCTTGGCTTCGAATTCCGCACCGGCCTTCAGTAGTCGATCCCACGCGGAGACCACTTGCGCCGCAGGCACATACCACTCATATCCAAGCTCTCCGGTATATCCCGTTCGACTAAGCAACCCGGAAAACTCCGTGCCCTCCAGCGCCAAACAATTCCGGGGTTTCAGGGCTTCGATTTGCACCCCCACGAGGTTTTGCATGATGGCTTTTGATGCCGGCCCTTGAATGGCAATTTGGGCCAACTCTGTTGATTGATCACGAATGATCGCTCGCGGAAATTTTACCGACTGATGCTTCAAGAACCACCGAAGAATCTTTTCCCGATTGGAGGCATTGACGCAAATCAAAAATGAGGAGGACCCGGTTCTATAGACAAACACGTCATCGAGGATGCCTCCGGAGGATTGGCAGACCATGCCATATTGGGCCTGCCCTTTCTGGAGGCGACTGACGTCATTGGTACTGACCCATTGAAGAAAGGCTTCAGCCTGGTCTCCTGATACCTCGATGCGTCCCATGTGACTGACGTCGAAGAAACCAGCCGCTTTCCTGACGGCAAAATACTCCTCAAGCACACCAGTATATTGGATGGGCATGAGCCAGCCGGCGAAATCCACCAGCTTGGCATTGAGCGCACGATGGGCGGAAACGAGTGGGGTTTCGTTCATCAACGCAGATCGAGCAGTTCGACTTCAAAGATGAGAGTGGCATTGGGGGGAACAGCTGCTCCGGCCCCTCGGGAACCGTATCCCAATTGAGGCGGGATTACCAATTTGCGGATACCGCCGATTTTCATCCCTTCGACGCCCTCGTCCCAACCCTTAATCACCCGGCCCGCCCCTAATCGAAAGGAAAAAGGCGAATTACGATCTTTAGAGCTATCGAATTTTTTTCCGTCGGTGAGTGTCCCCGTGTAATGGACGATGGCGGTTTCTCCCGCATGGGCTTCACGCCCGGAACCAATGGCGAGATCGACATATTGTAATCCAGATGGCGTGGTCACCATCGCTTCTTCCGCAGCCTTCCCGGACAGAGGATTCAATACAAATATAATGAGAAGGATGATCCAAGACCCTATAATGAATACGGGTAATCGAAGACCTGATTGTAATGTCATACCGTTTTTCATGAACCTCTCTCTTTGCTAGTGTGAATCGTATCCGATGCCATGTCCATTTTTGATGGGCGAGACACGTCTTCGTAAAACAGCGCTATACTGGCCGTATAGCCATGCAAAAAATTCTTCCCGCTCACGGGACCAATTTCTCCACCTGCAAAGAACCCCGCTATCGGCATGGTCCCCATTTGTTGTTGCAGAGTAGATACATCATGGTGGGGAGTTTCGAAAAATCGCCGCCCACGCCCATTACAACTAAATAGCAACGCGCCTTTAGGCAGGCTGTCCGGATGGGTCACTCGCTCCTTCGATAAAAGTAAATGGAAGTCTTCACTCGCGGCATGAGCATCCCGCACATGGAACTGAATCGTCTGGCCCTCCTGAACAAAATCCGCGATGGCGAGACTCCCAGATTCTCGATCGGCTCCTAACAGGCCACGGATCAAAAAGTCCCCCTGACCAAATTCCGGTCGATGTTCGTCCATGGCAATACCCACTTGCAGTCCGTGCGCCGCTTGTTGTTGTTCGTGTTCATCCAACGCTTTCAAGGTGGTTTCCAACCGTTCCAACGGCGGGATTCCCCCAAGCTCCTGAATGACATTCCGATCGACCTTGGTCACGACATACCGTTCACCAATAGGTTGGCACCCTTGAGACACCACCGTCCGGATTTCCAATCCCCCCTTAACAGCCACGCCTACGACCCCGGATCCAATAATGTCGCGATTAAAGACCAGGCGGCTTTCCCCAACATCCATGCCTCCACTGGCAATTCCTCCAATAGCGGACGAGCCGGGAGCATGCTCCTCCAACAGGGACAATAATTCATCTATGGGGGTAGAAAACGGATCGGCAAAGAGGAAAAACGTGTAAGGATGGGTGGTGGCTTCTAATCCCACCGGCCAGCCATCTAGTGACGCTTCCTCACCCTCTGAGTTTGGTGTTAACTTGAAGGGCACCACTCGCATATCAGTGCTTCTAAGGCCCCAGAGCACCAGACCAGGATGTTCTTCAATTTCCTGATCGCCTCCAATTACCCCTTGTCCCATACACCCCACCAGTGCCTGAGGACGAAGGTTCTCGTGGATGATTTCGACCATGCGCTGAATGTCTGAGGAATAATGGGGAGAAAAAAAGACAAATGCGAGATGACACTCCGCTTGGCCTAATGCCTCATACACTGATGCAGCTACCGCCTGAGCGGCCACTTCAGGATGAGCTTCTTGGGAAAGGGCAACGTGACACTGCATCATAATTCAATTGCTTCGAAGTCTAGCAATCCCCGCCAAACGATGTCCATGAAAGAGATTTGGTGAATTTTTGTCCTCTTTTCCTAACCCGTCCCGATAAAACCAAAGAACATTCACCCTAGACGTAAGTTGCTTACTGAATTGGGCGACCATAGGTATTTAAAATCGAACGGAGTCTTTCAACAGAGATCGCCTCAAAACGTCGTCCATCTCTCCCTGTAACCGTTGTGGCTTGCAGCAGGGCGTTGAGAATGGCCTCTTCCGTGGCCTCCACCGTGGCTTGAAACAAGGGGTTGATATGGGTATCGGCAAGATGGGCCATAAAAAATGTCCGGTGTTCCGGATAATGAGGAATAACATTGCCGGTGGAAAACGCCAGGACAAAATCTCCACTGCCATGATGGGAGATAGACCCGGTTCGCGCTAAGCCTATGGTAGCCCGGCGCGAGAGTCTAGACAGTTGGCGTGCATCAAGCGGAGCATCCGTCGCGATAATGATAATAATGGACCCGCTGTCCTGCCGTCTTTGAGGGACCTCTCCCGGAAACTCGCCCAGACTTGCTACGGTCGATTCTTCGTGGGCTTTGTGTGAAACGATTGGCAGGTCGGTATTATAGACTTGGCCCACCGGCACTCCCGCGATCGTTAGTTCATGGCGACGGCCATGGTTAGCATTTACCAACACGCCGACACGATATCCTCCATCTTCGGATGGAAGCACTCGAGAGGCGGTACCAATGCCACCTTTAAATTGATAGGACACCATCCCCGTCCCTGCCCCGACAGATCCCTCTGGAACAGGACCTCTTGTTGCCGTTTCCAGGGCGTGAACCACATCTTCCGGAGACACATGCCTGCCCTGACTATCATTCAGTCGACTATCGTCGCATTCAGCCACCACAGGCGTGAGCGTATCATCAGTTATCCCAATGTCGGTATAGCGCTGAATCATCCAGCTCATGACGCCATCCGCCACACGAGGGACATTCAACGTATTCGTTAACGCGATGGGATATTCTAAAAACCCTGATTCCGCAACCCAGGCCAACCCCGTCATTTCCCCTGTCCCATTTAATACAAACGCTCCAGCTGGAACTTTATGATGCCAAACATCTTCACGCGGGATAATAACGGTCACACCGGTCCGAATCGGGCCTTGACCTACCTGCAAGGCCCCCTCGCCTTCATGAATGGTGACATGTCCCACTTTCACCCCTTGAACATCGGTGATGGCATTCATTTCCCCCGAAGCATACCGGCCGATGGTGATCCCAAGATCTTTCACATGGGGACGGGTCTCTACCAAATGCTGAGTGGCAGAGGGATTGGCCAAAACCGCAGAGGCAGTCCATGCCCAGCCAATTCCTAACATGCTAATACGACAGGCCTGTACGCCCTGCTTCAATCTGGGAAAACGCATATTGCCAGTCCTACCTGTCCTCAAGCCCATTCACCCCTAGCAGGGAAAAGGCCTGCACACGATTGATTAGGGAAAGGACGGGGATGTCCAGGAAAACTCTTTCTCATACATATGGTAGGCGGTTTCTTGAAATCCGAGGTGGGCATAGGCCTGGTGGGCCTGATGATTTTTCTCTTCCACATAGAGGCGATATCCACAAACGGGTTCCTGGTTCAATTGGGCTTGGCTTTGCACATACTCATAAAGCTGCCGTAAGATTTGCTGTTGACGCTGATCCGGATGCACGTACACACTTTGAAGCCACCAAAAATTCCCGTTTCGCCAATCGCTCCACTCAAAAGTGACCAGTATCTGCCCAACTACTAAGGGTCGGTCACCATAATGAGACTTTTCTGCAACTGCATACCACCCCTTTTCAGAATCTTTGAGAAGTGCCTCGACACCCGACTCAAGAATCCGCACATCTAATGCGCGATTTTCAGTTTCCCTGGCTAAAGCCATGTTGAAACTTACAATAGTATTCAGATCAGACATGGTTGCCCGCCTGATTATTACCGAGGTTGACATATACATTCCCAGGTCAACTATCCTTCGTCGAAACATTTGCTGGTGACAACCATCCCGGTCGGGGACGGTAAAGTCCCGCTGAAAACTCCATTTTCATTGCCTCTTCTGGTCGCAACTGAATTCGATTCACACTTTCTTCTGGGACAAAGGCCAGATAGCCGGTAAACGGATGGATGGCTGTCGGAACAAAGACCATCATTAGAGGTCCTTCAGGGGCAACTTGTAGCCTAGGTGGAGGTAATCCCATGTCAAAACCTAAAGCCCAAAGCCCGTCACGAGGAAACGGAAATGCGACGACTTTGCTTTGACCAAACCGATCGCGGAACTTGAGGACATCCGCCATACTTTTAAGGGTATAGTAGATACTACGCACAAAGGGAATACGCTCCAAAGAATCTTCAAATTTTCGATGAATTTGCTGGCCAAGTAAATGCGTCGTTCCCATGCCCACCCAGAGGACAAGAAAACAAAAAAAGGTGATACCTGAACCGGGAACCCTCACGCCATATAAAGCCCACACAATGTCTACTGTCATATGCTCTAATGCTTCGAGTAGCGTGTAGAGGATTAATAAGGTTCCCCAGGCTGGAATAATAAGAAATAAACCAGTCAGGAGGTACCGTTTGAAAGTATGGTCAGAAAGGGCGTGCATAAAATAGGCGGAGGATTGAAATGCAAGCAGTCTAGCAAAAACCCACTCGCTCCGCAGCATCAGGGGACACAATGATTTGTGTGCTCACAAATCCGAATTTTCTGAAAATTTCTTGCTACAAAAGAAGGTCAGTGCTACTCTTCGTGGTGGGAAGAGTTGGTCATTTTGCTGGCACGTATTGAAAGGAGTCAGATGGTGCGCCCTGAAGATACATCTAAAGAAAAAGGTGAGATTGCTGCTGACCTATTGGCAATACTCTGTTGTCCCGAGACAAAGCAAGAGGTGTGTTTATTGGACCAAAGCGTTGTTCAACGACTGAACCAAAGAATTTCAAAAGGAGAATTGAAGACGAAGGGAGGTCAACTCGTCACTGAACAGATCGATGGAGGACTCCTTCGAAAAGACAATAGTGTGGTCTACCCTATCCGTGATCAAATTCCCATTATGCTTATCGAAGAAGGCATTCTCATAGAAAAATCCGACCTTTCATCAACATAAGGCTCTCGTACAATTTTTTTTAAGAAAAAATCGGTAATTATTTTTTTTTGGAATAGCCTTTTTATAATCCTTGTGTACTCCTACCACCTTTTTTAAGCCACCATAGTGATCGACAAATCTGGACTACCACATAGATAAAGACTCCAAAAAAAACCCCATAATATCCATACGATTCAATCGGCCAATTCTGTCCGCCATGCAGGAGAAATCCCAACGCCACATGGGCCCCCAACCCTAAACATAGGGCTAAGATAATCCACTCACGGACCATTGTTTTTCGAGACAACCCCATTTTAGTTCCGAGTACTCAGTAGAAAGAGCAGAGCTTGGACCATTCCTGGAATGGTCCAACACTGATTGGCAGGCAATTACACAGGGCTTTTCGTTGATTCAATTTCCGTGGCAGTGATCAAACTGACAAGATAATCCGTTACAAAAATTAGGGCTTCTTCTCTCCCATCCGCACGACGCCCTTTTTCCCTACGTTGTATGGAGAGTTCATGTTCCAGATCCGACTTGACGTCCCCTAATAACTTCTGGAGGGAGGCTGTCGTCAGGTTCATATCCACATCCTCTAATTCTTGACAGCGATCTAAAACCCAGTTGAGCCCTTCTACCCGACCAAAATACCTTTCTTGCTCAGCTGCATCAATTCGGGCCATGGTTGAGGCAAATGCTTGCCCTTCATAAATGAGGTTGTAAAAACTCGCCACGGCACGATGTAAAATTGAATTCATTATCCGTTCCTCACAAAAAAAATTATTGTACTCTCTCTTCGATTATATACTCCTAATCAGGATCCTTCTAGGACTTTTTTATTTTAATTGTAAAACGAAGCGCCCTTTTTATTGGTGTGGTGCCCTCAGGTAAATAATAAGGGATGAAATTCCGCCATAAATCCATAATATAATGGAGCAAATTGCTTCAGACTATTGGGACTATTTTCTTTGAGCCGTTTAAAAAAGAAAACCTGGTGAGTTGGGTCCATTTTCTCCAACAGTTTTCCTAACTCAGACATTGAGAATTTGCCTTGCGGAACACTTAAGATATAGTGAACCAAACGTTCCACGAATTGATGCATTACATATTCACTGTCCAAATATTGTTTTGGAATTTCTCCATTTTTAATGATTTCGGCAAAGGATACAGCTTGCGCCGAAAACGGGAGATCTTCTATGTTTTTTGGAAGTTTCGTCACGCTTCTTTATAACTCCAACTTGGTTTCATCGCCTAAGACATCAACATTTTCAAATAGTTAATAGGTAATTGTATCAGGCGTTCCCTGTATAGCAAAACATTTATACCAATTTTTTTACCACAATTTTTGTAAATATTCTCTGAAAGTTAAAATAATTGAAAATTTTCCAAACCACTCCAACCACCCAATTCCGCTCTAAGTCAATTCCCATCGATTAACTAGGTCAGCGCCAAGTTTTTTGCCAATACTTAAAATTTTTCGGTCAACCTAACCAAATCTGTGACCTCATCTCCTAATTAAGCCAGGAAGGTCTTCCCTAAATATTAATCGGATCCCCCCAAAAAAAAGAGCAGGGGGCGACGCATGTCGCCCCCTGCTCTTCGGGTTCCCCTCTGGGCTACCTGCTTACAGCCAGTTCACCCGCTCCGCCGGGCGGATGTAAATCGGCTCTTCCACTTGCTGCCGCACCGCTTCCTTGCCCGACTTGTTGAAGCCCAACACCGTGTCGTTGTACATCTCAAACTTCCGCCCATGGATTTGGGTTTCAAACACTTTCGGCCCCGGAATCACGTCATACCGGAAGATGATCTGCTGGCTCGCCCGCCACAACTGCAGCACCGCCAACAACTCCCGGCTCGGCACCAGATACTTCTCAATCGCATTATCCACCCCCGGCCCGAACATCTGCCGGATGTAGCCCCGCGGCGCCTGCCGCGGTGGGATGTAAAATCCGTTGGGTTCCGTGCCCCATTGCGGATACAACGGCAACGCCACTTGTTCCACCCGGATGGCATAGTACAACGGATTCCAGCGATCTTCCGCCCAGAGCCCGTCATCGCCCACCTTCACCAACCCTTGCAGCCGGATTTTGCCCACGCACGCTGCCATACACCGCGTCTCCATCGGCTCGCCCCCGGTTAAGGGGTCTTTGCCTTCCACCCGCGGATAGCACGCAATACACTTCTCACTCACCCGCGTCGTGCCCCGGTACATCGGCTTTTTAAACGGGCATTGCTCCACACACTTCTTGTACCCCCGGCACCGGTTCTGGTCGATCAACACAATCCCGTCTTCCGGCCGCTTGTAGATGGCCTTCCGCGGACACGCCGCCAGACACCCCGGATACGTACAGTGGTTACAGATGCGTTGCAGATAGAAGAAGTACGTCTCATGCTCCGGCAAGCTGCTGCCTTGCATTTTCCACGGCTCTTCTTTCGTGAACCCCGTCTTATCCACCCCTTCCACGATGGCCCGCATCGAGGTGGCCGTATCTTCATAAATATTCACAAACCGCCATTCCTGGTCGGTCGGGATGTAGCCAATGGCCGCCTGCCCGATCTTGGCGCCCGCGTCAAAGATCGTCATCCCTTCAAACACCCCATACGGCGCATGGTGTTTGCGGCCCACCCGCACGTTCCACACCTGCCCGCCCGGATTGACCTGCTCAATCAACTGCGTGATCTTCACATCGTAGAACTGCGGATAGCCCCCGTATGGCTTCGTTTCCACGTTGTTCCACCACATGTATTCCTGCCCTTTGCTGAACAGCCACGTCGACTTGTCCGCCATCGAGCAGGTTTGACACGCCAAACACCGGTTGATGTTAAAGACAAACGCGAACTGCCATTTCGGATGCCGCTCCTCATACGGATACAGCATCTTTCGTCCTAACTGCCAGTTATACACTTCAGGCATTGTCGTCCTCCGTTTCTATTGTTTGAATTACCAAGTGAACGAGGCGGGAACCCAAAGAAATTAATTTCCTTGGGTTCCCATGAACCCGTTCCTACACTTTAATCTTAATATGGTCACCCTTCAGCCATTTGATCATAAACTCATTCTCCTGGCCTGGAGTGAACCCAGTTCGAACCGGTTCCCACGGTCCCCGACCACCGATGCCGCCGTCTTCCGCCTTGGTAATACGGATCAGACATTCCTTCGGCACCGTGTTGACCGCATGATTGTCCACTTGATAGCCAAATTTGAACTTCCAACCAACCGCATGTTTACCAGGCAGCGAATCTAACTGCTGCATGGGCATTAACCAGTCACGGGTAAAGGACTGTTGCGCCCCATACCGGAAGTTCGATTGATAGCCGGTGTCCAGCGCAATCGCCCGTCCGTCCGGCCGGGTTTCATGCCCCTTCACCGACTTCGCCGTCGACACGTACGGCGCATGCTTGGCCATCGTGACATGGTAAGGATAGGCCGGGTTGTACTTCGCCCGGATCATCAACCGCGCCACCTTGTAATAGGGATCACTGGGTTTCCACCCACGATACGGCCGGTCCACTGGGTTACCATCGACGAAGACATAATCCCCATCATTGATCCCACGATCTTTGGCCGCTTGCGGGTTGATATGAATTTGATGTTCACCCACCCCTGGCGTCCGTTTATCCATCCGATAGGCATCGCCAAAGTTGGATTCATACATCTGCACCCAGTCATTCACCGACCATTGGCTATGCACCCGATGCCGGGTCTTCGGCGTCACGCAATAGAACTGATACCCTTTCTCCCAGAGTGGATTGGAGTATCGTTTAATTTCCGCCCAGGGCAACTTAATGTTGCGGACGGTTTTATCGTCATGATGTTGGGCCGTGATCGGAATCCCGTAGTCATCCGGCCTGACGTACGGATTGGACGACATAATCGCATTGGGCAAGTATGGAGTAGCCTCCGTCCCTTCCCGATGCGAAATGAAGTTTTCCCCATACTCAATGGCTTCTGGTTCCACGCGATAATTCTCATAACGGCCTGTTCGCGTCCACTGAGGCTTCGACTCGTTGGTCTCTTCCCAGAAAGGGTGGCGAGGATATGTCCGACACATGACCATCCAGCCCTTTTCCGACTTCAACATCACATCCGCGTTGTAGCCATATGCGGTGGTACTGGCATCCAAAATTCGCTGCAAGTACACATCCACACGATTGTCATACACAAACTTGAAGTAATCGCGGAACCGGCCATCACCCGTCATTTCGCTGAGTTTGGCCGCAACGCCCGCCACCGTATCCAAATCGTTCCGGGTGTCATACAGGGGTCTGATTCCACCCTTCCATACTTGGAACCACGGATTCGACACCGTTGCCGTATGCTCTGGATACGTAAACTCCATCCAGGTATTGACGGCAAACGATATGTCATTATGATTGACATCTGACGTCATCTCCACATCCTGATTGACCAACGTTTCAATGTGCGGATCGACGTTTTTCACCATGTCGTAATGGTGCTTCGCGTTGTTCAACACGTTTACGTTGGCTACCCACCGGAACTTACTTGGGGTTGGCATGTGCGTTTTCCCCGTAAACACCCGACGACCATACTTTGGCGTATTCACAATCAACGCCGTATCGCCGTGGTTCCAATAGGCCACCTCTTCTCCGTAATAATACCCTTTGACATGAATTTCTTTGCCATGGGCATTTGGATCCGTGGTAATTTTAAACGGATTTTCTCCGGTATGGGTTCCTAAACCGCCGCCGCCCCAGGGGGTGGCATTCCAAATTCCGGCCTTATAGTTACCCGCCCAAGTATGTTGGCCGGTCCCAAACTTCCCGACGTTGCCCGTCACAATCAATACCATCGCTGCACCGCGGGCAATGATGGTTTGATGGAAGTAATGGTTCGTCCCTTCACCGTTGTGAATGGCCGCAGGTTTAATCGTCCCTGAATCCCGCGCCCAACGTACAATCAAGTCCTTCGGACACCGGTTGATTTGATGGACGGTATCCAAATCATAGTCCTGCAGATGGACTTGATACATTTGGAAAATCGGCATGACGTCCACTTCACGGCCACTGAGTAGGGTCACACGATAGGTCCCCGTCAAGGCCGAATCAATCCCACTCTTCCGATAATGCCAGCCCACCAATTCCCGATGAAGGGGCACGGCTTGGTTCTTATTAAGATCCCACACCATAAATCCGCCCAAACGCGCAATGACATCAGGCTTCATGGTTTGAACTTTGCCGGAATACGAATTGGCAAAATCCGGGAACGCATAATCCTTAATCACTTCACGGGGATCCAGGTATTGGAGGGTATCCGTCCGAACCAATATTGGCATGTCCGTATACGATTGACAGAAATCATAATCGTACATGTTCTCGTCAAAAATGATTTTCAACGCACCCAGGAATAAAGCTCCATCAGTCGCTGGTCGGACCGGCATCCAATAGTCAGCCCTGTATGCTGTTGGGTTATATTCCGGAGTGATGACCACCAACCGGGCTCCCCGCTCAATACTTTCCAGCTTCCAATGCGCTTCCGGCATCTTATTTTCCACGAAGTTCTTACCCCAACTCGTGTTCAATTTCGAAAACCGCATGTCGTTCATGTCGACATCTGAAGCCTGGACACCATTCCAGAACGGATGGGCAGGGTTTTGGTCACCGTGCCAGGTATAATTCGACCAATACCGACCCCCTTGAGCCTGATCTGGCTGAACTTTTCTGATGTAGGTGTCCAATAACGCCCCGCAACCTCCATTCATCCGGGTAATGCCCATTTTCCCAATCAAACCCAAAATTGGCATTCCGGCTCTGAATTTAAATGCGCGAATAGCTGACCCTTTGGTCATTTCGATCATCTCCGGCGGATAGCCCTGTTCCCGTAATCTCCGAGCACCCGCTTCTCCACTATACCGCTCCGCAATGATGATCATAGCTTTCGCTAAATAGGTAAAGGCGGTATCCCAAGAGACCCTCAACATATCATCCAAGTAGCGGGCGTTAAATTTATATTTGCTCATGATGGCCGGAGTGAATTCTGGACTCCCGTCATCCATCCATGCTTTCCAGCCCCGTCGCATCAAGGGACCCTTCAGCCGGTACGGTCCATACACCCGCCGATGCATCGTATAGCCTTTCAAGCACATCCGCGGATTATGCGCAAACGTTCCACGGTTACCATAGAGGTCTTCATAGGTTTGATGATCGTAATTTTGCTCCACGCGCATCACGACCCCGTTCCGGACAAATGCCCGGATTCGGCAAGCATGCGTGTCATTCGGGGAACAACACCACGTAAAGGAACTGTCATACCGATATTGATCGTGATAGACACGTTCCCAGGACCGATCAGGATATTCCCCGAGAGGATTTCCAACTTCAATAACCGGCTGTAACGCCGTTAAGGCCAAGGCCTTATCTGCCAGTGCCACTGCTGCGACTGTTCCCGCTGAAACTTTCAAGAATTGCCGTCTAGAAAGAAACATTGCTTACACCTCCTAAGTGAGTGCAGGACATTAAGTCCATGATTTAATTCACAAATTCAAACTAAAAACTCGTATCACCTCCTTTACAAAAATTAAGATTTGAGTCAATTAATAATTATTTACTTTTTTTAAATATATTGTTGGAATACATAGCAAAATTGAAAAATTGCAAGATTTGAACCTTTTTCATTCAGTATGAAAATATCGTAAATCATTGAATAAATTATAAAAAAATTAATTGAGATATTTTACAAAAAACAAAATGATTCTAAATGGTAACGGCATCCTTTCATTTCCAATTAGAAAATTCCGCTTAAAGCACAGTAAAGTCACACAAGTTATTGAAAAATTTAAATAAAGTATAAATAAAACATTAGGTCATCCCTTAACGATACCAATTGGTAACAATGCATTAAACGGTAACACCTGCTTATCGCAAACACTATTCACCAGTAATTACCAAAAAAAACACATTGGGCATGAGCATGAGATTGATTCATCCCTGCCCAATTGCTCATCTTTTTGTTTGATTTTTTGATATCCAAACTGGCGTCACCTTTTAAATAACCCTGAGCTCCAAACAACAATTAGGTCCATGTGGAATCATTTAAATAGGTGAACCATTCAAATAGTTCAGCTTCCAAAGAACTCAGTCCATTCTAAAAATCTCAAAATTTATTACCGTTTAGATAAAACACCATTTTTGGGACAATATTGACCTAGAATACAAACGCTGCACCTAGGTGAGATCGGCGTGCATATATTTTGACCAAAGGAGACCAACATCCCATTGAGAGGAATCCACCACCCTCGAGGAAGCTTCCCACGAAGTGCTTGCTCTGTCCCATCTGGGCTGTTGGTAAAGACATACCCCCATCGATTGCAAATTCGATGGACATGTGTATCGACGCATATTCCTGGCATTTTATAGGCTAAAGTAACCACCAGATTAGCCGTTTTACGCCCAACCCCTGGAAATGATAGCAGGGCCTCAATGGTATCAGGAGCTTTCCCGTGAAAATCCTTGCAAATCTTTTGACTTATGGCCTTAATTTGCCTAGCTTTTACGAGATAAAACGCAACAGGGAAAATGGTATTTTCTATTTTTTTCACCTGCATTTTGGCCATTGAAAATGGGTCGGAGGAAGTTGAAAATAACCTCTTGGAAGCCTCGGCGGTCACTTGATCACGAGTGCGCAAGCTCAAAACACAGGCAATCAGGATTTTAAACCCGGATTCCGCAGTAGGGTTTTGATCAGGTAGCATGGGAGCCATCTTTCTTCCTCTGTTTTAAGGAGTTCCGATGGCACACTGCTCCTCGACGGCTTCACCGTTCTACCCTAAGATTCGCTTTGCCTTTACCAACCACCCCATCACCGTGTGGGCCGGAGCGATCTTGCTCCGGCTCTATTTCGAACTCATCGGCCTGCGGGCGGTTCTCCAACGGACCCTGCTCCCCATGGCCAAACGATCGAATCATCAGATTCCCGTCTCGGATGTCCTGTTAGCCTGGTTCTACGGACTCGCCTTGGGAGCCGAACGCTTTGCGCACTTCACCCGCTATCGCCGCGACCCTTTACTCCCTCAACTGCTGGGCCTCCCCCGGTTTCCTTCCCCTGATACCCTCCGGCGCTTTTTTCTGGCTTTCAGCTATGCCCGGCTGACGACGGTGTCCGAAACCTTGATGCGTCAGAGTCTGGAACGCATGCCTCGTTTTCTGCTGGGGCACACCCTGGATCTGGACTCGACGGTTTTCTGTCGCTACGGGACTCAAGAAGG
The DNA here is from genome assembly GCA_024760505.1 of Nitrospira sp. Lineage (GTDB taxonomy): Bacteria > Nitrospirota > Nitrospiria > Nitrospirales > UBA8639 > Nitrospira_E. Next base: position 824,683 of record CP058931.1, read on the forward strand.
CAGTCAGATTGGCTACAATCCCCAGAAACGCGGGCGGCCGTCGCATCATCCGCTGATCGCCTTTCTGAGTGAAGCGCGTCGCCTGTTGTGGGCCACGCTCCGTGCAGGTCGGGCCGGTACGGCGAATGGCTGTGTGGAGTTGCTCACCCAGGCCCTCACGCTTCTTCCGCCCGGGCATCGCGTGGCCTTGGTGCGGGCCGATGCGGGCTTCTTTCTCACGCGCTTTCTGACCTTTCTGGAACACCAGGATCTGCCTTACATCATCATGGCCCGTCTGACCCCCGTCTTGCGCCGTGTGGTGCTCCATCGGCTGCCTGAAACAGCCTGGCGCCGTGTCAGCAAGGGCGTTGAGGTGGCCGAGTATACGGCGACCTTACCGAGTTGGGCCGGGCACAGTCGCCGGTTTGTCTGTCTCCGTCAAGCACTGCGGGAACGCCCGCACGCGGCGGGTCGGCGCCTCATCGACTGTCCGGGCTATACGTATCAGCTCATGGTGACGAGTGTGCCTTATGCCGCCGAAATCGTCTGTCGCATGTATGCGGGCCGGGCCGACAGTGAAAACCGGATCAAAGAACTCAAAGAGGACCTCTCCCTGGATACCTTTTGTCTGCAGTCTTTTGATGCGACCGATGCCGCGTTTCGCTTGGGTTGTGTCGCCTATAATCTCCTGGCGGGATTTCGTGAGACGGTCTTACCGCGCTGTTGGGTGGAACGGCGCCTCCGGGCCGTGCGCGATTTCGTCTTCCTCGTCGGAGCCGATCTGATTCCGCAGGGACGGCGGCTTCAGATCCGGTTTGCTGTCCCGCGGGAAGAGCGAGAAGAGTTTCTAGTCCGCCTCCGTACCCTTTCGGCGGGATTGCCAATTGCGGCGCAATTGGAATGGACATTGACCGACGAAGAGTCGCCGTCTGAGTCCTCGCAGCCACGACCGTCGGGGGCTCATCCAGCTGGCATCCCAGTCGCTCAACCCCCACCCTAGGAAATTTCTATTGCTGAATCCGGGTTAAAAGGGTCACTACCTTGTTTGGCAAGGTGACTAAGGATTGGGGTAGGAAATGGCCTTATGGCCTTCTTAACCAGGCTGAGGAAGACAAGATTGTCATCCTCATTCATATTTTCATTTAATTAGACTTGGAGAGAAAAATTGAGAAGAAATTGCGACGTTGTGGGCAAATAGAAGGCTAAAACATTCTATTCTTTGAAAGCCATTTTTGGCGACGACGTGCGGCTTCGCGCTCTTTACCCTTTTTCTTAACGCTGGGTTTTTCATAAAATCTGCGCCGCTTTAATTCACGAAATAAACCCTCTGCCGCTAACTTTTTCTTAGCGACTTTCAATGCTTTTTCAACGTTGTTATTGATAACTCGTACTTCCACGTTTCCCTCAAACTAAAGATTAAATCAACATTTTACAATTTTACGCTCTGCTTACGAGCCTAGCACTTTATCATGAGTTGTAAGCCTATGCAAGACGACATTAACTCATTAATTTATAAATTTGTCTTTAAAATCAAAGCACTAAAGTTTTTATATATGTTTTTTTAAAATAATCAAACTATGAGTCTTTTAATGCGGCAACAATATCCAATACCATCTTTTTGCCATCTCCAAATAACATCAATGAGTTATCCAAGGCGAATAATGGATTGGGAATTCCAGCAAAACCAGGGCTTAAACTGCGTTTTATTACCACAACGATTTTTGCCTTATCGACATCAATGATGGGCATTCCCGCAATTGGACTACTTGGATCAGTCCTGGCCAATGGGTTCACTACGTCGTTGGCACCAATAACTAGGACAACATCCACCTGATCAATGGTTTGGTTGATCTCATCCATATCTTTTAGCGCATCATAGGGAACATCCGCCTCAGCCATAAGGACATTCATATGGCCCGGCATTCTTCCTGCCACAGGATGGATACCATATTCTACGGTGGTACCACGGCTCTCCAGAAGAGCGGCCAGGCTGGCGACCGGATGTTGAGCTTGGGATACGGCCATTCCATAGCCAGGCACAATTACCACTCGCCGCGCCGCATCAAACAGCAACGCGACTTCCTCAGGAGATGCCGACTTAACTTTTCCCCCATACACTTCATCTGCGGTTTGTCCACCCTCACCTGAAGGCCCCATCACTCCAAACAAGACATTGGTCAACGAACGGTTCATGGCTTTACACATAATATGGGTCAGAATGATCCCGGACGCACCAACCAATGAACCAGTGATGATGAGGACATTATTGGAAAGCACAAAACCTGTTGCCGCGGCAGCTAACCCCGAATAGGAGTTTAATAACGCCACCACCACAGGCATATCCGCACCACCAATAGGAAGCACCAGCAAAATTCCTAACACAGATGCCACCCCCACCAATAACCAATACAACGAGAAGTTCTCAGGACTTAAAACCACCCCAATACTTAACCCAAGCACCAATAGGGCCAAGATAGAATTAATCACTTGTTGACCGGAAAACAAAATCGCATTTTCGGAAATCAGCCCCTTTAGCTTTCCAAAGGCAACCAGGCTACCCCAAAACGTCACGGCCCCGATTAATCCTGAGGCAGCTGTGGCAATCGTTAATTGAAAAATAGGTGAATCAGTTAACGAAGATCCTTCAATCAAGGCGGCTCCAGCCACAAAGATTGAGGCCGCGCCACCAAATCCATTCAAAAGGGCGACCATCTCTGGCATAGAGGTCATCTCTATGCGCATCGCCAACACCGCGCCAATGGCACCACCCACTACCATTCCCAAAATAATGTACTCATAACTGACAATGTGTCGATCAGTGAGGGTCACGACCACGGCCAGCAGCATTCCACAGGCACCCAGGATATTTCCGCGAACTGCCGTTCGAGGATGGGTAAGCCCCTTCAGGCCAAAAATGAACAGGACGGACGCAACGAGGTAAGAAAAATTTATAATAAAATCGTACATATGTTTTAGGTCTTCTTTTTGAACATGGCCAACATTCGGTTCGTCACCATAAATCCACCAATCACATTAATGGACGCCAAGACCACAGAAAGAAAACCCAGAACCGTGGTAACCCACAGCTCTGTTCCTGCAGAAACAATGGCCCCCACCAAGGTGATACCTGAAATGGCGTTAGAACCTGACATCAATGGAGTGTGAAGAGTAGGCGGAATCTTCGTGATGACCTCGAAGCCCACGAAGATCGCGAGGACAAAAACGGTAAAGGACATGAGAAACATTTCCATAACAATTCCCTCGTTCTTACGCCGATTAAGCAGGAAGTCCCAATACTTCTCGAATGCGCGGCTGAACAACTTCCCCATTGCGCGTCAACATGGTTTCTTTCGTAATTTCGTCGTTCATATCAATTTGAATTTCACCTTTTTTCACTATATGGAGGAGAAAGGTCGCCACATTTTTGGCATACATTTGACTGGCATGAAACGGTACGGTTGAGGACAGGTTTTCAGGACCATGAATAGTCACACCATGCATTACGATTGTATGGCCAGGTTTAGTCAGCTCACAGTTTCCGCCCCGTTCTGCAGCCAAATCTACAATTACTGACCCTGGAGCCATAGCCCCAACCATATCGGCCGTAATAAGAATCGGTGCTTTTTTCCCAGGCACCGCCGCCGTGGAAATCACCACATCACTGGTGGCGATTACTTTCCCTAATAACTCTCGCTGTTTCCTGTAAAAAGTTTCATCTTGGGCTTTGGCATACCCCCCTTTATCTTCCGCAGCACCTGTCTCCAGTGGCAGCTCAACAAACTTGGCGCCTAAACTTAAAATCTGCTCTTTCACCGCAGGGCGAATATCATACGCCTCAACCGCAGCTCCTAACCGCTTAGCCACAGAAATGGCTTGCAATCCTGCAACCCCAGCGCCAATGATTAAGACCTTCGCAGGAGTGACCGTTCCGGCCGCTGTCATGAGCATTGGAAACATTTTTGGCAGCGAACTAGCCGCAATCAGTACTGCTTTGTAGCCAGCCACCGTGCCCATGGAGGAAAGGATGTCCATACTTTGGGCACGGGTAATGCGAGGCATCAATTCTAAAGCAAAGGCCATGACCTCACGAGAAGCTAGGTCTTGAACCGATTGCGGGGCAGTCAAGGCTTCGGCCATTCCAACCAGCATCTGCCCTTTTCGAAAGCCTGTTAAGTCTTCTTGACCTTCGGTTAGGTTAGCTCCCAGCAACCGCACTTGAACAACGCAATCAGCCTTTTCGAACACTTGTGCCCGAGATGAGGCAATGGTTGCGCCTTTTTCGACATAGGCGGAGTCTGGATAACCCGCTTGTTCTCCAGCCTTGGATTCCACCATGACATCCATTCCCCCTTTTTTCAGCGAGGGAAGTACAGCTGGAACTAGAGCCACTCGGTGTTCACCAGGATACGTTTCTCGAAGGACGCCAACAATCATAAGGGCCTATCTCTTAGATATAAGGGTTGTGGGAACTTTACAATTTCATTAAGTCTGCAGGGATTTTTTAAACCCCTTGGCAAGCCCTGTGTTGATATCATAGGAATTCAAAGAGAATCAATGTGTCTTTGGATCTATAAGGAAGTGCGACTAACGGCCCAGCGCGAAAGACGAAACAGAGGCAACACGCCTCATGGCACATCGAATGAAAAATTCCAGAATATCATCACTGCATCTGGGACCAAAATGATTCTTTCGCTCAATCAATGGCTCTTCGGTGAATAGAATGCCTGTACGATTTCAGTCGCTAGAAATAACATAGCCCGGCTCTGGGTATAACATGCATGGCCGAATAAGTGCTGTCGAGGAGACTCCTCCGCCTGAACTCCAAATTCCACCAACAGACATTGTCCGTCATTGGCACACCGTGTCCCACGCCGAGTACATTCCAGCCACCGCTCAAAGCCGTCATAGGGTTCAAAAATTTCTCTGAAATCAACATTGGCTTGCTCAGCCTCCGGATTATTCGGAACCATATCCGTGCCAGCCACAGCCAATTGCTGTACGTAATCCCCACCAGTTTGATAGGGCATTTCCCACGCAATTTGAGGTAATTCCATTTTCGCCAACCAACGCTTGCCATCAGTTCGAATCTCACGATGATTCACGAAATGCAGCAGATGACCAATTCCATCGGTATCCCAGCCATAGCGAACCGGAGTTCCCAACGTGACGACATCGACCGTTGCGCCTTTTAACACCGTTTGATCCATGACAAGACCATACAAGCGTTCGAGCTGCTCTACGGACCGATCGGCTGAAGGGCACGCTTGCCAGTATTTGGCTAAAATCTCAAAAACGCGCCCCCTCATTTCCGATTCCCCTCTAGCTAGAATATTCGACAATAAAGCCAGGACCTGACCCGCATGTCCATGGCCAACGAGAAGAAGCCGGTCATCTCTTGTAAGATTAAGCCTAGAAACCCAATCCTGAAGATACACCAAGAGATGCATGGCGGCTTCGACGCGGCCAACATGATGATTAATCGAAGACCAAAGGTATCGACCACAGGGAATAGATTGGCCGCTCCCCTGAGTCAGGGCGAGTTCAAATTTCCGTACATACGACGAAGAAAAATTTCCTGCTTCATGAGCGAGCAGGTCTACCCTCCCGTGAGTTGGTTCATCGTTCGCTACAGGAGGGTGAATGGGATCATCTGGAAGACAAATACCGTTTGTAGTAGGGCGAAGGAGAGCCAGCAACGATTCCAAGCCAGAAATTCCTCGGGAATACCCTCGTTTTAACCCTCCAACCTCATCCAGTCTAGCCGCACCAAAGAGATCCATAAATGGCAGCCCATTGAGGAAGAGTATCCCCTTCACTCGGGATTGGGCCATCTGTTCGCCAACCCTACTCATTCCCTGGCTCCACGAAGGCGAATCTACCGTTCCAGGTTGAAAGGTTCGATAGCCTACCCGGACACCAGGGTCCGACTTCAAATAATTAGCATGTTGGAAATTATTTTCCTGGGGCATTGGAAGTCATCTATGTGTGAGGTCACATTCATAATGGATACCATCCATCCAGGGCAAGAGAAGCTTGAAAATTTTTGGTCCGCTAATTTCAGTGGGCAGAAAATCCTGGCCTTCTCAGTTGGTTGACCGCCTGAAAATCTGCATGATAAGTTCAGTTTCGAACACTGGCCTTACAATTGAAGGAGAATTCTCCTTAATGATATATAATAAAAGTTCCTTCCCAATTTCATCCTTATTTTCTTGTCGTGGAGCAGGGCAGAAATTATGAGTACTTCCCAACTACGTCCTCAACAAATTCGTCGTGGTAAATTCATTCGGTGTGTTTTCCTAGCATGGAGTATGGCCTGGCTTCCGCTAATCGGAGGAACAGCCTCGATTGCTTCCGCCGCACAAGCCGAACACATTATTCTGGTCGTGCTGGAGGGAATCAAATCATCATCCATCCAAAACGGCGCGACTCCGAACCTGGCTCAGTTAGCCAAGGATGGAGCTGTGACCTGGTCTGCTCAATCCATTACCCCTCCTCTCACCGTTCCGGCGATGGCCTCCCTGCTCACCGGCCTTCAAGTCGAGAAGCATCGGGTGACCGCCGCATGGGAAACATACGATTTTGCACGTTCATTTCTGCGCTCACCCACGGTCTTTGACTACATGGATCTGGCTGGAGGAAAAGATACGGGCGTCTTTCTTATGGATGAACGACTCTATCAATTAGTTCGACCGGAAATTTACGTCGACTCCCAAGTCTGTGGCTACACCAAACCCCAATGCACGCCCGAAAGAGCGTCGGAATATATCAAAGACTTTTTAAAAAAAGTTACCAGTGAGAAAGGCTATGGCTTCCGGCTTTTTGGAGTACCAAACCTCTTATTGGTACATCTGCCTACGGCGGTGAAGGTCGGGCAGAAATACGGGTGGGATTCCGAAAAATATTCCGCTGCCTTACTGTCCATTGATACCACCGTGGAACAAATCATCCAAACGTACAAAGAACTCGGCGTTTTTGACAAAACCATGGTGATTATTACTGGCCTGAATAGCGGGCCTCTTGCACCCCCGAAAGGGGGAGGCAAAACAGTCTCGACCAGCCTTACGACTCCAGAGCTAGATGCCACCATTCCCTGGATTGCCTGGGGCGCGAATATAAAAAGGAACCATCCCATCACCCAATCGGTCTCTCTATTAGATACCGGAGCGACTATTATGTATGCCTTGGGGCTTGAAACGCATACTGAATGGGACAGCCACGTGATTGGTGATATTTTCCAAGCTGTTCCAGAAAGACGGACCACCGACAATGAACCACAAACAAAACAATAAGACCATGATTCGAACACACTTGCCTCGTCAAATCCGACGAGGGATTTTCTGCCTGTTTCTGATGGGCATCTCTCCTCTGCTTGTTCACCACGGGCACGCAGCAGATCCTATCAATCCTCTGCTGCGAGAGTTTCCAATTACCGTGAATCCGAATGCACTCACGCCCCCAACCTGGTGGCACGTACCGGGCATCACTCCGTTGATTTGGACAAAAGATCCCATCAATATGGACGCATACAAAACCTCGGAATCCAGGACCTTAAACCTCAAGCCTGGAGATTATCGGTTTGGGACCTTTACGTTTGATTTTTTATTCAAGGTGACCTTATCCGGAACCTTGGAATTCTCGCCAACACTTGATCAATGTGTAGATGGACGAGGAACACAGGTCCTGACAATTCGTTGTAGCCATACGCAACCCTATCCACAAGAACCCGACTACCCGAAATAAGTCGGAAGGGATAAGAAGGAAGATCATGCCGAATTCTGTGCAAGACTGGATTGATGCCCTCGAAGATGCCGATGATGCCACTCGCGAAGAGGCCGCCAAGGCCCTTGCTGAAAAGGGTGATCCGAAAACGTTAGAACCCCTTCTGATCGCCCTTGAAGACGACTATTGGTCGGTTCGAACTTATGTCGGCTGGGCGTTAGCCAAAATTGGCGGAGAAAAGGCCGTTGAAGGTCTGATTACGCTTTTTAATGACAATATGATGGAGGTGCAAGCTGAAGCAGTAAAAGCCATGGCCTCTATGGGAAAATGCGTCATTCCGCAATTACTGACTGGCTTGAAAGACAAGCGGTGGCGGGTGCGAGAACAAGCCGCTAAAACGTTAGGTGAATTGCGTGACCCGCAGGCCGTACCAGGATTGAACCTGGTGTGTCGCGACCGGGATGGTGCAGTCAAGAGTGCCGCAGCCGAAGCCTTAGGAAAAATTGGAGACCCAAAGGCCATTCCAACTCTGATTAAATTATTTAAAGATACATCCAAGATCGTGCGGGAAACCGCCGGAACCGCATTGATGTACATTGGGAAAGAATCAGTCGATGCCCTACTGGAGTCCCTCAAAGATCCTCACTTCGTTGTGCGCTGTCACGCCGTTCGGGCACTAGGGGGCATGACGACAGACTACCAAATGGGGCGGGTGTGGGTTCGTGAAGCTCGTGTCGTCGATGCCCTGATCGACATGGTAAAAGACCCCGATCGAGCGGTTCGCGAGGATGCCACCATCGCCTTGGGCAATATCGGCGATGCCCGTGCAGTAGATGCTCTCATGGAAGCCATGAAAGACGGTACAGTGAAACGCCATGCCATTGCTTCCCTCGGCATGATCGGAGATCCTCGCGCCTATCCTCCCGTCCTGGACGCGTTAAAGGGTAAGGGCATACATCAAGAGGGGAAGCCAACCCCTGGATGCATTATTAGCGAAGACCTCTTAATTAAAGAAGCGGCTGCGACAGCACTCGGTCATTTCCGCCATCCCAAAGTCATTCCGGATTTAGTGCTGTTACTCAAAGACCTGGTCCTTCGTGATTATGCCGCCAATTCCTTGGTGTTGATTGGAGACGCAGCAATTGAGCCACTCGTATGGTTCCTCCATGACCCGGATTTGTCTAAAGTCCAGCAAGAAAGCGAGCGGGTTTTGGCTTTTGCGACCACTCGAATGACGGCAGGTGGTGCCCTTAAAAAGACAGTCTTAGACACCCTGGATAAACTCGGGTGGAAACCAACTGAAGGCCTCAGCAAAGAAACCAGAGAGATTGAATATACCGACACCTCCAATGTGTTAGGTGAGGGAGGAGAAGGCCGCTTTGGCAAGAGTGGCGACTTCGCTATGCCGGCTAAACCACCAAAAATCGAAAGGTAATATACACCAATTCGCGTGTCGGGGAGTGGCGCATACGCTGGCGGAAGTTCTTTCCTCTGTTAGTCTCGCTGAAAGTGCAAAATTCCCCAACTGAGATGGCCACTTTTCCCAGCCTGAACCCAATGCTGAAGTCCCACCTTCATAGAAGCCAGATATTCTTCCGTACAAACCTGAATAAGCGCATGGTGTTGTACCGTTAATTCCTGAAGTACTCGTCCATAATGCGCGGCAAGATTTTCAGAAAGATCCTCAATCTGAATTTCTTGAAACCCTAATTGGGCGGCCAGTTGCCGATAATATTCAATCGACCCCAGCGAATCCAAGTGAATACGATCTAAAATCGGTTGCAGCACATCCGGGGGACAAGTCGCACTCTTCATCGGATCGGTAAAAATAAATTGTCCGCCCTTGGCCAACACCCGATGAACCTCTTGAAACACCTTTTCCCGATTTCCGCTATGTAATATGGCATCCTGCGACCACACCACATCAACGCTCCCATCCGGCATAGGAATCGACTCAAAGTTCCCGTCAATGACATTAATCGCTAAACTGATATTCTCTTTCTGATTCAGTGCCCGATTCCGTTTATTTTGGACTTCACTCAAATTCAGGCATCCAACCTGGCATCCGTATCGTCTCACGAGATGACGCGCTGAGCCTCCGTACCCCGACCCTATATCCAACACCCGTTTCGTGGCATCAAGGCCCTTGACAGAAGCCGCCATTTTCTCCACGGTTCGTCGGCTGGCATCGAAAATCGAATCCTTATCGGATTCGTACAATCCAATGTGGATATCTTCTCCACCCCAGATCGTGGCATAAAACCGGTCAGCATCCGAACTGTTGTAATAGTCTCGAGCCGTATCCACAGTGGTGGAATAATTCAGATTCCCAAATTTGCCCATGATCGTGGTCGGACGTTCCTCATTTTTATAGAGTTTTTCCGCCACATGTACATAAAAATCAGGGTCCTCAACTTTATGCGTTTCTTGAAAGTCTGCATAGGTTTTTACCTGCTGAAAACCAACCTCATTCATGAGCCGCCGTGTATATTCTTTCCGTAGTGGATACATATTTAAATGAAAGGCTTCTCCATCGGGAAACGTATATTTGAACCTTGCGAGTCCTTCATCAACGTGCTCCGGCTCCGCACTGACATTGTCTCCGCAATAGTAATACACATGCTTGGACGTAAATCCTTCATCTAAAATTCCATCGTAATTCCTTTGGTCCAGAATCAGCACTCCATCGTGCCTCAGGGCGGTGTAAAATTCAGCCAAGGCTTTTCTCCGATCCTGTTCGGAAAAGAGATGAGTCAGAGAGTTCCCCAGGCAAATCACCGCATCGTATTTATTGTGGATATCCCGGCTTAACCAGCGCCAATCAGCATGAATAGTTCGCATGATAAACCCGGCTCGTCGGGCATTTTCAAATGCCTGCGCCAACATTTCAGGACTGCCGTCCGCACTCGTGACTTCGAACCCGGCACGCAAGAGCCGAATAGAATGAAACCCCGTTCCCGTCGCGACATCCAATACGCGCTTGACGCCCCGTTCCTTCAAAATCCGGATGAAAAAGTCCCCTTCACTCGAGGCCCTGGCCTCCCAATCAATCAAGGCATCCCATTTTTGCACAAAACTATGAACATACTCCTGTTTGTATAAATCTGTTTTTCGTTGGGCTATGGGATTATCCCCATACATTTGCTTGCTACCGGGCATCGTCGCTTTCTGAATCATTATAGACACACCTCCTAGAGGGCTGTTGCCCTCACCACCATTAGAATAATGGGTGCAAGTGAATAACGGTATGGCGATTTCCTCTTTCCATACAATATTCAATTGCCAAAACCCGCAAGGACAAAACTGTAGTTTGTCTCAACGGACCAGAAATAAAAAAGGCCTCCGAACTTCTCCTGCGAGCGTAAGGTAGGCCCGACTGTTACGTGTTAGGCTTTCAATCTAACCGGTTAGGCTCTTCTTCGCAACCCCTTTTGACTACGTCCCCATTTTTATCAAAACTAAAATGATCAAAACCGCAGACAGATTTATAATCTTTTTTGAAGAAAAAGGTGGTCTATTCTTACCAATTTCGAAATATGTCCATTCATTGTCAACGTTTTCGGTTTATCATTATACGAGTTTTTCTTGTTCGGCAACGCCAAATATGGTAAGGCCTACCCTTCCTCATTCCATTCTATTACTCCATGAATCCACTGAAATCGACCACCCTTGTCTTCAACATCTCCTGCGCCATGGCCCTTCTCTTTCTCCTTTGGGGCGCCATGGCCCCGAAACATTTAGCGAAAATAACCGGGACATTCCAAACAGCACTTCTTGATTCGTTTGGCTGGTTATATGTTCTGGCAGCAACAGGTTTTCTTGTTTGTGCGTTCTGTCTGATTTTTTCTCGATGGGGTGATATTCCGCTGGGGCCGGATGGAGCCAAGGCTGAATTTCCTCTCCACACCTGGTTTGCCATGCTGTTTTGCGCAGGCATGGGCATTGGGCTCGTATTCTGGGGAGTTGCCGAACCCACGTCCCATTTTCATGATCCGCCCATCGGCGAGGGAGGAACCCCGCAAGCAGCCCGCTTGGCACTGCAATATTCCTTTTTCCATTGGGGCCTTCATCCATGGGGCATTTACACCATGGTGGGCATGGCCCTGGCCTATTTCCAATTTCGAAAAGGCACACCAGGACTGTTTAGCTCAGGTTGCCAGCCGGTTCTCGGCAGGCATGCCACTGGACGGCTGGGAACCACCGTGGATGTCATCGCCGTCTTTGCCACCGTCTTCGGTGTGGCAACCTCACTGGGGTTTGGAGCGGTGCAAATCAGCGGTGGATTATCCTATGTTTTTGACATGCCAAATACCCTCACTACTCAATTAACCGTCATCGCCATTGTGACCGTGCTCTTCATGCTCTCCGCTCAAACCGGACTCCAACGAGGCATCAAATACCTTAGTAATTTAAATATGATATTGGCGCTGACTCTGCTGTTATTTTTGCTATTTCTCGGCCCGACCCACTTCATCATGACCGTATTTCCCTCCACCTTCGGACACTACATCCAAAACCTTCCGACAATGAGCCTGAATCTGGCGCCATTCCGAGATTCGACCTGGATTCACAACTGGACATTATTTTATTGGGCATGGTGGATCGCCTGGGCGCCATTTGTGGGCACCTTCATCGCGAGGATTTCAAAAGGGCGGACTGTGCGTCAATTCGTATTGGGCGTGTTGCTTGTTCCGTCACTCTTTTGTGCATTTTGGTTCACGGTTTTTGGCGGAACGGGTATCGCATTAGAATTGTTTCAGGACACGCCCCTAAAAGCCATTATGGAAAAGGAGGGCATCGAAGTCCTGCTATTTACGGTATTAGAGCAATATCCAATGGGCACGTTCATGTCGCTCATCGCCATTTTTTTGATTGGCACCTTTTTTATCACCTCAGCGGATTCGGCCACCTTCGTGCTAGGGACACTCACCACCAACGGTAGCCTCAACCCACCCAACCGGATCAAATTCACCTGGGGAATTATTCAATCTCTGTCGGCCGCAATCCTCCTGTGGTCCGGCGGCCTCAAAGGCCTGCAAACCGGCGCTATCCTCGCCGCCTTTCCGTTTGTCTTTGTCATCATTATCCTCATCATCTCCCTTCTCAAATCCTTCAAGGAGGAAACAAGGTAGGCTCGACGCGACAAGGACCATCATCTCTCAATGGTTGATTTGATCCCAAAAAATCGCTATTACTGCTAGTCTCTTCAACCCCATAAAAATATACCTGTCACGGAATTATTAGAGAGGAATCAATGAAGTTAGATTCGCTTCCAAAAGAGTTTACACCTTACAAACAGTTAGAAATTGCCACGAACAAATTAATAGATGGTGTGGCACTGGTATCCGTAAATGGGTTTATTCCAGTTTTAATTGGAAAAGGTGAAACTCCCGAGATTTGGGTGACCATTCCTGCCGATCAACAAGGTAAAGAATGGCGCCCAATTGTGAGTAAAAACACGTCTTTGCTTGAGGTGATTACCGTCAATACCAAGGGAAAAGTAATCGGGGTCGCCATGGGCGACGACATAGTTCTGGAAGTCAAAGAAATCACAGCCGAGAGTGCGGAAATTACTCAATGTAACCTTCGGCCATTTGGCATAAATGTGTTTTTAGAAGATGACTGTCTGAAAGTCATGACTAACCGGTATTCAGGTAACACCATAACCGGGGCAAAAATTTTTATTGATGTTGGGAAAGGATAACCACGGCAAGATTGATCGAGATGCCCTCGAAGGACCGCACATATTTTCATGGTCAAGGCTCATCGTGAACCAAAATTCATTGATGGTGCTATTGGATTGCTCCTGTGGTCAGGCGGCCTCAAAAACCTGCAAGCCCGCGCTATCCTGGCCCCCTTTCCCTTTTTGTCTTTGCCATCATCTTTCTCATGATCTCCCTCTCAAATTTTTCCATGTGAAAACCCACAGGTAGCCAACGCCTGACCTGGACGATCTGGGTTTCAAATTATTTCCATGCATGGTTTCCTGTCTTCCGCCTTGAGAACATAGGGCTTTTCCCTCCACCACATTGAAGGCGCCCTTCGTGGCGCGGCAAGCCATACTTCGCCTGCCTTGGCGAAACCCGCCAACACAAAAATTCTCGGAGAGGTTGGAATAAGTGCAATGCATTCTCCGAACAGCTCCTTTGTTCTGGCAAATCTCAAGATGGATTCCCGATCCACATCGGAAATCTGTAAGGCCAGAAACATAAATTCTCTATGATCCAATACTTTCTCATTCTGGACTTGCACCATCTCCCCTTTATTGACAGAATAACTCTAGAACACCTCCTCAGAAGGGACCAATGAATCCTACTTGACTCAAGTAAGCGGCAAAATCTGAAAGGAACAATCATGACTGAACTTGACACGAGTCTCCCACACATCACCACAACCGAAACGTTGGTGAGATTTTATGTCCTCCTCTCCCAATACATCGATCGATGCCTGGATGAGGCCACCAAACGCTCACTCCCGGAAGGAGAATTTCAAAAACATTTAGCCGAGACTCACACTCAGGTGACGGAGCTTCTCACGACCAACCGGGTGGTCAAAAACAAAGCGGAGACGGAATTTCAACGAATCACGACCCTCTGTGAACAATTTTTGAAAACCCCAAACGATCAGACCATTAAAAGTAGTCTGCACCACGAGCATGACGTTCTGAGAATAAAAATGTTAGCGTTGAGCGACCTCCTAGCGGTGTTTAGATCGGTGTAGCGTCTCCCACCACCCGCAACAGACGACCTTCCTCCTGACTCATTGACCGCCTAAAAAATCGTGTGGTAACGTCGATCTTCGGGTTTTCCCTAATGGTAGGGGAACAGGTGAATTCCAAATTTCTCCAATCGGATCAGACATGATCGACTCGGTCGCTGAACATATTTCTGCCCTGGACGACGAGGATTGGGGGGTACGCGAAGACGCCGCGGTAGCCCTCGGACGTCTTGGCGATCCCCGCAGCGTTCAACCATTGATTCGGGCGCTTCGTGACTCGGATCGGGCCGTGCGGGAGGCCGCAACTGCAGCCCTAAAAGCGCTTGGCGAACCGGCTATTCTCTCATTAGGTTTTTGCCTTCAGGATCTGAATCCTCAGGTTCAGGAATCGGCCGCGTGCATCCTGGCCGATATTGCCAACGAACAGGTACTGGATCCCTTGTTGTCCGCGGCATTAAGTCCTAACTGGATTGTGCGCATGTCGGCGGCCAAAGGCCTGAGTCGCATTCAGAACTCCCAAGCCATTGATACATTAATTTTGCTGCTCCAGGATAAAGTGCCGGCCGTGCGAGAGGAAGCGGGACAGGCCATACAGGCCATCGGCAATACCAGCATTCCAAAATTGCTGGAAAAATTAAAGGATCAGAATTGGAAAATCCGTTTGCGGGCGGTGGAAGCGTTAACCCTGTTGAAACCCCTGGAAGCGGTGGGACATCTGATGATTCTGGTTCTCGAAGATTCCGATACAGCCGTGCGCCAAGACGCCGTTCGAGCACTCGGACAGATTGGCGATGCTCGTGCCATTCCCTTATTGCTATCCTCCCTTGCCCTCGAAACGCCATCACTCAAATTGCCCTCGATTGAAGCACTTGGTCAGCTCAGATCCACCGAAGCCATTCCCATGTTAATCGCGTTGGTCAACTCGTTACCCAAGGAAGCCTACGAAGATCGCATGGAAGGATGCACCGACCCTCAATATAAAGAAGATCTCCCTCCCCTGGAAGCCGCCATCAGGGCCATGGGAAAGATTCGCGACCCACAGGCTATCCCCGCCCTTATTCAAGCGCTGCAAAGTACGCTCCTGCGGACAGAAGCCGCCGAAGCCCTCACACAGTTTGGCCAAACAGCCGTGAATCCATTGTTAAATCTCTTAAAAACGACCAAGAATGACAATCTGCGTCGTCATGTGTTGGAATCCCTTTCTCACCTTGGCTGGAGGCCGGGACAGATACGCATCTAACTGAAAGACCTGACGATGCCGAAAGAAACATTCGAAACCATCATTTCTGAACTGGATCATGAGGAAGATTGGCGCCGAATGCGGGCCACCTCCACCTGCATGAAAGGTGGACCCAAGGCCGTCGAGGCCATCATTCAAGCCATGGCGACAGGCTCTTCTCACTACAAAGTGGAAGCGGCAAAAATGTTAGCCCGCCTACGGGATCCCCGAGCCGGGCAGGCTCTCGCTCATGTCCTGAAAGATGAGGATGAACAGGTAAAACAGGCAGCCGTTGATGCCTTGGAGCATATGGCTGGCATTTTGGATGAAGCCACCGCATCTGCACTCTTAGAGTATTTACGCGATGATACTCTCCAGGAAAAAGTCACAGCCCTACTCGGTGTGATTCCCACTTCTATTGGCCCTCTGTCGGAACGGCTCAAAGATCCCGATCCGGCCATCCGTCTCCGGGCCGCAGAGATTCTCGCCCACCTCCTTGATCCTCGATCCGCAAATGCGTTTGTTGATGCCATGTCCGATCCCGATCTTCGTGACCTGGCCACCGATACCTTGCGTAAATTGGGTGCGATTCGGGACCGTGTCGATCAAACGATGGACGACCTGCGGGCGGTGGACGAATCCGAGCTGAAAGAAGGCGTCCGACAGGAAGCGGTTATTCAACTGCATCGTATTGGACGGCCAATCGTTGAAATTCTCATTGAATACCTGGAAGACGATGACTGGGTGGTTCGGGAAGCCGCTGCTGACACCCTTGGCAAAATTGGCGATATTCGCGCGGTGGAACCGCTCATGATCCGGCTCCGGTCGGACAAAGACACGGGGGTGAAAGAACATGCCCTGAAATCCCTGGGGCTCATCGGCGATCCACGGCCGGTAGAATTATTCATTGAAGCCATTCCCATTCGCCCTCTTCGCATTCTCGCTGTCGAAGCCCTGGAGAAAGTGAAAGATATCGAAGTCCTGAGACCCCATATGGAATTATTTGCCCGATTAAAAACCGACCGGGATGGCTTGATTTCCTATAATTCCGGGGTCATCCTTGACAAACTCGAGGCTGCCACTGCACAAATGAACATGGCTGAAGAGACCTGGGCCGCAAAGGAATAAAGGAGTGATGACCCATGACGGAAGGTAACCACGTAGACCCCTTATTGTCGGCGCTTCGCGATGACAATGAAGCCCTTCGAAATCATGCCGCTTCTAGACTCGGAGAAGCCGGGTCAGAAGCAATTCCCAAGCTGATTAATATGTTTCTGGAAGACGATTGTGTGGTGCGTGAGGCAGCCACAAGTGCGTTGGTTCAAATTGGGGAACCGGCCGTTGATCCCCTGATCGAGGCGTTAAAAGATGATGAGGAATGGTCTGTTCGGGAACAGGCAGCCACCGCTCTCGGGAAACTCCGTGCCATTAAATCGGTGGAACCTTTGGTACAAGCCCTCCGCCTTGACAAGGATGGAGGCGTGCGCACTGCCGCCATTTGGGCATTAGAACGCATTGGTCATCCTGATGCCGTTCCCGCCTTGGTGGATGCCCTGATGGACGCGACTCTTCGTGAGGATGCCGCAAGAGTGTTAAAAAAGCTAGGAGATTCCCGCGCGACTGATGCTCTGGTGGAGGGCTTACAGGCCTCGAACTGGATTGTGCGCCGGCACGCGGCAGAGGCGTTAGGGAAAATTGGCGATCCTCGCAGCTTAGATCCTTTAATTCATGCTCTGGCCGATGAGGACTGGTTGGTCCGTCGTAATGCCGCAGAATCCCTGGCTCGCTTCAAGGATAGTCGAGCCATCGATCCCTTGGTCCCCTTGCTCGAAGATGAAAATGAAATGGTTCGAGACACTGCCGAAGGTGCTCTGGCAAGCTTGGGATGGACACCCGGTTCTTCCCATTCATAGTACATAGCAATCAATGCTCTTTTCGCTTTTCTTTAACTCTCACTAAGGACACTGACACATTATGGCTAATGAAGCACCCGCAAAACTCATTTCGATTGGGCCCAAGAGTGGCACGAAAAAAGATGGGTTTAATCTGGTGACCGAAAACGTCACCGCGATCAATCTTGAGACAAAACAAATTGAGGTCGAACTCTTGGCGTACGATGGGAAGACCGTTCTTATGGATGTGGGCGAAGAGGCTGCCGAAGACCTCCAAAAGATCAAAATCGGTGACGGGGCTACTCTCCGCGTCGTGGAAGAAGACGGCAAGCGAATCGTCAAAAGTTTTCGCATCCGCTCTAAGGACCCCAATATTCAACGAGCCGATGCTGCGCTGCAGGATCTTACCGATACGCACTGGCTCAACCGCAAGCATGCCATTGAAGTCCTTGGCGAACTCCGGGTGGAAGCAGCCGTGAAACCGTTGGTGGAAATGCTCAGCGATGAAGTCGGTGACGTCCGGCAGCGTGCCTATGAGGCCTTGATCAAAATAGGAGCACCGTGTGTCCCTGATGTCATACCTCTTTTGGTATCCGAAGATGATGACCTTCGCCAATCGGCAACCGAAATTCTTCGAAAGATTGGAAAACCCGCAGTGGAGCCTTTGGCTCTGGCATTAGGCGAGGCTGATGAAAAACTTCAAAAACGCATCATGAAGGTGTTGGACCGCATGGGCTATAAACGCAAATAGGGTACTCGACAAGGTACACCAAAAGCCAACCATCCGCTCGCACACAAGACCCAGAAGGCAACTTGACGCGTCTTTATCGCCAGTCCTGACTGTTCTCTGGGTAGACTTGCCAGAAGCTAGACTTCGAGCAATAGCCGTGTCTTGCGATCTCTTAGCTTTTTTGGGAGGGATGGGTTCCCACGGTTTTTCGACCCACCGAAATATAATAAAATCCCTGATCTTCCATCCGTTGCGGATCATAGACATTGCGAAGATCGATAAAAATCCGGGAGTTCACCGCGGCCCGAACCCGGTCAAAATCCAAATTTCTAAACTGGTTCCATTCCGTGACCAACACCACGGCATCCGCCCCTTCCATCGTGTGATAGGCATCCTGACAGGGGACCATGGTTGGTAACACCTTCATCGATATCTCCAAGGCCTCCGGATCGTAGGTCCGCACGCTCCCGCCCGCTTTCATGATCTGCTCTGCAAGGAACAAAGCCGGTGAATCCCGAATATCGTCCGTGTTGGGTTTAAAAGCCAATCCGAGTATGGAAATGGTTTTTCCGCGTAACTCCCCGACCGCTTCTCGAATTTTCTCCATCATCCGGACTCGCTGATCGTCGTTCACGCGTTTGGTGGCCTTGGCTATGGTCATTTCATAGTCATTTTCGTTTCCGATATTGATCAGTGCGGCAGTATCTTTTCCAAAACACGACCCTCCATATCCTGGACCCGCATGCAGAAATTTCGACCCGATTCGTTTATCCAATCCCATCCCTTTGGCCACCATTTGCACATCGGCTCCAACCCGTTCGCAGAGGTTGGCCATTTCATTAATAAATGAGATTTTCGTGGCCAGGAACACGTTCGAAGCGTATTTGATCATTTCTGCAGTTGGAATATCCGTAATCACAATGGGCGTTTCAAGGATATACAAGGGACGGTACAAATCTTTCATTATCGCTACCGATTCCGGACTGTCGGCTCCAATCACCACACGATTGGGCCGCATGAAATCTTCAATGGCCGATCCCTCCCGAAGAAATTCAGGATTCGAGACCACGCCAAAATTACAGGCCGTTTCCTGGTTCGCCTGAATAATCGATCGAATACGTTTGGCGGTTCCGACCGGCACGGTGGATTTGGTCACGACCACCTTATATCCTGTCATCCGGGTTCCAACATTTTTGGCCACTTCATCGATAAAAGACAGATCGGCAGACCCGTCCTCACGGGAAGGGGTTCCCACGGCAATAAAAATGACGAGGGCTTCATCGACGGCTTTGTGTAAATCGGTGGTAAATCGAAGACGGCCGGCCGTCAGATTTTTGGTCACGAGTTCGGAGAGGCCTGGCTCAAAAAATGGCACCTTGCCTTTTTCTAAGTCCGCAATCCGTTTGGCATCTAAGTCCATACACAGCACATTCAAGCCAAATTCCGCAAAACAAGCCCCTGTGACCAATCCAACGTACCCCGTCCCTATCACGCTGACATACATGAACGTATCCTCCTTGATCTCACTATAATATTCCCATTTTACTCGGTTAAAATCTTATTGCACTTAAAAATGAACAGATGAGTATACCCTATTCGAGGCTGCTTGACAGCCTCCAGGGTGCCAACTAGAATCAGTTCAAAATTTCCAACAGAGCGGGAATAGCTCAGTGGTAGAGCATCGCCTTGCCAAGGCGAGGGTCGGGGGTTCAAATCCCCTTTCCCGCTCCAATTCAAACGGGTTTTTTCCGCTTTATTTCGCCTCTTACTTCCTCACCATTCATTTTCCGGGCTGCTGAGGTTCAACCTTTATATTCATGCCATCTAGTGGCTCCCAAAGACATTCCTCCTTGGTTGGCCCGGGAATTTTGACCAATATTTCTAAATCCTCATTCAAATCTTTGAGAAAATCTTTCATTTGCCCGACTGTCATGGTTCGTGCCTTTCTAAAAAATTGTTATTGCCTTCTCTGCCCTCTTAGAAACTCAATTCTTTCCTAACTTCTACATCAAAAAATAGTTAGACTCTGACGGGTCAGATAGATGAAATTTTTCACTATTTCCCGCATATTGGGAAGAATTTTTTTCTTCCCTTCAATGGGTCACCAAAATCACCCACCACGGCGTGGATTCTTCATGCATCCGGGAAAACTGCCGTGCCGTAAAACTGCTGGGAACGCCTTCCAACACTGCTCCACGTCGAATTTCCACATACCTGAACCGGCAAGACATCTGTCCATCTTCCTTTGTCGCACCCACAAAAGGCATAGGATCTCGCAGATTGGCCAACCGGGATAGGTCTTTTCTCTCCCCGACAGCCATGGTGAACAATTCCTCATACACTTTCCCAAAAATTTCCGGAAGAAGAGCTTTGGTAAAAATCTTATTGATTGGACGGAATCGATCATCGGCCAGCAACTGGCTGAGCATCTCCCAAAAGACCTCATCATCGATAGCCGAAAGAACGCTTACACCACTTCGTTCGCCCATGAATCGTAACAATGCCAGGGGACCCAGTATGTCAAATTTCCAATCGGGGAAGGTTAAGGTGCGTCCCTGGTGAGAGACCTCTAAAACGGGCTCACCTTCATAGCGACTCTGATGATAATTTCCCCGGCTGGCTTGAAGATGCGCATGGATAATTTCAGGAGCCAAGCGACTGGGTTCATAGGCAAAGGTAGGATTGGCCGGAGCATGGCAGGCACTGACAGTGTAACGGGGCAACCGCCCTTTGCTCTTCGAAAAGGTTTCCAGGCCCATGCCTCCCCAAAATTTAAAGCGTAATTCTTCTGGCGGGTAGCTCTGTAAATATCGCTCACGATCCAGATTTTTGTGATAGACGCCGCCCACCCGGGATCCCGGCATCAACCGGTCAAACGCATGCAAGGTCAGCGAAGTACGTTGCGTCCGTAAATACGGGATATAGTGATCCACCAATTCCTGCTCAAAGGACAAATCTCCAGCCCCGACATCTAACAGGGAGGGTGTGGCCGTATGCATTAACGCGTCATAGGGATTTGAGACATTCCGAATAATCTCCTCCCATTGGGTTCCGGACGGTTTTTCCGGATTTCCCTTACTTCCGCCATCGGCTAAGAGCCCCCATACAATGAGCGCACGCACTGCTTTGGAAGGGGGAAAGCCGGTCAATTCTTTGAGGACTTTGTTCCCCTCCTTGCTTCCGGTGGGTGTCGAGAATTGTTGCAGGGCATCGATTAATCGATCGCGAAGGGAAGGATCAAGAGAGACCTTTTGTATATGATGAATAAGGGCAGGCAGCATGGCCTGAAAGGTTTCAGGAACCATGCATTTCCTACTTGCCTCCCAGTGGTGTGGAAAGGATTCCCGACTGACCTTGATTGTCTCCCGAAATGCCGCCAACCCGAGTTTCTGATCATCCATGACGTGTCATCCCTTAATTGGAGCGTTAAAAACGCGGCAAGCAACATTCCCTGCCTTCGCCGGAGCGGCTTGGCGTCTATGCGCTGCAACGCTGCCGGCCTTCGTAGCGTTAGGGGCACTTTGGCGGAGTAAGCTCGACGCGCAAGCGGACAGGCAGTGCGCCGCTTGGCCATATTCACCAGCTCCTCCCTGGGACCTGCCTATCCCGGTACTTGCGGCCTCTCCCTTCCAGAAGCCTCAGAACAGGACCAGACGAGGCTTCCTTCGGCCATGCTCAGGACAAGCTTTGAACTCTTAATGATTCCTTGCTTCCCATGAGTCCCTGGCCCTCACATGTTCATGAAAAGGCCAAATATTTGAATTTTTCAACCGCCCCCTTCGGACAGTCCCTCAATCCCATTCTTCACACACCTTAGCCGCTCTGAATATTCTGAAACAACCGAATGGCTTCCGAAATATTGCCCAAAGGAGAGAACTGTGCTACACCTTGCCTCGTTATGATCACCCATTATTTTCCACGTGCGAAACAACACTTCCTTTCCCTACTCCTGGGAATCATGGTGATGAGCGCCAGCACCGGATGTGCGACGTCACAAGCCAACCCGACATTTGCAGTCAACCACATCTACGATGTCTCCCGGCAGCAAGTCACCACGTTCGACGATCTGCTCCCACAACTATTAGCCGCCGATGTCATTTATATCGGCGAAGAACATTACACCCCCTCACACCTTGAGGCAGCCCAGACAATTCTGAATACCCTCCTGGCCCATGACCGGCACCCGGCGCTGGCCATGGAAATGTTTAGTTGGGATGGACAATCCGGCCTAGACCGGTACATCCAAGAATCCGAATTTACGACAGAACAAATGATAAAGGATTCACAATGGAACACGAATTGGGGTGGGGAGTTTGCCGATTATCAACCATTGGTGACCTTTGCTAAAGCGCATAAACTCAAAATTTTTGGTCTTAACCCGCCACGTCCCCTTGTTCGCTTGGTCGCTACGAAGGGATTAACCGAAGCCTTGCAAGACGCGGAGATGCAAAAATGGCCAATTCAAGAAATCGTGACCGATAATCCCGCATATGAGCAATTGATCTTTGAACAAATTGAAGCGTGCCATCCTGGCTTGCCAAAGCACGTGTACCGCCGAATCTTCGAAGCATCCATCTTCCGGGATGAGGGCATGGCTCAGATTATCGCCAATTACCTCAACACGCGATCCCGGACTGACGGACCGCTGGTGAGCTACACAGGCGGCGGTCATATTCAGTATAAGATCCCTGTCCCTAAGCGAGTTGAACGAAAGCATCCCGGCGTCAAATCCATTACCATTTATCTCGAAGCATGGGATCCCTCCAAAGAACAGGAGGTTCGTTCGGAGATACAAACCGGCATTGCCGATTTTCTCTGGCTTACCCCTTTGGGCCCCAAAGGCCTTCAGCCCCGATGTGGCTAACTGTATATAACACCAAATTTCTTGAAGAATGAAGGAGAACCAAGCACATGGGCGACCCAATTATCATTGCACAACGAACCCCTTACGTCATGGACATGGAACCGGGAACCTATTATTGGTGCCGATGTGGGCGATCAAAAACCCAGCCATTTTGTGATGGGTCTCACACCGGAACCGAATTTTCCCCTATTGAGGTGGAACTCAAAGAACCACAAAAGGTGGCTTGGTGTGGGTGCAAGCACAGCAAAAAATCCCCATTCTGCGACGGCACACATTCCAGATTGGAGTCGTAAAATACGGCCCTCGGCTTATTGAATTCAGCCAGATTTTTTAAACAATCGCGTTGGCCCTGCTTGTATCATTCATGTAGCCCATAATATCGAGGTCTCCGCCTGCGACCCATACTCAATACTTCATCGCAAATTTATGTATTATAAACTAGCATAAAAAATCTAATTACAATTTACTATTCAATGGCTTGCATCACGGAAATAAAATTTACTACAATCCACAACGATTATGGGTAGCTGATCTTGTCATTGGAATGCTATCCCAAAAAATTAGAGTTGTGTAAGAAATTTTCAATGTCCGAAAGTGAGGATTTTCGTATGAGGCGGATTACTAGCTTTCTGAGTGCTTTTCTTGTATTAGCCGCAAACCCAGCCTTTGCCAATGAACCAGGCGGAGGATATGAGGGGATTACGGCCATGTACTATGGAATGATCGGAATTATCCTGGCTTACGGGGTCTATGACATTTTCTTCAAAAAGTCATAGCGCCTCCCGCATTCCATAACACACCATTAAGAGAATTCCCCTTCTTCCCCTTCCCAATCATGGGGAGGGGTGGTAACTATTCCTTGGCCGGATGACTCGGTTCAGTTTTGAGTAAAGGCTCCAAGGCTTGGAAAACATTCTGAGCCACAATGGTATAGCCTTCTGCCGTAGGATGAACTCCATCCGCTTGATTTAAGCCTGGTTGAGCAGCCACTCCTTCTAATAAAAATGGAATCAGTGGAAGACTCAATTCCTTGGCCAGCCGTTCATACATTTCAAAAAACTCCCCCGTGTAGGCTTCGCCATAATTTGGCGGAATGCGCATGCCCGCTAAAATGACCATTACCCCTGCATTTCGCAACCGGTCAATTATGCTACGAAGATTTGCATAGGTCTGTTCCAGGGGTAAGCCCCGGAGTCCATCATTGACTCCCAATTCTAATATGACAACCGTCGGCCGACTTTTTAAAATCCACTCTACCCGTCGCAATCCCCCCGCTGAAGTTTCTCCGCTAACCCCGGCATTAACTACCTCATAGTGAAATCCACGTTCCTGTAAATGTTTTTCCAATTGAGCCGGATAGGACTCCTCCGATGACACGCCTAATCCAGCCGTTAAGCTATCACCAAAGGCCACGATTTTAGGAAGGGATTCGTTCTTTCGCACCAATGGCCGGGATAAAGACGTTTCGACCGGGATTTGGGCCCGAGAGTCTAACAAGTTGGAACTGCGATTCATGGACTCTGGTAGACCGGGTGAGGGACTCTCTTCAGGGCCACACCCCCAGATTCCCAGACAGAAGAGCACGAGGACTGATAGGATATAGGTATGCATAATAACTGTCTAAGATCTCTCCCGCCTATTATTCACCATTTGAACCCGTTTGTGTAATCAACGTGAATGTTTTTTCATCGTCTACATCCTCTTCGCCCTCTTTGACCGCCCAAACCCCAGCATCCCGGCTTCTCATTTCCGTCAATCATCTTGGGATGCAGCTTCAGGCGGGGAGCCATTCCGTCCAGATTTTACAGGATATTTCCTTCGAGGTCTTTACTAATGAGGTGGTTGCTATTGTCGGACCGTCCGGAAGCGGTAAATCAACTCTCCTGGGATTGCTTGCAGGCCTCGACCGACCAACACAGGGGTCTATCCGCATTCATCAGACCGACATCACGACCTTAAGCGAGACCGAAATGGCGCACTTTCGACGCAAGCACATTGGCTATGTGTTTCAAGCGTTTCATCTCATTCCCACTCTGACTGCCCTGGAAAATGTGGCACTCCCTTTAGAATTGCAAGGAATAACCACGGGCACCTTACGAGCCAAAACACTTTTACAATCCGTCGGACTAGAACATCGTCTCCACCATTATCCCGTTCAACTCTCTGGTGGGGAACAGCAACGAGTGGCCTTGGCACGCGCCTTTATTGTCCGCCCTCCCCTCCTGCTTGCAGACGAACCCACCGGCAATCTGGATAGCTCAACCGGTGCAATGGTGATTGATCTGCTGTGGGAACTTCATCAACAACACGGCAGCACTCTCGTCTTAGTCACTCACGACATGTCATTGGCCGCTCGCGCACAACGTATCCTAACCTTGCGGGATGGAGCAATGGTGAACGAGGAGACGGCCCCTCCGCTGTTATCCTCCGGCTCAGAGGCATGATCCACGTTTCTGTCAAACTCGCCTGGCGGGAAATCAAAAGCGCCTGGTCTCGGTTTCTATTTTTATTTCTCTGCATTGCACTTGGTGTCGGCGCCATTGTGGCCGTGGACCTGTTTGCCGTGAATGTCGCACAAGTCATTCTGGGGGATACCCGTGCTCTGTTAGGCGGTGATGTCGAGCTATCATGGCGGCGGTCGATTTCAGACAAGGGCCATAAAGTGCTGGACTCCCTCACCGGCCGTGACATCGTTCTCTCACACGTGACTGAAATCGCCGCAATGGCGACGGTGAACAACCCTACCTCCCAAGCGGCCCTCCCGAAAATAGCTTCTCAATTGGTGGAACTCAAGGCCATAGATTCGGCCTATCCTCTCTATGGTCGGTTGGTAGCGGAACCTGATCTCCCGACAGCGCAACTGCTGGATCCGCTTCAATCCGGTTGTGGTCACTCGCCGTGCTTTGGAGCACTTGTCCAGGAATCCTTGCTGATCCGGCTCAATCTGACCGTTGGCAGCGAGCTGCAGATCGGCCAGGGAAACTTCCTTATTACCGCCGTACTGAAAAAGGAACCCGACAAGATTGCCAATGGATTTAGTTTGGGCCCACGGGTCATGATTTCCCAGGACGCGCTCAAGGCCACCGCGTTGATCCAAACCGGAAGCCGAATTCAGGAACGATATCGTTTGTCCCTATCCAACTCCACCTCTCTTGAGCCTTTGATGGGTGAGTTACGCGGACGCCTCAGCCAGGAAGGGGCCCAGGTCACCTCATTTCGCGACGCCCAGCCACGACTCCGCCGGTTCCTTGACCAATTAAATCTCTATCTTGGGCTTATCGGGTTTACGATCTTATTGGTCGGTGGGATCGGAGTGGCTTGCACGATTCAAGGCTTCCTCACACAAAAAATACCCATTATTGCCACACTCAAAACCCTGGGAGCGGATTCTTCACAAATCATTCGCCTCTACCTCACACAAAGCCTTATCCTGGGAGGGATTGGCAGTCTTCTTGGGGTCATAGTGGGCGTAGTGCTCCATCGAGGCTTACCCTTATTGCTTCAAGGCATCATTCCTGAAGCCATGCCCATGAATCCCACTGTCGCTCCTATCCTGCGGGGGATCGTTCTCGGCATCCTCGCCACACTGGCCTTCTCACTCTGGCCTCTGTTGGCCATCCGTCATGTCTCTCCGGCATTGGTGTATCGACAAGCAGTGAACCACTCCCAAACTATAACCAACACCCAATCCAGATTAACCCGATGGCGAACCATCCTTAAGCATTGGTGGAATGACCGGGCACAGGTCGTGGTCGGCATCAGCATGATGGTGGGCGTGACCGGCCTGGCCATGTGGCAAGCCCACTCACTGACTCTCGGTTTATTTTTTTCCGGTGCATGTGCAGTGGCCGTTCTCCTCCTCATCGGAGGCACTGGAGTACTGTATAGCATTCTCCGGCATGTGCCGATTCCTCAGCGGTATTTGTTGCGTCATGCGGTGAGGAATCTTCAACGGCCTGGAAACTTTACCAAACCCATGACGTTGGCCATTGGAATTGGTGTCATGCTTTTAACCACGCTAACCATTGTGCAACGGTCCTTACTTGATCTGATAGGAAATCAGATACCCTCTCAGGCTCCTTCATTTTTTTTCATAGACATCCAACCAGACCAACATCCCCAATTTGTGGACGTGCTCCAACAACAATTCCCGGATTCACCGTATAATTTAGTTCCAGTCGTGAGGTCTCGTCTCACGGCCATCAACGGAAAAACCATCGATCCTGAAGAGCATAAAGGCCAACGAAACGGATGGTATTTCACCAGGGAATACGTCTTGACGACATCCCGTGATCTTCCAAAAGATAACGTCCTCACTGAGGGGCAATGGTGGGATCACACCAAGCAGTCAGACCTGGATGGAGCGATGAGAACGCCCTTAGATTTCCCCTTGGTCTCCGTGGAGAAAGACGCCGCAAAAAACCTGGGGCTCACCCTGGGCTCAACCCTGACGTTGGATATTCAAGGAGTGCCACTTGTCGCAAAAGTAAGCAGTCTTCGAGAGGTTGATTGGGGAAGTTTTTCTATAAATTTTTTCATGATCCTTCAGCCTGGCTCTTTTGACGGCGCCCCGTTCACCTACATCGCCACAACCAGAGTGCCAACAACTCTCGAGGTCCCCCTACAGCAAGCCATCGTCGCCGTCCTGCCCAATGTGACAGCCATTAAGGTGGGAGATGTGCTGGAGAGTATTGGGCGGATCTTTCACCAATTGGCCATGGGGATTCAAGCCTTGGCCTTTCTCTGTCTGGTCACCGGCGCCGTAGTCATGATTGCGGCGATTTCAATCAACCGGTACCGGCGTCTTCATGAATTGGCAATCGTGAAAGCCCTGGGAGCAAGTCGCGGGCTACTGGTATTTTCGCTGGGAGTGGAATTCGGTGTCATTGGAGCCTTTGCAGGCCTGGTTGGACTTGGATTGGGGTGTCTCCTCTCCTGGTTTCTCTTGTACTTCTTTTTTGACCTGACCTGGACCGTCGATCTCATCATATTGAGCAGAGGCTTGCTTTTGACAATTCTGCTATGCCTCGCGACGGGCTTTCTCGGAACTTACCGGTTGCTGGGCTTCCCTCCTCTGTCCGTCCTCCGCCAAGAATAGTCAGGGGCTGTTGAAAAAGTCCGCCAGCTGCGTTCTCAGCCCTTTGTCGTGCTCACGTACAACCTGTACGTTCCGTGCGCCAAATGGCCTGCGGCCTTGCTGGTCGAATCTTTTTGAACAGCCCCAAGAGGATGGCGGCATTTCCTCATCCCGATGAAACGAGATTGACTGACCGTGTGCAAATTTCGAATATTCAACAAGCCTCTTTCGCCAAAGCCCAATCCTGAACCTCACAAGTGCCCATTTTTCTCCTAATCCTTGAACCCCTCCCCGATGTTATCCATTTAGATACAGACTGTATGCTGTTGAATAACAACCTGTCCCACAACTGATGCCCTAATACCTCAGCCTCTTTGCATTTTTTAAAAAATTTCAAAACAAATTAAAAAAATTTTGCTCCACATTCATCAGTATTTCAATGAGTTATATGCAATGAGACCCCTAAAATATCTCTTTACTCACTTTTGGGTACATTCTTTGCTTTATAACATGGGAACCACAAAAAACATTTGAGGGAAGCCATGGAAATTATTTTAGCCATCTGTACCTCAGGCCTTGGAATCTTCGGAGGAATGCTTGTCATTTGGAATGGTCAGAACTCTGTAACTTCTAATGCACCTGGCACTTCCCATACACGGTAGAGAGATGGCCAAAACAATATAGACCTGTGCGTACCCGACAGTTGTTCATGAGCCACCTTTGACTGGTTTCACTAACGGTGAATCAAACTTGAGGGGGCTCGATCCATCAGGATGGTGGATTCAGTCATAGGATAAAAAAGGAGACCTTGATGTCAAAAAACATACTCATTATTGATGATGATAATATGAGCCGTGGATTGCTCCGGATGGTCCTGGAATATGATGGGTGTCATTGCGTGGAAGCCGAAAACGGAGCCAAAGGGTTATCACTGCTTGAATCAAAATCATTTGATATTGTGATTCTGGATAATGCGATGCCCGTCATGACCGGCATGGAATTTTTGGACCGGTTACAGCATATCCCACGCAAACAGGACATCCCCATCATTATGGTGACCGGGTTCCTCAACGCCGTCGTCCGCGAAAACGCCACCCGCTTAGGAGCCTATGCGATTATCGGTAAACCCTATGATTTCGGGGAATTACGGGCCATTGTCACTCAATTATGTCCTTCAACCGGCTCCCCAAAACCCCGTTCCTTCGTGGTGGCCAACATGTCCCAAACTTATAGTCCCCCTCCGGCCTGAGAAAGGGATGAAGGAATCATTCCTTCATAAAAAGCATACTCCGGGGCTATTGTCCAAATAATTGTTTCAGAACATCCGCTCCGTCTTGTAGGAGTTGTTGTAATTCCTGTTCATCCCCCTGTAAGACTTTCTCAATCCTCCGCTCCACGTTCATTTTGACCTGCTGCCCAAAGGATTGGGTATCCAATTGCAATAACGGTTGTTGAACCGTTCCCAGAACGGTAAAAGGCAGCACCAACTTTCCTTGATGCCACGCAACTTTGGCCATCGGAAATCGCTGAATAATCCGGTCGCCGATCGTCCGTGAAACGGCCAGATTGCCTTGCAGATTCAACGATTCATCAAAGGGGAGACTTCCCACCCCTGTCATTGAGAAATCTGGTGCCTCAACGGTCAATTGCCGAATCACCAGTCCCTTGCTTTCCAGTTCCACGTTGGCATCAATCGAGGAAAATTTCGTCGCACCGGTGGATTCCTCCAAAAGGTCCGGTAGCTGAAGGGCATCTTCAATCCCTTGCATGACATCAAATCCAACTAATTGCCCATCCCGGATCATCAATCGGACTGGTCCGGTCATCGTTGATGGCCCGGAGGGCGGGTGCGCCGCTCGCACGAGGCTCCAATGCAAATTTCCTACACCGGTCAACCGGAGGGAGGAAGACCTTAAGGCCTGCATCATTGATTCAACCGCAAAATTCGTAAAGGTTCCCTGGAACGAAAACAGGGGAACAGCTGGGGTCCCGTCCCATCTTCCATGTGCCTCAAAATTTCCCCTAAACCCTTTGGCCTTGAGGAACACCAGGTCTACCCTTGTCCCTTGGATCACCGTTTCAAACCGAATCTGCTCCAGTGAAAACGGGCGTCGCACGGAAAGCGCCCAGGGAAAATCAACTGAGGACAGAGTAGGGGCCTCACCGGACAAAATCAGACGTCCAGGCGTACCATGACCCGAAAGATGAATGGTCGCCCCACCCGTTTGGAGATCAACGGTCAACGGATCAATCCTCACTCCTGTGGAGGGTTTCGAGCGCCCCTCGGGGATCAGAGATGCCATCAGATGAGCCTGAAGGTCCCTGACGAACACAGGTTTATCCAACGCGATATTCAGGGGCATGTCATCCGTCGATAGGTCTGAAATCTGCACGTCCAACTCAAGTCTTCCATCCATCACTTGGCCCTTTGCGGTTCCTTCTACACTACCTATGCTGCCCGCGAGATCGATCATCGGAAGATCAAAAGTGGATTGAAGGGGGCCAAATCGCCCGGTCATTTCCAATGGGAGCTGATTGGGCATCACCACACCCTTCACATGCAGACTCGCCGTCTGGCCAAATTGAACGGAATTTGTGACCACATCCAGTTGCTCAAAGTGGTAGAAACGGAAGGGTTCTTGGGCACGATCCTCATACTGTAGGATTCCTCCACTCATAGATAACCGCTCCACTGCAAACACACCGAATATGGGCTTCAGAGCATTGGCTGGATTCGAACCCGCCTTCTCAGGCGGATGGAGAGCCGGATCTTTTCCGACAGTGGCCATATTCAACGCCCCATCATGTCTGCGGATGATGTGAACTGTCGGATCCTGAAGACGCACGTGTTCAACCTGAATATGCCGGCGCAACAGTGGGAGCCACTGAATCTCCACCTCAGCAAAAGGAATCGTGACAAACGCCTGAGGATTGAACGCCGGGTCATCCCCTATTGTCAGATCCCGCACCCGAAAACCCAGTTTAGGAAAAAGCGTTAAGCGGACATCCTGCACATCCACCGGACGATGGAGGGCCTGTTCCAGAACGGGTAAATACCGATCCCGGTACCGATTCAAATCCAGCAAAACCGGAAGAAGCAGGATGACCACAATCACCAGGCCAATGAGGATAGCGAGACCAACCATGATATTACTCTTCACAAAGACATGCTCCCGTCATGAGCCAGAGGATTCGGTAGTTTACCATGTTCCATTTCTCTCCGTAGATAAACCATCCTAAGATATCGACACCTCAAGGACTATCAGGTATCTTCAAGGGCCAACAATCATACAAAGAGGATATTTTCCTGTGACCACTGTGAGTGAACCGTCTTCCCCTCTTCCGATTCGTCATGTCGTGTTAGTCGACGCCTCAGGCTATATTTTCAGGGCCTTTCATGCCATCAAGATTTTGAACAGTCCGAATGGTACCCCCGTCAATGCTGTCTATGGATACATCACCATGCTGATGAAACTACTGGACGATATGAAACCCGATCATATTGCCGTCATCTTTGATTCCGCACGAAAAACCTTTCGAAACGATCTGGCCCCCAGCTACAAGGCCAATCGCAGCGAACCACCTGAGGAGTTGGTGCCTCAATTTTCTCTCGTCCGGGAGGCGACACGGGCTTTTAATTTTGATTGCATTGAACTGAACGGATTCGAAGCCGACGATCTGATCGCTACCTACGCAAAACATGCCATGGAAGCCGGCGCGAATGTGACCATCGTGTCCTCGGACAAAGATCTTATGCAGTTGGTATCAGAACAGGTCAGTATGTTTGATCCCATCAAAAGCCGAAAGATCGGTCCCGAGCAAGTTCTGGAAAAATTCGGTGTGCCACCTGAGAAAGTTGTCGACGTACAGTCATTGGCGGGAGACTCCACGGACAATGTGCCCGGGGTCCCGGGTATCGGCATCAAAACAGCCGCACAACTCATTCAGGAATATGGTGACCTGGACACCCTCCTTGCGCGCGCCTCAGAAATCAAGCAGAACAAGCGACGGGAAAGCCTCATTGAACATGCCGATAAGGCCCGACTCTCCCGTGAATTAGTCCGGCTTCGATCCGATGTCCCGCTGCCATTTCCGCTTGAACAATTGGAGCGACGCCAGCCCAATATGGATTTATTAGCTGCCTTCCTCAATGAACAGGGCTTCAAATCGATTCTGGCTCGCCTACAAAGCCGCGTGAAGGGTGAACAGGATCCCACTGTCACCCCTTCTGCCACACCGGTCAACTATGCACCAGCAGCGAAAGATCCCGAAACAACGCCGCTGCCTACCAAAGCCCATTACGAGTTAATTCAAACAGTGTCGGCCCTTCAAGGCTGGGTGGAGGAGGCGACTCGTCGCGGGATTGTGGCCGTCGACTGCGAAACCACGTCTCTCGATCAAACCAGAGCTGAATTGGTTGGGTTCTCACTGAGCCTGGAACCCGGCCAGGCCTGTTATGTACCTGTCGGTCATGTGGCCCCGGGATCCACGTCGCATCAGGATTTGCTCTCACACGATACATCTGCTGCCTTGCCGGAAAAACCGGAACAAATTCCCCTCCAACAGGCGCTCGACATCCTTGGGCCACTGCTGACAGACCCCGGTGTGCTCAAGATCGGGCACAATATTAAATACGACATGGTGGTGTTTCGCCGGTATGGCCTCAACGTGTCTCCCGTGGACGATACCATGCTGCTCTCATACGTCTTAGAAGGAGGCATGCATGGCCATGGTATGGACGAACTAGCCGAACACTTTTTGGGCCATACAACGATCAAATTTAAAGACGTCACGGGTACCGGAAAGTCTCAAATCACGTTTGATCAGGTTCCTTTAGAAAAAGCGTTGGAATATGCCGCGGAAGATGCCGATGTGACCCTGCGGCTCCATCAGGTCCTCAAACCTCGTCTCATCAGCGAACACATGACCACCGTCTACGAAACGCTCGAGCGTCACCTCATTCCCGTGCTGGCCACCATGGAGCAAACAGGGATCAAAGTCGATGTGTCCCAACTCAAACAGGTCAGCCAGGAGTTTTCTCTCCGTCTCCGGGAATTGGAACAAGAGATCCATCGCCTGGCCGGAAAGACCTTTAATGTTGGTTCCCCCAAACAACTCGGCGAAGTGATGTTTGACGACCTCGCCTTGGGAGGGGGTCAAAAAGGCAAAGCCGGCAGCTATAGCACAGGAGTCGATGTTCTCGAATCCCTAGCCGCTCAAGGCCATGAACTCCCGTCACGTGTCTTGGAATGGCGGCATTTGGAGAAACTCCGCAGCACGTATGCCGATGCGCTCATCCGTCAAATCAATCCCGACACGAACCGGGTGCATACCTCCTATGCCATGGCGTCTGCCGCAACGGGAAGACTCTCATCCACAGACCCCAATCTCCAGAACATTCCTATTCGCACGGAAGAGGGCCGAAGAATCCGGCGCGCCTTTGTCTCGGACCCAGGCTGGACACTACTTTCGCTGGATTATTCACAGATTGAACTGCGTCTGCTCGCCCACGTCGCGGATATTCCCGTTCTCAAGAAAGCCTTTTGGGAAGGCCAGGATATTCATGCCCTCACCGCCAGCCAGGTCTTCGGCATCCCCCTGGAACAGATGGATCCTGGAATTCGACGAAAAGCCAAGGCCATCAATTTCGGCATCATTTATGGAATCAGTGCCTTCGGGTTGGCCCGCCAATTGAGTGTGGAGCCGGGCGAGGCCGCTGCCTACATCAAAACCTATTTTGAACAGTATCCCGGCATCCAGGATTACATGGAGCGCACCAAACAGTTTTGCCGGCAACACGGATACGTCCAGACATTGTTTGGACGTCGGTGCCATGTCCCTGGCATTCATGATAAAAATCCCGCCAGACGAAATTTCTCTGAGCGAGCGGCCATCAATGCCCCATTGCAAGGCACGGCGGCCGACATCCTGAAGCGGGCCATGATCCGCGTACCTGCGGCATTGGGCCAGCATGGCTTAACGCCCCGCGCAAAAATGCTGTTGACCGTCCACGATGAGTTACTATTCGAGGTAGAAGAAGCGGCGGTCGAGCAAACCACTACGGTCATTAAACAGGTGATGGAAGCCGCCACACTCCCTGCCCTACAATTGTCGATCCCGCTGACGGTCGAAGCAGGACATGGCCCATCCTGGGACAAAGCCCATTAGAGGTTAGGCTCTTCAGGAAATCGTGTGAGTTGTTCGGGCAACACGGATCTGGCAAGGACCCCCTCCTTTGTAAGGAGGGGTAAGGGGAGGTAGAAACGCTATATGCCAACATGCCGCAAGTGCTGCTGGCGGCATAGCATGGGCACACAGTTGAATCTCTACCCCACCTTTAAATCCTCTTCGGGATGAAACCCCTTACAAAGTGGAGGAATATTTCGGCACATGTTCTCAAGCATTGGCCGATGGGTTTGCCGACACTAAACCCGGAAGAACCAAAGGATAAAGGGAGAAGGCAAACGTGAAACGTAAGGGGTAAGGGACCGGAGGATCCTTTCCACTCACTCCCGACTTTTCACTTCTCCCTCCCTGGTTCACTTTTCAGGAATGGCGGTATATACTTTTGGTGATACCTGAAAGGAGGGAGAGATGAGTAAAGTGTTATCCCTAAAACTCGACGAAAACGCCTACAAAGAAACTGAAGCCATCCGAAAACGTTTGAACATGCCTCGAAACCTGTATATCAAAAAAGCTCTGGCTCACTTCAACGCCCTCTACGCAAGAAAAGCGTTGGCCCAGGACTATGAGAAATCCTCTCATCAGGTATCTGCCGCACATCTCGACTATTTGAAGGAAACCGAACTTCTGGACGATCTCCCAAACGACCTATGACGCCCCAATATGGCCATCTGTATTTGGCAGACTTGAATCCACGATTTGGAACCGAACCCGGAAAGATTAGACCGGTTGTCGTCGTTCAAACTGATGCTTTGAATCCCTATCACCTTTCCACGCTCATTTGTCCATTAACCACTCAAGTGCTTGATGTCCACACTCCCCTTCGAGTATCAATTCCTCAAGGGGTATCAGGGCTGACCAGTATCTCTGACATTTTAGTGGATCAAATCAAGGCCATTGATAATCAACGCTTTCGCAAAGAACTCGGGGCCTTACCCGATCCCTATCTTGCCGAGCTTCGGAAAAAACTAATGCAAATTTTGGACTTCGTCGAGGAAAGTCTCTCTTTGGCACCGCCCATTTGAGTCATATCCCATATTCAGAAACCCATGGGTGACCAAAATGCAAACATGGAAAATTGGGGGAGTGTTCAAAAATTCCCGTCCAGCAAGGCCGCAGCCACTTGAACGAGCGGAGCGAATGAAGGAATACGTGAGCACGGCCAAGGGGCGAGAACGCCCTGGCGGCATTTTTCAACACTCCCCATAAATCTGTTACCCTCTGGAACGCTGTGCTGACAAAGGAGTCGTATGGAAATACCAACATATAAAGAACTGTTGAAATTGATGTGGTTTCTGGTATGGCGACACGTGGTGATTCTGATGTTTGTGAGTATGACGATCGGGTGGGCGGTTCCTGTGATCTTCAATAGCACGATCTCTGAAGACTCTCAGTATATTTTAGAAATCTGCATTTATGGAGTGTTATTCTTCGGCATCACCCCGTTTATTTTGAAGACCCTGTTTCAAAAACAATTTCAAGGCTTTCAAGTCATCTTCCAACGCGAACCCGACTCACCACCACTTTCCTCATCATAATATTGAGTTCATTCAGCATATGATGATTTCGGTCTTCTTCCGGTGTGTCACTGCAATATTCGTCTCTCCTTGTCCGACGCCTGCCATCTGGCCTAAAGGAGGGACGCTCTCATCAACTGGCGGGCCTTGTTTGAGTCCTTCGGCATGGCTCAGGATAGACTCCGCGAGTTGGCCCGCCCTCCTCAGATTCGCCTCCCTCCGCTCCCATAAGGCCAGATGGGGCGTCACTGGTTTTGGGTCCTTTTGCCGAAACAAAAGGCCTGCCCTGAGCCAAGCCGAAGGGGCCTCGTCTGCCGGGCCGAAACCCGGCAATACGGGAAATACCGTGGGGGCGAGATTTGGCAACACAAATACAATCCCTTCACCTTCCAACAAATTTCTGAACCCCCCATGATGTATTCCTTTGAATTCAAACCATCATATGATAAACCAAGAACCTTAAACGCTCTATGATCAAAATATTCGCTCAATACACATTCTGAAACTCATATGAAAATCGCCACCTGGAACGTCAACTCGATTAAAGTCCGGATCCCCCACTTGATGGAATGGGTCAAACAGGCCAACCCGGACATTGTCCTGCTCCAAGAACTCAAAACCACTGAGGACCAGTTCCCCAGAATGGCAATCGAGGAGCTGGGCTATAATATGGCCATAGTCGGACAAAAAACCTACAACGGAGTCGCAATCCTCTCCAAAGCCCCAATTGATATCGAATACACCTCACTCCCTGGTGCCCCTTCTGACGAACAAGCCCGCTACGTGGAAGCGGTGGTGGGAAACGTTCGAGTCGCTTCAATTTATTTACCCAATGGGAATCCGGTGGAAACCGAGAAGTTTACATATAAACTTGCCTGGCTGGATCGACTGATCACGCATGCGCATTCGCTCTTAGCCCTGGAAGAAGCCGTGGTGTTAGGGGGAGACTTTAACGTCTGTCCCACAGACCATGACGTCTATGATCCAAAGGGATTTGCCGATGACGCCCTCTGCCGTCCAGAATCCCGTGCCCGCTTTCGCGCCCTCTGCCATCTCGGGTACACCGATGCCCTTCGAGCCCTGCACCCCGAATTGGGGCTCTACACCTATTGGGATTACCAGGCCGGCCGATGGAATCGGGACGAAGGGCTCCGCATCGACCATCTCCTGCTCTCTCCACAAGCTGCCGATCGCTTGGTTGCTTCGGATGTGGATCGCGGGCCTCGCGGAATGGACAAACCTTCCGATCACACCCCCGTCTGGTGTGAACTGTCCTCCTTGTGATCTGGTTGGCCGGAAGTTTCTGACTATTAAGCCAGTGGGTGATTTCTGCTTTCTGGCTATCGGTCTTTTGTCTGTGGGAAGATATGCGAAAATAAACGGCGATCATGTCAAATAGGGTACACCCTATTTGAGAGGGCATGAAAATGGCACAAAAATCTATAAAGTGGTTATGAATAGTGATGATTATATTTTTGAGGAAAACTCTATTTGAGAGTAATTTCCGTATTCTACCCTTGTGAATACGCATTGAATGTGAAGTAAAATGTCATCCCGGCAGAAAAAAAGACGCTGCCTTTTTTCTTCTTCCAGTCCCTTTCTCGAAGCTTTCTTCTTGGGTTTCTTTTCTGATCCTAATTGCATTATTTCAGCGATTGTGTGGTAATAGGTTCCCAACCTTTTTAGCCAAGCTTAAAGGAGAGCCTTTTATGAAAACCATGGTGTCTTTTTGGTGTCTATCTGTTTTTTTTATCCTTTTTTTAATCAGTAATTCCTTTGCAGAACCGGAAAAAGAAAAGGGTTGGTATGTTTTTGACATCCCAACTGGGCATCAAGATGGGGGTATCAGAACAATAGTCTTATGTCCAAATAATTCTGCGCGTTTCCAAAGTGCCGGCTCAAACGAGAGTCCACAGATTTCTATAAATTGCAAGGGACAAGTTGGCCCTCCTCTTAAACCTGTTGGGATTCTTCACCCGATAGAATATGTAGAATCTGTGACGAATTCCAATAAAAAAATTAAGGAGGCAGAGGACAGGCTATGGCATGAACAAATAAATCCAATGTTCACGCAAATGAAAAAAGACCTTAAAAAGGAAATCATGAATGAGCTCAAAAGTGAAATCCAAAATGCTATCCAAAGAGGCAAGTGATTTTTTTGACCTATATAGAAAACCTCAAGAGGATATGAACACAGAGAAAATTTTTTGGATTTTGGTTGGCTGCCTCCTCCTACTTTTCCTGGGTAATTCAGAAGGTAGCCGCGCTGAAACTTTTCCCGATTATCTGCATACGCGGGAACGGGTACAGTCTCCCGATGGCTCAGAGGCGGCCGCTCGTGAATTCAACTATAAATTGAATAGAAAAGCATCAGTGTTCTTGGATAATGGGCCACACTCAGAGATTGGCTTTGCAGTATTAGTCGGAGAAGAGTCGGAAAAATTCATTAAAGAACGTTGCCAACAAGACAATACCACTAAGCAAAAATGTTTTGAAGAGTTTTCCGGTGATCCAATGGCGGTGCTTGCCATCGAGCAGGCCTTAGCTACAGACGATGCGTTAAAAAAGGATGCGGAGTTTTACACGAAAATTGGCATTAACGACCAACAACGTCAGGAGTATCTTGAGAACACGTATCTTGCTTTTAAGAAGAGCAATTTCAAAGAAGGTGATGTTTCACCAAAAGAGCGAATTCGTGAGCGGATAGAAGGTCTTGCTGGAGCCAATCGTTTAAAAGAATTAGATGATCTCGCTATAGGTAAGGAACCCAAAAGTGCTCTCCAAGCTGCCAAGGAAAGCCTGAATACAGACGTGGGAAGGGCACGAAATTTCACAACAAGTAAATTCTTTCCCAAAGACTGGGAGAAGACAGCACAAGGTGCCTTGGAAAAAATTGAAAAGGCTGATGCAGCAGTTAAAACTGGCATTCGGGATATAGCGGCCACTAACTTGAAATTTTTCACGAACGCTGAGAATGCTTCAAAGTTCGCGAAACAGGTAGCAACCTTTCTAGGTGCAGAATCTAAGGTTTTGAAAGATATTACGACTATTGCGGAGTCAGCCGAGAAAGGGAAAAAGGCTTTTGGTGCGTTGATGACACTTGGCCGCGCGTCGGCTGGAGATATTACGGCATATGCTAATGCGGCAGGCGCGATAGCTTCCCTCTTTGGGAATGATGGTGGTGGAGGTCCGTCGCCGGTCATAGAAGCACTTAATGAGGTGCTGCAGAACCAGAAAGAAATGATTCAGCGGTTAGATTTCATTATCGCTCAGCTCGACCGGGTCTCTAACCATCTTGTCGATATTCATAGGGATATCGTCATTATCGATCAAAATGTTCGTTTAGTACTTGAGGGGCAACAAGAATTGTTGTCCAAAGAGTTCAGGGTGTCATGCAGGGGTAATTTTGAGAAAATATCTAAGGATGGGGAGGTCGCTAAGGCGATTGAAGCACACCGATTTGACCATTATGCTTACCCTTACGATTTGGGTGTTTATCAAAAAATTGTGGATAAGGGTGTAAGGCTTCGCCAAGAAAATGGATTTGTCACAAACTGCTCGATCGGCATTCAGGGTTTGTTTATTGGAATGAATGTTGGTCCTTCAACAGTCTTTTTGCTTGAAAAGACCGAAGGGAGTCAGAATTTAGAACGGTACAACCATAAGGTGGCGGAATTCATGGCCGCCTATAAGACGACTTTTCCCAATGATGCAATATCCAAGATGGGGGAGATAGAACTGCGAGTCTTAGCCTCGATTCCTGCAACGAGATTGGGCGCAGTGGATGAAAAGGTTTCCAAAATAAAGGGTAAGACGTATACATTTGGAGCGAACGATAA
Source organism: Nitrospira sp. (assembly GCA_024760505.1). GTDB lineage: Bacteria > Nitrospirota > Nitrospiria > Nitrospirales > UBA8639 > Nitrospira_E. The sequence goes on from CP058931.1 coordinate 864,419, forward strand.
CCAAACCCTGGAACCTTTCTTGAGAAAGAGCTATGACCCCTATAGAACAAGCGTATTTCAGAAACATTTATATGAGACGTTACCCTATGTCTGGATAAATGTAACCCCACCATCAGATTGCAATAAGAATTCGTGCGAAGGCTTGGTGAATTTTGAGTCCGCTACGCATATCAATGCCTTGCTGGATTCTCTTCATTTTAATCTTTTTGTGTCGGCTAATGAGGCCTTACTTCAGGGCGATGTCTTGCTGCCTATGCTACATAAAGCTTTAACTGCGGAAAAGCATGAGGACTTGAGAAATGATGCCTATAGAATATTGAGCGTGAATAACCTTCTTAAAGAGAATTACCTTCGATATCTAATTTATAGAAGTTATCATGACCATACGAGAGCTGCCTATAGGTCCCACTATGTCTTTTTGAATGATCTACTTATCTTAGAAACGTACTTTGGCTCGACCTGGAATTTTGAAAGAAAAGCTATTGATTCCGAAAAAATTCCCAAAAGCAATGAGATGCCTATTCAAATGCCTTTGCATATTAAAATGCCTTGTGTGGAAAAATTGGAAGATACAAAATGGTTGGATTGTTCTTACTCTCTTCCGACTCCGGATACATTTATGTCTGACGAGTACAAACATAGTTTAGCCACGAAAGAATTAGCTCGGGCTCGAGCCCAAGGCAATAAACTGCTTTCGGTTATTCAAGCCTATCACCCTGAAAATGTCGAGATTAATAAATCCGGATTATAAATAAGAGGCATCTAATCAATTCCCGAGACTTCTGGGGTTAAGCTCCATTAGCATAGTTAATTTCTGGTTTTGTAAAAACCACAAATAGGAAAACACGCAATATCAACACTTTACACAATCATAGCCCCATGCTATTTTTGCTTTTATGAGTAAAAAGAATAAAGCAAAAATTAAAAATGCGCCATGGAACAAGGACAAAGCGGTCGGTCAAATGATGCCGTTTACGCCGGAACAGGCTCAAGTCATTCGGTCTTTGTTAACGACGGAAAAAAAGATTCGGGATTTGGCGCTCTTTAATGTGGGGATCGATACGATGCTCCGAGCATCTGACCTGCTTCGGCTATCGACCGCCGATATCACCGATCATCACGGAGATGTGGTGAGTGAGATTAATATCCGGCAGAAGAAAACCAACCGAGGGCATCTGGTCGCCTTATCTCCGGAGACACGAGACAGTCTGGCCGATTGGATTCTCTACAGTGGTAAGAAATCAGAGGACTATCTATGGACAAGTATTGGCAACCGCAAAACCCGCCCTCACTTGACCCGAGAACAATATGCCAATCTGGTCAAACAGTGGGCGTACTTAGCTCGTCTGGACCCGAAACGGCATAGTACCCATTCCATGCGTCGCACAAAATCAGCCGTCATCTATGAGAAAACCCAAAACCTTGCAGCGTGTCAGCAACTCCTAGGGCACAAAAGTATCGGGAGCACCGCCCTCTATTTAGGCGTGGATCAGCGGAAAGCCCTCGACTTGGCGAAGCGGATTAAAATCTGAAATTTCTGACGACAGAAATGTTAACCAGGAGGTCCAGCGAAAGCAGGTTTTATTCACCAAATATGTAACGGTAGTTATCCTTCATGGAGACTCTGTGTCATGGAAGAAAAAACTTGGATTGATTACATATCGGCTCACTACTGTCCGGTTAACTGAGTCGCCTTTCGGCCTAAGCGCATGAATGAATTACATGTTTTGGCAAATTTGGATGGTGTCGACTTGAACGGCGACCCGCCTTCAGGTGATTGTCCCCCGGGTAACCCCCGGAGGATTCACGATGTATGTCGGCCAAACCCTGTTTGCGCAACTGATGGATTGCTTGCCTTGGACCACGTTTTCCCGAATCGTCGCCCGCTATGGTGGCGATTATCGTATTCGGACGCTGCCCTGCACCGAACACTTTCGGATCTTGGCCTTTGCTCAGTTGACCTATCGCGAAAGCCTGCGCGATATCGAGGTCTGTCTGTCGGCGCAAGCCGCCAAGCTGTATCACATGGGAATTCGCACCCCGGTGAAACGGGCCACGCTGGCCGATGCCAACGAGCGCCGAGACTGGCGGATCTATGCCGACTTCGCCCAGCGCTTGATCAAGCATGCGCACAAACTGTACGCCACAGAAGATCTGGGCCTGGACCTTGCGAACACGGTGTACGCGCTGGACTCCACGACCATCGATCTGTGTCTGGCCCTGTTTCCGTGGGCCTCGTTTCGCCAGACCACGGCCGCGGTCAAACTGCACACCCTGTTGAACCTTCGTGGGGCGATTCCCAGTTTTATCCATATTTCCAATGGGAAACTGCACGATGTCCACGCACTCGACCTGCTGCTTCCAGAGCCTGGAGCGGTGTACGTCATGGATCGCGGGTACTTGGACTTCGAACGGCTGTTCACGCTGCATCAGGCCGGCGCCTTCTTTGTCACCCGTGCCAAGGCGAATGCCGACATGCGCCGCATCTATTCGGCCCCCAACGATCGGGAGCAGGGCATTCTGTGCGATCAGACCATCGCGTTGTCCGGATTCTACACGCAACAGAGGTATCCTGTTCATCTGCGTCGTATTCGGTTCAAAGATCTCGAGTCGGGCAAAGGCCTCATCTTCCTGACCAACCTCTTTGGTCCGCCAGCAACCACCATCTGTGCCTTGTACAAGGCTCGCTGGCAAGTCGAATTGTTTTTCAAATGGATCAAGCAGCATCTGCGCATCAAGCAGTTCTATGGCACCTCAGAGAATGCCGTGAAGGTGCAGATCTGGACCGCCGTGTCGGTCTACGTGCTCGTGGCCATCGTCAAGAAGCGGTTCACGCTGAATGCCTCACTCTACACATTACTACAGATTTTTTCCGTGACCCTATTCGAGAAAATCCCTTTAACTCCGGAGTTTCTCAACACCAAAAACGATGGTGAAGATGAGATGTCTTGTAAACAATTGAATTTATTTCATTCTTAACCGGACAGTAGTGATATCGGCTATTGGATCAATAGCCACTCCAATTTTGGTGTTACTACTTACCGCCGTTGGCTGGAAGTATCGTCAGTCCATCGAGAGGCGTACTAATTTAGAAGAAAAGCTGAGGGATGATCGAATTGAAATATACAATCAAATACTTGAACCTTTTATCATATTACTAATGTCTGATGCCGCATGGCAGTCGGACAAAGAAAACAAAAAGAAGGATAAAAATGCTTTTGCCACCTCACAGATGCTTTCTCTTGAGTATCGAAAATTGGCATTCAGACTTTCATTAATAGGATCGGATTCTGTTGTTATTGCGTACAATGACTTATTGAACCATTTTTATTCGCAAGCTGATCCAGAAAAACCGCAGGATGAACCAAATCTAAAAGTCATTTTGGAATTATTGGGAAACTTTTTATTAGAGATTCGTAGGAGTATGGGTAATGAAACAACAAAGCTTGATAACTGGTCTATGGTGGAATGGTTTATCAAGGATGCTCGAAAAATAAGAAAAGGAAACTAGAATACCCAGACCCTGTATTTCTGAAGACAGAGGCATTTGCTGTTTCTTAGCAGACTGCCCAATTAAATCATTGCATTGACCCCGCATTATTTCTGCATGGAAGGCAGGACGAGATGAACAAGAAAAATATCACAACCATCACGCTTGAAGAGGCGATGAAGAGGAAGGGCAAAACGCGCAAGGATGCCCCTCCGGAGCCGCCCTTGCCCGAGGATTTTTGGAAACATGCGAAAGTGGTGCTTCCCGAGAGTCCGAAGGAACAAGTCACGATTCGGTTAGATGCGGATATTTTGGAATGGTTTAAAGAACAAGGGCGCGGCTATCAAACCCGAATGAATGCCGTGCTGCGCTCCTATGTTGAAGCTCGAAAAGATGAAACGAGTGTGAAGCGGTAAACCCACCTCTGATTGTTGGACGGGAAATTATTCGCTTTACCCATAATGGAAAATGGAAGGGTGTGAGTAAGTCTTTATAATGCCAGCACGAAAAGCGTCTGATTTTCCGTAATCTATATTATCACATTATTTTGGCTATTGGGGGTCAGATTTTCCTGCTTCGCCTACCAGCCAAGACCGCCAGAATATTGATGACAGAAAATGTTCCTTCTGCACAAAGCGCAGCCATTTGAAAATTAGCAGTTCTTTTGTGCTGGAGGGCTACTGCAAGCTGTAATGCAGCTTTTGCGTGTTTTCTGGCTTCTTCGTTAGCTCCGCCTAATAATTCCCTTTCAAAATAAAATTCGAGCATTCTCTTGGCATCAGTGTCACTAGGATGGATTCCATCTGAAGCTTTATGGAGTTCAGAATTATAAACCTGCTGAGCAACTGTTATAAGAACTTCTCGGCAAAGAAGTCCTACGGTTTGGTAATGCTCTTCCGTTTCAGCCGTTTCTAAGCGAAGGCGTGTCTCCTGTACCTGACGGTCTACTTTGGTCCAACCTGTTGGTTCTATAAAAACTTCACTCCTTCCGTCTGTTTTCTGCACGCTAAAAACAGGTTTTCCGGACATTTTTTTGATTTCGACAAGATGCCAACCGTCTTTTTGAAGTTCCCTATTAAATGTATTTACAAGTTCTTTAGCTTTCTCTGTGTCAGGCCTGACGACAGGATGAACAGTTTCACATAAAAACTTTATGAAGTCTTCATCCGACGCATAAAGAAGGTTAAAACGAGGATCGTAAAAGACCCAATCATCCTCCCAATCCGAGTTTAATTCTCTATGTTGTTGAATGTCGCCGGCAGCATTCTTAAATCTGCGATCATTCGATGGCAGATTAGCAAGATCGTAAAGCCGCGCCAGAAAGGCGTCTTCTGAAAGGCGGCCAGACCAATTCGATGTTAAATAATCAATGATGGCTCGCCGCGTAACCTCTGTAACAGAATTAATTTTTCTTTCCCTATCGTCAAACATCAGAAGCCTCGTGAATAATAAAAATAACCTAAATAAGAGATTGTTATGTTTAAGGAGGTATCGAAATAACGGAAAATGGGATAGCATGAAAGAATACTAACACCCAAAAACTTGCGTCCGGATTATCTTTAGCCACACCCCATTTATAAGAAAATACGTCATTGCCTATTTTCTTAATAGGTTCATTTTTTAAATCATTAATCAAATCCAAAATTACGTTCTGTCGCTCCTCTCGTACTTTTTTGTCCGGTGAAAAGGTTTTGTTGGATGAATAAACTGAATTAATGTTATGAGTTGGATGATGTTTTTTAAGCTCGTGATAATAAAGGCCCTTCATAATCCGTGTTAAAATCCTGCCCTCTCGCTTGAAATCATTCTCTAAAGCTGTCCCTTCGCCGTAAAAAAGACCACTTTCCGTAATCAAAGAAAAACGCTTTAAATTTCGATCCATATATTCTTGAAGGCCTACACCTTGAGGCCTTTGAAGCGATCGCGCTAAAGCATTATTCAATTCTTTTGCTTCCGGATGATTCTTTATTCGATCGTCAGATACGAGATAATTGCGAAACCATTGGTCATCATTAGAAGCTTCATTGTTACACGAAAAACATGCCGGGACTGTTATTAAATTATCTGGAGGAGATGTTTTAAAAAGGCTTTTGGGAGGAACATGATCTCTTGTTGTAGCTGGCTGCTCACAAAACGCACATGTTAATTCAGTTTCCATACTGACGATTATCACTCATATTTTAGTGTGACTGTCATAATCCCGAATAAGTATATGAGGGACCATTACAAACGAAATTCAGACCTACCATTTAATACTTGCCGCTTTTCTTGGTTCACTCGGTACACTCATAACAAATTTCATTTGGGACCGCATTAAAGAAAATACGAAAAAAGGGATATTACTTGTTGGGCTAGCAAGTGAAATAAAGGTTATTCGAGAAGATTTATCTGGTCAATTGTTTATGATGAGAAAGGACCTTAAAAATGATTCCCAGACACGACCAGATGGGCTTGAATTTTCTTTATTAATATTCACTGCGAATGCAGGCTCCTTGGGACTATTTGGCGATGGCGACTTTGTAGATCATTTGGTGGAAACCTACAGTTCACTGAACTCCTTAATTACCCATTCCCATTCCTTTCAAAGATTCACAAATGACCAAATCTCTCGTGAGCAAGTTTGTGAATATCATGTCTTTGCTACTTCCGTTCATTTACAAGTAATTAAACTGCACAAGAGACTTTTGTCTGAATTAAAGAGAAGCCCACCATCAGAAAATGAAGCAGAAAAAACAACAAGGAAGCTTGCAGACAGGTATCAAAAGCATTTTAAGGAAAATCCCAACACCACCAACTGGACACATCAGCCTACCTCCTATTCTACCATTCCTGAACAAGATTAAGACCACGCAACTATTTTAACGAGTCATTAGTTTCCACCATAACGGTTATCCGACAAAATCATATTCTTCTGCCCGTTGCAAATGGCTGGCGTGCTCTTGGAACCGATACCAGTCTGTTTCAACAAAGCCCCCTACCCTGTTAAACCGCCGATACAGACCATCGCCTTTGATGATCGAGGACGCAAAGGCAAAGCGGAAAATATCTTCTTCGACATACGCCGAGCGAAAAGCCATTCCCGGCTTGCTGTCTTGGCGGGACATTCCCCATACGCTCCCCTGCTCTATTGGTCTGGAGTCTTGTCATCTTTCGGGAATACCACCACCTGGCCCGAGACGGCCACATGTTGGGGAAGATTCAGAGTAATATTGCCGCTGTCATTGGCAAAGGCCGTGCCGACGATCGTCCACGCGGTTTTTTTTCACCGTCTTTTTCGTATGTTTCCGGAACGACAATTTTTTATTGTATGGACTCCAGGACGATTTAGGAAAAATTGATCAGAAAAACTCAATCATCTGATTGGCAAATGAGCAAAAATCTTCTATTCTGTAATACTTTTGGAATCAATAGCATTTATGGTTCTGGCCTTACAGCTTTACGATGTGTATCGAGAATCCATCTTGGGGCTTGGCAGAAAAAATGGGCTGACAGGGGAACCCATTGCACTTATGCGCACAACTCTCATGTTTAACGTGATTTTCTGTGTTGCCGGGTTTCGCCCCGGCAGGCGAGGCCCTTTTGTTCCGACAAAAGGCCCCAAAACCATTGACGCCCCGTCTGGGCTTATGAGAGAGGCGGGACGCCAGCCTGCGGAGGGCGGACCAACTCGCGGAGCCTGTCCTGAGTTTTGTCGAAGGGCTCAGACAAGGCGGGCCGGGGGATGAGAGCGTCCCTCCCTTATGCCAGACGTCAGGCGTCGGAGACGATCATTTCAGTGACTCAGATGAAAGAGCGATGAGCCATATTTTCTGTATGATCACCCTTCTAAGAACGAAAGCTCCAAATCACGTTTTCACTGTTTTCTGCTGAGAAATCCCTTCTTCGCAACGAGCATATATCGAACATGGACTCCATTAAATTCGGGACTTCAGGGTGGCGGGCCATTGTGGCCGAGGACTTTACGGTCCGGAACATCCGTATCGTATGCCAGGGAATCGCTCAATTTCTCCGTCAACAGAAGCTGGGGCAACAAGGCATCCTGATTGGCTACGACGCACGATTTTTAGGGGAGCATTTTGCCAAAGTGGCTGCAGAAGTCATGGCTGCCCATGGGATCCCTTGTCTGATTTGCGACCGCGACACCCCGATCCCGGCCATCTCCTACCACGTGGTCAGTCGCAAATTATCAGGAGCCATGAATATCTCAGCCAGCCACAATTCTCCTGAATGGAACGGGATCAAATTTACGCCGGACTGGGGAGGATCGGCGCTGCCAGAAACCACTAAGGCCATTGAACTCCGCATCCTGCCCCTGTTGCATGGGGAACACATCAAATGGCTCCCCTGGGAGCGGGCGACACACGATGGTATGGTGCGGCATTTCGATCCGCAACCCGAGTATTTGAAAGCTCTGGAATCGCTGGTGGATCGCGACCGCGTCCGGAACGGCCGGATCCGGGTGATTTTTGATCCCCTCTATGGAACCTCCAGGCATTATCTGGACGAATTCCTCCGGCAAGCCGGTGCAAAAATGGCTGTCTTACACCATTGGCGAGATCCGTATTTTGGAGGATTTCGACCGGAACCGACCGACGAGACTCTTCAAGATCTGAAAGAGACCGTTCGCCGCGAAGGTGCACACCTCGGCCTGGCGATCGACGGAGACGGAGGCCGATTTGGCATCGTGGATGCCGACGGCACCTTCATTCAAGCCAACTACATCCTGGCCCTCTTGTTGGATTATCTCATTCGCAGTCGGCAATGGACCGGTGGAGTTGCCCGCACCGTTGCCACCACCCATCTCATTGATGCCGTGGCGGCACACCATGGACTCACCGTCCACGAAACCCCGGTTGGATTCAAATACATCGGCGAATTGCTCGCGAAAGGGGAAGTGGTCTTTGGCGGGGAGGAAAGCGCCGGGATGTCCATAAAGGGCCACGTACCGGAAACAGATGGGATATTGGCCGGGGCGTTGGTTGCAGAGATGGTGGCCTTTACGGGACAGACCATTCAGGAGTTACTGAAAGACCTCTTTGACCGAGTGGGAGCTGCGTTCACCGCCCGACAAGATTTGCCGATGAGCGAACACCTCAAGACACAGGTCAAGCAGGTCCTTGAACATCCACCATCGGAGTTTGCGGGAGCAGAGGTCATCCATGTCAATAAACTGGATGGCTGCAAACTCATCCTGCCGGATGACTCCTGGTATCTCATTCGATTGGCCGGAACCGAATCCCTCGTCCGATGCTATGGCGAAGCCAAAACCCCTGACCGGCTTGCTGAAATCATGCAAGCAGGACGGGAACTGCTGCATTCTCCTCACAAGTGAATGTTCGCAGGCTTACAACCCATGCCCCTCTCCTCCTCACTCCATACAGTGTCATGTTTAGGGAACCAAACTTTATGGACAGGTTATGGCCTGTAGCGTGAAATAGATTTGGTAAAGGGGGGAAAAAGTTGATCAGGCAATAAATCCGGGAGGAAACCAGACAAAGAAGAAGAATTTCTTTTCGATTGCCTATAGAGAGGGATCAATAATCTTCAGCTTGGGCATTCCGGATCGATAAAACCCTCGGTCTCGAGTCAACAACGCATCCGCCTGGTGTAGAGCGTGTGCCCCAATGAGAAAGTCAGCCACCATACGGTCTCGCCGTCCGCCCTTTTGCCGATAATCCTTCCACAATCGCCCAGCAAACAATGAAGCATCAATCCCTAAGGGAGAAAACTGCACTCCCAAAGTTTGCAAAACATCCCGGGCATCGCTCTCAGAAGGAAAAACAGCCGAAACCTCGGCCCATACGACCTCACAAGCTACTAAAGATCCTTGATTAATACACGAACGAATAGCCTCTTTTGAGTGAACCCCATGAATGGGATCGGCTCCAAAAAGATCAATCAGGACATTCGTATCAATGGCCGTAATCACTTGGGATCAGGTTTCCCTCGTAGTGCCGTCATGGTTTGATCAGTGCGTTGCTTGGTTTTTAATATGCCAAACAATGCTCCTACCGGATCAGACATTTGAGCTTTTGTGGCTACCAGCCTCCCTTTTTCTTCTCGAAAATCCAACACTTGTCCGGGGAGAAGACCTAAACGGTCTCGAAGAGGTTTGGGGATCGTCACTTGTCCTTTTTCAGAGATGGTTGTCTTCATACTTTTATTGTAAGAATTCCTACTCATTTGGTCAAATTAGATAAAGTTTCTATAACAAATCCACAACAAACACTCTTCAAAATGCCATTTCCTTCTTCCTTCCTCCAAAATGGTGGAACTGTACCTCACGAATAAAATAAGGGTTTATTCATATATAGCGAAGGAAACTCCCCCTTCGCTTGCTGAGGTGGTTCACTTCCTTTCAGCTATTAGAAAGATATTGATTCGAGTGGTAAGGAATAAAAAAGCGGGTGGGCGAACGGCCCACCCGCTACGACTCGTTCCGATGAAGAGAAAGAAATAGAGATGAAGATTTTACCCCATCAGACGGCGGTGAGCGCCATGGCTTTTTCGATTCTTTTGGCTGTGGCCTTGGCATTGCGGGCCAACCGTTTTTCTTCAACTTTATCGAGTTCATGCTCTATGGCCTGAAAGGCTGAGCGAATGGCTTCTTCAAAGGTTTTCGATTCTTTTCTGGCGGTCACCGTTCGACGACGGGGAAGCGTTACGACAACCAGCGCCTCCGCGTTATCAGCCCCTTTTTTATGATGGGCATTTTTCGTAAGAGTGACACGGGCATGAATGATGCGAATGGTATCCGTTTGCAACGCCTCAGTCCGTCTCTCAATTTCGGCTTTCCACCGAGGGGTCATGCCAACGTTTCGGCTCTCAATTTTTACATCCAGCGATTGTTCATCCATAGACACTCCTTCTTTGGCTGTTCGTTAAATCTGTGAAACATCCAACACCTTCCGGCCTGTTTTTCGGATGATGAAATCCTGAGTCAACCCTCCTTTTTTTATGGTTGTCTACAGTGTAAAAATTTCTCTTTCTTCAGTCAAAGGCCTCATCACGAAATCTGTAATTTTTTTTCTCATTGCAAGACTGATACAGTATATCAGGGTGGGTGGGGTTACGAAGGAGGTTCCACCCTCTCAGCTCAGAGGAGGGCAATCAGATGTCTATAAACGTACATGTCAACAGGAGAAATCTTATGAAAATCGGCATGGCATTAGGGTTCGGAGTTCTCGCCAAAACTCTCGGTGTGGCATTGGCCGCTCCCACGCCCCCAACCGGGGGTTCGGATATCACCAAAATTACGAAAACGGATGAAGAGTGGAAGGCGTTGTTAACCCCCATGCAATACCGTGTCTTGCGGCATGAAGACACCGAGCCGCCCTTTACCAATGAATATCATCAAAGTAAGGCCAAAGGCATTTACCAATGCGCAGGGTGCGCGTTGCCACTTTTTTCTTCCGACACGAAATTCGACAGCGGGACCGGATGGCCCAGCTTTTGGCAACCGATTTCGGAAAAAGTAGTCGAAACCCGCACCGATTGGAAATTGATTTATCCACGAACCGAAGTCCATTGTGCCCGATGCGGTGGCCACCAGGGACACATATTTGACGACGGCCCACCGCCGACGGGATTACGCTATTGCATTAATTCCGCGGCGTTGAAATTTGTTCCGGCGTAGCAAAGCGCTGGTGAACTAACTGCTCGACTGCCGGAAAATGCCGCTCCGGAAGATTGCGAAACCGTTTTCGGCAGTCAGCCACCGCTTCTTCAGCAGACGTATAGTGTCTGGAAGAAGGAAGCAGGTTTTTTGAATACTCGCGCAGCCGTCTCGCGACCAAGGGGGTCAAGGTTTTATCCCCGGCCAGCATTTGCGCCGCCGCTTCAATATTTCCATGATAGTCAACTAACGCCTGAAATCCGAGACCTTTCAATCGTTGAGTGACGGTGCTGCGATCCCACCCTAAAGCTTTAGCTGTCACCTGCATATCGAATCCATGACGGCGCAGGCATCCCAACACCATGTCATCCTCCAATCGTTCCAGTTCCACCCGACCATGCCCTTCACCCTTCAAGGACGGCATGGCGGGGCTACTGAGATGCAAATCTGCTTCGGTAATGAGGGGCCCGTTAGCCAACGCCACTGCCTGGGCCACGGTTTGTCGGAGTTCTCGAATATTGCCCGGCCATCGATAGGCCATGATCCCATCCAATGCCCCTTGCGTGAACCTCAAATCCATTCGATTCTGTTGCCGGGAAAAATACTGCAGGAAGGATTGAGCCAATAGCAGGCAGTCTTCCTCCCCTCGTTCCCGCAGAGGAGGCAGAGTTAACACAATACTCCGTAATCGATAATATAAATCTTCCCGGTATCGGCCTTCCTCCACATCTTGTTGAAGATTGCAATTTGTCGCCGCGATAATTCGCACATCCACCTGAGTGAGCCGGCTTTCTCCAACCCGGTGAAATGACCCGTCCTCCAGAAACCGCAGTAATTTTGCTTGCAAATCGGATGGGAGTTCGCCGACTTCATCCAAAAAGAGCGTTCCCCCATTCGCCGTTTCAATATACCCCTCACGACCAACCGCGCCGGTAAAGGCCCCCTTCACATGGCCGAATAATTCTCCCTCAAATAACTCCGGTCGGATCGCGGCCATATTCACCGACAAAAATGGGCCACAATGCCGGGGACTCAACGCATGGGCGGCTCGAGCAAACACCTCTTTTCCCGTGCCTGTTTCTCCCAATAGAAGAATGGGGCTGTGGGTCCCGGACGCTTTTTTTAAATCCTGAAAAACGCGGAGGACCGAAGGGGCACGGGTCAGAATATGAAATGACTCACATTCTTGAAGTAATGCCTGATTCTCGCAGGATTCGGGGTGCTGATACTCAGCATGCTGCATGGCCGGCACCTGCCGACGAAGATCCTCCAATTCAATCTGCAACCGGTCAATCTGTCGTCGGGTTTCTTCTACCTCGGCTTGGGAAAACTCCAATTGGCGGGACACCCCCCCTTGCTGAGTTTCTAAACCTTCAATAACCGTCGCCGACCGGTGGGCATGATCTTGTGCCACATATAAGCGAGTTTCGAGTTCCCGGACATGCTGCTGTCTTTCTGCCAGTTCTGTTTCCAATTGCTGTAACTGCTGTCGCCCCTGAGCAATCCGCCGTTGAATAATCGACCGGGACCGGGACAACCGCCAAGCCAGCGATCCCCCTAAGGTCATTCCTAAAGCCAATCCTGTACTCAAGATCGGCCACACCCAACCACTGTGAAGTCCCCACAACAGAGCCAGACCCGCAAGAAAAGTACCGGCTAAGCCCATCATCCCCAGGCGGGTTGGCGGAGTTTCCCAAAGAAGGAAACAGGCAAAGAACAGGCCTACACTCGCCGTTACAAGAAAAGCGATCCACGGAGGAGTCCTGGAAATCCATCCGTTTGTCAGTACCGCGTTGGCCAATAAGGCATGAAGAAATTCTACCGGCACCTCGGATTCCCACGGGGTTGAAAGAGTTGGTTGCTTCGACACAGGAGAAAAAAGGATCACGACTTTTCCGCGAAACAATTTCGATAATTGATCACGATCTTTACTCTGAACGATGTTCCACACATCCGCAAAGGCATGCCTGGGAAAGGATGAAGTTGCCCAATGTCCAATAAACCGGAATTGAGGGTCGTTGATCTTCGGTTCCATAGCTGTGTCCGTTTCCGATAACAACGAGGCCATTACGAGACCGATCGGAGGATGCGGCGATGAACCTGCAGAAAGGGGATGGGACTTCATACCCCTAAACACCCCATCCGCATCAGGTATCAAGTCCAGCGTCCCCAACGCGGTTGCCGCATCGGCCAAGGCGGGAGGAACCGAATCCGGGTAGACCACAGACCCGACTCGTTTGGTCACTTCAGCCAGTCGAACCATTCCAGCCAACCCACCACATTCCGAGGCTATCGGGGAGGACACATCAATTGAGGGTATGATGAAAGCAGCGCCGGCCTCATGAAGGGTCAGTAGTGTGGATTCCAACACGGAAAGATTCCATCGTCCTTCCTCACATAACGCGGGACTGGTGCTCTTTGTGACCGTCACCATGACCAGTGAAGGGTCGACAGATCCAGGTGCCATGTGAGCCAGTTGCCAATCAGTCAACCATCGTTCCCCCTGGGGAAAAAGTGAAGAGACGCTAAAAGCCAACACCGTGCTCACCAGTGAAAAGGCGAGGGCCAATGCTATGGTCTTGGTCTTGGTCTTGGAACGATTCGTCATTGAGGTCCTAATGGGAGTGTTAAATAATAATAATTTCCAAGGGCATATTGACCCACAGGCACGTTGCATATTAGAGGTCTTGGGGCTGTTCAAAAAAGCATGCCCTGAGCCTTTCGAAGGGTTCGTCCAGCAAGGCCGCAGTCATTTTTGCGCACAGAGCGTACTTCCAGTACGTGAGCACGGAAAAATGGCGAGAACGCCGCTGGCGGCTTTTCTCAACAGCCCCTAATCATGGAAAATCCAGATGTTCCCACTTCCATACAGGCAACCCGGCTCGGAATTACAACCCCGGCATGACGGTCTGGTCCGGACATCCATTTGCCGCCAATTGCCAGTCTGCTGAAAAACGTTCAGCCGATTCAGGAGCAACGGCTCGAACGACCTGACAGGAAAAGGGATCTCCTTCTTTCGCCGTTTGTAGAAAATAATTTCGGATCTGAGGATCTGCCGGAACCAACCGACCACGCTCTCCATTCACATACCAGGCATGGAGTGTATGCTGGGCAGACTGATCGCCGGCCAAGGCCTGGTCGATCACCCATGCAACAACGGGTTCACTCGGAGTCAGGTGGTCCCAGGTCCCTTCATCATTGGCCATTTGAGTGGACACGCGATGGGGAGGAGTCAACCGGTGCAGATCTTCTCGAATAAGACCAAAGCCGGTTAACACCTCCTGCCGGTCACCGGGCGAAAAGAGGTGTCGATGCAGGCCGCGACGGAATTGTGAGAGCTGTTCTCTGGCGGTCTGCGTGAGCGAATCGGCCATCGTGGCCCGACTACTCCGAAACCACCATAACATCGCCAAGGGGATATTGCGTTCCACGCCACTGCCATTGGCATACATCGAAGCCAACAGGCTTTGGGCTTCGCCCGATCCGCCTTCCGCCGCCAGACGGAGCGGCTCGACCGCTTCACCGGTCCGGTTCTGAGCACGAAGCACGACTCCCAAATGAAACCATGCATCGACAAATTGAGGCTCAACCTCGACCGCTCGTTGAAAGGCGGCAACAGCCTGAGACAATTTCCCGGCTTCAGCCCGGGCTTTGCCAATGGCAAAATGGAGGTGTGCCCAGGCTGGTTGCAACCGAGCAGCGGATTCCAGGGCGACCACGGCCTTTTCCCATTGTCGGGTCGCCAGAAGCGCTGAGCCCAACTGAGACCACCCCGGAGCCCATGCAGGACGTTGGTCAGTCACCACATCAAATTCAACCGCCGCCTCGTCGATTAGTCCCATGGCAGCCATGGCCACTCCCAAATTGTAATGGAGCCATACTCCATCTTTGGCAAAGGGATCCCGGCGTAATGCCTCTCGCCAGAGCGAGGCGGCCCGCGCCCAATTTCCCTGACGACTCCACACGACACCAAGTAGCAATCTCGCTGAAGTTAATCGGGAATCAAGAGAAATGGCCCTTTCCAGTGAGGGAACACTGGCTGACTCGTCTCCTTTCGCAAACAATGCCACACCGACATTATAATGCGCGGCTACAAGGTCAGGTTGAAGTGTCAACGCCTGTCGGGAATGTTCAATCGCCTCTTGATAATTTCCCTCCTGCAAACGAAGTAACCCCAAATTGGCATGGACCTTGGAAAGATCGGGTTCCAACGCCAGGGCACGCCTCCAGGCCTGCTCGGCCAGAATATTTTCATGTGATGCAAAATAGGCCAATCCCAAGGCTTCATAGGCATGCGCCCACTTAGACGCATCGTGAAGCGTCGCCTGAAAATGGGCCACAGCTTGGACAGGATCGCCTGCCGCCAAATACCCCAATCCCAACGCATAATGGGCTTCTGGAAAATCAGGTTGAAGGCGAAGGGCCGCCCGCCATTGCGCCAGGGCCTGCACAAGCCGACCATCTCGCACCAGGGAGATGCCATAGTTATAAGAAACCAGGGCTGACAGGTGATACCGCAAGGAGGCCGTGTGAAAATCCAAACGTTCCGCTTGCGACCAGGCCGCAATGGCCCCGGTTAAATCCCCCGTTTTGGCCAGGGCCACCCCAAGATTATGATAGGCATCGGCATAACCGGGACGCTGACGAGCGGTCTCCCGAAACTCATCAATGGCCACATCCAGGTCATCCGTGAGAAAAAAATCAATCCCTAACTGTAAATGCGCTTCGGCGGAATCCTGAACAGGAGATGAATCCGCTTGGGAGGTGCCACTCAATTCCGCATAGGAAGAAGAAACGCCAAGAAACCCCTTCAAAAGGAAAAGTCCCACAATGGCAGCACAGACCATTAAACCGCCAGGTACCCGTCGATTTACCATCAAGACACTCTCAGGAAGCAGAGATTGGGACGGTTCCGAAAGACAGACGAAACCCTCATGAACACCAACTTCAATGTATTAAGAAATCAAGGAAAATGGAAGGGTGCACAGGGAGGATCAGGCCTTCACCGCGATCCCCTGAGAAAAATAGGCGAAAGGCTTCGGAACGCCGGGAAGATAAAAGTTTTCGAGTGCGGAAACTGTCCAACCCTGCGCCTGAATCATCTGAACCATTGGACGGTTTAAATGACAGCCATCGCCAAGGCGTTTCCACGCCGGCGTGAGACGATCCTGCCACAGGCAAACCGAACGATCCGGACTTTGCCCATGCTCTAAAAACAACAACCGTCCTCCAGGTCTCACGACCCGAAGCATTTCCTGCAGAGCCTTCGAAAGCTGAGGAACGCTGCATAAGGTCATCGTGCTCACAACCGTATCGAAGCTGGCAGAGGGAAAAGGGAGCGCTTCGGCCAAGGCCAGGGCCAGATGAACGGGAATCACCGCCTCCGCCTGAAGCGAGCGGGCCAACGGGATCATCCCGGGATTGGGATCAATCGCCGTCAAAGAATGGATCTGGGAAGGATAGTAAGAAAAATTGGCGCCGGTCCCAAACCCGATCTCCAAAACCAACCCTGACGCCTTTGCAATCAACGCCTGCCGCAAGGGGACAAAACCCGCTAGGCCCATACTCCAATGAACCAGCCTGGGAAACACTCGTCGTGAATACCACCCGCGTTTCATGAATGACCTTCAAGGCAATTGAATTTGTCTTCTAATTTGCCCTTTCCTAAGCATCAGAATAACGTTTATCCTGCTAAGTAGTCCTCAAGCAAGCGCATGAGCCGAATCCCATCGACGATATCTTCCAATTTCCCCCAGTTCCTCTAAGAATGAATGACCCGAACGCCAAAGGTCGTTGATAAAGTTTTTACCTTGAGAATGTATGCGGTGACAGTGGCATACCTGAGCCCCATCGATAAGATAATCCGGAGGAAAGGATTGGAGCCTGAAGACCTGACTTGAACGAGCAGGTGCCGGAAGGCTGGCTTCCGCTCTCACAAAGGCCCTCACGCATGCCTTCGCTTCATTCCGGACCCCCTAATGAAGGGGGAACTCCCAATTCAGAACCCCAATTCGAATCTCGGCACAATTTTTATGTAAGGGTAGGACTCATGACAGAGACGATCTAGAGATCGGTAGGATTGTTGGTGCCGAAGGCGGGACTTGAACCCGCATGGGTTTCCCCACACGCCCCTCAAACGTGCGTGTCTGCCATTCCACCACTTCGGCACGAAGTAGGCAGATTATGAAACCTCTTGATGTCCTTGTCAACGCGTGAGGCGCGGGGTAGAATCCCGGCCATTCTCATTAATTATTTGACCGCCCGGATTATAGCTCACCATGACCCGCTCGACCTCTTCGCCCGCACCCCTGACTCATTCTCAACACTGGATCGGTGCCTTTTTCGATGTGGATAACACGTTGATTCCTGGCGCGTCGATTGAAATCGGATTTTTCCGGTATCTCTGGCAAGACGGTGTCGTGGGTTGGCCGGAGGTATGGCACAGCCTGGGGTATGCCATTCGTCAAATGCCCCCCATTTCGTTCAACCCTCTGCGACGGAGGAAGCTGTATCTGATGGGGCATGATGTCTCCCTCATTGAACAGATGGCCAGCGAGTACGTGGAGTTATATGTTGTTCCACGGGTCTCAGCGAGGGCTTTGAATCGTTTATCCCGTCATCGGGATGCGGGACATGTCGTGGCCTTCGTCAGCGGATCACCGGAGTTCTTGGTGAAACCACTGGCTGAGGCACTTGGAGTCTCATTGGTATTTGGCGCGAGACCGGAATCCCAGGAAGGACTCTATACGGGAAAGGTGTTTGCCCCGTTGCCCTATGGTGAAGGAAAAGGCCGGTATGTGGAGCGCCTGGCCGCCCGTTTCAATCTGGACTTGACGCGTAGCTATGCCTATGGCGACAGCCCAGGAGATTTCCACGCGCTCCAACTGGTTGGCCATCCCTTTGTCGTGAATCCCATTCGAGGCATGGCTCGGATTGCCCGCGAGCGGGGTTGGCCGATTACACAATGGGCTTAAGAGGCGGCCATCCGTGATGAAATCGACCTGCTTGCTTGCGCCAAATTGACCGCTTCTCCGGTCCTTTTCATCGAATAGCCCCCTCTATTCGCCCCATATGATCGAAAATATCACTCAACCCGATCCAATCTTGTGACGATTACTCATCTCCGACAGCCACCTAGCGCGCCTTTCTTTGTCCCCTCCCCCTCACCCCGCTTTTTGAGTACAATGCTATCTGTTGTGTGCTGGAGTTGAGAGTGTTTATGACCACTTTGCCTTCCTTAAAGATCACCGAAATCTTTCATAGCCTTCAGGGGGAGTCCACCCGTGTGGGACAACCGTGCGTGTTTGTCCGGTTAACGGGTTGTCCGCTTCGTTGCACCTGGTGTGACACGGAATATGCCTTTTATGGTGGACATACCATGCCGATTGAGGCAATTCTGGCGCAGGTACAATCATATGGTTGTCCGCTCGTCGAGGTGACCGGCGGTGAACCATTGCATCAACCTGGCTCTCTGGTATTGTTAACACAATTATGCGAGGCTGGATTTCAGGTGATGCTGGAAACCAGCGGGGCGTTTGATATTGCCAACGTGGATAAGCGGGTTTCGATTATTCTGGATGTGAAATGTCCGGGTAGTGGAATGACCGACCGGATGCGGTGGGATACACTTAGGCATTTGTCCGGAAAAGACGAAGTGAAGTTTGTTTTGAAGGACCGGGCCGATTACGAGTGGGCGCGCGATATCGTGAAGCGGTATTCATTGGGAGACCGCTGTCCGGTCCATTTGAGTCCAGTCTTTGGAGTCCTCCATCTTCAATCCCTGGCTGAATGGATTCTGGAAGATCGACTGCCTGTTCGTTTTCAACTCCAATTGCATAAAGTGATCTGGGATCCCCAAACCCGGGGCGTGTAACAACGCCACGGCAAGGGGATCTGTTTACGTTAGGGGCGATTTATTTATTGAGGAGGCGTATGAATATTCTTGTGAAGAGTGGTGAAGCCACCGCTACGACAACGGATGTGTTGGTGTGTTTGGAATATGAACAAGACAAAACCTGGAGCAAAGCCGTCCGGCCGGTCGATCAGAAACTCGGTGGGCAATTAAGCGCCCTGCGCAAAAGTGGAGAATTTTCCGGCAAGCCGAATAACACCGCCTTACTCCATATCGATGGGAAATTGCCCGCCAAACGCGTGCTTCTTGTCGGCCTTGGAACACGGGAGACGGTGACCTTGGAACGAATTCGTCAAGCGATGGGGACCGCTGCCAAGCGCGCCCGCACTGCCAAAGCCAAAGGGATTGTTTGCGTGATGCCGGACGTGCCAAAGGGCACCGGCTCTATGGATGACGTGGCTCAAGCCATGGTGGAAGGGGTAGTTCTTGGGGAATATCGGTTTAATGAGTACCGCACGGACCGCACGGACGACAACCACTCCTTGCAATCCTGCACCCTACTCACCACCTCCAACGCTCACCTGAATGAGGCCAAAGATGGTGCCAAACGTGGCCAAATCCTTGGGGAAGCGACCTGTTTTGTTCGGGATTTGTGCAACCACCCCGCGAACGTGATGACGCCTTCCCGGGTCGTCACCGAAGCCAAAAAAATCGCCAGGGAGGCCAAAGTCCGGCTCAAAGTCCTGGACCGCAAACAGCAGGAAAAACTCGGCATGGGCGGATTATTGGGGGTCTCTCGAGGCAGCATCGAACCGCCTCAATTCATCATTCTGGAATATATGGGCGGCCCTCGCACACAAAAACCCATTGTTTTTGTCGGCAAAACGGTAACATTTGATAGCGGTGGCATCTCCTTAAAACCATCGGAAAACATGGAACAGATGAAGGCCGACATGACCGGTGGAGCCGAAGTGTTAGCGACGATTCGAGCCGCCTCCCGGCTCAAGCTCCCGGTCAATGCGATCGGCCTCTTGCCTGTGACGGAAAACATGCCGGGAGGACGGGCAACTAAACCCGGCGATATCCTTACCATGCTCTCCGGAAAAACGGTGGAAGTCCAAAATACCGATGCGGAAGGTCGGTTGATTCTGGCTGACGGCTTGGCCTATGCCTCTCGGTTCAAACCCGCCTGCGTAATTGACATCGCCACACTGACCGGCGCGGCTGCTGTCGCGTTGGGACAGTTCGCAATAGGCATGCTGGGTAATGACGACCCCCTGAAAGCCGACATCAAAAAGGCCGGCAATCATGCCGGTGAACGGGTATGGGAAATGCCCCTGTGGGATGAATATTTTGAACAGCTAAAAAGTGACGTGGCAGACATGCGGAATATCGGTGGGCGCGGAGGCGGAATGATTACGGCGGCCATGTTCTTATCAAAATTCGTGGGGGACCATCCCTGGGTCCATTTGGATATTGCCAGCACGGATTGGGGTACAGCAGAACGGCCGTATATTCCTAAAGGTCCGACAGGTATCGGGACCCGGTTGCTCATTCAATATTTGCTGAATCACGTCAATCGCTAGGCGGCAACACACGCGATGTCTATCGCTGAACTCGTAGGGCAACTGTGTATGATCGGGTTCGAAGGGACGGAGGTCACTCCGGACCTTCGAGCCTGGATGCAGGAATTCCGACCAGGAGGGATCATCCTTTTTTCCCGCAATTTGGTTGACCCTGTCCAAATCGCACATCTCACGAACGACCTCCAATCCCTGGCCGGTGACATACCGCTACTCATCGGCATCGATCAAGAAGGCGGACGCGTCTCCCGCCTTCCTTCAGGATTTACCATCTTTCCTCCTGCAACTACCGTCGCCCACTCGGGATCCACGGAACTGGCCTATCAGGCGGCAGCCGTGACCGCCAAGGAGTTACGCGCCGTTGGGATTAATATGAATATGGCACCGGTCTTGGACATCCATACGAATCCCTCCAATCCTATTATCGGAGATCGGGCGTTTGGGACCGAGCCGGAACAGGTGTGCCTCATGGGAGCGGCCACTCTCGCGGGCCTGCACGATCATCGCGTATTGGCCTGCGGAAAACATTTTCCTGGTCATGGCGACACCAGTACCGATTCACATGTGGAACTGCCGGTGGTCCACGCCACCCGGGATCGGCTGGAGAGCGTGGAACTCAAACCTTTTCAATACGCCATTGCGCATGGCCTACAAGCCATCATGACGGCCCACGTCCACTATCCCGCCCTGGATCCCATAAATCCCGCAACCCTCTCTTCCATGATATTGACAGATATCCTTCGGCAGCAGATGGGATTTTCCGGGGTCATCTTGAGCGACGACTTGGAAATGGGCGCCATTGTGAACCATTCGACAGTCGGCGAGGCCGCTGTGCACTCGTTGCAAGCCGGAGTGGATATGTTATTAGTATGCAAAACCCGCAGGCTCGCGACCGATACGATTAAAGCCGTCAGTCGTGCAGTTGAATCTCATGTATTGGATCAAAGCCGCCTTGAAACGAGTTTGGCCCGTATCGCCTTCGTCAAACAGCAATTTGTCTCCCCCTATCACCCAATCGACATTCCCTCCATCCCGAATACCGTCGGGATTTCCGCCCATCGCCATGTGTTAGCACAGATCCAAGAACAGTTTCGCACCCTGACCTGAATGCACAGAAAGACAAGACGGACGGATGCCGGCTACTCTCACCGTCTTAGGTGTGAAAAAGAAGGGCCTGGCCCAATTCTGGACATTCCCTACAAAGATTTGTTTAGCTATCAACCTTGCTGCATAGATCGACACATCCATTCCTCTATTCCTATTGCTGATGACAGAATTTCATGATTCATTTCGGGAGCAAGGAGCATCGCTATGGCATTGAAAAAAGGGGACATTATCGACGAACGCAAACGGTATCCGGATTCTTGCGGACTAGTACTTAAGGTGATGAGCGGTGGCGAGGGGTTTGAAAAAATTCGATGTTGCGGACATGACCTGACCCAGGAAGACGTGGTTCCCTCGTTTAACCAAGAGCGTGGCCGCCGAGCCGGAGCCTTGGCAGTCGGCATGCCCCTCGATGAGAAAATAGTTGCGACTGATTCCTGTGGACTTCGCCTAATGGTAATGGCGGGCGGAGAGGGATTTCAGGAAGTCATCTGTTGTGGCCATTCGTTTGGGGCGAAAGCGATTCAGAGTTTAGAGTTTGGTCAGATGCGGGGAGAGGACACCAACCGAGAGCAATCCCCCAACACGCCACATCAAGGAACCGCATAAGAGGGCACATTCAACATGTTAGGGTGGACACCAGAATCAATTAAACAATGGGTCCGATGGATGCAGTTCCTCGACCGGTGGGGCTACATCACCGCCTGCTTGAGTTTTCTTCTCGTGGGTATGCTGGTCTTCGGTTATAGTTGGGTAGCCTATGCTCAATCGGTACAGACCGAGTTTTTGCCAGCGACCATCACTTTACTGAATGACCTGTTGTTCGTCATCATTCTTTTGGAGTTGTTTCGCACGGTATTAGGCTTCCTACAAAACGACCGTATTCGACTCGAACCCTTCCTGCATGTGGGAATTATCGCTTCTGTCCGAAGAATTCTCACCGCTGGGGCTGAATTCTCGCACCAGGAATCTGTCCCCGAAGACATGTTTCGTCATTACCTCATGGATATGTCCTTGCATGTCATCGTAATTTTGGTCCTCATGATCGCATTATATCTTCACCGAAAATCCGAGCTCCCGGGAGAACCTCTTCTCAACAAATAGCCCTTCCGAATTTCAGGAAAATTCTGTTTCTCATTTCTCTTCCCTCAATCATTGTCATAAATTCCTGATGAACTTCTTGGGCTCATATTGCATACCGCCGGGGGCTGTGGCAGTATAGCCTCCTTTTTAGACGACAATCTGTTGTGTTGGTATCATGGATTCTCTTCCTGAATTAGTCGGCACGGTCCATATTATTCTGGGCCCTTATCGAGGAAATCCGATTGCACTGTACATGTGCCAGGATGAGTCTACCTGCCGGATTTCTCCTCGCATCTATCCGTGGAATCAAACTGTTGGAACCGGAGAAACCCCCAATAAGGCCGCCGCAGACTTTGAAGCCAGATGGAAAGAGACGGACTTGGCCGACGATATGTATACCGGCCCTCATTGGGAAGGTGGCATCAAGCCGGAAAAGCCAAAACCCGCACCTGCTCCAAAACCGGCCACTCCTCCTACGGCCAAAACAGAGGCCGCACAAGAGACCAAACCCCCTGCACCCAAATCACCGGCCCTGCCGGATCCACCACAACCAGCTCCCGAAGCCGAAGACGCGGCTCCGTAAGAATTCCCAGTCCCCTTATTGAGAGTTCTCTTTCGTATGGATTTTGTGCAAACCAGGCCAAAATGTCCTGAACAGGCTATGTTCGGCTGTCGGCAAACTGTCTGGCGGATTGTATCAACGCCGTAAATAGACGTTTCTGAATCGCATCCTGCCGGTATAAAAACTCCGGATGCCATTGGACACCAAGCCAGAATGGATGACGAGAGGCTTCAATCGCTTCAATGACTCCATCCGGAGCAATCCCGGTAACTTGAAAGGACGACGGAACAGATTTGATAGATTGATGGTGGGAGCTATTCACCGCAATTCTCAACTGCTTGGCGATGCGCTGCAGTAGGCTGTTGGGTTCAATGTTAACCAGATGGGCTGTTTTCGTTGCCGATTTGGTGGGTCGGTGTTCAATTTTCGTCGACAATTGAGAGGTAATATCCTGCACCAGGGTTCCTCCCAAGGCCACGTTCATGGATTGCATCCCTCCGCAGATGCCCAGGGTCGGCACCCCCTGACGAAAGGCCAACTTGGATAGTCCAAGCTCAAGTTGAGCGCGCTCTTCGCTCATTCGCTGAAAAGGATACCGCTGTTTCTCCCCATACAACTCAGGGGCTAAATCCGATCCGCTCCCGGTCACCAGAAGACCGTCCAGCCGTTGTATAAGATATTTCTGGTTCGCCAAACCACGGACCAGGGGAAGCACTAAAGGCACTCCCCCGGCGTCCTGAATTGCCTGAAGGTACCTGGCCCGCAAAAAATAGGTGGGTTCTTTCCCACCCATGTCCTTCCGATTTCCAGGGTTAAAGTCCGGGGTGATCCCAATGATAGGTTTGACCATGCCAGTCGATTCAACTTAGGCGGGTGTGATCTTTCGGTCTATAGCGCTTGATCCTCGTATGCGGAGACCCCAATGAATCGAACGGGCTCATTCCCCTTCAGATGGTCAGGAGTGATGACATACGTGCCATAGAAGCTCGGCTCCCATACGGCTTTTGCGGTTTCAAGGTCACCACCTGTCAATCCATAAGTAAACGTTCCCACAACCCCACCCAAGATGGCATAGGCAAACTTCACGGGGAAATAAATCACGGTCAGCAAAGCACTCCCGATCCCAAGGGCCGCTTCATTGCTTGGACTCGATAATTCTTGTTCGGCAGCCAGACTCACCCCTGTGGCTCCCAGGCATACGATCAGGGAAAAAGCCAACAATACACATACCCCGGTTACTCGTTTAAGGACACCTCCCCACAAACCCTTGGATTGCCGCATAAGGAATACTCCTTCCTGTTTAATTTTTATGCATACCTTCACATTGGTATTTTAAACCTGAATGATTCATTAGTCTTCTGTTTTTAAATACAAAGTGAACAATTATAGCAAATTTGTACCTTCAAAGTGACGGGGGTCCCTCTTCGGTTTCAACCAGATCCAACTCGATAAAAATCTGCCTCTTGATTTCCTCGGCCTCCCGCTCAACGACCTCATCAGTCTCAGCAATGAGAGCGTCCCCTGAAACTTGGATATTCTCCTGCTTGATTCCCTGCTGAATAAAAGCATGAAGCTTGTGAAAGCACAGCAACTGCACCAATAAATCATGGCTTTTTTCTCGATAGCCTCCCTGCGTTTCAACTGGAACGCCCCTCAGGACAGCGTCCAACCATGACGAATGCTGAAGGATTCCTTCGAGCCTGTCTATTTGGTTTCTTTTCATCACCACCTCGACTTGTACCCCACCTTTCCAGCTGCGTTTTTTGACATTAAACACACAGTGTACTGAATCTGAGGCACCTTCAACGGCTTCAGGCCCGTAAAACAGCGTAATGCGAAAGAGGGGAATTTGGGGCGGTGAGAGTAATGACATCCTGGATCTACTCGTTTCTTTCAAGGGGACAACAAAATGAAGAATACGCAAAAACTTGGCTTGGGCATAGTGTTCCAAGCCTACCGCATTTAGGTTGACACTCGTCAATCTTGAAAGATAGAGTCTTTTTAGTCTTATATTTTCACAGTGAGCTGAAGCGAAAGGGTTTTGTCTATGTTCGGAACCATGGGGTTTTCTGAACTCATGATCATTCTGGTGATCATTCTGATTATTTTCGGGGCAGGCCGGCTTCCGCAAATCGGAGAGGGTGTGGGGAAAGCCTTAAAAGGCTTTAAAAAAGAAGTCGCCGATATACCCCCACCGGTGGACCCCAATGAGCCACTACCCAGTTCACCGCCAGAACCAGGACAGGCACAATCCCAACCGACTACCCCGGTAGGCACTCCGACCAATCAGCCATTCCAACCGGGTCCTGAACAAACCCCGGGAACCACTGCAGCGTTACTTTACAAGGGAGCAGGGCCTGAGGTGGTCCAACCTTCATCTAAATCTCCCGGGACTCCCAGTTCTCCTCAAACCACGACACCTCCTTCTGCCCCCCCACCGATGTCGATGGAGGATAGGCAAGCGCAACCAGCCCCCGTGGCTTCCAGGCAATATCCCGCTCTCCCGGCTGGTGCACAAGCGAAGCCTGTGCTGAAGCGACCTGCGGCTGTTGTAAATAAGCAAGCTGTGGCCCGTGTTCAAGCTCAACAAGCCGCAATGAAAGCCCAGGCTTCCCAGCAATCCGGATTAGCTCCACGAGATATGCAATCATTGGGAGAGGGTCTGGGAAGTGCCGTACGTACCTTCCGGGATGCCGCGGCAGATATTAAAAATTCGATCGATCCTCAAATGCGCACCATTCAAGCGGAACTGGAGTCTGCCGAAAAAGAGATGCAAGACTCCATTGAAGTAGCCAAAGAACCTCTAACTCCCAAAGAACCTTCTGGATCTGCATAAGCCTTTCTTGTTCACGTTCTCTACCAATTCTGCTACCGTTATCGGAGCAATTTGTTTCTTTGGACTCGTTGGTTGTGTCATTGAATCCCCACCTGAATCAGCTGAAACCGTCACCGAACGACTTATTCCACTTCTGACGGATACTCAGCCTGATACTAGACGGACCGCAGCCTTATCACTTGGGAAAATTGGTGCCCCTCAGGGTATTCCAGCCCTTGTTCTCGCGTTGTCGGATCCAGATGACCAGGTTCGACAATCAAGTGCGTGGGCCTTGGGAACGATGGGGGATTCACTATCAGATGAGTCTCTAGTTGCGTTGGTTCAGCACCTTACGGATCCTTCCGATTCAGTCAAACAGGCTGTGGTATTAGCCTTGGGCCGAACAGCGGTGCAGAAGGAATTAATACAAGTGTTAACCGAAGCCTATGCTATTTCCACCATTGACACTCAAAGAACCATTATCCAATCTCTTGCTCACTTTGAATTTCCATTTTCCTATTCCGTGTACCTTCAAGCTCTGGAAAGTCCGGATTCTCTCACTCGACAATCTGCAATTGCCGGGCTCGGTGAATTAGGCGACCCCCGGGGACTTCCGTTCTTACGCACCCATCTTCTCCAGGATCCAAGCGTAGGTGTGCGATCGGAAGCCGCGTATCGTTTAGGCAAATTGGGAACCAGCGCAGATATGCCTGCACTGAAACAAGCCATGGAAACAGACCCGACTCCCAATGTGCATTTTTGGGCTTCCTGGGCCCTTGTCCAAATTGGTCAGAATACCTAATCTCCACGAATTTTCTTCGGCATCATATTCACTTTCCTCGCGGATTTCCGTCCAATATTACCCTAGATCAGAATTTTTCCATGTTCAATGCGTTTGATTGAATACTCCAGATAAAATCATTACAATTCGCCTTCTTTTTCTCCATGAATAAAAAAATGAAGAAAGTAAAAATAGATGTGATCGTAGGCCTTCTGGCAATTCTTACAGTCGTGAGTTGCGCTTCCACACCCGTGAAATGGTTCAAGCCCGGGACCTCGCAGGCGACCTTTTCCAAGGATAAAGCTGATTGTGAAGAAGCCTTGCTCTCAACAGGAACCACTCAAAGGACCAAAGAAGTTTATTCCTTAGAAGGGTGTTTGGAGGCGAAGGGTTATACAGCCGTCCCGCTTTCTTCTCAATAACGAAAAATCCAAACTTTGGTTTTGTAGAAATCCTGGGGAGGATACATTCTGGAGCTTTCGTTAATAAGAAAAAGCGGCTAGTTTCTTAGGGGGGTGGACAATGTGTCGTTCTGATCATTTAAAATGAGAGGCAATCGTTCATGTGTTTGTCAGGAATCGATTGAACAAGCGAACGAAAACATGAAAAAAGTTCTCCTAGTAGATGATGATCTCAATGCTCGTGAGGCCCTTCGCTTAGTCCTTGAATCTCAGAAATTAGAATGTATTGAGGTCGGCAATGGATCAGAAGCCCTCGCTTGGCTATCCAACAACCGGGCGGACCTGATTATCTCCGATAATCAAATGCCGGTCCTGGCAGGTCTAGATTTTATTGACCAAATCAAACTGCAAGCAAAAGATCCCATCCAAATCCCCGTCATCTTACTTAGTGGTCATCTCGACGACCAGGATAAACAGCGTGCGCGTCAGGCAGGAGTCTTTGCTATCCTAGATAAACCCTGCAATTTCAGCCAATTCCTGTCCATGGTTCGGCTTGCATTGGACCAATAAGTCTTGTTCTTAGTCCTCCTGGTCCTCTCCTTCAAAACAGCGTTCCTCTTAAATCTTCGTAAAAAATCTTCCCTATCTCTAACTTTTACGACTTACTGCTCAACGGCTAATCCATTAGCGGTATTTCTTCATTAACCCTTTTCTCGATATCTCTTCACTAGGGTGATGGATCTAGCACTCTACAAAAATCCTTTCCCCATATTGGGAAGTGATCGACCGTAGAAATCGAAAAAATTCTCGTTAAACTTCGTCTTTAACAAAAGGAGTGCCCTCATGCTGAAAATATTCGGAGGAATGATTATTGGATCCCTCATGACCATGATACTCTTTGGCGGGGTTTCTGCTGCGGACAAAGTTCTGGCGAATGCGCAAACCTTATATTTTGACCAGATCCATCGACCAGACACCACCACTACGCTTCTACTATTGGTCTTTTTAAGTATCTTCCTTGCTTCTCTGACTCTATGGCCTGTCAAGCCTGCTTTGGACACAAAGAAGATTACCAAACAATTGCGCCGGCACTGTTAAAAATTAGAATTCTTCAATCCCAAGACAACAAAACAGTCGGTAGAGGAACTACTGGCATGGGAGCATAATGCGGACTGAAGCAGTCAAGTCGACTACCAGACATTGATGGCGACAAAACCGTTATTTTGTGAGCGAACGAATCTGTATTGAAATCCATCTATTTCTCAATAGGTATTTCATTTGTCTTCCCAATGAAACCCAAAAGGGTGGCTGAATGGCCTCGACCCGTTCCTGCTTCAATATCCAGAGCAGGAACGGGTTGGAGAAGGCTTTTGACCCCGGAAACGATAATTGAAGGAATACGATGCACGACTACCGTTTCAAGGGTAAAATATCCATGATATTTTTCTGATTTTATCGTTTCTTCGCCGCCTCTACATTGAATCTTTCAATAGAGCTACTTCCATGACTGATCCCTTCCGATTGGTCAAAAAAGCATTAATTTATGTCCAAAAAGTCCGAAGTTGATGAGGCCAGGATTTTCCAAAATACATCCTCTTCACCCTACCCTTTTTCACTCCATACTTCTCCATTAGGCTTCCAGAGAAATTCTGACGGACAAGGACAAACATTCATAAGAAACTCCCTCTTTTTAAAAGAAACATATCGTGGAACCTCAGGGCCGCGACAGTGAATTCCGAAATTAGGAGCAGTGGCCAATGTCAGCAGCCGGAGTCCTAACCACATTGGGCGATTTTTTTCCTTCCACGAAGTCTGGTGGAAAACTCTATGCTGTTGGAGGAAAAGTTAGGATAGACCCTTCTCCTGCCACAGGTAATCCACAAGCGACCTTACAAAAAGCCCAGAAATTTCGGGCGGCAGCCCTAGTACCAGCAGATCCTTCAGCCCAGGATCGGGCGGTGACCTTGTCAGCAAAGGCCATTGAAGCAACAGCCCGCCAGGAACTGCAACGAAAGACCCACGAAGGCAGCTCTCCCTCTGAAAAACCAACCGATGCTTTGGCCTCTCATATTGATCTGTTCGTTTAACACTCCTTCATTCGCTCCCCGTACAAAATTCCACTCGAAAATCCGTTATTTTTGTAACCCTGTCAAAAAGCATACTCTATAAAATTTCATCCATCGCTTTATCGAAAAGCAACTGGATATAAGTACATTAGTTTAATCACTAAATCTTAAGGCTGGGCATACCTTTCCACTCCCAAGAATCTCTTGCCCATTGTCTTCTCCGCATTGCATAAACTACTTGGCTCTCTTAAAAAACACCTTTCACAAGCCTATCCTGAAAATTGTGATCCCAATATACTGACGGTACCATTACCAACGAAGTTGGCAACGGACTTGCTCAATCGTATGTTCCAAGACAAAGCATCGAGGACGTATTCGTAACAAAGCAGAGCCAAATAGGGGATACAAAAAGACATCCAATCACACGCGAATATATGGAAACAACATCAAACATTGGCCCACGGTCAATATCTTGAACTGATGGAGATGCGGAGACGTATGAACATTGTGGAAAAAATGAAACATGACTGGAACGAACGGGCCCAACACCATGCCAGATTCTGGATTGCCACCGAGGATTACCGCACAGAAGAGAAATTTGCTCAATCGGGAAAAGACACTGCCCAGGCTCTGTTGGCAACCCTTCCTGTCCCTCCCTTATCGTCGTGGAAAGTCCTGGACATCGGATGCGGCATTGGCAGAGTCCTCAAAGCTCTCGCCTCCTATTTTGATTACTTAGTTGGAGTCGATGTCTCCTCCGCAATGATTGCCCAGAGTAAACAGTGGTTAGCCGACGTTCCCCATGTTCACACGTATGAAACCTCTGGAGTGGATCTTCGAGAATTTCCTCACTCCTCATTTGATCTGGTCTATTCCTATGTCACATTTCAGCATATGCCCCGTCCTGTGTTTGAACGTTACCTGGGAGAAATCCACCGCGTCTTGACTCCTCATGGCTATCTGGTCTTTCAACTGCCCATAGGCCATTATCTTGATGTTCCTCTCGAGGACACCATTGGGATACGGTCGTATTCCCATCAGGAAATTGAAGAAACCCTTCGGCGGAACGGCTTAGGCTTCCTTCCGCACCCATCATCCAATCCCGAATTCACAGAGACGTCTGAAACGCATAGTCACCGTTTCCGGTTGGCACAAAAGATCGGTCCATTAAGCCCCACTGTCTCAATGGACTGGGACGAATTGGAACAACCGCACTTTGTCTCTGAACTGGAAAACCATCTTTATGGCATTTATGCGGATAATTGCGCATGCTCAGGCGACTATCAGAAAGGAATTCAGACGCTGCAAACCCTGATTAATAAGAATCCCACAACTCTGGAAGGAAGATTACGGTTAGCAGCATTATTGATCGAGACCGGACAACTCCCACAAGCTTTGGTTACCATGAAAGAAATCATCACCATCCATCCTGGATACCAAGAAGGCCATCGAACGCTCAGGCAACTTCTCGAGAAACGTCCGAATCTACATCCTTCTCAAATTCCTTCTCTATCCACAACCAGCAAGTACTCTCCTGCCCACGCATCCCGAAATACTCCTGCATTGGCAAACAGGGAATATTCAACCACATAAAGTCTGAACACAATTCACTATCCACCGTGCCTCCCGTCAGCCAGCCATAGGGGATCAACATACATTTGTAAATTTTGACTTTCTAATAGCATTTCTTTTGTTATAATCAAGCTCACGAGTCGTAAACCAATTCCTTGATTTCTCACCAACAAACTAGGAGGAAAGCATGGCAGAAAAACCATGGGTATTGTTGTCAACATTTTTTCTGGTCATGGGAATGTCGGGCATGGCGTTAGGGAATCCGCCAAACAATGGCCCAGGTTGCGGGTTAGGGAAACTCGCGTGGGAAGAAACCTCTGTCAGTAAAAGCAATATTGCTCCTCAGGTCATGATGGCCACAACCAACGGCACATTTGGATCTCAAACATTTGGGATCAGTTCGGGAACTTCCGGTTGCACCAATGATGGGCAAGTCTGGGCATCAGAAAAAGTGAACGTCTTTGCAGCTATTAATTTTGACAATTTGGCTCAAGAAATGGCTCAAGGAGAAGGCGAACATCTCACGTCATTGGCCACACTAATGGGTATTCCTGTCGCCCAACAACCTGCGTTCTTTGCCATGACCCAAGAGAAATACACCACCCTCGTTCAGGAGGGTGAAACCTCGCCAAAGGCGGTGGTAAAAGCCATTCACGATGCCATGGTCGACCATCCCGTTTTAGCTCAAGTCACGACATCGAAGTAAATTATTTCAGGCTCCGGCTGGTAAAGCCGGAGCCTCTCTTTTCTTTACCTTCCTGACATGTGTTAAACATTCTTCTTCTTTTTCTTGCACTTCTGCTCCTTCCCTTTGAGCTCAAGGCCCAAGCCCCCCCTCCTTCTCCCTATCTGCAAGAACTCCTTCAACAAGCCACCACGGAAAAACTTCACCAGGACCGCTACTGGCATCGTTTACTCCACTACCGACAAAACCCTTTTGGTGGCCACACCAGCGAGGTCGATGATCCAGGGTTTTTCCTTTCACCAGATGGGAAAACCGATCCAGAAGCTGAATTACAAGCCACACTGACATATTTTTTTTCTGATACCTTAGTTGGTCGCTCCAAACAGCCGGCACAATGTGCTTTTATTGCCCGATATCACTGGCTGAAGAAGAATTTGCACTTTCAGGACTCTCAACTTATCCCACATCCATGCGAACGTTTTGTCAGTTGGCTTAAAGAACTGAATCCGGCCTCGATTACCTTTATTTTTCCTTCGGCCTATATGGATAACCCCGCCTCGATGTTCGGGCATTCATTTTTACGAGTGGATCAAAAAGGCCAAACTGCAGAAACGAATATTTTGGCGTATACGATTAACTACGCCGCGGAGGTCCCGCCGGATGCGGGAATTGAATTCGCGTATAAAGGAATATTTGGAGGATACAAGGGGTTTTTTTCGACCATTCCCTATTACATGAAGGTCAAAGAATACCGGGATCTCGAGAATAGAGACATTTGGGAATATCGCTTGAATTTTTCACAAGAGCAATATCACAGATTGCTCATGCATGCGTGGGAATTAGGGAATGCCTATTTTGACTATTACTTCTTTAAAGAAAATTGTGCGTACCACATTCTCTCACTCCTGGAAGTAGCCGATCCCAATCTCCACCTGACCGACCAATTTCACTTTGCGACGATTCCTGCCGATACCATTCGCCTTCTTACTCGACAGAAAGGATTGGTTCAAAAAATTTCTTATCGTCCCGCCCGCAGTACTATCCTCAAACGCAAGAGAGAAGGGTTAACAAAAGAAGAAGCCTCCTTGGTCCGAAAACTCCTTCACGATCCTCAGATGACAAGCCAATTCGAATTTCTTCAATTACCACAAACCCGGAAAACATTCCTTCTGGATTTCGCTTCAGACGTCTTGCGCTATAAAGGGGTAACCGATCAAGACAACGTTGAAGACTATAAGGCCAAAAATCGATCTATCCTAGTGGCACGCAGTCACATTCCCATCCCATCCGTCCCCTTTCCGATGAAACCATTTTCCCTTTCTCCCGAACACGGACACCAAACGATCAGAGTCGGAGGTGGAGTCGGATGGAGAAACAATAAAATATTTGAAGAAATCAACTTCCGAGGCGCCTATCACGATCTCCTGGACCCAGACCCAGGATACACCCGGGATGCCCAGATAGAATTACTTGATTTGCGGCTGAGGCATTATCAGCACCAAAACCAATTTCGAGTAGAACGATTCACCTTTGCCAATATCCTCTCCTTGGCCCCCATTGATTCGTTGTTTAGTTCGCCATCATGGAAAATCAATGTTGGAATGAACACCGTCAAGACATCGACTTGCGACCTCTGTTCAAATGGGAATGCCAATGCGGGAATCGGTGGAGCCCTGGAAACTCGGGTGTTTCAACGGGAAGTCTTTTTTCTTTTTGGGGAGATGGATGCCAACATCAGTGGCGGGTACAAAGAAAATCACCGGGTGGGGGGAGGAGTATCTGGCGGCGTGATGGCCACTATCACTCCGAACTGGAAATGGCTCATGTCAGCAGGGTATTTGTATTACCCCCTTGGAGATCGATCGCATGACATCCCTATTTCTGTGGGCCAACGATGGACATTTGCCAAAAACTTCGCGGTGCGCGCCACCTTCACCCACCATGATCAGGACAATGAAATTTTGGGTGTATTTCATGGTTATTTTTGATTCAGGAATGCCATTATTTTCACCCTTTATAGGATCCGCAGCTCCAAACAACGTCACAGAACCACTTAAACCTTATAGAGGCGAGAGCATGAGAGTTGCAGAGACAAGTTGAACGCCACATTAAAATATATAACCAATTCCACCTATAAAATATTCGCTTCGAAAATTCGCGGAGAGTTGGTTCCAGTGGTAATTCGCAGCACTGTATTTATACTCCCCAAACACGAACCAATTCGCGGCAACTACAAACTGAATTCCGCCAAAGAACTGATATCCCGGAGCTAAACTCGTTTCCATATTGCGGTTTTTTCTACCGGGAATATCCGAATGATGAAGGATTCCATTCGAGAGCCCCCCTCCTATTCCCACATACGGCCGTGCATATGGGCCAGGATACCGCAAGATGACATTGACCATCGAGCTATACGTCACAAGGCCACTTTTACCTTTACCCGTTTCTGCACCATTTTCTTCGATTGGGAATCTCAAGGAGTTATTCTGTCCAAATGACTCCAGTTCAACTCCAAGATATCCCTTAAAAAAAGACGGGAATAATCCAACCTTCACTCCCAGACCAGGATGACCATGAATTCTTTCATCAGTAACACCATTCCCCTTAAATGAAAGGCCCTGGCTTAAGGGTTGAGTGGCCATCCCATAACCAGCCAGATAAATCTCTATGTTCTCCAATGCATAAACTTTTGATGGAGCAGAAAGCAGCATCAAGCATATCAGGACTGCTAGGATTTGCATGCTGAACGTTCCAAATTGTCACTCGGCAAAAACCCAGGTCCGGTCATTTTGGCAAAAAAAAGGGAGCACCCAGAATAACCTTCCAAGTGCTCCCCGCCAACATGAGAATCTCTTTTTGGGAAACCTAGTTTCCTCTCGCAATCGTACACACTTCAGTATACACTCCCCATACAATATTTTTGTAGGAGGTATTCACATATACCAGCTTTGAAATTCCTCCATTGGCCATGGCGGTCTCAACTCGTGTATCTCCGGACGCCACAATGCCCAAAATTTGGTGGCTACAAGCTGTTCCCGTTTTCGCCGCTGCGACACCGTTATCCAACACCAAGCTCCCCCCCTGCACATCAGTGTAAATACCCGCAACAGCAAATGACGCATTGGGCTGCTGAAAACTTGCCGCCCCCATACACCCGACAAGCATGAAACACATCAACCCCACAAGAACCAGATTTACGCACTGTTTCATCAAAACCTCCTCTGTTAATGGTATATGAAATTTTCACCAAAAATTCAGTTACCCTTAAGTAGCGTATTCAAAAAATAATGTCAACAATCCGCTATCCGCTGCTCCTCCAAGAATCGCACTTTCTTCCCTAAAATCTTCAAGAAGGGTAGGTAAAAATCTTCCATACGGTGAATCTCACTGGCTAAAACCTGGGCCCCCCCTTTCCACAGACCCCACTTTTTTGTTTAGATGAAAGACGTGAACAGAATAGAGAGCTTCCGATTCTTATGGCCAAATTTCATATGAGCATGTAAATGAGTTTAGAAGACGAATTTTGCGATATCATTAAAAAAGCCCGCTTTGGGCAAGGGCTGGGGATTGAGACCCTGGCGGAATTGGCGAAAATGGAGCAGGCCGAGGTTGAGCACCTGGAGAAAGGCCATCGACCTCCGACCAAAGGCGAAATTCAAGGAATTAGCCAGGCCTTACACCTGCGTGTTGGACCCCTGGTAAGTCTGACTTTAGACGGATGGTTACCTCAGTCTCAACCGGAATGGACGACTGAACACGATCTTGTTCAGACCATCAAAGGCGACATTGGCGGCTATGAGGTCAAAGGCTATCTGTTAACTGATCCAGCCACCAAACAGGCCCTCATGATTGATACAGGGTACAATGCCAAGCAGATGCTTGAGAGCATCTCCCAGCGCGATTTGACCTTGATCGGCGTTTGCCTCACCCATGGACATACGGACCATGCGGGAGGGCTGGAAGAGATTCTGGCTCGATGGCCAGTGCCGGTCTATCTGGGCAATGGAGATTTCGATCTGCTCCCATGGCGACCACCTGACGCCTCCATAAAAATACCAGCCGACCATCAGGTGATTGCCCTGGGAGAGTTGACGGTTGAATGTTTGGCCACCCCGGGCCATACCCCTGGAGGATTTTGCTACCTGCTGTCGCTCAAAGGCCAAACACTATGTTTTGTGGGGGATACGCTCTTTTCCGGTTCGGTGGGGCGTTCCAACCCTTTTTCACTGTATCCACAACATTTGCAATCCGTTCGCCATACCCTGTTACACTTACCAAAAGACACCGCTTTGTTTCCTGGCCATGGTCCCTCCACAACAGTGACTGAGGAACAAGCGCACAATCCATTTGCCTGATATTGCATGTCAGACCAATTACTGGCTTGGCATTTAATAGGGACGTGTTAATGGATCACCAATCCCCTGAACCTTCCACTCCTTCAGAGAATAAGCCAACTCCCCCACCTTCTCTGTTGAATCCTATTGCTCACACCGTTCCACTGCCCCGGACAGCCCCACCTGCTCCTCCGCCTCCAATCAGTCCTATCTCCAGAGACGACATACGTCAAGAAGGCACAACCCAAGCATCCTCCCGTGGAATAGATCATGGGCAATCCCTTCAGCCTGAACTACTCGAAACTGGAGATGAGGTGGACGAATTCCCTGCTCCAACTCACAGCGCCTTTTCTCAATGGGGACTTCCTATTTTGCTTTTTGGGCTCACCGTCTTCACCACACTCTGGGCAGGAGCATTTCAAGTGAATACAAAACCCGTCAATGGGGCCTGGGATTTTTTAATGCGCTATCCTGGCTCTTTAGTCAATGGGATCCCCTTTGCTGCAACCCTTTTAGGTATCCTCGTTACCCATGAATTCGGGCATTACCTCCTCTCTCGCATTCATCGTGTGCCCGCGTCCTTACCGCTGTTCATCCCTGGCCCTCCACACTTCATCGGTACCTTTGGGGCAGTGATTCGCATGCGATCGGCCATTATGAATCGGCGCGCGCTTTTTGATATTGGCGTTGCAGGTCCCATAGCCGGTTTTATCGCAGCAGTCGTGGCTATTATTATCGGACTCTCCCTTTCCCATATCGTCCCACGATCACAAACGTACGGCTTACAGTTGGGCGAACCACTCCTGCTGCAATGGTTTGGCTGGCTCATGTTTGGCCCGATTCCTCCTACGCACGATATTGTACTCCATCCCATTGCCTTCGCCGCGTGGTTCGGATTTTTCGTCACCGCCATTAATTTACTGCCTTTGGGTCAATTGGACGGAGGCCATGTGGCATTTGCGGTGTTAGGCCGTCGGCAACGCTCACTGGCCTTGGGAACGATTCCCATCCTTATTTACTTGGGCCTCACGGGTTGGCCTGGATGGATTCTCTGGGTCGGCCTGGCTAGCCTTGTCGGCATTGCCCACCCCCCGGTCATTGACCCTGACGTCGTTTTGGGCAAACACCGCCGATGGGTGGCTTGGGCAGCCTTGGCTATTTTCATTGTGACTTTCGCCCCAGTGCCGTTTTCCGTTGGCTGACAGACATGTTAGCCTTCCCTATGCCCTGGTTGTTCACGGACTATCATCCGTTTTCTCCACCATCGTTTCCGGGCTGGAATTCCCAGCCCAACCACGAAAAGGAATCGTGATCTCATGAGTGACTATCAATCCCAATTACGCACCTACATTCAAGATCACCGCGCCAGCTTTGAAGACCTCCTTAGTCAAATGGTGGAAGTGCCATCAGTGAGTTCAGACCCTGAGCATGCCCCCGATATGCAACGGATGGCGCAATTAGCCGTTCAGTATCTGGAACAATTTGGAGCCAAGGCCTCTATTGTGAATACCAGTGGGTTCCCTAGCGTGTCCGGAGAATGGATGGCCGGGCGCCAATACCCCAGCCTGACCATTTACAATCATTTAGACGTCCAACCTGCTCAGGAACCGGAATGGCGGCAGCCTCCCTTTGCCTTTCATAAAGATGGGGATCGGTACTGTGGACGTGGAGCGACGGACGATAAAGGCCCGGCGTTAACCGCCCTCTTTGCTGCAAAATTTGCCAGAGAAGCCGGTATCCCCCTGAACATCCGGGTCCTCTGGGAATTGGAAGAAGAAATTGCCAGCCCGAATTTTTCAGAGGTCCTTCAGAACCGTAAAGCGGTCCCTGCGTCCGATTCGGTTCTGGTGTCTGATACGATTTGGGTAGCGAAGGATCGCCCGGCTCTCTCCTGCGGACTTCGCGGTTTATTAGTGGCCAAATTGGTGCTTCGGACAGGGGAAACCGATATTCATTCCGGTCTCACGGGCGGCGGGGCGCGCAACCCCTTGGCGGAATTATGTGAAGCCGCCTATTCCTGCTTGGACGCGAAAACGGGCCGCGTGAAAATACCAGGGTTCTACGATGACGTCGTCCCGCCCACCCGAACCGAACTGAAAAATTTTCTGGCATCAGGATTTCAGGTTCGGCTTTTTAAAGAAGCCTATCAATTGCGATCGCTGCGAACATCCGATCCTCAGGATTTACTCAAACGAATTTGGGCCTCTCCCACCTTTGAAGTGCATGGGTTAACGGGTGGGCATATGGGCCCAGGCGTCAAAACCATTGTACCGGCCTGGGGTGAACTCAAAGTGAGTATGCGATTAGTTCCCAACCAACATCCCTCAAAAATTTTCCGACTCCTGAAAAAACACCTCCGTAATCGCAATCCTGATATTGAGGTGATTAATGATGGAGAACTGGAACCCTATCGGGGAATTTCCGAGGGCCCTTATGCGGAGGCATTACAAGAGGCGGTAGCCCAGGCCTTTGGACGCCGCCCGGTGTTTGTACGGGAAGGTGGATCTATCGGAGCCATTGCGGTGTTACAACGTGCCTGGAAGGTCCCGATTCTGTTTATGGGTCTCAGTCTACCTGAACATGGGTATCATGCACCCAACGAATATTTCGATTGGGGACAAGCCTCAGGGGGGATACAAGCCTTCGTCCACTACTTCGATCACTTGAGTCAGATGCCACCTGAAACACGTCACGCAAAATCAAAGACGGAAAATTCATAATATCCCCACCGATCGAATTTCTATAGGATCGTTTTACCTCTATACAGCCCACCTTTCTTAACACTATTACCCATCCCATAAAAACCTGACCCAGAAAATGTCTCCGTCGTCCTTTTGTTGTCTCATTACCAAAAAAGAGGGTTGAAGTTATTCATCCAAAATGGTCAAGTAGGCAAATTCGATCAGGTTTTTCTGCATAGCCATCTGCGTCAGGAGGACAGTGCTTGCCTAAAGCGTCTGGTGCTCATCCCCGCCGTGCTTTACACCTGACTTTTCCATCCCAGCTTCTGGAACAACCCAACTCGAATACACCATCTCATATAGCAAGCCTCTTGGAGATTTTCCCCATGCCTCATAAAATTTTTGTGTGGGATGCCAATGGCATATATATGGACTGTAGTTATCCCAATCCCCTCTATGGGCATTTTCTGGGTCCAAGCAACCTAAAAGGGGCTCACGTGAAAGATTTATTTTCGCGTGCGGTGAGTGCTCGCTTGTTGAAAACAATTGCAGGCGCCTGGAAATGTAGAACAAAACAATTCACTAAGGTTCCTTTCGAAAGGCATGGACAGCGATATAAAGCTTCTGTGGTGTGTTCGGTGACTCAGGAAGGGTCTGTCATGGGCTTAGTAACCGATCGCCTTATGGATGATCACTGCCGCCCCACACCAGCCGTTCAGACTAAGGAGGGGCCACTAATGCCCTTGGATGGACAGTGGGTGACATGTCGGCAATACTGCATCGTTCAGGAACTAATAGCAGGATGTACCAATGTAGAAATAGCTGGGCACTTTGGCATTACCGAACGGACGGTGAAAAGTCACCTTCAAAAAATCTATCGCAAATTAAACGTCGTCAATCGGTATGGTTTAATGGCTCGCCTACTCCATGCAAAAAGTTTGGTCGATTGTGCACGAGTAACTGACCCGGGGGTTCTTCGACCGGATTGAGCCATAAATCCTCCTCTGGAATTTTTTAATTTCACTCTTGTCTTTTAAAAATAAGCTCGCCTGGCCGCGTAAATAATTCCCTTTGCATCATTGGTTGTTGATGGGTATGGACTATGTCAATTCCGGGAAAATGGTCAAGAATAATCATCCCGTTACGTATTTAGATTGATGTACCTGGGGACATCTTCATTTTTTTTGCTCCGTCTGTGTAAGTTTTATTTCTATATCATCCTTGACATCGTTGATTAAATCTTGTGGCCGGTGTGAGCGCATATTGAAAAGCGATGGTGGTCCGGACCTACATGCTATACAAAAAATACCCATTGATCTTGAGGAATTCAGGGGCAATATACCGGACAAAAATTAATGGTTTTTATGCGAAAGGAGAATATGGAATGCAACGATGGCCTGTTACCGTGATGATTGTCGTGGGTATCTGTGCCAGTTTTCTATTGCAGAACGGCTCGGTCAACGCCCAATCGTTTGATCGTGCCTTATGTCAAAAAAGCACAACTAGCACAGGAACTATTACAGGGCCAGATCCATTTTGGGCCGTGTATGATGGGCGATCAATTGAATTAGTGGCCTGTGAAACCACTGGAGTGGCCGGTACCCTGACCTGTCCCAGTCCTGGTGCTCCCCCCGGCAATGTGGGCCTAAGCCTCAGTCCAGACGGGCCATTTACGCCTGAGGTGAGAGCAACTACAACCT
The DNA here is from genome assembly GCA_024760505.1 of Nitrospira sp. GTDB lineage: Bacteria > Nitrospirota > Nitrospiria > Nitrospirales > UBA8639 > Nitrospira_E. The sequence goes on from CP058931.1 coordinate 904,743, forward strand.
GGGGCAATTGTGGATCGGGCTGCATGCAGTCACCCCCAATTTATATCAAAGGTCTGACAGACGGCCCCACTAAGGTGGATATCTGTCCAGCCATCGGACAAGGATTTGCCATTGGCTGTTTTGCGAGAGGCCCCGGGATCTATCAAGTCTATACCGTGCAATCGATGGAATTTGACCCACAAAATACCTCTTTGGAGGATTGGAATGGTGGAAAACGAATCTTTCCTGGGAAAGAAAATCCTGCTGATACAATAAATCATCGGTTCGTAGGGGTGAAAGCCACCACCAATGCCCAGCCACCCAATCCCAATGTCTTCGACCAACTACGAGCCAAGGTGATTTTCAAATCAGTAGATATGGATGATCCGACAACCGACAATGCGCCGATTGATGGGAATGGAGAGCAGGGGAACGACAACCGGGGCACACCCAAGACAGGCCGAATAGTTGGGGGAAATAATATTGATATTGATGCAAATGGGGCTGCCGATACGACTTTTGAGGCCACCATGCACCCCGGTGATAATTTTAAGGTGATAGCAGGATGTGATCAAACGTACCTCAATGGGTTAACCGGCCTGGGCCCAAATGTGGTCGATGCCAACGGAGCCAATATCACCAGCACGCAACGCGCTCACGCAAGTGATCTGCTTACCGTCTGGCGGAAATTACATATTGAATGGGATGAAATGTCATTTGTCGAAGGTAATCGCGTCACCGGAATCATAAAAAGTGCTTCATCGGGGACAACCCTTTCGACAATAACGATAGATACACGGATTCCGGAAACTGATAGATTTGAAGGAGGACAACTTCATGTTGGAGGTCAAAGTTTTCATGTTCTGAGCAATCAGCAACGCAATGTGTTTGTGTCCGGACCAGTCGACGAAACTCTATTGGTAAACCAACTGTACGTATTGGTTGATGATGATGATTTTAATCTGAATCAACAAGGAATGCTGAATGGAGATGAAACGGAAAAAGTAATGAAAAATCAGAATAGCAAGGAATTCCTGGAAGGTCCGGGGAATGTCTTTTCCCCAGCCTTCATAGAACCGGTGTTCGACGGAGGGGGAAATCCAGGTAATGATGATGGAGAACTTTCCTTTAAACTAAATCTGGATTCGGATAAAACTTCGAAACTACTAATGGAACTGTCCCCCGCTACTGGGAGAGATTCTGCAAACAATGGAAAAGATGATTTTTGGGTGGCTTATCTACGTAGTGCCTATCAGAGTATTTCAAATGAGGATAAAGATCCTACCTCGGAACCTGCCACGGCAGGCATTGCGCCCGCCTCTGTTAATACCAATACTTGGATGGACGTCAATGAGGTACAACCAGGAGGAGAGGCTCTATTTATTTTTCACGAAGGGGAAAAGGAAATAATAGGTGGCCTGCCCCTCATTCATGCCATTACCCCTGCCCATGAATTGGGGCATGCTTTAGGATTAGGACATGATTCCCATCTTATGTCAGATGGCATAAATCTCCCGGGTGCGGAACTCAAATTTTCCGATAAACATCTTAATAACCTGAGGTGGCGAGTGCATAGTCCTGGGAAATGATAATAAGGAGTAAGGAAGATGAAAAAAATTATTTGGTATAGCATAGGAATCTTTAGTCTTCTAATGGGGTTTCTGACCCCATTAGTATGGGCACAAAATCTTGAGGAAGCAGGGTTTGAGGGTTTAACCCTCACCATCGCTGCTGCTAAGCCGCAGTTTGTCTCCCTTGAACCTCTGACACTAGAAATTGTGGTTCAGAATAACACAGCATTTCCCATTAAAGGCCATGTTGGGGTCTGCCTGAAGTGTGAACGACTTGAGTTATTTCGTGGACGAGTCGGAGAATCCCGGACGAAGATTCCAGAACTCACAGGAGTGAGTGCGCTAATCTTCATAGACGAAAAAGTTTTACAGCCGGGCGAGATCATTCGAGAACGCGTTCTCTTCGAATTCGACCTTCACACAAACTTCCCCGCCCCTGGTCCATACAGGCTTCACGCTGTGCTCTATGATCGGAAAAAAGAAACCTTCATTGAATCCAAACCCATTAATATTGTGATTACGGAACCGCAAGGCATTGACCGCTTGGCACTTAAACATCTTGAAGACATGTATAATGGGCAAGCAGAGAAATTTTGGATGAGGGGCAATCTTGAAGATAATGAAGAATTTTTATTGCTCTTTAAGGACACCACCTATGCCCCTTATGTGGCCGATGCATTGGCCGCATTTTATTCCTCACGGAAACCTGACAGGGCCATAGAATACCTAGAATTTGAAGCCAGCCGATCAAATTATCCCTGGGCGGATAAGGCGTTGCGAGAACTCGTTGATTTACATAAGAAAATCGACCAGACGGAAAAATCTGACCAGATCGTGGAACGCTTAAAACACGAGCATCCCCAGAGTCCCTATACACAAGACTTCCTGAATGATGAGGCTTATTTGGAGAAAATACGCTCACGCTTGAAACATCGTAAGACTGAATAATTCCTATGATAAAGGAGAAAGCTTTTGCACGTAATATCGAGGGAAAGTTAATTTCGCGATCCTCCTATAATGGCCTAAATAGGTGCCAGGAAAACACCGACTTCTAACGCTGATGACAAATATGAAGCGTGGTGGCTGGTATAGCGCCCAAGGTACCTATGGAAATAATGCAGAAAAACGGAAAAAGCATAACCTAAAAACTTTGATCGATGTAATGAGGGTCTTCTGTATGGGAATCGCCATTCTGGGAATATATCACCCTGGTGGAGCTGTGCTCGCCGCTCAACCCGAGCGAAGTTTTTTGGATTTACAGGTGAGGTTGCAAGTTCAGCAACCCTCCGTTCTGCAATTGGAACCCATCAACTTAAGAGTGTCCATTTCCAATCCCACCTCTCGCCCATTATTAGGGATCAGATTGACCTTTTGCTTTGAATGTCGAGGAAATGCGTTGGAAATTTATGTCGTCGCCCCGAACGGTCAGCGCAAGCGGTATCCCGAATTGTGGGGCCGAAGAGTTATGGTCATCCCGCGTGGGCATCCACAGGTTCTCGAACCTGGGCAATCTACTACTGGGAGCGTAACGTTACACTTAATGCTTGATGAAATGTTTCCTGATCCTGGGACCTACCAGGTCATTGCGGTCCTCCATGAGCTGGACGGAGCTGGAGTGTTAGAATCGGCTCCTGTGGCGCTACAGGTCCGGGAACCTGAAGGTCTGAATAGTCTGGTATTCATGGCCATTCGGGAATTTGAGGAGAAAGGAATTGAATATTTTTGGGGAGGAGGCTGCAATCTCGCAACCAGTCAGGAGTTTGTCTTACGACATGGAGATACGCGCTATGGCGCCTATGTCGCCCATTGGTTGGGCAAACACTTTCTCAGTCGTCGTGACTATGACAAAGCCATTGAATACTTATCTATTGCCTCTCAACGGCCTGATTTTTTTGAAGGGGAACTGTAAGCTTCCCCATATCGAGGACAGACCAAAAGTAGAGCTTTCTGGCATCATTTACCCAGGAGGTTCTCATGAAAACATCTCGATTCAGCGAAACCCAAATTATCGCGATTTTGAAACAAGGCGACGGCGGCATCAAAGTCAAAGATCTGTGTCGGGAACACGGGATCAGCGATGCGACCTATTACAACTGGAAGGCGAAGTACGGCGGGCTGGAGGCGTCGGATCTCAAGCGACTCAAGGAAGTCGAAGGCGAACTGGGGAAACTCAAGCGGATGTATGCGGATCTCGCCTTAGAGAATCGGGCGCTGAAGGATTTGATCGAAAAAAAGCTTTAACGCCGTCCGGCAAACGGGCGGCGATTAAGATGATGCATGACACCCACGGGGTCTCGGTGAGTCGGAGTTGTGCCGCTGTCGGGTTCGCCCGGTCAGCCTACTACCAATATCCAGTTGATTGGCAGGTGCGTGATGCCGAGGTGATTGAGGCGCTCAATGAATTGGTTGAAGCCCATCCGCGATGGGGTGTCTGGAAATACATTGCTCGGTGACGAATGTTGGGCCAGCGTTGGAACCATAAACGGATTTACCGAGTTTATCGCCAGTTAGGGCTGAACCACCCCCGGCGTACCAAACGCCGCCTCCCGACACGGCCCTCCCTGCCAGTCTTTGTACCCGAGGGTGCAAACGAAGTGTGGTCCGCCGACTTTATGAGTGATGCCTTATCCCATGGTGCCCGATTTCGCACCTTGAACATCATTGATGACTTCAATCGGGAAGCGTTAGCCATTGAGATTGATACCTCGCTACGAGCTGAGCGAGTCATTCGGGTCCTTGACCGCTTGAAGGCAGAACGCGAGTTGCCCCACATGATTCGCGTGGATAACGGCCCAGAATTCATCGCTCAGCCACTCCAGGAATGGGGAAAGGCGAATCGGGTGTTGATCTATCACATTCAACCAGGTTGCCCGACGCAGAATGCATTTATCGAGCGATTTAATCGCACCTATCGGAATGAGGTGCTCAATCTCTATCTGTTTCGGAGTTTGGAAGAAGTGCGGGAGATCACAGCCAGGTGGCGGACCATCTACAATGAACACCGGCCCCACAAGGCTTTACAGGGAGCTGCCCCGTATCATTATCAGAAATTAACGCCCGAAAACTCTACATATGAACTGTCCGCTTGACGGGGAAGCTTACAGAACAGGCACTAAAGAAGCTTATGGAAGCGCATGAGGCAAAGGGCCAAACAGAACAGGTTGCTGCAGTCGAAAAAGAACTCAGACGACGGTACCCCAAATCCACCTACTTTGATTCGGAGTGAGACATCGCCACAAATAGCTTCTTACCCGAATCCAGATAAGGAGATTGAATACCGTGAAAATGAGGCGAGCTGAAAAGGCTATCGGTCAATTTGGGAAGAAGAAATAAGCAGAACTGATCCTGGATCATTTATAGAAAGAACCTTCACTAGTCCCTATACCCAAACCTTTCTGAATGAAAAGGAGATCTGGGATATTAGAGCGGGGGAAGTGTGCCGGAAGGATGTTCTTGAAAGTGCACGAGGGACCTGAGGTAGGCGAGGACATTGCGTCGTTCATAATCTGACAATTGATGGCTCCAGCCACTCATGGCCGTCCGGGGAACTCCCTCAGCAATAACCTCGAGGAGTTCTGCATCAGTTTTGGCTGAGGTGGCTGCCGAAACTAAATTTCCTGGGCGTGGGGCTAACAAGGCAGCCCGTGGACCATCCCCCCGTCCTTCCGCCCCATGACATTCAAGACAATGAATACGATAGAGGTCCCGCCCCTGCTCCCCTCCTGGTTGCGCGCCAACAGTCCCTGACTCATAGGACACGCCTAAACCTGAGAAGATCAGGCCGTTTAGAAGGATCATGACACCCATCCAAACCAGGCGATTCATGCCTTTCATTGTACTGCGTGAATGGCGTACCTTCAAAAATTCGCCCATCAGGCAATATTTTATACAGGAATCCTGGGCAGTTGCAAAAACGCTTTACTGACTGCGCAACAATATCCGGAGCGGAATTCCTTCAAAACCATATTCCGTCCTGATGGAGTTTTCTAGATAACGCAGGTAGGAGGCTGGGACTTTTGGTGCGGATTTGACAAATAGCGCAAAGGTAGGCGGTTTGGTCGCCACCTGCGTGATAAATACGGATTTTTTCGGATTGCCTCTGACCAACGTCATGGGATTTTTTTCCAGGAGTTCCTGAACATATAGATTCAGCTTACGGGTTTGAATGCGTTTGGAAAAATCGGCCACAACCTGATCAATTTTAGGAAAAAGCCGCGTGAGCGTTTCCGGTTGAATTGCGGCACCAAAAACAACCGGCACATGGGTAAAAAAGGGAAATCGCCTGGCTAATTCAAGATTGTAGGCGGGGTACGCCTCACGGTCCCCTTCCCGCATGTCCCATTTATTCACGAGAATGATACACCCTCGCCCTTGCTTACTGATTAAGCCAGCAATTTTCGTATCTTGTTCTGTGACTCCCTCTACCCCATCCAAAACCAGCACGGCAACATCAGATCGTCCCAACGCTCGAATGGCTCGCACGACACTATAGCCTTCAATCCCACGCTCGATCCGCCCCCTTCGCCGGAGACCTGCCGTATCTGTAAAGATATACCGTCGCCCATGAAGACTGACCATTGAATCAATCGGATCGCGGGTCGTTCCGGGAATATCACTGACAATGAGTCGTTGTTCACCGAGAATGGCATTAACCAACGTCGATTTCCCCACATTGGGTCGGCCTACCACCGCGATCCTTGGGATCTCTTTTGGGACTTCATTCTCCGGGGCTTGGGGAAGATAGGGCAAAAGGGCTTCCAGTAGTTCATCCACCCCTAATCCTCCCTCAGCCGAAATTGGGAAAATTGTTTTTATCCCCAATTTGTAGAAATCGGCCAAGAGCGGTTCAGCCTGAGGAGTATCGATCTTGTTGACCGCCAGAAAAACCGGCTTCGTCACCGGTCGCAACAGCTTAACGAGATCGGCATCCAACGGAGAAAAGCCCACCCGGCCATCCATGACAGCAATGACCAAATCCGCTTCCTCAATGGCCGCTTGGGTTTGAAATTTGATCTGCTCCACAATGACATCGTCGGTGGTCAGATCCAGCCCACCGGTGTCGACCAGCGTGAATATCCGATTTTGATAATCGCACTCTGCCGTGTTTCTATCCCGAGTGACTCCGGAAACATCATCGACAATTGCCGTACGATGGCCGACAATCCGATTGAATAGTGTGGATTTTCCTACATTCGGCCGTCCCACAAGGGCTACCAGGGGTCTATGTGGGGATGGTTCTAAGGGAACTTCGACAGGCAAATCCGACGGACATAGTGACGATTCAAGAGATGGTCTGGTACGGGAGCGAGTGGTACGAGAATGAGAAGATCGAGCCATTGGACAGCAAATAACTGAATGAGGGTAATCCAACTGGTAGGAAAATTAGGTTTCAGGCGTCAGGTCGTCTACCAGATCAACAAGACGATTAATCGAAGGAACTCGAACAGTGATAGCCTGGATAAAGTCCCCCAGTCAACTATCGGTGGATAAAGCTTTATTTAGACACAGGATTTAACTCAGCAGCCACAAGGAAATTTATCGAGAAGAATCTTTTCTGCAGGTCTATTGGTTTAAGGGAAATGAATCCATGCGAATTATTCAGCAATCGGGTAACAACTATGACGGGTATACGAAAGTGTTAGACATTTTTCGTGCTCCACCAGCCATTTCCACTGACTCGCTCAATTCATGGAATGATTCAGAAGATTGAAGCAGGGTAAAAGGTAGGAAAACTACACCAGTTAAAATTCAATGAAAACCAACGAGTTACACATGGAGATGTTTCATCGCTGCTGCACAAAGAATGATAAATATTCCCATCCACAATGCTATACGCTGAAATGGAACCGGCTCTACGGCCATTTCTTCCAATTCCTCGCTTGTCTCACCACCTGTAGGTTCATTTTTAAATATTATGGTGTACAGAAAAATGGTTAGAATTCCCAGCACTAACGCCAATTTGATGAAAAAGACTGTGAGGTATTTTGCATGATGGGCGACGTTTTCCCCCGACTGCATGACCATCCCCTCACTCACATAATGGAGATTGACTCCTCCAGTGAAAAGGATGACCACCAAAAGAATCCCGACCACCCGTTTATATTGCCGATAGAATGTTTCAGATATTGGTCGGATAAATTGTTTCGGGACAGCGGTTTTAAGACTGGGCGTCACAGCCATAACAAGAAAGGCCAGCCCCCCAATCCACACCACGGCAGACAAGAGGTGCAGCCAATGCACCAGAATGGGAATAATCTGATTAAGGTCGGTGAGAACTCCGAGGAGGGATTCCATTAGAACTTAAACACAGGTTTTTCATTCCCGAACCGACGCTTCCGAAGTTCTTCCATTAATTCAACCGTCACCGTTGGAAGGCCTTGTTCGGCGGCATGACGCTCGACGCCTTTTTTAACCATCGCCCGTAGAAAGTAGGGGATGCGACTGAGCCGTTCTTCCGCATCAGCTTCCCATTCCACAGACGAGACTTCTGGCACATTGAAAGCCACTTTTATTTTCTCTCCCCCTTTGGGAGTGTATAGACACCATTCGTCCTCATCCATCGCATCCCCGTGGTCCACGTAGGGACGAGCACGACACCCTCCGCAAATTTCACTGTATTCGCAATCTCCGCATTTGCCTTTAAGGTGTGGATAACGAAATGCATTGAAAACTTCTGAATTTTCCCATAAATCGACAAAGCTGGTCTGGCGGATGTTTCCTGCGGACAAGGGCATATATGGGCAAGGCGTGAGGTCACCATTTGGCGTCACCCGCGCATAATTAGTCCCAGCCAGACATCCTCCTCCCATGTAGCCCTGGGCTTTGGTGATGGGAGAATTTGGGTCCTTTTCATAGGCCAGGCGTTTGAAATGTGGTGCACAACGCGCCCGAACCAACATGTCCTGGTATTTATCTTGGCTCTCCACCAAATAGCTCAAAACCTCTTCATATTGTGAAGGAGTGATGTCAGTGAGTTCTTCACCTCGTCCTGTGCACACCATGAAAAAGACATTTAAGACTTTGGCACCCAAATCGTGGGACCAGTCAATGACGGCTGGCAGTTCCTTGTAGTTCATGGGCTGTGCACTGAAATGAACTTGGAATTGAAGTCCATTTCGTTTGCAGGCTTCAATACCAGCCATAGCCCCTTCCCATGCACCAGGTAAACCTCTAAACGCATTGTGTGTTGCTGAATCCAGGGAATCAATACTAATTCCTACGCCCATCACACCAATGTCTACCATGGCTTTCGCCATCTTGTCGTCAATCAGCATTCCATTCGTGCCGAATACGACCATAAATCGTTGCTCAACTGCATGACGCGCGATTTCAAGAATATCGGGACGAACCAACGGCTCGCCTCCGGTAATCACAAGAAGGCTTCCGGCATTGACTTGGGCAATTTGATCAATAAGACGGAAACATTCTTCTGTCGTCAATTCATCATGCCCACCGCCCATTTTTGTCGTGGCATCCAGGTAACAATGTTCGCACTTGAGATTGCATCGCTTGGTTAAATTGAGAGCCACCAGGTAGGGCTTAAAATCATCCACAGTTCGGCCGTCTCCAGGCCCTCCTGACTCTGGACGAAAATTTTCAAACTTTGTTACTGCACTGGCCCCTAACGAGCTGAGCGTATTGAAGAATGAACTGATGACAGGGAGTGACTTACCCATTGTGGCCGGCTCCGGATTGAGCCTCAGAGGGAGCCCCCGCGCCGGTTAACTTGGCCACGATGTCCTTGACGTTTCCAGTTTTCATGGCTTCTTCCATAGTGGTTTTAGCTTGCTCAATGCCTTGGTTCGCCACATCCAGAGTTATAGTTGTGGTCCCAATTTTTTCAGCATGCTTAATGATTAACGCTTTAGTACAATCCCGCATAAATCCAGCAGGAGCCCTTTCTAATCGTTGGAGGGCATCCGGCTCCCATATATACGGGTCGGCTCCATTTGTGTCGCCAGTACTTTCCTTATTAGATTCAGAGACCATAGTTGCCGTCTCCCCAGCCGTTTTATTGGCGAAAATTGGTGTGTAGTCTTCGCTTGCCGCTTCCTGAATCATCGCGCCTGAATATTCCAAGGTAATGGTGGTCATTCCAAGTTTCCTGGCAGTTTTTTCGATTTTCGCTTTTGCCCGTCGGCGTTGGAAACCAGCGGGAACGGCTCGAATTGCTTCACGAGCATCTTTCGTCCACTGCATAGGAATATCGTCATATGCCACTTGTGTTTCCAAGCCACCTTCCGCTTTGGCAGCCGCATCAAAAATAGATTTATCGACTTGTTTAAATTGCGCTCCATCCAAACCACAAACAGGACACATCACCGGATGGTCGCCTTTCCCAATATATCCACAGCCACCACAGACGTAATAGTCTCTCGACATTCGAGCCAGATACGATTTATTTCCTGCGCTCATTGGCTCAGAAGTCTCCGCCGGTATTTCCTCCACCACCTGGGACATCATACCGCTCAATGTTGAGCCCATTAGGTCCTGCGCAACTTCATTTCCTGCCTGCATAGTATTCCGATCGACTCCGGCCGCATCGAGGGTACCACCTAGCGTTTTCATAGCGTCCATCGCACCCTTGGGTAAAATATCACCAACCGCATCATCAATAACTGAATTACTGATGATGGTATGACCCTTTTCGATGGCATATCGATGTATCGCAGTCTTTGCCACTCCCCGCGCAAAGACCGGGATCTTCTCCATTCGTCTTAAGGCTTCTTCTGTCCAGGCAATCGTGTATTCAGCCTGGGTGTCAATCGGAGGAACAAACTTCTTATTGGATATTAATATATTACAAGGAGCTGAACGCAAAAGATTTTCGGCATTGCTGCCAATATCCATATCATCATCGCTATGCACCCCAATCCGTCCAACGATAAGCAGCCATGGCTGCTCTTTTCGAACGTACTGAATGATTTTCTCAAACGCTTTGCCGTCAAGCAGAGTGGTCTTAATATCTTCGCCCTCCTCCTGTGCGACATCGCGAGAGACATCCAGATGAGACTGGTAAATTTTCGCAAGTCCGCTGTCGATGACTTCCTCGTGAAGTTTTTCCTGCTCCTTAAACCGAAACACCTTCCCAGCCTCTTCATTCAAAACACCTGAAATACTGTGAAACGCCGCATAATGAAAATAGGGATCGAATGCTGATATCGCTTCTACCGGTTTATTGAGAGCCTTTCCCAGGGCGAGCGCGGTCTTCAGTCCGCCAAAGGAGTAATGGCTCCCATCCACAGCTACTACAATTTTCCCACCATTCATGGGTTTGGTATCTTTCACAATGAACATGTCCGAATTACGAATCCGACGGATCACACGTTCCGTGTTGCTACCGATCACAGAGTCCTTCACCGCACCAACTCCCAAGGCTCCCATAATGGTCAAGTCATACCCATTTTTTGTGATATCTTCCGCGATTGCTTTCCAGTTTCGCCCCTCAAGTGAGCGGCGCTCCAGAGGAATGTTCGCTTCCGCGCATTTCTGGTCGACAAAATCCAAATACGAATCTGTAATTATTTGCAATCCTCTGGTGATAAGGGAATCATGGATTTGGCGCTGGCGATCTAACTCTTTTTCGTCGTGATATTCCTCAGGAAGACCTGCCTCCATTTGTTTAAACCGCTTATCATGCATCTTGGCCGCATATACATGGCTTCCCACAATTTTCGATCCGAAAATTTTCGCGAACTGCACCCCCAGTTCCACAGCCATATTCGAATGGTCTGAATTATCAACCGGGACATATATTGTTTTGTACATCAACAAGCCTCCTTACAGATTTCCGCCAAAAAAAAAGCGGCACCAGGCCCTCGTCTCAATCGCCGGGAATTTTTATAAACAGATGTTTTTTCACATGAAATAAGAGCGGATCTTACCACTGGGAATTCTAGGTACGCAACCCAACGACCATTTCCACCTTGACATGAGTGAAATATAAAAAATCCTATATTTATCAAATGCATCGAATGGCTCACATTAGCATTTCCCCAGTCCACTACAAATTCATGGAAAGCACGTTAAAACACTCACCATTTATGGTGCGTAGCCCTCAGTTACGCATGGACAAGCAGTTGGCGCTCACCAAGCTTTCACTAAACGAACCACTATTCATATCCTTCCCTAAAAAGCGACGCGGGACTTAATCATCCGAAAAACGAGCTTCGAATTGCCAAATATGGCAACTAATGCTGCAACCTAATCCTCCCCGTAGAGTTACTAACAGCCTGGGCTCCAGGCAAATCAATCGAAATGAGGAAAGCCATTCATTCGTCCGTCTCACTTTTTTAATTTTCTTTATGAGAACTTTGCGTTATGGGAATTTTATGTTTTACTAACCTTTAGCCGAAAACAAAGAACGAAACCAGGAAAGCCTCAGGTTTTTCAGTTATAGCCAAACCAAAAATTGCGGATAGAGGTTTAATTGCGCTAAATTAAGTGTTTTGTGCTTTGCTTTATTCACCAACTGAGACCATGCCATTCAGGGCATGTGGGCTCAAGCAATTGGTTAGGGGGAACTCTTGATGAGACAAACCAATTTTCTCTTTACCTCGGAATCGGTTACGGAAGGGCATCCGGATAAGATTGCCGATCAGATTTCCGACGGTATACTTGACGCAATCATTGCAAAAGACAAGAACTGCAGGGTGGCCTGTGAAACCATTCTTACCACAGGAATCGCCTTTGTGGCCGGAGAAATTTCCACCAGGGCGTATGTAGAAATTCCGGAGATTATTCGTGAGACGATTCGTGAGGTGGGGTATACCGATGCGACATGGGGATTCGATTACAGTACCTGCTCGGTGTTAACCGCCATTCATAACCAATCGGGCGACATTGCCATGGGTGTGGATTCAGGTGGTGCTGGCGATCAAGGGTTAATGTTCGGGTATGCCTCGAATGAAACCCCTGAACTCATGCCAATGCCCATTATCCTGGCGCACCGTTTAACCAGAAGACTGGCAGAAGTTCGAAAAAAGAATATTCTCCCATGGGTTCGGCCTGACGGAAAGTCACAGGTGACGGTCGAATATAAAAACGGGAAACCCATTCGCATTGACACCATCGTCCTTTCCACCCAACACAGCGATGCGGTCACCTCAAAGAAAATCGAAAAGGATGTGATGGAAAAAGTCATTATTCCCGTCATGCCTAAGAAATTTTTCAATCAAAAAAATATCAAATTTCACATCAATCCCACCGGACGATTTGTCACCGGTGGCCCCATGGGAGACACCGGACTGACTGGACGAAAAATCATCGTAGACACTTATGGCGGGGTTGGCAGTCACGGAGGAGGAGCTTTTTCCGGAAAAGACCCCAGCAAAGTAGACCGATCAGCCTCATACATGGCCCGATATATTGCTAAAAATGTCGTTGCCGCCCAATTGGCAGAAAAATGTGAAGTGCAATTGGCTTATGCCATCGGAGTTGCAGAACCAGTCTCTGTTTTGGTTGATACAAAGGGCACAGAAAAAGCGTCTGTTGAGCAGATCGAGAAGCTCATCATCAAACACTTTCCGTTGACTCCAAGAGGCATCATCGAGCATCTCAAGTTGCGCCGCCCGATTTACAAAAGAACTGCAGCATACGGACATTTTGGGCGAAACGAACCAGGATTCACCTGGGAAAAAACCGACATAGCAAATTTACTCCGAAAAGGTGCAGGCCTATAATCTTTAAGCGCCTCGGCCTTTTGAGTAAGGGGGATTTCAAGACTCCCTTCTTCTTATGTCCAGTATCTTCAATCACTCATCCTGAGAAGGGGAAGAAATTTCTATGAGCACTGCAACTATGACTAAAGCCGCCGCAACTGACTATAAAGTTGCGGATATCCGTCTGGCCGATTGGGGACGAAAAGAATTATGCATTGCCGAAACAGAAATGCCGGCCTTGATGGCTCTTCGAAAGAAATATCATGACTCCCAACCATTAAGAGGGGCAAAAATTCTTGGCTGCATTCACATGACTATTCAGACCGGAGTGTTAATTGAAACGCTCATTGAACTGGGAGCTGAGGTTCGCTGGTCTTCCTGTAATATCTTTTCAACACAGGATCATGCCGCCGCTGCCATCGCCGCAAAGGGAATTCCTGTATTTGCCTGGAAGGGTGAAACAGAAGAAGAATATGAGTGGTGCCTGGAACAAACCATTTTAAAAGATGGCCAACCGTGGGATGCCAATATGGTTCTGGATGACGGTGGGGACTTGACGATGATGCTCCACAAAAAATATCCAGCCATGTTAAACCGTATTCATGGGATTACTGAAGAAACAACCACCGGGGTTCATCGCCTACAGGAAATGTTAAAAAATGGCACGCTAAAAGTTCCAGCCATTAATGTGAATGATTCAATCACCAAGTCAAAAAATGATAACAAGTATGGTTGCCGACACAGCTTGAATGACGCGATCAAACGCGCGACTGATCACCTCCTGTCAGGAAAAAAAGCCCTCGTGATCGGGTATGGCGACGTCGGAAAGGGTTCGGCTCAATCACTTCGACAGGAAGGCATGATTGTCAAAATTTCAGAGATTGATCCCATCTGTGCCATGCAAGCCTGCATGGATGGGTATGAAGTGGTCTCTCCCTATAGAGGTGGGATCAATACAGGCAAGGTCGAAGACATCAATTCCGACCTTCTCCAGAAGACAGATATAGTCGTCACAGCTACCGGCAACTTGAATGTCTGCGATTCAGCCATCCTGCAATCCTTGAAATGTGGGGCGGTCGTTTGCAATATCGGACACTTCGACAATGAAATCGATACTGCCTTTATGCGAAAGAACTGGGAATGGGAAGAAGTAAAGCCTCAGGTACATACGGTCTATCGTGACAAAGCCAGCAATGATCACCTCATTTTGCTATCCGAAGGGCGCTTGGTGAATTTGGGAAATGGGACCGGGCATCCATCCCGAGTCATGGATGGCTCATTCGCCAATCAAGTCCTCGCTCAAATTTACCTCTACGAACGGAAATTCGCCGACCAGAAGGATGGAAAAATTACAGTGCAGGTTTTACCGAAACATCTCGATGAAGAAGTGGCAGCCCATATGGTTAGAGGTTTTGGAGGGGTAATCACTAAACTCACTCAAACACAGGCCGACTATATTCACGTACCAGTCAACGGACCGTTCAAAGAAGACAGCTACAAGTACTAACATTTACCTTAGAGTAGGTTTGATATTTTTCCCAGTGACCTCTTCACAGAGCCCATATCAAATGCTGATAATGTTTCTACAAATTGATTGCGAATTCAAAAATAACCACAGACGTTAGTAGTGAGGGGGCCTTAGTTTGACAGGGCCCCCTAGCTTTTTTCAAACAATCTGGTATTCTATTCATATGAATGGTATCAAGATTGATTGCTGCTATAGTATTGCCTCTCCCCGATTAAATTGGTACATTAAACTCTCAAACCACTCTTTTACACGGGAAAATCAAGTCCCGTGTTAGTCGGTTTCAACAACCCACTTTCGTATATGTAAAAGAGATTTCAATCCTAAGGTTTTATTTCACTAACAAATCTATCACCGTTGAATTTCCCATCCAGGCATGGGGAACATGATCTTAGGTGACTAGAGATATAAGAGGACTTAGACAGCTATGTCACGAACGTTAGACCCCTCCTTAGCCGGAACTCCACAACGAGATTACCCCACAATGATTCTGTTTGGGGCAATTGTATTGACCACAATTGTCGGGCTCCCATTGTATGCCTACTTTTACGATTTCTCCTGGGTAGACTGGACCATGTTTGTCATGCTTTACCTATTTACAGGATTAGGCATTACTGTAGGCTATCACCGGTTAATTACCCATAGGAGCTTTAAGTGCCCAAACTGGATCAAAGCCACGTTCTTAATCGCAGGCGGTATGGCGTTAGAAAACTCCGCGCTACGATGGGCCAGCGACCATATTAGGCACCATGCCCGGTGCGACCAGAAAGAAGATCCCTATAACGCCACCCTGGGTTTTTGGCACAGCCATTGTGGCTGGATTTTCTGGAAAGACCCCAATCGTGACCCCAAATATGCCACCCGGCTTTTGCAGGATCCTCTGATTTTGTGGCAAGACAAATATTACCTTCCCATTCTTTTGTCTGGACTTGTGCTGCCATTCGTCGTGGGGCTTTTGTACAATGGGTGGATTGGGGGTGTCGGGTGCTTCCTCCTGGCTGGGCTCGCACGTACCTTCTTTGTCCTAAATTCAACATTCTTCATTAATTCCATTTGCCATATCTGGGGTGATCAACCCCATGGAACATCGGATTCGAGCCGAGATAGTTGGTGGATATCATTACTCACATTTGGAGAGGGATATCACAACTATCATCATATGTATCAAAGTGACTATCGAAATGGAGTTCGCTGGTATAATTTTGATCCATCCAAGTGGCTTATATGGACGTTAAGCAAATTAGGCTTAGCCTATGATCTTCGTCGCCAGGCTCCCAACCAGCCATAACGACATTTAGCATTTAGAGGCTCCTCCGGCCTGGATTGGAATCTCGGACGGAGCCTCCTCTCCTGCTTTTTTGTTATCCGGCCAATCTCCCACACAACTCATTATTGCGCACCTAAGAAGTCGTGTGATAAATTCGCCTGCATTCACGCGGGTTTTTGACAATATGATTACAAGTGAACTTCAACAAAATACGGGTAAATTTCTGATGAATACCTATACCCGACTACCCATTTCCCTTGTTCGGGGAAATGGATGTCTGGTGTATGATGCAGAAGGCCGGGAATATCTCGATTGTCTCGCGGGAATTGCCGTCAATGTCCTAGGCCATGCCCAACCGGATCTTGTGGAGACCATCACCCGGCAAGCCCGGCAACTCATTCATACCTCCAACCTGTTTTATACCGAACCCCAAACCAGGCTGGCCCAAAAGCTGGTGGAACTGTCCTTTGCGGACAAAGTGTTCTTTTGTAATAGCGGGACAGAAGCCAACGAGGCCGCCATAAAGTTAGCAAGGAGATATGCACATAACACCTTTGGCCCGGAACGGTTTGAAATTTTGACCATGGTGAATTCCTTTCATGGACGAACATTGGCGAGTCTCACTGCAACCGGGCAGCCAAAATTACAAGAAGGGTTTGGACCGCTTGTTCCCGGCTTTCGATACGTTCCATTCAATGATCTGGAAGCCTTGAAAGCCAATATCACTCCCCAAACGGCAGCTGTGCTGTTAGAACCCATTCAGGCTGAAGGTGGAATCATGGTTCCCCATCCTTCCTATCTGAAGGAACTTCGAGAGTTCTGCACAGAGAACCAAATCCTTCTGATATTCGATGAAGTCCAAACCGGGATGGGTCGCACGGGGACGTTGTTTGCTTATGAGCAGTTCGGAATTCAACCCGACATTATGACGTTAGCTAAAGGCTTGGGAGGAGGCCTCCCCATTGGAGCGTGCCTAGCTACCGACAAGGTCGCAGCGGCATTTGAACCAGGCACTCACGCCTCCACGTTCGGAGGCAACCCTTTAGCCTGCGCGGTAGCCTTAAAAGTCTTAGAACTCCTCATTGAAGGCGGAAAACTTGAACAAGGGCTGGTTGCCGGTCGCTATTTAGCCAAAGGACTTGGCTCCTTGAAAGAGCAATTCTCCTGCATCCATGAAGCCCGTGGCCTGGGCCTCCTCCAGGGTTTAGAATTAACCATTGACGGAAAACCTCTCGTCCTGGAATGCCTTGACCGACGTGTCCTAATCAACTGCACTATGGGAAAGGTCCTCCGATTTGTGCCTCCCTTAATCATCAGTAACGCACAGATTGATCGGCTCCTGTCCGTCCTCTCTGACGTTCTTTCCAAGCATCGATAAATCATGTCGTCACCAAGCCAGTCTTCTCGTACCAGAAAATCCCCCCCTTTCGCACAGCGCAAGAAGAGAACGGACCTTCCCAAGGACTTGCTGACGGTGGCCGATATTCCCAGGGATACGATTCACCATTTGATTGCTCTTGCTCAAAAGATGAAGGCTGCCAGAAAACAGGGGCGCACCACTTTTCCGTTGAAGGGCAAAACGTTGGGTCTTATTTTTGAAAAACCCTCTACGCGGACCAGGGTTTCGTTTGAAGCCGGGATGAATCAACTTGGTGGACAAGCCATTTTTCTAGCGTCCGAAAAAATCCAATTGAGCCGTGGAGAAAGTTTAGCCGATACGGCAAAAGTTCTAACGCGATACTTGGATGGACTTGTCGTAAGGACATTCAACCAAACCTCCCTAGAGGAATGGGCCCGACATACCTCGATTCCTGTCATCAATGGGTTAACGGACGATTGTCACCCCTGCCAGGCATTAGCTGATCTTTTGACCATTGTCGAACACAGGGGCCACGCGAAAGGCTTAAAGCTGGCATATATTGGAGACGGAAACAATATCACCCACTCCCTCATCGAGATCGGGGCCAAGGTCGGCATGCACGTGATCGTAGGATGCCCACCAGGGTATGAACCTGATCCCCGTATCGTCGCAGCGGCCCAGGAAGAAAGCCAACAAACAGGTGCCAGAATTGAAATCACCCATGATCCTAATATTGCCGCAACGGGCGCTGATGTGATTTATACAGATGTGTGGATCAGCATGGGCCAGGAACACCAGCAGGAACCACGCATGGAAGCTCTGGCGCCCTATCAAGTCAACGGGGGACTCATGCAGCAGGCAAAACCCAATGCCCTCCTCATGCATTGCCTGCCGGCCCATCGGGGAGAGGAAATAACCGAAGACGTGCTGGACGGCCCACAATCAGTCGTTCTGGATCAAGCAGAAAACCGCCTACACATCCAAAAAGCTATTTTACTTCAATGGTTAGGAAGATAGTCTTCATGAAAAAACGTGCCGGCGCAACCTCCCTCAACGCCCGATCTCGTTCTTCAGCATCACCTCAACCAAAGCCGCCACAAAAACCCGGAGATCAAAAACTCTGGGGAGGGCGATTTCAAGGTCAAACACATCAACTAGTGGAAACGTTCACCGCCTCGATCAACGTTGACCGCCGCATGTATGAATATGACATTGAAGGCAGCATCGCCCATTGTAAAACGTTACAACGGGCTAAGGTCTTGCCGCAGCGAGAATGCCAAACCATTATTCGAGGACTCCTGACCATTCGGGAGGACATTCGTGCCGGCCGTCATCAATGGAAGACCGAAGATGAAGATGTGCACATGAGCATTGAACGGCGCCTGACTGAGCTCATTGGGCCCGTTGGCGGGAAACTCCACACCGGCCGAAGTCGGAATGATCAAGTCACCCTGGATCTTCGGCTCTACCTCAGGGATACTCTCCAACACCTGAGCAATGATCTCCGTTTACTTCAACAGTCGCTCGTGACGCTCGCTGAGCGGTATATGGGGGTGATGATGCCGGGCTATACACATTTACAGAGGGCCCAGCCCGTCCTCTTTTCGCATCATGCCCTAGCCTATGTTGAAATGGTTGAGCGGGACAAAGGGCGTCTCCATGATGCCTTGGTTCGAATTAACGTCATGCCGTTAGGTTCCGGTGCGTTAGCTGGAAACAATTACCCGATCGATCGACACTATACCGCATCCTTATTACATTTCCCTCGCGTGACCCAGAATAGCCTGGATGCCGTGTCTGACCGAGATTATGTCATTGAGGTGCTTAGCGCTTGCGCCATCGTGATGATGCACCTCTCTCGTTTAAGTGAGGAGCTGATTTTATGGTCATCACAAGAATTCCACTTCACAGATCTTCCCGACGGATTTTGTACAGGCAGCAGCATGATGCCCCAGAAAAAAAACCCAGACGTCCCTGAACTGATCCGCGGAAAAACCGGTCGGGTCTATGGACATTTGTTCAGCCTCCTGACCACTTTAAAAGGATTGCCTCTCAGTTACAATCGAGACCTTCAGGAAGACAAACAACCGTTGTTTGACACATTGGATACCGTGACGATATCGGTTAATATTTACGCAGAACTCCTGGCTCAACTAACGATACGACCTGAGCCTATGAAAGAAGCAGTGTCTCAGGGTTTTCTGCTTGCCACGGAGTTGGCGGACTATCTGGTTAAAAAGGGGATGCCTTTCCGTGAATCCCACCACGTGGTGGGAAGTCTGGTACGGGAGTGCTTAGCGAAAGGGAAGGATTTGGGACAACTCACCCAACAGGATTTACTGAATGCCTCATCGTCTTTTGACGCCAAGGCATTTCAAGTTTTAACTCCCGAAGCTGCAATTAACAGTAAAAACATTATAGGTGGTACCGCTACAGCCCAAGTCACAAAACAGATCAAGGGTTGGAAAAAATCATTACAGGCCGAAATGAAACATTCGATGAAAAAACAGTGAACGGTATGAGGCAAATCCTAAAAATTCCTACCGGGTATTTCCTCATTTTTTGCATACTGGGGCTCCTCTCCTCCTCAGGTTGCGGAGCAGTGGGCCCTCCCATCCCCCCAGAAAAAGTTGGCATTGAAGCCAAGAGACTCAAGCAACAGCAAGATCAGGCCAAAACAGAGGGAGCCTTTGACCAGGACCCCCTCAATGTACCACTGGAAGAAGCAGTGGAATTACCGACCGTGTATCCTATCGATACCCGATAATACACAGGGATTTGTCCAGGGAGAACCTCACGAGGTACAATGAGGCCCCCACAGTCTCTCCAACAGTTTGTGGAGGATAAAAGAATGGATACCTCACTCACTCACGGGGCAATTCGTCCCAAACTTCTGTTGCTTGATCCTTATCCAAGAAATAATCCCTATCGTATGACGGCTAGCGAGCGCCGGTCGATCTGGTTTCCGAAGCTCAGCCTCCCAGCGATTGCCGCCTACACTCCAACATCATGGGATGTCGAAATCGTGGACGAAGCCGTTAGGGATATCGATTTTGAGACTCCCTGTGAGGTGATTGGAATATCCATTATGACGTGTTATGCCCCGAGAGCCTATGAAATCGCGGATGAATTTCGTCGACGGGGGAAACCGGTCATTCTCGGAGGAGTGCACCCCACCTATTGCCCAGATGAAGCCCTTCGCCATTGCGATTCCATTGTCTGCGGGGAAGCCGAAGACCTTTGGCCTCAAGTCATTACCGACATCGAGGCCGGGTCCTTGAAACGAATCTATCGCATGGACCAATTTCCAACCTTGAGTCATTACAAACCCCCGCGTATTGAATTGCTCAGCCCGGATTCTTACATGACCAGGCTTTGCACCTTCACGACGCGAGGATGTCATTTTGATTGTGAGTTTTGCAGCGTTTCCCCATTTAATGGCAAAACCACTCGACGCCGACCCGTTCCCGAAGTCATTGAAGAGCTGAAACGAGCCAAAGAATGGCTGCGCTCGGACATTATTGAACGAATGACCCGTGGGTCACTTTTCCACGCCTTAACAACCTCCCTGAAAATTTGGGTAGGGCTGGAAGAAGGTTCGATTGTTGCTTTTGTTGATGACCTGCATAACAGTCATCGTGCCTACTGCCGTGAGTTATGGCAGGCCCTGAAATCTCTCAATATTAAATGGGGCTGTCAGTCCACTCTCTTTCTTGGGGATGATCCTGAAATGGTACGATTGGCGGCCGATAGCGGTTGCGTATCGGTTTTTGTCGGGATGGAATCGTTGTCGGATGATTCGCTCGATGAAACCAACAAAGGATTCAATCAGGTGCGGAAATTTGAAAACCAAATTAAAATGTTTCATGACCATGGCATCATGGTGAACCCCGGTCTCGTGTTTGGATTTGACAATGATGACGAGTCGGTATTCGAGACTGCCGTAGAATTTTTGACACGAAACAAAGTCGAATTGGCCTACTTTAATGTGTTGACCCCCCTTCCAGGGACGGCCTTGTTCGAACGCTTTAAGCGGGAGGGCCGGATCATTGATCAGGACTGGTCGAAATATGACGGGAAGCATGTGGTATACACACCCAAACGCATGTCAGCCGAGCAATTACAGGAAGGATTTTTCTGGGCCAACCACCAGTTTTATTCCTGGCCCTGCATCTGGAAACGCATGGGGCATAAGAGCCAGCGACTGATTCCCCGGCTTGAAATGAATTGGGAATTCCGAAAATTGATATACCGCACCACACCCAAAGGCGCTCTATCCCCCCTGGCTAAAGTGTTAAAAAATTTGCAAATCAAACTCCCGACATGTGAAACACAACAACTCGTTCCTAACGCTCTTCACCCTCAACCATCTCCTGATTCCAAACCCCAGGAGCTGTGCTTGAAAATGAAAGCTCGTCGTCACGATGCCTTTGCGGCTCTGTTCATTGATCTGGAGGGAACATTGGACCACCTGAATGCCAAAGAACTCTTGAAAAGGATTACACAAGCAGGACGTGAGGCCAAAATGGATATCGTGGTCAACTTTGAACACATAAAACATGCGACTCCGAAAGCTATTTACACCTTATTTGATGGGGAAATTCTCCGAGCCATCACCCCCCACACAAAATTACGCTATCGAAATTTAAAAGAAGCCTTTCAATCCATTGTTTCCGAAATCGCTCTTGAAAATTTGGACCTGTTTGATGAGGATATCCAGCATGCATGACTTTCACTACCAGGGGGACGGATTATTCTGTGAGGAGGTCCCCATTCGCCACATTACGGAACAGGTGGGTACTCCCTGTTACATTTATAGCCACCGGACATTGATTCGACATTTTCATGCTTTTGACCAAGCCTTCAATGCCATTCCACATATCGTGGCCTTTGCCATGAAAGCCAATTCGAACCTGACCGTCTTGCGTCTCCTCGCCAAGGAAGGGTGTGGCGCAGACATTGTGTCGGGTGGAGAACTTTTTCGCGCATTAAAAGCCGGAATGACGCCCAACAAAATCGTCTTTGCCGGGGTCGGCAAATCCAAAGAAGAAATTCAATATGCATTGGAATCGGATATTTTGATGTTCAATGTTGAATCTCCCGGTGAACTTCAGCAGATCAATGAGGTGGCTGGCTCCATGGGCCTTCGCGCCAAAGTGGCGTTACGCATCAATCCGGATATTGATCCACAAACCCATCCGTACATTTCTACCGGATTAAAAAAAAGCAAATTCGGAATTGGAGCGGACCGGGCACTTGAAGAATTTGACGCAGCCGGGAACCTTCCTCACATTGAAGTGGTAGGCGTTCATTCACACATTGGTTCCCAATTAACCCAGGTCACCCCATTTGTTGATGCCTTAAAAAAAGCTGTCGCCTTAATTCAAACACTGCAAGCCAAAGGTGTCCACATTCAGTATCTCAACATAGGCGGAGGACTTGGTATAACCTACTCGGACGAAACGCCTCCCCATCCCAAAGAGTTGGCTGAAGCTATTTCCCCGTTGCTCCAATCCGTCTCATGCCAAATTATTATGGAACCGGGCCGGTCCATTGTAGGGAACGCGGGCATCTTGGTGACGAAAGTGCTGTATAACAAGGAAAGCGCGGACAAGCATTTCGTGATTGTCGATGCCGCAATGAATGATCTGTTACGACCAAGCTTATATGATGCCCACCACGATATTCAGCCGGTATTAAAAAAAGAGTCATCCGCAGTCAACACTGTTGATGTAGTGGGACCCATTTGCGAATCAGGAGACTTTTTAGCAAAAGATCGAAAAATGCCCCATTCTCAACCTGGAGATCTCCTGGCCGTCATGAGTGCCGGAGCGTATGGATTTACAATGGCTTCAAATTATAATTCCCGGCCACGCGTCCCCGAGGTGCTCGTGAAAGGGAAGGACATCACAGTCATTCGAAAACGGGAAAGCTACGAGGACCTCATTCGAGGCGAAACCATTTCAGAAACCTTCTCGAATTGATTTTTCGATTTAAAGTCTTGTATTGATTCGCCAAGGCGTTCGCCGTTTTGTCGTTACAAACACAAAAATTCCCTACACCAAAAGATTGAGGTCAGAATTATGTTCAGCGGTTCGTTAGTCGCTATTGTCACCCCATTCTCAAAGGGAAAGTTTGATGAAAAGGCCATGGCCGATCTCATCGAATCCCAAATTTCTTCTGGGACCCATGGCATTGTACCTTGTGGGACGACAGGCGAATCAGCCACCTTGACTCCGGAAGAGCATGAACGGGTCGTTTCATTCACTGTCGAAGTGGTGAATAAGCGGGTTCCTGTCATTGCCGGAACAGGCTCAAACTCAACCGATGAAGCCATTACTTTTACGAAACATGCCAAAGCCGTGGGTGCCGATGGGGCTTTGCTCATCACGCCGTATTACAATAAGCCCACACAGGAAGGGCTTTTTCGTCATTTTTCCGCCATCGCCAAAGCCGTCGACTTACCCCAGATTCTTTACAATATTCCAGGGCGGACCAGCATCAACATGTTGCCGACCACAGTGAGCCGCCTGTCGGAGATTCAGACTATTATTGGCATCAAGGAAGGCAGTGGATCTCTTCAACAGGTGTCCGAAATTATACAACAATCCCGACCTGGCTTCCTTGTGCTCTCAGGCGATGATCCCCTGACACTCCCTATGATCGCCCTCGGCGGGAAAGGCGTGATCACCGTCACCGCAAACGTCGCCCCGACCGATATGGCAAACATGGTGAACGCCGCACTAAAAGGTGACTACGAAACAGCCAGACTCCTTCACTACAAACTCTCTCCCTTATTTGGAGCATTGTTTTTGGAGACTAATCCCATTCCCGTGAAAGCGGCTCTGGCCATGATGGGAAAAATGTCAGAAGAAGTCCGACTGCCGCTAACCCCACTTGCTGCGGAATTTCGACCAGCACTCCAAGAAGCCTTGCAACAAGCCGGAGTGCTCTGAGGAAAGAGAACACATGATTCGAACAATCATTACCGGCGCGGCCGGTCGAATGGGCATGCGATTAGTCGCGTTAACTCAGGACACCCCTGGGCTACAGCTTTCCGGTGCAGTCGAAGTAAAAGGGCATCCCGCTATTGGAAAAGACGCTGGCGAAGTCGCCCAAATCGGGCAAGTGAACATTCCAATCACCGACGATCTCCACGCCTGCCTCTCAGAAGGTGATGTGGTAGTCGACTTCACGGCTCCTTCCTCCTGTCTGGCCAACCTCGAGCATGCCGTCAAATCTACCAAGGCCATGGTCATTGGAACTACGGGATTCACTGATCAAGAATTGGCCCAACTTAAAACATTCGCTCTTAAAATCCCCTGTGTGTTTTCCCCAAACATGAGCGTAGGAATCAATGTGCTCCTCAGCACCGTGGGGAAAATCGCCAGATCTCTAGGTGAGCAGTACAACATCGAAGTAATCGAAGCCCATCACAATAAGAAAAAGGACGCCCCCAGCGGAACTGCCCTAAAACTGGCTGAGGCTTTGGCAGAAGGCATGGAATGGGATTTACAAGAAGTGGGCGTCTATACACGACATGGTATGACCGGCGAACGGAAGACTCGTGAAATCGGTATGCAAACCATCCGCGCAGGAGATATTGTTGGCGATCACACCATTTTATGGGGGGGGCCAGGAGAACGCATTGAAATAACCCACCGGGCCCATACTCGCGATACCTTTGCTCAGGGCGCGCTCCGGGCAGCTGAATGGGTAGCCCAAAAACCACCTGGCCTCTATTCCATGGCCGACGTCTTAGGCTTATCCTAAAACAACTTCCCGAATTTATCCGCCCTGTCCGCCCGAAAGATGACAGCCGACAAAAATTTCAATGACGCCCAATTTAAAGCTATACTTCCTCAACAACAATTGTGTTAGACCTATCCTCCCAAATGCCTCCAAGCCATTCGATCGGGCACCTTCTAACCCTGGCCTGAAAGACTACCCTCATCCTGTGGATTCACGATTCTTTCATTGACAAAGCCGAAGAGCGCGTGGTCTTATCGAAACAGGCAAGAGGACCACATTCACTCATCAACACTTCGCTTTGAATCTCACCGGACGAGGTAAGGGGATTAGCGAAAATATATCAGGTTTATGTAACAAGGAGACTGGCTATAATGGATATTTTTGGAAAGATTCCTCTCGTGGAGATTCCGGTTCATGTGACCCCGGATCAGAAAAAATGGCTGGATAGAATGGTGGAAGAAGGGAAAATTGCCATTCCTCCAGGTGGAACACTGGAAAAAGGGTCAGTTATTTCTATGTTTCTCAGGATGCTCATCCACAATGCCATGGAAGAGCAGATGCGCCAAGCCGCCATCGACGCCGAAGACGAGGAAGACGATGATGAATAGCGAGCTAATACTGGCCCCTTTTAGGGGCTTTCTATTTCCAACACATCTAGTTCCTTATATTGATTGTCAAAATGTTTCAATTGTTCATCAATATTGAATTTGAAAATTCATTCATCCATAACACTCCATAAATTAGTCCTCTACTTCCTGCTAATTTCGATATTTTATCCAAAGGCTTTATTGGAAAATTTCGCTAAATTCGAGCAGATTTTATGGCCCGATTTTTAGGCCAGTTTGGCACAGACGGATTTGACTTCCGTATAGAGATTCAAGGCCTCGTGTCCCATTTCCCGCCCCCAGCCTGATTGCTTGTATCCGCCAAACGGGAGGGACGCATCGAAAACGTTATGACAATTAATCCAAACCGTTCCAGCCCGTAATTGCGCGGCAATGCGATGCCCCTTACTCAAATCTTTTGTCCACACCGCTGCCGCCAACCCATAGATATTATCATTAGCCTTGGCGATCACATCTTCGACATCAGTAAAGGGTTCAGCACACACCACAGGGCCAAAAATTTCTTCCTGAATAACCTTCATGGTTGAGTTGGTATTGACCAGGACGGTCGGTTCAACGAAATAACCTTTGTCTCCAGACCGCTTCCCACCAGCAACCGCTTGAGCGCCTTCGGCAAATCCCGACTCCAAATACCCCAGGACACGGTGTTGTTGTTCATCAGAGACTAACGGCCCCATTTGAGTTGTGGGATCTAGCCCCGGTCCTACCTTTATTTGCTTGGCTTGATCGGCAACCCCTGACACCACCTTATCAAAAATGTTCTTTTCCACATAAAGCCGTGAGCCCGCAGCACAACATTGGCCATGATTAAAGAAAATCGCACTCGCTACTCCGGGTATTCCCGTTTCCAGATCTGCATCCGGCAAGACGACACTTGGTGATTTGCCACCAAGTTCCAATGTGACTTTTTTAAGATTCCCTGTCGCAGCATTCACAATAAGTTTGCCAACTTCGGTTGATCCAGTAAATGCAATCTTATCCACATCAGGATGCGCAGCTAAGGCCGCACCTGCGGTTTCCCCATAGCCGGGAACAATGTTCACGACTCCTTCTGGAAATCCTGCCTCGATGAACAACTCTCCCAACCGCAATGCCGACAAGGGAGTTTGTTCAGCCGGCTTCATCACTATAGTACAGCCCACGGCCAAAGCCGGGCCAAGTTTCCATGCCGCCATTAACAGAGGAAAATTCCAGGGAATAATTTGCCCGACAACTCCAACCGGCTCACGAAGGGTATAGGCTAGGAATTGAGACCCAGGCATATAGGGAACCGAAATGGGAATGGAATTGCCCTCAATTTTTGTGGACCATCCCGCCATGTATCTAAACAAATCAACAGCCAATGGAACGTCTGCTACCCGCGCAATGGTTAACGGCTTACCGTTATCCAGAGACTCCAACTGAGCAAATTCTTCCAGATTCGACTCCAGAAGGTCCGCCAACCGCCACAGGAGTTTGCCGCGGTCAGAAGGCGTCATCTTTCGCCATGGGCCTTGTTCAAAGGCCTTTCTAGCAGCTTTCACGGCAAGAGCAATATCAGCCTTGTCGCCTTCCGCCACCTCCGCCATTACTTCACCCGTTGCAGGATTATACGTGGAAAATGTTTTTCCTGACTGTGCATTAACCCACTGACCATTAATCAGCATTTTTCGGGGATGGGACACAAAAGATTGGATAGCCGGATGAAGCGGTTCGGTTGAAGTCGCCATACTCATTTGGGTACCTCCTTTATTTCCAGAAAAATCACCTGGGTCGGGTTTCAAGAACCAGGCCTATGAATTGCCTCAAAAACATAAGAGGTTACAAATCCGATATGGTCGCTGGCTCGCTCCTTGTTTTTGACTTCACCTATGACTCCAAGGATTTAGAATTATTTCTTATTATGGCGACGATTCAATTTCTAAAGCAAACCTTAGTCCGTTAGGTTGTGCCTTGGGTGTCTTAGAACAAACCATTTTTGAGCAGTCTTTTGAAATTGGTCGCGATACGATGCCTTGACTATTATGCGAACTTTTCCACAATTATTCCATTTTTTCCGATAGATGGGTATAGACAGCCAGTGGGGTTACAGAATACCTGCTAATTGCTTCCAGAGCTTGCCATCACGGACTGCTGAATATTTTTCAAATAAGTGACAGAACTCCCCCACGAGGAAAAATAATGAAGTGCCCAAAATGACTCATCCCGCAAGCCCGTAGCAGCTTTGGCAAACGGAGGGAACGGCGGAATAGGTGAGCACGACCAAGGGCGAGAACGACGCCGGCAGGATTTTTCACCATTCCCAATCAGGACAATGGATGGAAGGCATCCTTCGGCCATTCGTAGAAAAAAAGGCTGATAGGTAAACCATGGGGAGATTGGCTGGCAATCAATAAACCAAACGCCAAACCAAATTATGGCTTTGCAACAATAAAAAGATTATCTTAGTGTAGGAAAGACCTCTTGCGCGGCAGCAATCGTCTGACGAATGTGCCTATTGGTGTGAGCCGTTGAGAGCAACATGGCTTCAAATTGAGAGGGAGCCAAATATATTCCATGATTGAGCATTCCATGAAAAAATTTTGCGTATCGTTCGGTGTCTGACTTTTTGGCCTCGGCGTAATCAGTGACAGGTCCCTCGGTAAAAAATCCACCCAACATGGAGCCAACTCGAGTTTGAAAGTAGGGAATCCCTGCTTTCTCAGCTGCTTCTCCTAATCCCTCGGCCAACATTTTGGATGTTTTTTCTAAATCTTTATAGAGTCCAGGTGTTTGAAGGATTCGGAGAGTCTCTAGTCCAGCAGCCACTGCCACTGGATTTCCGGAGAGAGTTCCGGCCTGGTACACAGGGCCAGCCGGGGCAATCATTTGCATAATGTCCTTGGTGCCTCCATATGCTCCAATGGGTAAGCCTCCCCCGATGATCTTCCCTAAAATCGTGAGGTCAGGAATGACTTTATAGAGGGCTTGCGCTCCACCCGGATCCACTCTAAAACCAGAAATGACTTCATCGAAAATTAAAAGAATATCGTACTTTTTCGTGATCATTCGGAGCCATGGCAAAAATTCATCCGACGGAGGAATCACCCCCATATTTCCTGCAATAGGCTCTACAATAATTGCGCCCAAATGTTGGGCATGTTTATGAATGAGTTTTTCGGTAGTTTTTATATCGTTATATGGTGCAGTCAGTGTATGGCGGACAAACGATTCTGGTACCCCAGGGCTATCAGGTATCCCTAGGGTAGCCACGCCTGATCCGGCTTTAACGAGCAAATGGTCGGCATGTCCATGATAGCAGCCCTCGAATTTCAATATTGAGTCACGTTTCGTGTAAGCACGGGCCAAACGAATTGCGCTCATAACGGCTTCCGTCCCCGAATTTACGAGACGGACTTTTTCAATTGAGGGAACCATCTTGATAATAATTTTGGCTAATTCCACTTCTCCTTCGGAGGGGGCTCCATAGCTCGTCCCGCGTTTTGACGCGCTGATGATAGCCTTTAATACCCGCGAATTAGCATGCCCAAGAATCATAGGCCCCCAAGATAAAACATAATCCAAAAATTTATTGCCATCCACGTCCTCTAACAAAATTCCTTTGGCTTGCTTAATAAATAAAGGATCTCCCCCGACTGAGCCAAATGCCCTGACGGGACTATTAACACCCCCCGGAATAAATGCATTGGCTCGTTGAAATAATGCTCGGGACCTTGTTGTTTTCACAGAATTATTCCTCTATTTTTTAAAGTCTATTTAATATTTCACTTCCAAAGAATTCACAAATTTAATCCTGCCATTAAACTAAATATTCATAACTTACTGAAATTATTGCGAAACATTTAATTAATTCCCCCCAGTCTGATTCCAATTTCACAGTGCTTCAAACGCGCCACTACTGTTTTATTAAAGAAACATTCCGCCATCCAATTTCCCCCATCTTTTCCTATCCAAACCTTGGGAATTTTTCGAGACGGTTACCATTTAAAATATTTCTATGTAGCTCCAAATTCTTCTCGCAAACAATTATCGCCACAAATTTCGAAATATTCCTGCCTTCTTTCAATACGTGTAGTGCGTGTAGTGCAAAATTTTCCTATTTATTTTTTCCACTTTTAACCGAAAATTCTAGAATACCGTTAACAACAAATAATTTTTAATCATATTGGGATAAACCGATGTATTGTGAACAACGGAGAAAGAATGACATAACAATTCTTGATTGTTTTGGAAGATTTGATGAAGGTGATACCAACCAATTTATTCAGTGGCTTGAAGGATTACAAAATCATGGCATTCAACATTTAATACTAAATTTGTCTCCTTTGTACTATTTGGATCCTAAAGTGGTGAATCTACTTTTTTTTGCACAGGAATTTCTTCAAGCAAATTCAGGGACATTTTCATTGGTAAGCCCACTTAGTTCGGTAAGGAATGAACTTGTTCGAGGAAAAATTCCTCATACCATACCTACCTTTGATACCATGTATGATGCGATGCATCGCCCACACTGTGCTTATAATGAATGTTAAACTTATTATGGACTTCTCTGAAATAGAAAAGCCCAGGGACTTATCATCCCTGGGCTTCTCCTATTTAAATCTCGGCAACGACCTACTTTCCCACAGCCTCACGGCTGCAGTATCATCGGCCCTGGAGGGCTTAACTTCCGTGTTCGAAATGGGAACGGGTGGTACCCCTCCGGTAAGGTCACCGAGAAAGTGTCTGCGAATATTAAAGACTAATTTAAAAAAGTTTTAATAAGCTAATTTTTAAATTAAACTCACATATTCACTTAGACCATGTCTATCAAGAACAAATGTTGTTAAGTCGCACGGCCGATTAGTACTGGTTAGCTTCAGGCCTCACAGCCCTTCCACACCCAGCCTATCAAACTCGTAGTCTACAAGTGGCCTTTAGGGAGGTTACCCTCCGTGTGATCTAATCTTGAGGCTAGCTTCCCGCTTAGATGCTTTCAGCGGTTATCTAAACCGGACATAGCTACCCGGCACTGCCGCTGGCGCGACAACCGGCACACTAGCGGTCCGTCCATCTCAGTCCTCTCGTACTAGAGACAGACCCTCTCAAATCACCTCCGCCCACAACAGATAGGGACCGAACTGTCTCACGACGTTCTGAACCCAACTCTCGTACCGCTTTAACGGGCGAACAGCCCGACCCTTGGGACCGGCTTCAGCCCCAGGATGCGATGAGTCGACATCGAGGTGCCAAACTTCCCCGTCGATGTGAACTCTTGGGGGAAATCAGCCTGTTATCCCCGGCGTACCTTTTATCCGTTGAGCGATGGCCCTTCCACGCAGAACCACCGGATCACTAAGCCCGACTTTCGTCCCTGTTTGAGCTGTCGCTCTTACAGTCAAGCTCCCTTTTGCCTTTACACTCAATGGCTGATTGCCGACCAGCCTGAGGGAACCTTTGGGCGCCTCCGTTACCTTTTGGGAGGCGACCGCCCCAGTCAAACTACCCACCAGACAATGTCCTCACCCTGGATGACAGGGCCAAGTTAGAATGTCAGAAAAGCAAGGGTGGTATTTCAAGGTTGGCTCCACGAAAGCTAGCGCTCCCGCTTCATAGCCTCCCACCTATCCTACACATACTCGCCCAACACCCAATGTCAAGTTGTAGTGAAGGTGCACAGGGTCTTTCCGTCTAGTTGCGGGCACCCGGCTTCTTCACCGGAACAACAAGTTCGCTGAGTCTCTCCCCGAGACAGCGCTCCAGTCGTTATGCCATTCATGCAGGTCGGAACTTACCCGACAAGGAATTTCGCTACCTTAGGACCGTTATAGTTACGGCCGCCGTTTACTGGGGCTTCCATTCGGAGCTTCGCCTTGCGGCTGACCCCTCCAGTTAACCTTCCAGCACCGGGCAGGCATCAGACCCTATACTTCCTCTTACGAGTTAGCAGAGTCCTGTGTTTTTGGTAAACAGTCGCTAGAGCCATTTTACTGCGACCTCGTTCGGCTTGATAAGTAAATCATCTCACCTAGTCGAGGCACCCCTTTTCCCGAAGTTACGGGGCTAAATTGCATAGTTCCTTAGGGAGAGTTCTCTCACGCCCCTTAGTGTATTACACCTACCTACCTGTGTCGGTTTGCGGTACGGACACCATAACAACTCACTACGAGGATTTTCTCGGCAGTACGGGATCAGTCCGTTTATGGCCTTACGGCCTCCCCATCACATCTCAGTGTTAATAGGTCCGCGGATTTACCTACAGACCCCACCTACTTGCTTGGACCGGGTATTCCAGGAACCCGGCGGCACCTACCCCCCTGCGTCCCCCCTTAGTTGATAACGCGATTACGGCGGTACAGGAATATTAACCTGTTTTCCATCGACTACGCCTTTCGGCCTCGCCTTAGGACCCGACTAACCCTGATCTGACGAACATTGACCAGGAAACCTTAGGTTTTCGGGGACGATGATTCTCACATCGTTTATCGCTACTTATGCCGGCATAATCTCTTCTCTAGAATCCAGCTGTCCTTGTCGGTCAACCTTCAACTCCTAGAGAATGCTCCCCTACCACTTCTATCTTTCGATAAAAATCCGCAGCTTCGGTTGTAAGCTTGAGCCCCGTTACATTTTCGGCGCAGATTCACTCGACCAGTGAGCTATTACGCACTCTTTAAAGGATGGCTGCTTCTAAGCCAACCTCCTGGCTGTCTGAGCGCTTCCACAACCTTTCCCACTTAGCTTACATTAGGGACCTTAGCTGGCGGTCTGGGCTGTTTCCCTTTCGACCACGGACCTTAGCACCCATAGTCTGACTCCCGTATATCCAGTAGCGGCATTCGGAGTTTGGTTGGGTTCGGTAGTGTGGGAACACCCCTAGCCCATCCAGTTCTCTACCTCCGCCACGGTTAATACGAGGCTAGCCCTAGAGCTATTTCGGGGAGAACCAGCTATTACGAGGTTTGATTAGCCTTTCACTCCTACCCACAGCTCATCCGAGCACTTTGCAACGTACACCGGTTCGGGCCTTCTCCGCCTGTTACAGCGGATTCACCCTGGC